>NZ_JBHIRX010000005.1:0-337107 GCF_042138595.1 Paenibacillus terreus | reverse complement strand
GAATGCGCCGGGAAGTCAGACGACTGCAGCGGGTGTGAGCGCAACGCGGGCAGACGAAGCCGTTCGGCCACTTCATCATGATCAATGCCTCCATGCAGTCCTGCTCGTTATGATAACGACAGCTAAAGGATTGAAGTTCTGTTTCCGCTTGGACTTCCATGTCTGCTCGCCTCCGAATCAACAAAAATACGAACACAGGTTCTTTTCATCATTATACCAAACATATGTTCCTATTACAAGCCGAACATCCCCCTAGAGCTGCCTCTTTTTTCGTATAACTTTTCTCTTTATTTCTTCCCTTAGACCCTCAACCCCCGCTTCTGAGCGAAAGGGATAATCATGCAATGCAAAGCTGTATGGAGAGGCAATAGGCAATAGGCAACAGGCATCAGGCAACAGACATCAGGCAACAGGCATCAGGCAACAGACATCAGGCAACAGACATTAGACACCAAATACCAGATACCAAATACCAGATACCATACCCTATAAACACCCGTCTCACTCTGGGTACTGGACTCTGAGTGGGGCGAATCCCTTCTTCCAAAAAAGCTAGAAAAAAGTGTCTGCTGATTCAGCGTCAACTCCAGCAGTGGATCCCCGTTTTGCCCAGTTGCATCAAGGCCTGTGTTCCGATTTCATGCTGCGAAAGCTGAGATAATAATATTAAAGATACGAAAAACCCCCAGATAACTGGAGGCTCTGTAAAAAATCTGCTAAAGGGGCAGGATTGGTATTTATTTCTGGCTAGCTGACCACGCTTCCGCCCGGGTCTGCAAGCGGGTCAGCAGTGCGTCAATGTCCGGTGATCCGCCGTTGGCCGCTTCGCTGATAAAGCCGTTGACTGCAGGCACGATTTCGCTGTTATAAAACGGATTGGCTTCGTCCATCAGTGTTGGAGTCGTAATGTCCGCAATTTGCATGGCCCGTTGGACAAAACCGTTCTCCTCTTCCACAAAATCCGCTTCCTTAAGAGTCGGGGTCATATCGAAATTGAGATAGGCCCATTTTTGCGTTTCATAGCTGGACAAAAATTTCATGACTTCCCATGCCGCCTCTGGATTTTTCGTATTGGCCGCCATGATGATCGGGTCCATCGCCACCCAGCCTTCACCTTTTGGGCCAATGTTCATCACCGGAACAAAACGGTCAATAAGCTCCTTATTTCCTGTCGCTCTGTATTCGCTCATCGTACCGGAGCCGGGAGAATCCAATGCAATCGCAATAGGGTTATCCTCAATGCCGAAATTTTCGGCTCCCTTGCCGTTAACGAAGGCTGGCGGAGCAAGCTTGGCTGCTTCACTCAGCCATTCCATCACCTTTTTCATTTCCGGTGTGTTCAGCTCCCATTTGATGTTCTTCGGATCCGCGAGGCTGCCTTCGGCGCCTTTGGCCCCATAATAATAAGTCAATGCCACAAAGGTGGATTGATTCAGGGAGCTGCCGTTGAACCAGAGTCCATAATTCGGTTGCCCTGTCTGTGGATTCTTGCCGGTCATTTTTTTCGCTTTTTCCAAAATTTCTTCCGGGGTCGGTACTTCGGACAAAGGCTCTACTCCCCACTGGTCGAAAATAGTTTTGTCATAGATCGTCACACGCTTGCCGAGCACGGAAGGAATGCCAAACTGCACGGCACCGTCACTCGACTTGGTGCTGTAGGAGCTGTTCCAAATGCCCTCCAGATAGATGGTCGGATCAAATGAGGTATCCTTGGCAATCAGATCATCAATGCCGCGCAGCAGCCCCTGCTGATAAAATTGAGCGGCAAAGGCCCCTCCCGTATACAATACATCCACATCACCCGACATCAGCAGGGCCTTTTGTTTGGCCTGCGCATTTTCCCACGGAATCTGCGTCACTTCAAGTTTGATGTTCGGGTACATTTTATTGAAGGTGTTTTCCACATACTTATTGAATCCGGTCACCTGATTGCCGGTGATCGGGTCGATTCCGTCCTCCAGCTGCCAGCCGGCCAGAGCCACCTTGACCGTTCCTTCCATATCGGATACCTTCTCCACCTCGGGTGCTGTATACGTTCCGGAATCGGCTCCCGAACCGGAGGAACAAGCCGCCAGCATAACTACCAATAGCACATTGATAATTAAGGCCATTAACTTTTTCATCTGTACCCCTCCAAAAGTGATTTTTCAACTCCGTTGCTTGAGCATGGGAGATAGCTGCCTCATTGCTTTACTGCTTGATTCCGGTCAGGGCAATTCCTTCCACGATGTACCGCTGTAAAAACATATAAAGCACAAATACGGGAAGCAGACTGACCGTGGTGGCCGCCATGATGATGGAGGGCATCTGGTTCTCCCCGTTGTTATAGCTGAACATGGCCAATCCGAGCTGAATCAGATATTTATCCGTACTGTTTAGCGCCAGCATGGGCCACATCAGATCATTCCAGACCGCCAGGAATTGCAGAATGATCATGGTCGCAATGACGGGACCGCATAATGGCACATAAATACGGAAGAAAATGGAGAGCTCGTGCGCACCGTCCATTTTGCCGGCTTCACGCAGGCTGCCTGGAAGCTGGTCCACAAATTGCTTTGCCATAAACGTGCCAAACGCATAATTGAGCGCTGGGAGAAAAAATACCCAGTAACTGTCAAGCAGGTTTAAACGGGCAAAAATCATGTATTGCGGAATCATGGTCATCTCAAAGGGAATCATCATGGTGCTCAGAGCGAGGACAAGAATAAGCTGGGCACCGCGGAAGCGAATTTTGGAAAGGGCATAACCGGACAGAAGCGCGGACAGCAGACTGATCAATATCACCCCAACCGCGACTACGCTTGTATTCCAGATATACCGGAAGAGGTCGATATTGTTCATGGCCGCTTCATAGGTTCGGACAGAAGGTGTTTTGGGCCAAAAGCGCGGCGGAAAAGGGATGTTCAAACGGGCGGACCAGTCAAAGCTGGTCAGAACAAGCCACACAAAAGGCAGCACCATGATGACAGAGCCTATCGAAAGAACAATGAGGATCAAGGCGCGGCTCAGCTTTTGCTGTTTGCGCCATGAACGGCCGGAGGCGGAGTGGGCGGGCAATCTTAACAGGGGCATCGGCTTTCCCTCCTATTCTGTATTGCTTTTGCGGCTCAGTGTGAGGATGATCAGTGTAACCAACAGGATAAACACGAACAATAAATAGGATGCTGCGGTGGCAATTCCCATCTGTGAGGATAAAAAGGCGTTGCGGTAAATATACAGCACGGATGTCATGAGCGATCCCGCAGGATTGCCGGCCGTTCCGCCAAGCAGCCAAACGTTGGTAAACTGCTTCATGGCGTTGATGATGCCGATGACGATCATGAAAACAAAAATAGGGCGTAATGTTGGAATGGTGATATACCGCCATTTTTTGAATGGGCCGGCTCCATCGATTTCTGCGGCCTCATATAAATCCTTCGGTACTCCCTGCAGTCCGGCGATAAAAATGATTGTGTTGTATCCCAATGCGCCCCACAGCAGCATAAGTACAATGCTAAAACGAGAATACTGCGGATCGGTGAACCACCCGACCGGCTCTATTCCGATAAAGCTGATAGCATAATTCAGGAGCCCTTCCTGGCCCGGATGAAACAAAAAGGAAAACAGGATGCTCGTGGCGACAGCTGAAATCACATTTGGCAAAAAATAAACGGCTTTGAACAGGTTTTTGAGGCGGGTCTGAGGAATGGCATGGATCAAGGTTGCCAGGATAAAGGAGAACGATATACCCAGGATGACAGACAGAACACCCATATACAACGTATTGTAGAAGGATCGCCAGAACATATCGTCTTTCAGCACTCTTGCATAATTGCCAAAGCCGACCCAGACACCTGTCACCCCGTTGGTCTGATGAAAGCTAAGCCGGAGCGCTTCAACCATCGGATAGACAGCAAAGCCTAACACCCCGATCAGTAATGGAACTGTGAACAGCAGACCCGTAATCTCGTTGGAACGCAGCCTGCCCCTCCACCGTACTTTGCTTTGCGCTGTGGTCTCCGCCCTATTCATATCGACGGACATGGTGATCACCCTTTCGCAAGTTTCTGGGCTTACCGGTTAAACCGCTTGGTTTACAACTTAACGTGTTTGTCACCTCCCGTATAAAATGGTGAATCACTTATTCCAACGAGTGTAATAATCAGAATACAAGAATTGTCAGTATCCACTTGAGGGATAGAGAGGATTTTACGTGATATAATATTACGCAAAAATGGAGTTTTTTGTGGGATATAAAGCGGTGTCGCTTATCTTTTGTTCCATATTATTGCAAAGCTATTGCGTTGACAATCCTAATGTTATATTTATTTTCATATGTCGCATATTATTATTCCATCGGGTGAAAAAAGTACAACGAACAGGATCATTAATATTATTAAATATCAATATTATTAAGGACCTTATACTATAAAATTTCACAGGATTAAATACCGGCTGAAATCAGCAAAATGCCAATCGGGAAACATGAACGGTCTCCGATTGACATTTTATTTCATGTAGTAAAATACTGGCTGGGGTTGCCTTTCCAGGGGTGTATTTTTTCCGTAAAATTTCCGCCTGTGTATTCACCGATCACCTTACGCCAGAAAGCGCGCGCCGGGACATTATTTTTCACCTGTGTTACCTTCCACTTGCCTCTCATCCTGCTGAACAATTCACGTGCGGCCCAGGAGCCGATGCCGTATCTGCGGAAAGGGCGCATGACGAAAAATTCGGCCATATAATAGTCACCTTCAAGCTTGTCATCAAGCCTGTCCACCAGGGCAAAACCGGCCGGCTTCCCCTTATACCACATAATAAAGGCCATTTTGCGGTCCCCGCTTGTCCAGTATTGGTCCAGATCCGGATAATCGGGAAACATGCCGTCTGCTGAAAGATCAATTTCGATAAACTCCGTGAAATCATACAGATAGAACTGCATAAGCCGCATCATGATCGGCCGCTGCTCCCACGTTGCCAGCTTTAACATCGTTTTCATGTGATCACCTTTCACGCTTCTGCCGCACTCCTTCTTGTTCAGTAGTCGGTATTGCAGCAGCTTCGTCCGCCGTCGGCCCCTTTTTGTGCTAAAATATTCAAGAACCATGAAATCAGAGGTGCAGACGATGAACATTCAAAAAGGAATCGACCGGCTCAAGCTGGACGAAAAGCTGCCGGCAATGCCCTGGTATGTGCAGAAATTTATCGATTACAAGCTGCCTGACCTGTCTCCCTCCACCCTGCTGGAGTACATCAGGGATTATGAGATCTTCTTCTCCTGGCTGCGGGCTGAGGGGCTCTCCACGGCTGATACGAACAGCGGCGTGACCCTGGAGGAGCTGGAAAAGCTGCATATGGACAGTATTACCGGGTTTCGTCTTTTTTTAACAACCAAAAGGGACGGCGCCAACTCCAGAATTACCGTATCCCGCAAGCTGTCGTCCTTGCGCTCCTTATTTCATTATCTTAGCCAGATTGCAGAGGATGAAAACTTTTATCCCCTGCTGAAGCGCAATATTATGGCCAAGGTCGAAATCAAGCGTGTACATAAGCCGAAGGATACAGCCGCCAAACTCAAAGGCAAAATTCTTGAAGACGATGAGCTGCTTGAATTTATCGCTTATATTCACGAAGGTTATGGCCATGATATAGAAAATAATAAACAGGCGCAGTATGCCTATGAACAGAATAAGGAGCGCGACGCATGCATCGCCAGTCTCATCCTCAATTCCGGGCTGCGCGTATCCGAGGTGGTCAATCTGAATCTGGACGATCTGGACCTTGCCAACAAGCTGCTGTATGTCTACCGCAAAGGCAATAACGATGAGACGTTCAAATCCCCCGTCTATTTCAGGGAACAGGCCAAAGACGAGCTGGCCCTGTATCTGTCCGTCCGTCAGCACCGTTACCGCGTAACCAAACGGGAAAAGGCATTGTTCGTGGCTCTGCCGAATGGCACCAATGAAGGAAAACGGATGACCAAACGGGCCATTCAGGCGATGATTATCAAATATGCCAAAAGGTACGGTAAGCCGTCGCTAACCGTCCATAAGCTGCGGCATTCCTTCGCTACGGATTATTATTTGCAAAATGATATCTACAAGACCAAGGAACAGCTTGGCCATGCCTCCACGGAAACGACCGAGGTATATGCCCATCTGACAGATAAAACAATGTCCGAAGCCATTGAACGCCGTGCGGATTCCTAGACTCAGCCTTTGATCCGCTCTTCAATCCAGCGTGCGGCCCGCTCCGCATCCTCTGTACCATACACGGTCAAGCCAGCAAATTGCCGCCGCACCTGCTCCGTCATGTCCGGCCAGCAGACGGCTCCTGCCACACATGGCAGGCTGCCGAGCAGCCCGGTGTCCCCGGCTTCTTTGATCATAACCAGCTTCGGGAAAGGCGCTTCCTTAAATCCCTCGATCAAAATGCAATCATAGGTGTCAAATCGCCCGATCAGCTCATCCAGTCCGGCGGCTCTTTCCTCCAGAACCGCCGTACGTCCCGCTGAAACGATGGCAATGCCCTCCGCCCCCGCCTCGCGGTGCTTGTATGTATCTGTTCCCGGATGGTCCATATCAAAGCCGTGTGCATCATGCTTGATGACGGCCACCCGGTGCCCCCCCGCTTTGAGAATGCTCAAAACCGATGCGAGCAAAGAGGTTTTCCCCGTATTTTTATACCCGACAATCTGACAAACAAACGGCTGCTTCACTTTACGATTGTGCCTCATGACCATCCTCCACCTTCCAGCTTGATGATCTCGATCTTGTCCGCTTCTTCAAGCTGGCCCGTTCCGGGTGGAATAACAATAAGGCAGTCACTGTCTTTGATGGAAATCATAACACTGGATTCGTCAACCGCGGCAGGCACGGCATAAACCCTGCCGTCACGGATCTCTGTTCTCGCCCGCACGAACCTCGTATAATTGTTCACCCGGTTATAATCCGCCCCCAGCAGAACCTGCCACCGCGGGAGAAATGGCTGCGGCGCGCCGAGCATCGTCCTGATGACAGGTCTGAGCAGCAGCTCACAGCCGACAAAGCATGCGCCAGGGTTGCCCGACAATGCGAAGAGAAGACCGCCATTAATCACGGCTGCCGTAGTGACGCTGCCAGGCCGCATCGTTATTTTGTTAAACAGCAAATCAACGCCTTCCTGTCTGACCAGGTCGCCCATAATGTCATAATCGCCGACGGATACCCCGCCGCTCGTGACCACATAATCAAAATTCTGGAGCGCATCCATCACCACTCTGCCCGCCGCTTTCACGTCATCCGGTACGGAGCCGAAAATATATGGCTCGCCCCCTGCTTCACGAATCTGTACAGCCAGCATAAAGCTGTTGCTGTTGCGGATCCGCCCCGGCTGCAGAGGCTCGTCCACAGACAGCAGCTCCGATCCCGTGGAAATGACGGCTACCCGAGGTTTGCGAATAACGGGTACGCTGTGAATTCCGAACGTGGCCAGCACGGAAATTTCACCGGCCCCTAGCCGCGTTCCCTTCTCCAGCAGCAGTTCGCCTTCCTGCAGCTCGTAGCCAACAGGCGTGATGTTATTTCCCGGCTCCACTATTTTCTTCAATCCGACGTATACGTCCCCTGCTTCCTCGCGCAGCCGCGTCGCCTCAAGCATAACAACAGCATCCGCTCCTTCAGGCACCTGTGCTCCCGTCATGATTCTGGCAGCCAGTCCGGAGGTAATCAGCCGGTCAGATACATATCCACAGGGGATTTCATCCACAACACGCAGCCATACGGTCTCATCATCCTTGCAATTCTTCGTATCCGCACTTACCACCGCATAACCGTCCATTCCCGAACGCCGGAAGTGCGGATACGGATGCGGCGCATGCAAGGGTTCGGCAAGAAAACGGCCCTGCGCCTCAGGCAGCGGGACGATCTCGGTTATCCCCGGTCTGACATGCTCCATTACTCGCTTCTGTGCTTCTTCAACCGAAATGGCACGCCGCTTGAATTTGTCGTTTGTATAGTCATCACTATACTTCATAAAACCACCCTTTTCATTAACACTTATACGCTCTCCAGATCTCTTTCTCTATGTTCCAGTTATATCGCGAAAAACGTCCGTTGGCAACTTGATCCACCTCAGTAAGGCAAGCCTTACAGCAAATCCCTTTCCTGACCGTCGGATTTCACCAGCACGAATGTATTATCCTTGTAATAATATAATCAACACGAAAAAAAGGGAATCCCGAACCGAATGATCGGGATTCCCTTCTCTCATCGTCGCCCTCGCCTGCTGATCTTGCCTGAGCCGATGCGTGTCTTCGGTTTGGTAATGGATTTGCGCGGAGAATCAAAGATGCTGCCACCCTTGTTCCGATTAATCGTGCCTCTGCTCGGTGAGCTCTGATCGCCGCCGCCGCGGTCAAATATGCTGCCGCCGCTGCCCACGGCAGAGCCTGTGCCGCCACGCCGGATGACCGAACCGCTGCGGTCAACCGTAATGGGCGGAATCGCTTTTTTCTCGCTCTTTGTAGGCGCATGATATTGACCGGCAGGCGGCTTATAGACGTCCCGGCTGGTATAACCTCTGTATGATCCGCCTCGCATGGTATCAAACAGATCGTCCAGCAGACTGGCTACAAGGTAGCCCTGCAGAAAGCTTGAGCTGTAATTTTGCTGCACATACTGCTTGGTGTCCACTTCAATCAGTGTATCCGAAGGCTTTTTGGGATCCTGCTGCAGGTGGTACCATTCATTTGAATATACAAGGAACATGCGTTCCGTACTTTCAGGCGACATCTGCTCCGGGGTACGGCTGTTCGCCAGCTCCTTGGCCACCTCCGGCACCGTTTTGTCGGCTGCCCGGTATACGTACGAGGTGGCATTGCCGCTGCCGTTTACCGATTCAAGCGGATACGTATCCTTGACCGATGGCGCACCGCACCCGCTCAGCACGGACATAAAAAGGCATAAAGCCAAGATGATTTTTAAATTCCTCTGCCAGGCAGCGCGTGTGTTCATGGGTATCCTCTCCTAGCTTGCCCGGATGACCTTCACGTCTCCCGGAATGACTTGGTCTCCTTCATACAGCATAAAGCGTCCGTCCTGCCACTCTATCCGCAGCATACGGTTGTTGTCTGCCTGATACTGCCATACATGCTGCTCCCCGCTGCTTGTGAATGGGGTTCTGCCAACGGCGGATACCGTCCCGCCGTACTGCTCCTCAAGATGATAATCCAGTCCGTCCAGCTCCATGATGGTCGGCAGCTCGTCCGGTGTATCCGGACGCCCGTCAATGGGTTGATACAACACAAATTTCAGCATTTCCCGTTCTTCAATATATAAATAATCAATATGGCTTCCATCCTGAAGCGTAAGCACGACCGCGTTCCGGGCACGGTTATGTACCCTCCCGACGACCTCATAAGTGGTGAGCGATACCTCACATATGTCACCAGGCATCAGCTCAAGCATGCTTTTCTCGCGCTTTGGAGGCTCAGGCTTGGCAAACAGATTGGAAATTCGTTTCCACATGCCCATGGCAATGTTCCCGCCTTTCTCTAGTTAATGCGAGTTCAAAAAGTCAGGTTTTCAGCACCGAGAAGGTTGAATGAAGACAGGGACTGAGGAGCGGAGCGTACTTGGGGTACGTGAGCACCAGAAGGCCCGGCTGAATTCAAGATTCGATGTCGAGTCCGCTTCCTGACTTCCTTCGTGATCAAAAGATGACTTTTTGAACTTCCTCTAATTAGAAGCAAGCTGTAATGATGAATGCGCCGACTAGATGCAGTGTGCCGGAGAACAGACCATAACCCAGCTTGCCCTGCTGTGTTCCTTCGTCAAGGTCAAAGCGTGCCCAGTGGCGAAGCAGAACACGAACCACCGCTTCCATGATCAGCAGAATGACAAACGCCACCACGGAATAGAGAAGCGCGGTGCCAAGGCTGTAAGCGGTAGCGATTGAGCCTGACAAAATATATCCCTGCGCGATCAGCTTCAGGATCATTCGGGACGTCACGGCCATATTTCCGTTCTTGACCTCTTCAAAATCCTTGTATTTCGTGAACAGCGAGTCAACAAACATCAATACAAACAAAAGTACCGCACCGGCCACTGTCCACACGAACATGGCCGTCAAGGTTTGCAGA
The DNA here is from genome assembly GCF_042138595.1 of Paenibacillus terreus. Lineage (NCBI taxonomy): Bacteria > Bacillati > Bacillota > Bacilli > Caryophanales > Paenibacillaceae > Paenibacillus > Paenibacillus terreus. Next base: position 327,008 of record NZ_JBHIRX010000005.1, on the reverse strand, counting down.
TCCATCAGCTTCATCCTCCAACATTATCCTGATTTGCAGTGAAAAGCGAAGGGAAACCTCCCGTCTCCCTTCGCTTCCTTGAAGATGCCGCAGCGCCTTCAGTGGTTCTAGCTTTATTTATTTTCGTATTGCTTCATCAACGCTGCCAGCTCATCGTCCACGGCGCTCTTCTTCTCAAGCTCCCTGAATTCATCATCCAGCGATTTGCCTTTGTCGGACATTTCGTTGCTTGCTTCCGCTCTTGCTTCCATCTGCAGCATCTTATCTTCCATTCTTCTCATGCCTGCTGCAGCAGAGTCGGAGCTGAAGCCTCTCATCGCATTATTGATTTCCGTCTGCGCTTTGGCGGCATTGTAACGGGCAACCAGCGTATCACGCTTGTTCTTCATCTCCGTAAGCTGTTTGCGCATTTCTTCCAGCTTGGCGCGGAGATTGTCGGCGGAAGCTTTGTTCTGATCATAGCTTGCTTTGTACTCGTTCATTTTCGCTTCGGCCGCTTTTTTCTCCTCCAGCGCCCGCCGCGCAAGATCTACATTTTGCGATTTAGCCGCAGTATGCGCTTGTTCATCGCGTTTTTTCACCAAAGCTTCCTGTTCTTCATAAAGCTGCTTGAATCTCTTCTCGATGGCGATCTGGGCAGCCACCGCTTTTTCCGCGTCCTCAAGATCCTCCTGCATATCGCGAATATATTGTTCCGTCATTTTGACCGGATCTTCCGCCTTGTCGATGATTGCATTGATATTGGACATGGTAAGATCGCGAAGCCGTTTGAAAAGTGACATTTGGTTTCCTCCTTAAATTATGCAGATAAAAAAACTCATTATGCTTACATTTACGTAGACGGATGCTTCAGGTTTCATTTTTTACGATCTCTATGTCATTCATTATATATTTCCCGGCTTCATTCGAGCAAATCCCGTAGGAACAATTCAGGAATAAATGCTGTTCAATTGGTGAAAGATAATACGACCTTTGAATACCAATGAGGGAGGATGCAATCCATGTTCCGTTCTTTTTTGCTGCCTGGCATACTGATCGTACTGCATATGGCCTTCGGTCATTCCTCTTCTTCTCCGCCGCCGCAGACGCATAAAGCAGCGATGGACGCTGCCGTCATCACTGCAGCAGATGAGAGCAAGCTAAGCAGGCTGCGTAAAAAATACGCGGATACGTTCAAAATGCAGGGCCCTCGTACAAGGCAAATTGCCCTCACCTTTGACGATGCTCCTGACCCCCGCTTCACTCCTTATATTCTGGACGCTTTAAAGAAAAATAATGTCAAGGCCACCTTTTTTGTTGTTGGTGATAAGGCTGAGAGGTACCCCGAGCTCGTAAAACGCATGGTGAGAGAAGGGCATATTGTGGGAAATCATTCCTTTAATCACCCCAATTTCAATAAAATTTCGCTCAGACAATTTCAGCGGCAGATTATCAAAACCGGGCTTGCCATACAAAAAAGCACAGGTTACAGGCCGCTTCTGATCAGACCGCCGTACGGTGAAATTACAGAATCCCAGCTTCGCTGGGCGCGCCGCAGCGGCTACACCGTCGTCAACTGGAATGTCGACTCCATGGATTGGAAAGGACTGAATAAGGAGCAAATCCGGCGCAATGTAGTACCGACCACCGGACCAGGCTCGATTATACTTATGCATGCAGGAGGAGGAACAAGCTCCAACCTGAAAGGAACGATAGAATCCCTGCCCTCCCTAATCCGCACGTTACGGCAAAAAGGCTACGTTTTTGTTACCTTACCGCAGCAGCTCGACATTCAGGCTCATAAATGAGCGTTGCAGTATGATTAAAGATATAAAAAACCTTCCAACCGCTTACAGAGGTTAGAAGGTTTATTATTCGGTTTACATAATAAATATTATGAATCAAAATCAGAATTTCTTATTCGATTACATACAATTTAACATCTTGGAAGCCAAACTGGCTGACAGAGGATGGACTTCCGGGAATGAAAATATCAATTCGGTTGCCTTTGATTGCACCGCCCGTATCACTGGCTGTTGCCACGAAGGCGTGATCGGGAAGTCCAGGGTGGGAATAGCCGGTGACCAGCACCTTGGTGCCGAGCGGAATGATGCTCGGATCGACCGCAATGGTTCCCAGCTTTAAGGAATTGCCAAAATAATCGACAGCTCCCCACTTTCCGTTTTCACCGGCGGCTGCTGAATAGGCTGAGGCTTTAACACTGATCTCTTTGGAATAAGTAAATGTTTTGCCCCAAGCGGTTACCTGGTAGTCCGACTTTTCTGCCACGGCATTCTTCTTTTCATAGGTGGCTGCTTTGACCAATCCCCCATGCTCCCCGCTGCCCGGGAGCTTGATCTGTCTGCCTGCATAGATGTTATTCGCCGGAATATTTGGATTTGCTTCCATCAATGCCTGGAGGTTAACATCGTATTGTGTGGCAATATTGTAATACGTATCCCCCTCCTTCGCCGTATAAACGGCCTCTGCATGTACCGATACCGTGTTCAAGGTTAGTCCGATTCCCGCCGTAATAACGGCTGCTTTGATAATTTTGTTTAATTTCATCGTATGTACCTCCCAAAAATGCCTGCGGGGATAGCTGACTCAGGATTCCGTCTCCCGCACTTTTTTTAGATTCCAAAAAGAATAAGCTTCCTGGCATTATCTTCCCGGAATCGCAAGAAAAACTACTACTTAACGCGGTCTGGCTTCTTTGAATGTGCGTCGATAGAAGTTTTTCTTATGTTCAGGTTGATCCTTCTGCATATTATCACAATTTTGTAACCTTTTCTTTATGGAAATGTTACCATTTTGGGATTGTCAATAATTCTACTTTCGCAGACACAAATCCAATCACCTAATCATCCGTGCTTGGCAGTCAAGCCTCCCGTCGACCGTGCAAGGCATGTGAACTCTCTTTTCGGGGGCTTTGCATGATTATCCCATTGGATCAGGTAAAGAAAACCCGGAACCGAAAATAGACTTTAGGCACATTAAAGAAAATAACGGATCAAGTGAGGCACGAAAATGCCTGTTGTTACGCTATTCTGGACCATCGAATGGGTCTATTATTTTTTGGATCGTACCTTATGGGGAAGCAGATCGGTTCGAGATCATGAGGTGATCTTAGGAGAAAGCAGATCGGTTCAAGATTATGGGGTGATCTTAGCAGAAAGCTGAGCGTTTAGGTGATGCGAAACCGACCGAGCGAGAAGAAGGAAGCGGAGCAAAGCCCTGAAAAAATAAAAGACCCTGGCCCTCATTGCCGCTTGAACTCCCCCCGAATCAACAATATATGAACATACGTTCTTTAACTCGTTATCCCAAACATATGTTTCTATTTCAAGCTGTACATCCCACTTGAGCTGCCTCTTTTTTTCGTATCTCTTTTCTCTTTATTCCTCTCCCTATGCTCCCTCACCCCCCGCATTCTGACCAAAAGGGATAATCATGCAAAGCTGTATGAAGAGGCAACAGGCATCAGGCAACGGACACCCAAACACCATACCTTTAGACACCCGTCTCACAGTGAATACTAGACTCTGAGCGCGGCGAATCCCCTTCTTCCGAGTTGCTTGCTGGTACTTTTTGATCTACACTTTTTGCTTAATGATGTACACGATAACACTCAAGCCCCATGATTCTGAGAACCGAAACGTCAAATAATTTTAAATTCGAATGTTTTAGGGAGGATCTTGTGTCAGTCCAATTGAACAATTTGCAGAGAGAGCTTGCAGCGCTGGTTGATCGTCATACCTTCGAAGAAGGGCAACAGTCTACTGGAATTTCTAACCTTTACTTTTCCCGGCATTCCAGCCCTTATCATTCCAAAAGAACGGAGATGCCTTATAAAATTGACAAGCCTTCAATTTATATTGTCGTTCAAGGAATCAAAGATGTCATATTTGGTGAAGAGCGTTTCAGGTATGGTCCTCCGCATTACCTTGTTGCCTCTATGGATTTACCGGTAACCGCCGAGGTACTTGAAGCTTCCGCTGAAGTCCCCAATTTGTCCTGTAAAATTGAATTTACACGAAGCGATATTCTAGAGCTATTAAGCGATGACGAACTAACTGTGAACCCCAAAGGAAAGTCAAGACGCAGCTTGAACGTGGCCGAATTAGATGTATCCATGCTGGATGCTGTCCTGAGACTGGTTGGTTTGCTGGATAAACCAGCGGACATTCCAGCACTTGCCCCGTTGTTCACAAAAGAAATTTTATACAGAGTTCTGCACGGCGAGCATGGTTGCCCACTAAGACAAATTGTCACGGATGGCACTCCGGCTATTCATATACAAAATGCAATCCAACATCTTCTGAATCATTTTCAGGATTCTTTTCACGTTAAAGATCTAGCGGATATCGCCAAGATGAGTGTTCCGTCGTTTCACCGGCATTTTAAGCAAATTACCTCGATGAGTCCGATTCAATTTCAGAAGCAGTTGAGGCTCCAAGAGGCCCGGCGGCTTTTAATCATGGAATCATTGAATGTCACAGATACAGCATTCCAAGTTGGTTACGAAAGTCCGACGCAATTCATCCGTGAATACTCTCGGATGTTCGGTATTTCTCCCAAAAAGGATATGAGTCGCCTCAAAAAAGCGGATGAGGATGGATAGGATTAGGCAGTTTTTTGATTTGATTGTATTACCGGTTGCTGCAGCAATGAAATTATAATTTGGATAGTATTTAAAACTATTGCTGGAGGTAACTTTAACTATGCAAAATATTAAGCTTGGTCATTCCGGTCTTGAGATTTCACCCATCTGCATCGGTTGCATGGGCTTTGGTGATCCCTCAATCGGTTACCCTTCCTGGTCGATCAGCGAGGAAGAGAGCCGCTCTGTCATTAAACACGCAATCGAGGCCGGGATCAACTTTTTTGACACCGCTAATATGTATTCGCAAGGGACAAGCGAGGAAATCATCGGCAAGGCACTCAAGGATTTCGCCAAACGCGAGAATATCGTCATTGCCACAAAACTTGGTGCTCCCATGCGTTCCGGACCTAACTCGTTCGGTCTCTCGCGGAAAACAATTATGACTGAAATTGATCACAGCTTGAGACGTCTTGGAACTGATTACATTGATCTTTACCAAATTCATCGCGCTGACCCCTTTACTCCATGGGAAGAGACCCTGGAAGCCCTTCACGATCTTGTGAAGATGGGTAAAGTGCGCTACTTGGGTGCCTCAACCATGAGGACTTGGCAGTTCGCCAAAGCTCTTCACATCCAGAAAATGAACGGCTGGACACGCTTTATATCCATGCAGCACAATTACAATTTGGTGGCCCGTGAGGAAGAAAACGAAATGATTCCACTCTGTGCCGACGAGGGGATTCAAACCATTGTCTACAGCCCGCTTTCGCGTGGACTCCTGGCTCGTCCTTGGGGTGAAAACACTGTGCGCACTGAAGCTGAATCCGGCGCTGCCAAATTCTTCGCGGCGACAGCCGCAGCTGATCAGAAAATTGTGGAAGCGATTGGTATAGTTGCAGAGGAACGCGGAGTCAGCCGTGCGGAAATCTCTCTTGCTTGGTTGTACCGGAATCCAGTTGTGGCGGCACCCATTGTGGGAGCGATCCAAACCAGCCACATTGATGATGCCATTAAAGCACTCGCGATCAAGTTGACTGATGCAGAAGTTGACAGATTGGAGGAGGCTTACACCCCTCGTATTGATGTGAACGTTAGAAACTCCGATCCGGAAGGTATTGTCAAAATGGCAGCAACCGTTGGAAGCAACATTATGATCCCGATTACTTCCAAGTGAATTGAATCAAAAGGAGCTGCACCTCGATTAGAACGAGATGCAGCTCCTGTGATTCCGGCACCGATTTGGATCAACTGCTAAATACGAGTTACAGCACTTTGGCCAAAAAGTCCTTCGTGCGTGCATGGCTGGGATTACCAAATACCTGATCAGGCGTACCCTGCTCGATGATCTTGCCATTGTCGACGAAAATGATACGGTCTCCGACCTCGCGGGCAAAACCCATCTCATGGGTAACAATCACCATCGTCATTCCGCCCTCGGCCAGCTTTTTCATGACATCCAGCACTTCACCCACCATTTCGGGATCCAGGGCTGATGTCGGCTCGTCAAACAGCATCACATGCGGCTGCATGGCCAAGGCCCGCGCAATGGCGATCCGTTGTTTTTGCCCGCCGGACAGCTGGCTCGGGTAAGCGTCCCTTTTATCGGAAAGGCCGACGGTGGCCAGCAGCTCCTCAGCAATCTTTTCGGCGTCACGCTTGTTCATGCCCCGTACCTGAATCGGCGCAATGGTCAGATTCTCCATGACCGTTTTGTGCGGAAACAGGTTGAAATGCTGAAACACCATACCCATTTTTTCGCGTGTTGCATTGATATTATGCTTCGGTGCGGTGATCAGCTCGCCCTCGAACAATATTTCCCCGCCTGTCGGCTGCTCCAGCAGATTCAGGCAGCGCAGAAAGGTGCTTTTCCCCGACCCGCTGGGACCGATCACGACGACAACTTCCCCTTTGCCGATCTCGATATCGATCCCCTTCAGGATTTCAAGCTTTCCGAACGATTTTTGCAGATTTTTAACGGATATCACTTGCTCTCAACTTCCTTTCCCATAGGCCCAACAGCTTGGACAATACAAAAGTCATGACAAAGTAAATGGCAGCCGCGATCAGGAACGGACTCAAGCCCTGATAAGTGATGTTCTTGACAACAGAAGCCTGATACATAATGTCGACCATGCCGATGACGGAAATGATGGATGATTCTTTAATAATGGTAACAAATTCGTTGCCGATCGCCGGCAGCACCGCTTTGAAGGCTTGCGGCAGAATAATATGGCGCATCGCTTTGCTGCGGTTCATCCCGAGCGAACGGGCCGCTTCCATCTGCCCACGGTCAACGCCCTGAATGCCTGCCCGGAAAATCTCGGCCAGATAAGCGGAGCTGTTGATGGACAGCGTAATGATCCCCGATTCAAGCGGCGTAAAGTTAATGCCAAATGTCAGCGCCAGCCCGTAATGGATGATCATGAGCTGTACAAGCATCGGCGTGCCCCGCAGCAGCTCAACATAGGCTGTACCGAGCCATTGAATAATGCCTACGCCAGACATCCGGATCAGACAGATGAACAGGCCGATGATAAAACCGAACAGTACGCCAAGCGCCGACAGAAGCAAGGTATACCCCACTCCGGTGGCATAGTAATGGCGGTATTCCCAGAATACATTCCATATATTCAGTGACTTGTCATTCTTCGTGCCTGCTGCGAGCTGGCTGGCTTCCGTCACCATGCGCTCGATATCCCCGTTGTTTTTCAAGCGGGTCAGCGTTTCATTTACCGATTGCAGCAGCTCCGTATTTCCCTTTTGGATACCGATGGCCGCCTGAACGGGGGTTGTGTCCGGAACGGCGTCAGCCAGCACAAGCTCGTCTCCCAGATAACCTGCAGCTACCGTGTCTTCCATGATGGCGGCATCAATCCGGTTCGTGCGGAGCTGGAGAATGATATCCGAGATTTTGTCCAGCGAGGTCAGCTTGGCATCCGGGATTCCCTGACCGATCTCTTCCTGAATGGAGCCTTTCTGTACGCCGATGGAAGCTCCACGAAGGCTGTCCATCGTCGGAAACTTGCCCTTGTCGGCTGCCCTGACCATCACAACCTGCTTGGATTGATAATAATTGTCCGAGAAGTCGATGCTTCTTCTCCGTTCCTCGGTAGGCGTCATCCCGGAGATGACCATGTCCACCCTGCCGCTTTGCAGAGCCGGGAGCAGAGCATCAAAGCCCATATCCTCAATGACAAGCTGCTTGTTCAGATCCTTTGCAATTTCCTTCGCAATTTCAATATCAAAACCGACGATGGTATCCTGGCCATCGATCGTTTTGTGAAATTCATATGGCGAAAAATCGGCGCTTGTCCCAAGCACTAGCTTGCCATTATCCGCCCCTTCCGCATTCACCGGCAATGCTGCCAACAAAAAAATAATGCCAGCCAACATAATGGCCGCATAACGTTGTAGCTTATTCAACCTTTTGTCTCCCCTTGTTTTCGTTGTATAATTAACATAACTGTGTCATTATAAAGTACAATGCATGATTATGCAATGTATGTAACAATGAACTTTTTGTAACTTTTTCAACTCTTTTCACATTTATACCAAAGTAGTCTGGAGAGATCATGATGAAGCAAATCATTCGCACGACCATTAACGGCTATTCTGCCCGTTTTAAAGACATTTCATTGTACATCGGCGCCAATCCGGAGCTGGGAAATGAAGAATTTCTTGCATCCGCCAGGTTGAAGGAAGAGCTTCTTTTTCATGGCTTCGAGGTGCAGGCTCCCGTCCTGGGAATAGAGACAGCTTTTATCGGAACCTACAAATCAGCCAAAGCGGGCCCTGTGATCGCCTTCCTGGCTGAATATGATGCGCTGGCAGGTCTCGGGCATGCGTGCGGTCATCATCTCATTTGCATGATGAGTGTCGGGGCGGCTGTCGGACTAAAATCGGTTATTGATGAAATCGGCGGGGAAATTCGCGTGTACGGCACACCTGCGGAAGAAACGCGGGGGGCAAAAGTGCCAATGGCGGCGGCTGGTTTGTTCGATGATTGCGATGCCGCCATGATGGTGCATCCGCTCTATCAATACGAAACATCAGGACGCTCTCTGGCGCTGGATGCGGTGCAGTTTGAATTTTTCGGAAAAGCGGCTCACGCAGCGGCAAGCCCTCATGAAGGCATTAACGCCCTGGATGCCGTCATCCAGACCTTCAATGGCATCAACGCGTTCCGGCAGCAGGTTAAGAGCGATGTCCGCATTCACGGGATAATCAATCAGGGCGGGCAGGCCGCCAATATTATTCCGGATTATGCTTCCGCTCAATTTTATGTACGGGCAGCCACACGCAAAGAATTGAATGTGCTGACCAAACGTGTCATACAGATTGCGGAGGGTGCGGCACTGCAGGCAGGCTGCCGGCTGGAAGTGTCCAACTATGAAACCTCCTATGATGAGATGGTTACCAACGAGTCTTTATCGAAGGTCTTTACCGCCAACCTGGAAGGTGAAGGGATTGAGCCTGCTCTGATTCACAGCGGCGGGGATCATGGTTCCATGGATTTGGGCAATGTGTCCTTGCGCTGTCCGGCCATTCACCCTTACGTTCAGGTGATTGACGAGCACCACGCCCTGCACACGCCTGAATTCCGGGACCTTGCCATGAAGGATAGAGCGCTTGAAGGTATGCTCCTGGCTGCCCGTACCCTCGCCTGTACGGCGTTTGACATCATCACTGATGAGGCGCTGCTAACGCAAATCAAACAGGAATTTAATGCGAAGGCCAGCCTATAACCGGGAGGAACACGAATGACGATTGTGCTTGGTATTGCGGTTGCCGTACTTATCCTTATCATCATACAGCAATTCAGAAGACGCGGCAGAGGCGAAAGAGCGGCCAAACGAAGAAGATTATTTTATGCCCAGGCCCCTGCTCCCGCATCTGCTGGCACTGGTAATAGCGAAGCCATCACCGATTTGTGGTTAAAACTGGAGCGCAGCCTGCCGGATTCTTACGCCGAGGCGGTCCGCAGCCGGACCCTGCTGGAGAACCCGGATATAAGCGAGCAGGAATACGCCTGGCGCTGGCATGAGCTGAAGCGCTACTTTATTCTCTGTGCCCTGCTGGACCGTGTTCCCATGTTCAGCTCCCGCTTAGACGAAGTCTGGCACCAAATGCTCATGTTCACGAGAGAATATGAGCAGTTCAGCAGACATTTTTACGGACGTATGCTGCATCATGCCCCTCATGCCGGCTCCCAGCCGATGCCGAAGGAAAGAGCCTGGTTTGATGCCGTTTACGTCCAAAGCTTCGGATGGAATAAATACAGTGCAGATTTATGGGGACGATTCTTTACTGAACCGCTGCCGAAAGAGGAGCTGGAAATGTATGCAAACAGGTCTGCCGACCTGCAGCAGACTTCCCGCTGGAACATGTACGGATACCGCAACCAGCCCGAAATCCGGGAAGCGGTGAACTGGCTGCTGAAAAGATTGCGGTCACATGTGCACACCGCAAGGCGGGGCAACAAAGATGATCTGATCCCGGTCAATTACTCGCACCCGGAAGCCCTGCTCTTCAGCGCCGTCTGGTTCTCCATGAATGAACCGCTGGGGTTCGAGGAGCAGATGGTCCATCCGGAAGTAGAGAAGGCACGTGCCCATTCATCAGGCTCCGGCTGCTCCTCCGCAAGCGGCTGCGGATCTTCAGACAACCGTGATCATGACTCTTCTTCCTCCCACCATCATACTTCGGGTGGTCATGACTCCGGGGGCTCGTCCTGCAGCAGCTCTTCATGCAGCAGTTCGTCCTGCAGCAGCGGCTGCGGTGGCGGGGGCGAATAGGCTAGTACGTTGATCGCGGCAATAGAGGTGAGATTGCCAGGGCGTATTCCCGCACTGCTTAGCTGCAGGGGATACGCCCTCTTTTTGCTTTTTTCACACACCCGCGTCCTGATCACCATCATCCGGGATGTCCACCGCAGCCACAAAAGCGGTCTTGACCGGATAGCCTATAAGGTTATGGTAAATCTCCATATAGGCTTCTGCGGATACATTCCAGCTATAGTCCCCCTTGAATGCAGACTGCACGATCCGCTGCCAATGCTCCGGCTGACGGAACAATGCCATGGCTCTGCGCATCGTATGCATCATATCATGCGCGTTGTAATGCTCGAAGCTGAAGCCGTTTCCTTCCCCCGTAAACTCATTATAAGCATGGACTGTATCCTTCAGCCCGCCTGTTTCACGCACGATCGGGATGCTTCCGTAACGAAGCGCCAGCAGCTGGCTGATGCCGCACGGTTCAAAGCGAGAAGGCATCAGATACATATCGCTGGCCGCGTAGATCTTACGGGAAAGCTCCTCGCTGAATCGGATCTGTGCGGACATTTTCAGCGGATACCGCCCGGCTGTTGCGTCAAACCAGCGCTCATAGGAGGGATCACCCGTGCCGAGAACAACGAACTGGAAATCGTCATAATACATCATCTCATCCAGCACCCGGGTAACCAGATCCAATCCCTTCATGCTGACCAGCCGGGTAACCATTGCGATCAGCGGAACATCCGGCCGCACGGGTAGACCTAATTCCTGCTGCAGTCCGATTTTATTTTCCCGTTTCTTGGCAAGGCTGCTCCGGTACTTGACATAAATGTGCGGGTCGGCCGCCGGATTATAGCTCTTCACATCGATACCGTTCACGATGCCGCTCAGTCGCCCTTCATGCCCAAGTTTGCGCAGCAGGCCGTCCAGCCCGTATCCGTAATATTCCGTCTGAATCTCCGTGGCGTACGTCGGACTGACAGTCGTCACATGATCGGAATATACGAGGCCTGCTTTCATGAAATTGACCCTCCCGTAATGCTCTACACCTTCGACATGAAAGTACCCGCTGTCCAGGCCGAGCAGATCCGTCAGCACTTCATATGGAAAGTCCCCTTGATACAGCAAATTATGTATGGTAAACACCGTTTTGATTCCTTGATAAAATTCCTGGTGGCTGTATTGGTCGCGCAGCAGCAAAGGAATCATCGCCGTATGCCAGTCATGGCAGTGCAGAATATCCGGCTTGAAGTCCAGCTCCGGTAGCACCTCCAATACGGCCCTGTTCAGGAAAGAAAAACGTTCCCCATCATCCATGTATCCATAAATGCCTTCCCTGCCGAAATAGTATTCATTATCCACAAAATAGAATTTAACCCCGTCCAATGTCAGCTGCTCAATACCGCAAAATTGATTCCTCCAGCCGATTTGCACACGCTTCTCCATGACAGGTTTCATGCTTCTTTTGTACTGTTCCGCAATACCCGCATATTTCGGCAAAATGACGCGAACATCGCTGCCTGTCTTTAGCAGCGCCTTCGGCAGAGCTCCCAGGACGTCAGCCAATCCTCCGGTTTTAATAAAAGGATGCACTTCAGCGGCGGCAAACAAAATATTCATAACAGTTTCCTCCTTCTCGGTTTGACTGTCTTTTTCAGTATAACCATGCCAAGCGGCGGAAGCGTCAATTCAAGGCTTTGCTTCTGCCCATGCCAGGGCACCTTGACCGTGCGCAATATTTCCGTATGAACTAAGCCGCTTCCTCCGAACTCCTCACGGTCGCTATTAAAAATTTCCGCATAGCTGCCCGGGCGTTCCACCCCGATCCGGTACTGTGTGCGCTCCACGGGCTGAAAATTGATCAAAACGATCAAAGCCCCTCCTTTTTTGCCTTTGCGCACGAAGCTGATGACACTCTGTATGTGATCGTCCGGGCTGATCCATTGATAGCCATCCCACGTGTGATCCTGCTCCCAGAGCGCTTTTTCCTGCAGATACAAATGATTCAAAGCGGCCGTATAGCTGTGCAGCTTGCGGTGGCTGTCATAATCAAGCAGAAACCAGTCCAAGGCCTCCTGATCCTTCCACTCAATAAACTGGCCGAATTCACCGCCCATAAAAAGCAGCTTTTTGCCCGGTGATGTCATCTGATAACCGAGCAGCACCCTTAATCCGGCAAATTTCTGCTCATAACTGCCAGGCATTTTATCCAATAAAGATTTTTTGCCATGTACAACCTCATCATGTGATAAAGGGAGCGTAAAGTTTTCGGAGTAAGCATAACATATAGGAAATGTAAGCAGATTATGCCGCTTGGGCCGTTCCGAAAAACCCGTTTCCATGTACTTCAGCGTATCATTCATCCACCCCATATTCCATTTATAGTTAAACCCCAGGCCCCCTTCACTCGTTGCCCGGGTAACGCCCGGCCATGCGCTCGATTCCTCGGCCATCATCAGAGCATAGGGATAATAGTTGAATACCGTCTCATTCAACTGCTGCAAAAAAGCTGCCGCTTCCTCATTCTCAATTCCCCCTCTGGCATTGCGGCTGAATCGTCCCTCTTCCTTTTCGAAGTCCAAACGCAGCATGCTGGTCACCGCATCAACCCGCAGGCCGTCGATATGGTAAACGTCCATCCAAAAGAGCGCATTGGAAATCAGGAAAGAACGAACTTCCGGTTTGCCAAAATCAAAGGTAAGTGTCCCCCATCCCGGCTTCTCGGCCGTTAAAGGGTCGGCATACTCGAAAAGAGGTGATCCGTCAAACAATCGAAGTCCGTGTGCATCCTTCGCAAAATGGGCTGGAACCCAATCCAGAATAACGCCAATTCCGGCCTGATGGCATTGATCCACAAAATACATGAAATCCTGGGGGCATCCGTATCTGCTTGTCAGCGCAAAATAACCTGTCAGCTGATATCCCCAGGAAAGGTCATAAGGATGTTCGCTTAGGGGCATAATTTCAATATGTGTATACCCCATTTCCTGAATATAAGGTACCAGCATATCTGCGATTTCCCTGTATGTATAGAAGCTTCCGTCTTCTTTTTGCCGCCATGTACCCAGGTGAATTTCGTAGATGTTCACAGGCTTGCCGTATGGCTCGCGCTTTTTGCGGCGCCATGCCGAGTCCGACCATGTATACCCGTCCAGCCTTGCCACGATGGAAGCTGTAGCAGGTCTCAGCTCAGCTCTCACCGCGAAGGGATCAGCTTTCAGGAAGCGTTCGCCGTTAGAACTTGTAATATCATATTTGTAAAAAGTTCCCTCCTGGATCCCCGCAAAAAAGCGGCTCCACAATCCCGATTCGGGTATCTTATATAAGGAATGGTTGTGACCGTTCCAATGGTTCATGTTGGCTGCAAGCCCTACATGCAGTGCATTCGGTGCCCAGACGGTAAAACGGACGCCTTTTTCGCCGTTTTCTTCCGTGATCTGCGCCCCCATGAAGCGATAGGCATTATAATGTGTTCCTTCATGGAACAGATAAATGTCCTGGCTCGAAACCGCCCCGGCTGCCTTTAACTTGGCTGAATAATGGATGGGTTGAGCTTGCTCTTCCAAATGATCACCTGCTTTACATAGTTAAACTATACCTAAGTTATTACCCCATTGTTCCCAGTTTGAAAAAGAATTTTGCGGCCGCAATATTATTTATCTTATTTCCATTCATTCACAGGTCTGGATCGTTTCAAGAGTGACTATTTTCGTTTATGTATGTACTACATTGACAAAATTTCGGGAGGGAATCGAGATGTACAATAAAGAATGCATTGCCATGTTGCTCGCTGGCGGAGAAGGACGCCGCTTGGCACCGCTGACTTCAATCATAGCCAAACCCGCCGTTCCATTCGGCGGCAGTTACCGGATTATCGATTTTCCTCTCAGCAATTGCGTGAACTCTGGAATCGATACGGTCGGTGTTTTGACTCAATATGAAGCGGAGTCGCTTCACCAGCATATCGGCGAGGGTGAACCTTGGGGACTGAACAGCGCGACGGATAAAGGCATTACGCTCCTTCCTTCCTATAATACAGGCAGCTCAGAATATTTGGGAACAGCCGATGCCATTTATAAAAATTTGGAGTATATTGATCAGCAAAATCCGGAGCATGTACTCATTCTTTCCGGTGATCATATTTATTATATGGATTACCGTGAAATGCTGGAAACTCATAAAATGAGAGGAGCTGCTGCCACCATTTCCGTAATGGAGGTGCCTTGGGAAGATGCCAGCCGCTTCGGAGTTCTTAGCACGGATGAGCAGAAGCATGTTACCCGTTTTGCCGAGAAACCGGAACAGCCGGAAAGCAACCTGGCTTCCATGGGCATTTATCTGTTCAAATGGAGCTACCTTAAACAACTTTTGATTATGGATGCGGCAGACGACAGCTCAAGCCATGACTTTGGCAAGGATATCATTCCTAAAATGATCACCGATGCGGAGCCGGTGTGTGTCTATGAATTTCAGGGCTACTGGAAGGACGTAGGCACCGTGCAAAGCCTGTGGGATTCCCATATGGACCTGCTGACGGGTGAGTGTGAAATTGATTTAAACCGCCAGGACTGGCCGATGTTTACCCGTGAATGGCGGCCAAAGCTGAGTGCGCGCGGCAATTCACTGCCACAGTTGAACAACTGCCTGGTGCATGAAAGCTGCAATATGGAAGGTACCGCGAACGGGTCCGTTGTATTCTGCGGTGTAGAAGTTGGGAAATCGACCCGGATTGTAGACAGCGTCGTCATGCCAAACGTGAAAATCGGCCGCAATGTCGTCATTGAGCGGGCCATTATCGGAGAAGGCGCAGTTATCAAGGATGGTGCTGTCATTAAGGGATCAGCCAACGAAATTGTGGTTATCGGCCCGTATGAAACGGTTCTCGGCAAGCCTGCCGTCAGACCTCAGGCTGCCCGCTTGCTGAAGGATGCATATGAGAAAAACGCCCGTCGGCGTGCAGAAGGTCTGTCTTCTTAATGATAAAGGGATGTGCAAAAGTTTGGCAACTTTGCATATCCCTTTTTTTCTGTATGCCGCTGTCAAAGATCAGAGGATTTTTTCAGGTAAGGGGCAGCTCTTCTCTCCTCCCATTCGGTACGCAAAATCCCCATTTCAATGAGGCTCCAATACCGATTGCCAATCCGGGCACATTCTCTCATTAGTCCTTCCCGCTTAAAGCCTGCGTTTTCATATGTCCGAATGGCCGGCTCATTAAAATCAAACACCCCCAAAGTCATGCGGTGAAGCTTCAGCCCTTCAAAGCCGATGCGGAGCGCTTCATCAATCATGCTGCGGCCGCAGCCTCTGCCCCGGTATTCCGGATTACCGATCACAACTTTGCCGATTCGGCCCGACAGATTGCGCCTGTCTATCCCGATGGACAGGGTGCCAATGGTGTCTCCGGACAAGGCATGCAGCACTTTGTACACGAGTTTTCCACCGACAGCAGGATTGTTGGCATTCTCCATATACTGGTTCAGCGTATCCAACTGCAGCGGATGATCCCAGGAGGAACCTGCCCACTGCATCTGGAACTCGGGTGTACCAGCCCATTGCTGGAAGAGCGGCAAATCTTTGTTCAGCATATACTCGAACCGGATATCCCTGTCCGTATCCTGCTGTGGCTGCTTTTCATAAAGATTGACAAAACGCCCGCCTATATCCGAAATGCCCATGAAGCGAAAGCCTTGTTTTTGGTACACGGTGTTCAGCTTCGGGTTGTCTGAGCTGCAATCGAGACGGAGTCCTCTTTTCCCCATCTCTGCCACAATGTATTCTGCCGTACGCAGCAAATGTTCTCCAATACCCGCGCCGCTGCAGCGCCTGCGGACAGTGAGCCGATGGAGGTAGCCGAAGCTGCTGTCGTTGCGGTCCTTCCAGTAAGCGGGATCCTCATCCTGCAATGTAAACATGCCGGCAGGCTCGTCATTGATATAGGCGACATATACCTTTCGGTCCGCAAAATATTCGGCAACCCGCTGCTCGGTAAACAGGGAACGGTCCCATTGCTTGATTTGCTGCTCTGACAGCCAGCCTGCCGCTTCCTGCAGCAATTCCGCGACGACGCCGGTTTGCGACGAGGCCGCCTCCGTGATTTGCAATAAGCCCAGGTTCGTAGATACAGTATCTATAATTTTGCCATCATTCATTATGAGTCCCCGCTTCCTTATGTATATTGATGATTATCATACCAAAAAAACGGAAAGTCGTGCAGACAGTAGCTTTCCAGCTTCAGCTTGGATCGAGCATTTAAAAAGGACGCTGCCTAATGGCAGCGCCCTGAATGATGCTCAATGCGATTGCTCAGTGGTTTCAGCTTCAACCAACTCTACCGGAGCGCTCTGTTCTTCCAGAGCGGGAAGCTTAACCGTAACGGTGGTGCCTTGCCCAAGCACGCTATCCATCGCCATTTCCCCGCCATGGCGTTCGACAAACTGCTGGGAAATGGTCAGTCCCAAACCCGTTCCCCCGTTCTGATGATCAACCTGGAAGAAACGGTCTCTCACCTTTTGCAGGTTCTCCTCACTGATTCCAATTCCCGTATCCTGAACGGATACGGCGATTTGCTGATCTGCTTTTCTTAAGCTGATAAAAATATAGGAGTTCTCATGCGAGAACTTAATCGCATTGTCCACAATATTGAGAAATACCTGTTTGAGCCGGTTGCCGTCCCCGTGCACGAGATAAGGCTGTTCCTCAGCATCAAGATTGAGTTTGATCTTCTTCAGCTCCGCTTTGGCCCACACATTCAGCATGATCTCCTGCAGCAGCTCCCGCAGGTCAACGGTTCCCATTACCAGCTTCATCTCATTGCTCTGCAGCTTGGAGAAATCGAGGATTTCTTCCACAAGCCCAATCAGCCGGTCTGTCTCCCTGGATATAATCTGCATCCCGATCTTCGTCTCCTCCGGATCATAGCCTCCCGAATTCAGTGTCTCGCTCCAGCCTTTAATGCTGGTCAAAGGGGTGCGGAGCTCGTGGGAAATGGAGGAAATAAAATCATCCTTCACCTGATTGGTATGCACAACCTCCTGTGCCATATAGTTCAGGGTGGCTGCAAGCTCGCCAAGCTCATGCTGATAATTGCCTCTGATCCGGGCGTCAAATTTTCCTTCGGCCATCTGGGCCGACACTTCGGTAATCTCATTAAGCGGCCTTACAATGGAATTGGCCAGACCGACACTGAAAATGAGGACGATTGTTAACACAGCCGCTCCCACACTGATGGACAGCAGCGTAATATAAAAGATTCTGTCGTTCACCACATCAAGCGAGGTTACGTAACGCAGAATATAGACGTTATCTCCGCCGATGCCTGACAGCTTTTTGGATACAGCCATCACCTGCTGGCCGGTTTCCGGTTGCTTGCCCACCCAACGTCCATCTCCTCCGGCTAAGGCCTGGGCAACGTCGCTGGTCTGAATTTTCCGGTCAGATTCAAAGCCGGTGGAATTGATAATGACATTTCCCTGTTCATCAAGCACTTCCAGAAGCGTTTTTTCTATTTTGAAGTTATTGATCAAATTCGCGTTCAGCGATTGTCCCGGCATGCGTAAAGGCTGGGAGAGATCTGCCACATAATCGGCATGCAGCTCGATGTGCCGGTAGATGGTATCGTAATAATAGGTTCTGATCGCAAATAAGAAAATGACCTCCGCCAGCAGCAGAGCCAGAAACACCACAAAGAAGTAATGCAGGACAATCTGCCTGCGGATCCCTTTCTTAATCATTGACCCTGACCTTTCCATTTATATCCGTGACCCCACACAGTTTGCAAATAGGCGGGCTCTGACGGATTAGTCTCAATCTTCTGGCGGAGACGCCGGATATTCACGTCCACAATTTTCGGGTCCCCCATATATTCCTTGCCCCAGACGTGGTCAAGCAATACATCCCTGCTGAGCGGCGTGTTTTCTTTTTCCAGGAAAAACTGGATCAGCGAAAACTCGGTCGGTGTCAGCTCGATCGGCTGACCGTTCTTTTTGAACTGCTTGGAAATCAGATCGAGCGTAAACGGGCCGGAATGGAACGACACCTTGGCAGCCGTCTCACGGTGCACATTGACCCGTCTTAACAGCGAATGGATGCGGGCGATCAGCTCCGTCGGACTGAACGGCTTGCTGACATGGTCGTCAGCCCCTACAGAGAGAGCATACACCTTATCCTGCTCCTGAACCTTGGCTGTGAGAAAGATAATGCCGATCCGTTCATTGGTTTCACGTACCCTGCGGCATACCTCAAAGCCGTCAATGCCGGGCACCATCACGTCCAGCAGTGCAATATCAATATCCGGCACCGAATTCAGCAGATTGAGAGCCTCGTGCCCATCTCCTGCTTCCAACACTTCAAATCCGTTGCGCTTCAAGTTAATGACGATAAAACTGCGAATAGATTCTTCATCCTCAAGAATCAAAACTTTACTCACTGCTCTCCTCCCTTTCCACCGCTGTATTTAACATATTTCCCACCTTGCGTTTAAATGCTCCCGACTCTTTAATACCGACTACCTGGCCGCTTGTTCGCACCAGCTCTTCCCAGCCTCCGCTGACATTGTCCCATTGTGAAAGCGGGAAAAACTTGATTTCCGCAAGCACTTCGTTATTTTCAATCCTTACGAAGCGCAAATAACGGTTTTTGTCCGAATTGCGGTCAATGGTTACTTTGCCGTGCAGATCTTTGGGGATATTCAGAATAAACAGATTCTGGTTGTCACGATACTGCTGCACCTTGAAGATCGTGCCCTGTTCACCGTCCCACTGATAGAAGGAAACCAAGAAAGGCACCTCCGTCGGATCGGCATTCTCCCAGCCCGCCGGCCGTTCAAGCAGCCCGAATTCGAGAATTCCGTCCTTGTCCACATCTTCACTTAGAATAACGGCATCCCTGTACGTATGATCCACCAGATCAAGCCGCTGCATCCTGCCACCCTTCATGACAATAATATTGGACACCGACGCGGTCTGGGTGATCATTGTATCGATAATGAGTCCGGTCGTGTTCTTGGCCACCTGGCCTGCCGCTACATTATATACATTTGATATCTGACTCTCCAGATCAAGCCGTCCGATTTCCCGGAAGCCGTTGTTATACTGATAGGTTGTGACCGTAAAATACTCATTGCGCAAAAAAGAAATAATGGTAATATCCGTGACCTTGTCGCCATTCATATCCATCGGTTTTTGCCTGTTATCGTCCACCACAAAATGGGAATAGGGCATCTGCCAGACAATTTCCAATGAGCTGCCCGTATAGGAATAGACCATCAGGGTGTTCTCTGAATCCTCTTCGCCGCGTGAGAAGCCGGCTACAATGTCGATCGATCCATCATTCGTCACATCCACGAGCTTGAACGATTCCAGCACAAGGCCCGCCCCGTTGAACGTCAGCTTCTTCACCCAAGTGCCGTTCTGCTTCTCCAGCAGCATGCCGTGAATGCGCACATTTTCATCCTCAGGTGTTTCGTAAAACAAGACGGCTTCCTCTATCCCGTCGTTATTTAAATCCCCTACACGAATGGAGCTTGTATCCTCCGGATCACGCGGACTGACAATCTGATTTCCGGCAAGCTGTGAGGTGATCACACTATGCAGCTTCTGGTTGCCGTCCGGCATCAGCGGCTCTCTCATTAAGGAGACCGGGTCCGTTTCGTTGCCGATGCCGCAGCCTGCCAGCACAAAAACAGCAGCCAGCAGAAGCCCGACGAAGCCCAGAACACGCAGTCTTGTTAACATGCATCCACTTCCGTTCAAAGCATATTTTTCTCCCCGTAAGTTAATCTCCGTCCATGAACGTCAAAGACGATTTCGCCAGCCTGCAGCCCCCAGATCCGCGAAGCAAACCGTTCGGCCGCCTCCAGCGGAAGCACGCTGATGACGGTGATCCGCTCCTGCTTGCACAGCTCCTGCAGCGTATCCAGCACCTTGTCCGCAGCGGCAGGATCAAGACCGTTCACCGGCTCATCCGCCAAAATCACCTTGGCGCCGTGCACCAGGGCGCGGGCTATGGCAACCCGTTGACGTTCTCCCCCGCTTAGTTTCTCGCATTTGGCATGAGCTTTATCCAGCAGTCCTAGCTCTTCAAGCGTATCCATCGCTCCCATATAATCATCGGAACGGACCATGCCCGTAAGCATGCGCCAGACGGGAGTTTGGCCAGCTCTGCCGATCAATACGTTTTTAAGTGCGCTCCGGTTCAGATTCACATAAGGATTCTGCTCCAGAAATGCCCACTCCCGCCGCAGCTTTAATTTGCCCGAAATTCCGTTCTTCAGGACATCTTCCCCATCTATCATTAAACTGCCGCTGTCCCACGCTTCCTTCAGCGCCAGACAGCGCAGCAATGTGCTCTTCCCGCTGCCGCTTGGTCCGACAAGCGCAATAAATTCACCCGCCTGGATGTCCGCGCTTATATTGCGGAGCACCGGAATTCTGTCCGCTCCAACATGTTTGGTCAGCTGCCTTATTCTGATCATCGGCTATTTCCCCTTCTGTCCGCACCAACGAATTTTAGAACCTGCTTCCACTTAAGTTTATTGTAAACATAGATTAATTTCCATGCAAACAAATGTTCCAGAAACATATTGTTCAATGCATCGTGTTCGCGATATCTTTGGCAACAGACCGTCTGAACAGTCCGCCTAGCAGGCCGAAGACTACATAGCTTCCGCCTAGCAGCCAGAACATGCCGCCCATCGGCCCAAAATCAAGCACGGCGCCCCCGATATTAGGACCGACAATGCTGCCCAGACTGAAATGAAAGGAAGCGATGACGTTGGCTGCAGCCAGCAGCGATTTCGGCAAAATATCAGCCGCATAGGCGAGACCAAGCGAGAAAAAAGAGCCGACCAGGCCGCCCGCAACCGTCAGCAGCAGCAGATTCCAGCCAAATTGGGTGCCGGCCAGCGGCACCAGCATGAACATCAGCCCTCCTGCGATTCCGGTGAACATCAGAATCCTTTTGCGCCCCAGCCGGTCGCTCAGCAGGCCAAGCGGCATCTGCAGCAGCAGCCCGCCCAGGCCTACACATAGCAGCAGCGTTGAAATTTGCCCGCTATCCATGCCGGTGCGCAGTCCATATACCGGAAAATTGCTGTTCAGGCTGGCTTCCATATAACCGTACAGCAATGCGGGCAGCAGCGCGTACCAAGCCCATGTGTAGCTGAATCTGAAACGTCCGGCCCGCTTCTCTTCTCCCTCCTGCTTGAGCGGTCTGGAGTCCGGCAGCTTCCACAGGACGAGCAGAAGCACCAGGACGAACAAAACGGAAAGAACCGCAAACGGCGTCAGCTCCCCGTAATCCAGCAGCTTGATGCCAAGCGGCCCGATGCTGAACCCGAGACCGTACGACATGCCGTAAAATGAAATATTTCGCCCCCTGTGCTCGGCAGGTGTCATCAGCAGCACCCAGAGCTGGGCCGCGTAATTCACCGCACTGTCGCCGATGCCTACGGCAAGACGCAGCAGAAACCACAGCCTCACATCGGGAATGAGCGGAAACATCATCAGCGTTACCAGCACAAGCGAGAGCCCGGCAGCCATCAGTCTTTTGAAGCCGACCCTGCCCAGCACCCTTTCCGCAATCAGAGTCATCCCGAAGGACCCGATATACAAAGCGGCGGCGTTCAGCCCGTTGAGCGACGACGACACGCCCATGTTTTCCAGATAAATGGACAGTACAGGCAGGAGGAGCCCCTGGCTCAGACCGGCGGCGATAATGACGGATATGAGAATAAAATATTGAAGTCTCATGGATGATTGCTCTTTCTGTGAAGATGACGACAAAAAAGTAACCCCCTGGCCATACAAAAATAAATCGTCATCCGGACCCGGATTCACTGATGATTTCAGTAAGCCGGGTTACTGATGACGACACGGTTATTCGGTGCAGGTTGCAATGCAACCAGAGCTTAGTTGAATAAACTCATCCGATTATGTACATTCAATAGACAGACTAGTTCACATTATAGTGGACAACGTCCGGCAAAACAAGCGATAATGAATGTTGACGCAATTATTTCAAGGTTGCAATAGCAGGCTGTCTGACAGGAGGCATTTTGTCGCATGAGCTACGAGGTCAAAATTGACGCATCTCCGATTTATGAGCTGCTCGGAAGCTTTATGGTATACGTCACCAAAAAATGGGTCCGGGATCTGGATGTGGGAACCGCATGGATTGAGCAGGTTGATAACAAACTATCTTCTGATGCCAAACAAGCCATCGATACAGCCAGAGATCTGCCCTTTAATGATTACGATGTTCTGTATGCATGGGCCTTTACAAGGCCGGGTTTTGATGAAATCGCCGATTTTCTGGCCTATCTGGAGAGCAGTGACGACCAGCTGCTGTTTGAGCGGGTCTTCCATCATCTGCCTTTCCTGACTCCGGAGGAATCCGTCAGAATCCGCCGTACTTACACCCCCCTGCTCCGCGCCTGGGACAAGGAGTACTTCCGCCAGCAGGAAGGGGAACTGCGGGCCATCGCGTTTGAGGATGCCGAGGAGAAAAAAATGCTGCTTGGCAAAATGGACCCCGATGCACTGGTAGAGTACGCCACGTCTGGATTGGTGGTTCCGCCGCTGCAGGATCTGGATACGGTCGTCCTTTTCCCGAGCGCGCATAACCGGCCGATCAATACGTACTGCTTCTACAGCCGGATGCTGCTGATTCAGTACCCGGTGGATATCCCCGAGGAGAATGAGGATGAGCCGCCTACCATTTTACTGAGATTGACCCGGGCTGTTGCGGATCCGCAGCGTCTGCGGCTGCTCCGTTATTTTGCCGGCGAACCGAAATCGCTGTCCGATATGCGCCGGGATTTAAAGCAGGCGGATGAAGAACTGATGTCTGATTTGATGATTTTGCGGGTGGCCGGGCTGCTGCGCATTCACATCGGCCGTTACGGCAAGGAAAAGTTCAGCATCCGCCCCGAGGGCACCTCAGACTTGCAAATGTTTTTGGAATCGTACGTCCGGATTTGAGCAGCCTCTTATCCGGCCGTCAGGGAGGAAATCAACAGTTTATGATCACACGGCAACAAATTATATTTGATTTAGACGATACGCTAGTATACTGTAACAAATACTTCGATATGATTCTTGACCAGTTTTATGAGACATTGCTGGATTGGTTTGCGGGTGAAGGACTGACGACCGAGGAAATCCGCGACAAGCAGATCGAAATTGATGTCGCGGGCGTGCACAAGCTTGGTTTTGCCAGCGAGCATTTTCCCCGCTCATTGGTTGAAACGTACCATTATTTCTGCGATGCTTACCAACGCAGTTATGTCCAAACGGAGGAGGAGCAGCTCCTTCTGTTGGGAAGAAGCGTATATGATCAGGAAGTGGAGCCATACCCGGGTATGGTGGAAACCCTTGAATCCCTGCGCAAGGCTGGCCATACACTTTACCTATATACCGGCGGGGAAACGGCAATCCAGCAGCGCAAGATCGATCAGATAAAGCTGTCCAAATATTTTGATGACCGCATTTTCATCCGCCAACACAAAAATATACAAGCATTGGAAGAGATTTTACGGACGAACCGGTTTGACCGCAGCGTGACCTGGATGATCGGCAATTCACTCCGTACAGACGTTTCACCTGCGCTTGAAGCGGGAATCCATGCGATTTATCTGAAGCAGGAAAAGGAATGGGTCTATAACATGGTGGAGCTACAGCAGAAGCCTGCCTCTGTCATGTATACGATCAAAACCCTAACGGAAGTTCCCCGCGTCATTCATGAAAGCATTCAAATTCACCAGCAAAAAAGGACCCTTGGTTAGGGGTCCTTTCTGTTTTCATTTATTCCCTTCTCACGCCCAGCTTGCCCGTCGGCGCATCCTCCAGTACAATTCTGGCCTTAACGGCCGAACCGTCACTGCGCTTGAACGTCAACAGCTGGGTCTGGCCTTTGCTCAGCAGCGATTTCAGCATCGCTTCCGATACGCTTTTGCCCTTGTATTCCTTCCAGATGACGAACCCGCAGCCCTGCTTGAAATGAGTGCAGCCGTAGCCTTTGCGGCCTTCGATAATCGTGCCGCCGCAGCCCGGGCGGGGGCAGTCCCCAAGCTTCGTGCGCTCAGCCACAAGGGTCGCTGATGCGGAGGCGCTGCGGGCACTTTTTGCACTTTCGGTTCTCCCTCTTCCGGAGCCGCTTGTACGGCCCTTGCGTGTCCGATTGCCTCGGTCCGCACCGAAGGAATCCGCCGCGGCAGGCGCCTGTTTTCTAACCTTTTCAATGACCGAAAAAGTGAACTTCTTTACATTTTCCATGAACTTTTCCTGGGCAGCTTCACCCTTGGAAATCTGGTTCAATCTGCGTTCCCATTGTCCGGTCATTTCCGGACTCGCCAGCAGCTCAACCCCGGCGTGCCGGATCAGCTCGATGGCCGTTTTTCCCTTTTCCGTAATGAGGATGCGCTTGCCCTTCATCTCGATATAACCGACCTGCTTGAGCCGTTCAATAGTGGCAGCCCGGGTGGCTGGTGTGCCGAGGCCCGCATCCTTCATCACTTCACGCAGCTCCTCATCCTCCATCTGCTTGCCCGCACTCTCCATTGCTTTCAGCAACGTGCCCTCCGTGTAGCTTTTAGGCGGCTGGGTCGCTTTCTCCTTCACTTCCGATTTCATGCAATGGGCTGACTGGGCGGGGTCGAGCTCGAAATGCCCTTCCGTCCACTCCTCCGTCTCTTCCTCCTCATCCTTTTTACCGCGTTTGCCTGACTTCTTCTCCTTGTCCGTTGCAGCAGCCTCAAGCACGATCTTCCAGCCCAGTGAAACGAGCTCCTTAATGCCTGTTTTGAAGGTATGCTGCTCCACCCGCGTCAGCACGGTGTGCACCTTGTACTCCGCCGGCGGATAAAAATGGGACAAAAAGCGGCGTACCACCAGATCATAAATGTTCTGTTCATCCTTGCTGAGCGTACCCGCTTTCTTTAAGGTTGGCAGAATCGCATGGTGATCTTCAACCCTGGCCGGATTGCAGACCGATTTGTTTTGCTTGTGAACCAGCCCCGTATTGGCATTGTGCGCAAGCTCCGCGTACGGGCCGGATTTCAGCATATGAAGCGTTTTGTGCATGCCTTCGATATTTTGCTCGGTTACATAATTAGAGTTCGTCCGCGGGTAAGAAATGACCTTATGGCGTTCGTACAATGCCTGTGCCAGATCCAGCGTTTTCTTGGCCGAATATCCGTACTTGGCGTTGGCCTCACGCTGCAGCAGGGTCAAATCATACAGCTTGAAAGGATATTCCTTCGTCGGCTTCACTTCATATTTGGCAATACTGCCTGTTTTACCTTTGACCGCGGCGGCAATGTCAGCCGCCTTCTCCTGCTCGGTCAGGCGGTCTCCCTGCCATATCCCTTTATATTCGGTCTGTCCCTGCTTAAAAAAGCCCAGCACCTCATAAAAGGTCTGGCTTTCAAACGCGGCAATCTCCTTCTCGCGGTCATAGATCAAGGCCAGCACAGGCGTCTGCACCCTGCCTACAGACAAGAGCGCATTATGTCTGGTCGTAAAAGCGCGCGAAGCATTCATGCCGATCAGCCAATCGGCTTCACTGCGCGCCCGGGCCGCAAGCGTCAGGTTGTCGTACTCCGCAGCATCCTTCATATTCGCGAAGCCCTGTGAAATACTTTCAGCCGTCAAATCCGAAATCCACAGCCGCTTTACGGGCTGCCGCAATTTCAGCTGCTGCTGTATTAAAGCAAAAATATACTGTCCTTCACGCCCCGCGTCACAAGCGTTTACGATGGCATTGCAGCGCTTGGCCAGTTCCCCGATCGTTTTCAGCTGATCTTTTGTCTTCGGATTGGGCACAATTTTGAAATGCTGCGGTATAATGGGCAAATCATTGATATTCCAGCGCTTGTACTTCGGATCATAAGCATCCGGCTCAGCAAGTCCCAGCAAATGGCCGATGGCCCAGGTTATAATATAACGTTCTCCTTCCAAATAGGTGCGGTTGTTCTTGGCACGCGGTTCGATCACAGCCGCTATCGTCCTTCCCATATCGGGTTTCTCGGCGATCACCAGCGTCTTCATCCATTTCTTCCTCCCTGGCCTCCTGCACTTCAGCAGGCTGGCCCTTTCCGTTTAGAAGCAAAAAAAGCTTTCGTATAAAGTGCGTGTTCAAAAAGTCAGGTTTTCAGCACCAAGAAGGTTGGATGAAGCAGGGACTGAGGAGCGGAGCGTACTTGGGGTACGTGAGCCCCGGAAGGCCCAGCTGAATTCAAGATTCGATGTCGAGTCCGCCTCCTGATTTCCTTCGTGATCAAAAGATGACTTTTTGAACTACCTCTTAAAGAAAGCTTCATGCCATGAATACAGCCCATTATACCACATAAACCGTTCCTTCTAAAGAAGAGGTAAACCGCCTCTAAGTTACGTATGAGTCATATTAAATAACATAAAAAATACATATTCACGGGATGAATTTTGATTTTTCAATTGTTTTTTGTTTTCCTCATATATTTTGTGGCTAAGGCAAGATTTATGTGTTATATTAAATGACAACAAAGGTGCAAAAAAGACTCCGCCTAAGCAGAGTCTCGAGAAATAGAATGATAGCTATGGATAAAATTTTACACCAATACAGAGGAGCCCATCAAATATTTATCCACTTCACGGGCCACTTCTCTTCCTTCGTGGATCGCCCAGACGACCAGACTTTGGCCGCGGCGCATGTCGCCAGCAGCGAACACTTTATCCACGTTCGTTACATATTTGCCGTAACGGGCTTTCACGTTGGAACGGCGGTCCGTTTCCAAGCCTACCTGTTCGATGATGGTTTGCTCAGGACCGTCAAAACCGATGGCAATCAAGGCCACTTGCGCAGGGAATACACGCTCTGTGCCAGGGATCGGCTGATAGATCTTGCGTCCTGTTTCGTCTACAATACGCTGAATCTGTACCGTATGCAGTTCCTTCAGGTTGCCGTTCTCATCCCCGACAAATTTCGTTGTCATGATGGAGAACTCGCGCGGATCATCGCCGAAAATGGCTTTTGCTTCCTCCTGTGCGTAATCAAGCTGGTACACATTCGGGAATTGCGGCCACGGATTGGCGATGGGATCCCGCTCCAGCGGCGCTTTGCTATGCGTACCGAATTGGGTTACACTGCGGCAGCCATGACGCAGCGCTGTAGCTACACAGTCCGAGCCGGTGTCGCCGCCGCCGATAACAATAACGTCCTTGCCTTCGGCATTGATGAACTTACCGTCCTGCAGACCTGAATCCAGGTAGCTCTTGATCGTTCCGTTCAGGTAGTCCATCGCATAATGCACACCGTTCAGATTACTTCCCTCAATGTTGAATTCTCTTGGCTTCGTTGCGCCACCGCATAATACCACCGCATCATAGTCATCAACCAACTGCTGTGCCGGAATGTCCTTGCCGATTTCCGTTCCGGTAATAAACTGAATTCCTTCCGCCTCCAGCAGCTCCACACGCCGCTGTACCACCTTTTTATCCAGCTTCATGCTTGGAATGCCGTACGTCAGCAGTCCACCTACACGGTCGGCACGCTCGTATACGGTTACAGTGTGGCCCGCTTTATTCAACTGGGCGGCGGCTGCCAGTCCCGCTGGACCGGACCCGACGACTGCTACGCGCTTGCCTGTGCGCTTCTCAGGCGGATTGGGAACGACCCAGCCTTCTTCAAAGCCCTTCTCAATAATCGCTTCTTCAATGGTCTTGATCGTCACGGGCTGTCCGATCAGACCGACGGTACATGAACCCTCGCATGGAGCGGGACAGACACGCCCCGTGAATTCCGGAAAGTTGTTCGTCTTGTGCAGACGGTCCAGGGCCTCTTTCCAGAGTCCGCGGTATACAAGATTGTTCCACTCGGGAATGAGGTTATGAACAGGACAGCCGTATGTGCTGCCGGCCATATCCAAGCCTGTATGGCAATAAGGGGTTCCGCAGTCCATGCAACGTGCACCCTGTGTGCGCAATTCTTCTTCGCTCAAATGCTTATGGAACTCCTCCCAGTCCTTAACCCGTTCCAGCGGGTCGCGGTCTGCAGGAAGCTGTCTTTTATACTCCATAAACCCTGTTGGTGTAGACATCTTACGTTCCCCCATCTCCTCTTATCTGTGCCCGCTTCGCGAACATTCCGCACCCCCCTCATATGAAGGACGCTCAGGAATATGAAACGGTAAAACTTAATTGAACCAAATTTGATTCATTGTAACACAATAAAGCAGAAAAGTGTTGAAATACTGTGCAACTTTTTAGCGAAAAGCGAAATGTATTTTCAATCACATCAATAAATATTTCAAATAGTATACCATACCCAGTTCTGTATAATAAATAGAAAAGTCGCATATTTATTTGGTCTTGAGAGGTAGTTCAAAAAGTCATCTTTTGATCACGAAGGAAATCAGGAAGCGGACTCGACATCGAATCTTGAATTCAACCGGGACTAAGCGGATGCTTCCGAAGCATGTTTCCTGCGGAAACATTTCAGGTGCTCACGTACCCCAAGTACGCTCCGCTCCTCAGTCCCTAGTTTCATCCAACTCCAGCGTTTTGAAAAAACGCACTTCGGAAGCATACGCTTCGGTGCTGAAAACCTGACTTTTTGAACACGCACTATAAGTTTCGCCTTCCAGCAATTATGCTCTTTCATAAAAAACAAAGCGATACCGGTAAGGGTTCTTCTCGTCCATTATGCCCGGAATTTCGCGCACAACCTCCCAGGCGCTCCAATCCAGATCCGGAAAGACGGTATCTCCCTCGAAAGCTTCATCAATATGAGTTACAATCAGCTCGTCGGCATAAGGCCAGAACAGCTTGTAAATCTCAGCCCCCCCGATAATCATAAGCTGCTCCCGCTCGGCCAGCTTCAGCCCTTCGTCAAGGCTGTGAATCACATCCGCTCCATTCGCGGTATAATCAGAATCACGGGTCAGAACGACATTGTTGCGCTGCGGCAGGCTTCGGCCGCCGAAGGATTCCCACGTCTTGCGGCCCATCAGCACCGTTTTGTTAAGTGTCTGTTCCTTAAAAAATGCCATATCCCGCGGCAGTCTCCATGGGAGAGCATTATTCCGTCCAATCGTTCTGTTCTTATCCATTGCCCATATCATGGAAATACTCATGCAAGTCCCCCCTTTCACACCCCAAAAGGCTTGTCTGCGGCAGTTCTGCCGACTTTAAATCGCCACTGGCGCCTTGATCCCCGGATGATGCTGGTAGTTCACAAACTCAAAATCTTCAAAGGTATAATCGAAAATCGAATCAGGCTTCCGCTTGATCACCAGCTTTGGCAGCGGATAAGGCTCGCGCTGCAGCTGTGTGCGCACCTGCTCGAAATGATTTGAATAAATATGCACGTCCCCGCCGGACCAGATAAATTCGCCCACTTCAAGGCCGCACTGCTGGGCAACCATATGTGTAAGCAGAGCATAACTTGCGATATTAAAAGGCAGTCCCAGGAAGGTATCCACCGAACGCATCGTCAGCATGCAGGAGAGTTTGCCGTCCGCAACGTAAAATTGAAATACAAAGTGGCATGGCGGCAGCTTCATCCGCTCGATTTCCGCAACATTCCACGCGCTCACCATATGCCTGCGCGAGTCCGGATTGTTCTTGATCGAATCGATAACATTGGCAATCTGGTCAATCGTTCTTCCGTCCGGCGTTTCCCAGGTGCGCCATTGCGAGCCGTATACTGGACCGAGATCACCGTTCTCATCCGCCCATTCATCCCAGATTGTAACGCCATGCTCCTTCAAATAAGCTATATTGGTGTCGCCGCGCAAAAACCAGAGCAGCTCATGAATGACCGATTTCAGATGGATTCTTTTTGTCGTCACGAGCGGAAACCCTTCTGACAGATCAAACCGGAGCTGCCTGCCGAAAACGGAACGGGTTCCCGTACCCGTACGATCATTCTTGTCCGTTCCATGCTCCATAATATCCTTCAGCAATTCCAAATAATTTTTCACTACGCATACCCCTTTTCGTGCAAACATTGTGCATGACAGCATTCGTCCGGTTTCACCAGATCACGTCATCGCTTATAAATATCCTGACTCTTAGTGTACCATGAGCCGCCGACTCGCTCCAGATGAAAAAAACGTCTATCGACGTACATTCATAGAGGGGCAGACCGCGTTTAGCAGTAGTTTTTCTTGCGATTCCAGGAAGCATATAGCAAGAAGTTTATACTTTCTGAATCTTAAAAAAACAGAGAACGCCCTTGGCGTTCTCTGCTCTGTGCAAAATATATAATACGTGTAAGAATTAGCGGCGAGGAACCATGGTATGGATTGGATGACCCAATACCACTTCAGCTGCCTCGGCAACCAGCTCACCCAGTGTAGGATGCGCATGGATGGTAAGAGCGATATCTTCCAGCGTAGCTCCCATTTCAATGGCAAGACCCAGCTCGGCGATGAGGTTGGATGCCTCAATACCTACGATTTGCGCACCCAGTACAAGACCGGTTTCTTCATCAGCCACGATTTTCACGAAGCCTTCGGCGCCGTTCAGGGAAACGGCACGGCCGTTCGCAGCATAAGAGAATTTACCGGTTTTTACTTTGTGGCCTTTGTCTTTGGCCTGCTGCTCGCTGTAGCCTACGCTTGCGCATTCAGGATCTGTAAATACTACAGCAGGAATGCACTTGTAGTCCACTACGGAAGGCATGCCGGCAATGGCTTCAGCCGCCACTTTACCCTCATAGGAAGCTTTGTGCGCCAGTGCAGGACCTGCAACAATATCACCGATAGCGAAAATATGCTTATGATTAGTGCGACCTTGATGATCCACTTTTACAAAACCGCGCTCGTCCAATTCCACTTCAATCAGATCAAGACCCAGCTCACCATCCGTGTTTGGACGGCGTCCAACTGTAACAAGCAGGTATTCAGCCGTTACTTCTTTGCTCTCGCCATTTACGGAGTACTTCACAGTAACGTCTTTGTCTGTTTGCTCAGCGCTTTCGGCTTTGGCGCCTGTTACGATTTCGATGTTCGTTTTCTTCATGTTCTTCGCAACAAGTGAAGTCATATCTTTATCAAAGCCAGGCAGAACGGTATCCATACCTTCGATGATAGTCACTTTTGTGCCAAATTTGGAGTACATTTGACCCAGCTCAGCACCGATGTAGCCACCGCCGATCACGATCAGGCTCTTCGGGACTTCAGGCAGGTTCAGCGCTTCTGTCGAAGACAGAATGCGTCCGCCAAACGGGAATGGCTTCAGCTCGATTGGACGGGAACCGGTAGCGATGATGCAGTTTTTGAAACGGTAACGCGGAGATTCATGATCATTGAACACACGCGCTTCGTTTTGGTTAATGAACATGCACTCACCGTTGAAGATTTCCACTTTGTTGCCTTTGAGCAGCGCGCTTACACCGCTGGTCATTTTCTTAACGACACTTTCCTTGAACTCCTGCGTTTTGGTGAAGTCCACTTTAACGTCACCCACCGACACGCCGAAGAAATCGGCGTGCAGTGCGTTTTCGTACTGATGGGCTGCGGAGATCAGGGCTTTGGACGGAATGCAGCCGCGGTTCAAGCACACGCCGCCGAGCTCCGATTTATCCACGATCAACACCTTTTGACCCAGTTGCGCAGCGCGGATGGCGGCTACATAACCGCCAGGTCCCGCACCGATGACCAATGTATCAATATCCAGAGAAGCGTCTCCTACTACCATTGATTACACCTCCATAACCAGCAGCTCAGGGTTGGCGAGCAGCTGTTTGATATAGTTCATGAAGTTTTGCGCAGTTGCACCATCGATAATACGGTGGTCGAAGCTCAGGGACAGTGCCATAACAGGAGCTGCCACAATTTCACCGTTTTTCACAACAGGTTTTTCACTGATGCGGCCTGTTCCGAGGATAGCCACTTCAGGGAAGTTGATGATTGGTGTAAAGAACATGCCGCCTGCAGAACCGATGTTGGTGATGGAAATCGTGCTGCCTCTCATTTCCGCAGGAGTCAGCTTGCCTTCACGACCGCGGGAAGCGAGATCGCGGATGGCATCAGCGATCATCCAGATGCTCTTGCGGTCCGCATCTTTGATGACCGGCACGATCAGACCGTTATCCGTATCTGTCGCAATACCGATATTGTAGTATTTTTTGTATACAATTTCGTTTGCTTCTTCATCGATCATGGCATTCAGAGCCGGGAACTGACGGGAAGCAGCAACGAGCGCCTTCACGATGAACGGCAGATACGTTACTTTTACGCCTTTCTTCTCAGCAATCGGCTTCATGCGTGTACGGAATGCCACCAGCTCGGTTACGTCCACTTCGTCCATAAGTGTAACGTGCGGAGCCGTATAAGCGGATTTAACCATCGCATTGGAGATTGCTTTACGGATGCCTTTGAACGGCACACGCTCTTCTTCAAGACGCTGATCTGCCGCTGCCGGAGCTGCAGCTTTCTGAGCTGCCGGCTTCGCTTCTGCAGGCGCTGCCGTTTGTGCAGCCGGAGCTGCCGCAGTAGGAGCCGCTTGGCCGCCGCCGTTTTTGAAGGCTTGAACGTCTTCTTTGGTTACTTTGCCGTTTTTGCCGCTTCCGTTCACAAGGGAAATATCCACGCCTTGCTCACGGGCAAATTTACGAACACTAGGTGTAGCAAGCACTTCTCTGTTGGATGCTGCCGCAGGAGCAGGAGCTGCTTTAGCTGCAGCAGGCGCTTCGGCAGCAGCTGGAGCTGCTGCTCCGCCTTCCTGTTCGGGAAGCTCGCCTTCTGCGTCGATAATGGCTACCACTTGACCTACATGGAATACATCGCCGTCCTTCGCGAACACTTCAGCGACAGTTCCGTTCACAGGACAAGGGACTTCCACAACAGCCTTGTCGTTCTGTACTTCCATAATAATGTCGTCGTCTGTTACTTTATCCCCTGGCTTGATGTGCATTTTGATGATTTCACCTTCATGCAGACCTTCGCCCAGCTCAGGGAATTTGTATTCAAACTTGGAGCTTCCGGAAGCGGCAGGGTTAGCTGTTGCAGGAGAAGATGTTGTATTGGCTCCGCCTTGAGCGGCATCCTTTTCCTGTACGGCATGACTGCCTGCAGTTGCTTCTTCCTGCTCAGGCACATCGCCCTCTGCATCGATGATCGCTACAACCTGGCCAACGTTAAATACGTCGCCGTCTTTTGCGAACACTTCTTTCACTGTACCGTTCACTGGACAAGGAACCTCTACGACAGCCTTATCATTTTGCACTTCCATAATGATGTCGTCGTCTGTCACCTTATCGCCGGGTTTGATATGCATCTTGATGATTTCGCCTTCATGCAGGCCTTCACCAAGCTCCGGGAATTTGTATTCAAAATTTGCCACGTTCAAAACCTCCCAATTTAATCCGGGTTTGGCCATTCCTTGCTCTTATCGCCAGGAACAGCCGAAATCCTCTTACTGTGAGCTCTAATTAAAATTCCAACACTTTGTTGACCCCGTCAATGATACGGGCAGGGGTTGGAAGCCACGAATCCTCGATTTGCGCAAAAGGATAAACCGTATCCGGCGGAGCAATACGCAGCACAGGAGCTTCGAGATGAAGAATGGCTTTTTCATTGATTTGGGCAACGACCTCAGCACCTACGCCGGCACTCTTCTGAGCTTCCTGCACAACAATGGCACGGTTGGTTTTCTTGATCGAAGCTACGATGGTGTCGATGTCGATCGGAGCAACCGTACGCAGGTCGATAACTTCCACCTTGATGCCTTTTGTTTTCTCAAGCTCTTCAGCAGCTTTGACGGATGTATGAACCATCATGCCGTAAGTAATGATCGTAACATCAGAACCTTCACGAACCACTTTCGCTTTACCCAGTTCAACCGTGTAGTCACCCTCTGGCACTTCATCACGGAATGCATGGTAGAGGTTCAAGTGCTCCATGAAGAATACAGGGTCGTTATCGCGGATCGCTGCGATCATCAGACCTTTGGCATCGTAAGGATTGGATGGGATAACGACCTTGATGCCCGGAGTCTGAGCAAGCAGACCTTCCAGTGCGTCTGTATGCAGCTCAGCCGCTTTTACGCCGCCGCCGTAAGGTGTACGGAATACGATCGGGGAGTTGTAGCGACCGCCGGAACGGTAACGCATGCGTGCCGCTTGAACGGCCATTTGGTCAAGAGCTTCAAAAATAAAGCCTACGAACTGGATTTCCGCAACCGGGCGGAAGCCCTGAATGCCCAGACCTACCGCAAGGCCGCCAATAGCGGATTCAGCCAGCGGTGTATCGAATACACGCTCTTCGCCAAATTCCTTCTGCAAACCTTCTGTAGCGCGGAACACGCCGCCTACATTACCTACGTCTTCACCGAAAAGAATGACGTTCGGATCACGCTTCAGTTCAACGCGCAGCGCGTCGCGAATCGCTTCTTTCATGTTCATTTGTGCCATTGCTTCATATCCTCCTTAAACATTAACAGATCACATTCGTACCTTATCCATCATGAACCGAACCGGCTGCGTTCCCGGTACAGGTTATAGCGGTGAATTATTGAAAATCAGCTTTTTGTTCTTCCAGGTGCTTTGGCGTATGCTCGAACATACTGTCAATCAGGCCCGGAACCGTCATTTTCTCCGTTTTCTCGGCTTTCTTGATCTCTTCGTTGACTTTCGCCTTGGCTTCTTCTTTCACGCGCTCAGTGTCCTCTTCCGTCCACAGGCCTTTTTTCTCAAGATACTTGGCCAGACGTGCAATCGGATCCTTCTCGCTCCATTCTCCTTCTTCTTCTTTCGTACGGTATTTGCTGGCATCGTCCGAAAGGGAATGCGGACGGAAACGGTAAGTGACCGCTTCGATCAGTGTAGCGCCTTCACCGTTACGTCCGCGTTCAGCAGCTTCCTGAACCGCTTTGATAACGGCAAGCACGTCCATACCGTCAATTTTTACGCCTTTGATACCGGCTGCAACCGCTTTATGAGCGATGGACAGGGCAGCTGTTTGTTTGGAGAATGGCGTAGTAATGGCATAACCGTTGTTTTGCACGAAGAAAATAACCGGAAGCTTGTAAACCCCAGCATAGTTAAGACCTTCGTAGAAATCGCCCTCGGAGGAGCCGCCGTCGCCCGTGTATGTAATGACGACTTGTTTTTGCTTTTTGAGCTTGAAGCCCATTGCAATACCCATCGCATGCAGAATTTGTGCCCCGATAATAATCTGCGGCATCAATACGTTAACACCTTCAGGAATTTGACCGCCATGCTGATGTCCGCGCGAATACAGGAATGCTTGATACAGCGGCAGACCATGCCATACGATTTGCGGCATATCACGGTAGCCTGGTGCGATAAAGTCTTCTTTCTCCAGCGCATACTCACTGCCGACCATCGTTGCTTCCTGGCCGGATACCGGAGCGTAGAAGCCGAGGCGGCCCTGGCGTCCAAGGTTGACGGCGCGGTCGTCCCAGGTGCGGGTAAATACCATGCGGTACATAATTTCTTTCAATTGATCGTCGGTAAGTTTAGGCATCATCTTTTCATTAATAATTTCACCTTCCGGCGAAAGCACGGAAAGAGCTTCCACTTCCTCCGTGTACACTTCGTAAGGAACCTTGCTCATTTTCTTCACCTCAACAAAAAATTTGAATATCAAGTTCCGCTGTTATAGAATTATTATACACCTGTTTTACCTCTTGAGTCAAAGATATCCGCCATTTTTATTTGTTTTGTGCAAATGGTGTATGTATAACAGGATCGAAATTTTACTGTAACAGCATAGTACATCTTTTAAAATTTAACCAGTCTTTGCAACCACGGTTATCTTAACTTATTGTGATCATGATTGCAAAAAAATACCCGCGAAAGGTGACGAAGCATGACGGATTCCCGCTACCTGAAAAGAACGATTCTCAAAGAAGAAATCCAGAGCCGGTTTTTGAACGCAAAACGCAATCTCCGAATCTATCTTCCGCCTGGCTATAACGAGATTTTGAGTTATCCTGTCGTCTACTGCCAGGACGGAGAGGAGTTTTTCAATTTCGGACGAATCGCCACCCATGCCAACAGACTCATTCTGGATGAAGGGGTGGAGCCATTCATCATTGTAGGCGTAGAAGTCGATACATCCATACGGACACAGGAGTACGCTCCCTTTGGCAGCTTGTTTGAGGCCTATACCTCCTGCTTTGCCAAGGAAATTGTTCCTTATATCGAGGACAAGTATCCGATCAGACAAGAAGCCTCTGAGCGGGTGCTTGCCGGGGATTCCCTCGGCGGCAGCGTCTCGCTGCATCTGGCCCTGATGTACCCTGAGCTGTTTACAAGGGTTATCAGCCTGTCCGGTGCCTACTACGAGAAATCACGCGAGCTTATCGCCCGTGAACAGAACTTGTCCTATCTGGAAGTCTGGATGACGGTCGGCCTGCAGGAAACGGAATTTCAAAGCGATTCCGGAACCTACGATTTTGTCGATATTAACCGCAAGACGGCAGACCTGCTCAGAGAACGGGGCGCCACGGTTTCCTATCGCGAGAAGGACGGCAAGCATGTTTGGGGCTTTTGGCAAAACGAGCTGCCCGGCGCGCTGAGCTATTTTCTCGGACTGGCATAATGAGCATGGTCTACCTACCAATACCCGCTGCCCAGTCTTCCTTAAACGCCAAATTTTGCAGAAAATTGAAAATCTGTTTGGCTGCCCCCTTTCCCGGTCTATTGGCCGGGATTTTCATTTCTCCGGCGTTCAATCCATGGTTACGCTTTCATCCAAACAACAGAAAAAACGGCACTGCTGCCGTTTATCCCTTTTGTCATCATACGACCATATTATAGCTTTTCGCTTACAATCTTGTCCAGAAGGACCTCGCACCCCAAATCAATTAATCTGTAGGTCTCCTCAAAGTTGCCTGAAAAATACGGGTCAGGAACCTCGCGGAGCGGCTCGTCGGGAAGCAGATCCATAAATTTCAGGATTTCCGCCTCCTTTCCTCCCGGAAGCTTGCGCAAGTTTTGCTCATTGGAATCGTCCATGCAAATGATATAGTCGAATTGCTTAAAATCCTGCGTCTGCATCTGCCGGGCAATCAGCCCTTCGCTGCTGATTCCATGCAGCTTAAGCTGTCTGAGCGTCCCTTCATGCGGCGGCTTGCCGATGTGCCAGTTGCCTGTCCCGGCCGAATCGACTTGAATGTCCCCCTGCAGCCCCCGCAGCGCGGCCTTGTGTCTTAACACAGCTTCCGCCATGGGAGATCTGCAAATGTTGCCCAGACATACAAATAATACTCGAATCATGCTTCTTATCCTTTCTGAACCCGCAAGTCAACCGCTCCCGGCTCTGTTTCCGACGGACGGCGCAGCGATCGCCGCGGAAGTTTCCATTTATAATACACGGAAAGCATACGAAATACTACAACGCCTATAAAAAGCATGATCAGCTCTGCCGGGCGGTCCGCAAATCCGGTTCCTACCGCCAGCCCGGCCAGCATGGCCCATACGGCATAAATCTCGTCCCGCAGCACGAGCGGTTTGCGACCGGCCAACAGGTCGCGAATCATGCCACCCCCCGTTCCTGTCAAAAAGGCAGCAACCACGGCGGCAATGACAGGATGGTTCATCTGGGTGGCATACAGCGCCCCCTGAATGGCAAATGCGGCCAGGCCGACGGCATCGAACAGCGCTTCTGTTCGTTTCCAGTGCCTGATCCATTCGTAAGGCAGCATAAATGCGATAACTATAGAAATAACGGCCAGCGTAATGAGCATTCCCTGACTCCAAAGCGTAGTCACCGGAACGCCAATGAGAATATTGCGGATGACTCCTCCCCCGAATGCCGTCACAAGCCCCAGCACAAGCACGCCCAAAATATCGTATTCTTCCTCCATCGCCACGATAGCCCCGGACATGGCAAAGGCAATCGTACCGATAATGCTGAACCATTCAAAGATGTGTAATTCCAACGGCTTGCTTCTCTCCCTTTCTCTCCTGTCTGTCTGTTTTTGTTAAATTCCTTACTTTGTCTGTCAACTTTTTCACTTCCCCATTGTAGCGAAATCAAGGGAAATTGTGCAAGCGATAATTATCCAGGTTATACTAAAGTGTGTGTTTAAAAAGTCAGGTTTTCAGCACCGAAGCGTATGCTTCCGAAGTGCGTTTTTTCAAAACGCTTGAGTTGGATGAAGATAGGGACTGAGGAGCGGAGCGTACTTGGGGTACGTGAGCCCCGGAAGGCCCGGCTGAATTCAAGATTCGATGTCGAGTCCGCTTCCTGATTGACTTCGTGATCAAAAGCTGACTTTTTAAACAACCTCTAATCTATAGTGTAATTTTTTCAGAGGAGATGTGGCTCATGAGCACCAGGAGAGCAATCATATTTACCGGCGGAGCACTGTCCGCGGATGACTGGTCCGAAATCAGGGATGGCGACTTGATTATCGGTGCGGACCGCGGAGCGTTATATCTGGTGGAGCACGGAGTCCGTCCTGATATCGCGGTGGGCGATTTCGATTCCGTTTTGCCGGAGCAGCGGGTCAAGATTGAGGAATACAGCAAGCGTCTCATCAGCTGTGATCCTGTCCACAAGGATCTTACCGACACGGAGCTTGCGCTTGAACTGGCGATTGAAGAACAGATTGGAGAGGTGCTGCTGCTTGGCGCTACCGGCACTAGAATGGATCATACACTGGCTAATCTGCAAATGCTGCTGCGCGCCATGCAGCATCATATCCACGGTGTCATCCAGGATGCGCACAACCGGATCATGCTGACAGGCACGGAAGCTGTTGTAGAGGACAGGGGGTATACCTACATCTCCCTGCTGCCGATGACAACTGAAGTAACAGGCATCAATCTGGAAGGCTTTATGTATCCGCTGGTGAACGCAACCCTCAAAATGGGACAATCCCGGGGCGTCAGCAACCGTCTGACCGCACCTGCCGGCAAGGTTTCCATCGAGAGCGGCATACTGCTTATCATCCAAAGCAAAGATTGATTACATTTCTATATTGGTTACATTTTTATAAGTAAAGATTACATTTTTGTAATCGTCTTTTAACGAATTTCATGTGTCAAAAAAGGCTAAAAACCTTGGATCAACAAGGTTTTAGCCTTTTTTGTTTACCCATTTCCTTACTACTTCATCCTATTACAGTAATTTTAACAGTTTTTTAATAATCATACTTAAAGCCTTGGCAGACAAGGGATGAGGCCGAATCACCTAAAATCTGGGAGGTTACAAAACTGTTATACTCAGTCCTGCAAGAGGCCAAGCATTCATCACGAATGACTAATACTTTTGGAGGTACAAATATACCATGAATTTCAACAGCTTGTTCAAGAAAGTCATCTCTGTAGGGATCGTTGCTTCCATCGGCTTTGGTGCCGTCGCAGCATTCGAAACTCCAAGCGTTCAGGCGGCTTCCGCCACCGCAGTATCCAAAGGTCAACAAATCGTCAATTATGGCAAACAATACATGGGCACTCCATATGACTTTGGAGCTACTACTACCACGACGAAAAAATTCGACTGCTCTTCTTTCATGAAACACATCTTCGGGCATTATGGGGTGGATCTCCCCCGCACTTCCGCCCAGCAATCGAAGGAAGGCAAATATGTCTCGAAATCCAATCTCCGTGCCGGCGATCTGATCTTCTTCTCCAGCGGCAGCCGTGCGAACGGTAAAAACGTGACTCACGTTGCCGTGTATGCAGGAAACGGTAAAATTCTGCACACTTACGGTTCGCCAGGCGTAACCGTCTCCGATTTGAACAAAGGGAACTGGAAGAGAACCTATCTGTTCGCACGCCGTGTATTGTAATTCATATATACAAAAGGGGTGTCCAAAAGGTTTATACCTTGGACACCTCTTTTGTATGTTGTGAGACGCTGTCCTGTCCATCACTGATGTCATACTGTAATCAGCTTATGGCGTGGAATCGGAATTTCCTGCTGCGGGCTCCTGAAGAAGGTAACCCACACCGCGTACCGTACGTATCAGCTTATGCTTATATCCATAGTCAATCTTGAGGCGAAGATGCCGTATATATACGTCCACTACATTAGTGTCCGCAATAAATTCATGCCTCCATACATGCTTCAAAATCTGCTGTCTGCTGCAAGCCTGATTTACGTGCAGTGCAAGATACCACAGGAGCTCAAACTCCTTCGCCGTCAGCCCGATCCGCTCTTCTCCTCTTTTGACGATCCACAGGCCTCTGTCAATCGTCAAATCCGCCACCCTGATGCGGCTGTTCAATTGATTGGCCCCGCGAAAGATAAGAAGCAAATTTTTGATGCGGGCAAGCAGCACTTTTTCCGGCACTTCCCCGGCCACCACGTCATGAGCCCCCCGGTCAAAGCATTGAACGATCTTATCGGCATCCCAGGAAACCGTAATCATGATGACGGGAATGCGCCTTATTTCATCATTGATCCCAAGCAGCAGCCGATCCGCCTCCAACGAAGGCAGCTCTGTGTCGAGCAGCAGCAGCTGGAACTCGAGGTTGTCAACACGATCCACGGCTTCCTGCGCGCTGTACAAATGGATTACACGATATCCCGCTTTCCGCAATCCTTCCCGCATTTGTTCCCGGCTCTCCCCGCCAACGAGCAAAATACATTCTTCCATGCGTCACCTGATTTCTGTTGCTCTGCAAAACAGCCTAGTGATAACTATGAACACCTGCCCATAGTTTGGGGAATCCGCAAGGAATACATGTATCAGGGCAAAAAGGAAATTACAGGATTTTAGCCAAAATAACGATGATAGAACACACGGGCTTCCGCTATATCATTCGTGCCATGTATAAGCGTGCGGCCGTCTTCAAAAACAACCATCCGGTGTTTGCCGGCAGCAAAGGAAACGAGAAAAGGATTGCTCTCTACCAGGCCGTCTCCCGTGGAGGCCAGACGGGCAGCTGTCGCTTCCAGATCAAGCTTGGCGCGGCGGGCCGGGCGGATCTGCACCGTGTCCCTTCCGCACAGCACATCCGCCTTTTGCCGATTGGCAGCCATCAGATATGGGTAAACCCTGTTTTTCCCGCAGGAAGGACAGTCCTCCTTTTTGGCACCGGCTACAGAAATCGCTACGTTTTCATTACGCCACACATCAAAGGACAGCAGCTTGCCCCGCAGCGCTTCCTTATGCCCGCTTAACAGCTTGAACGCTTCCGCTGTCTGGTGGGCGGTCACCATCTGTACAGCCTGCGGAAGAATACCAGCCGTGTCACAGGTATCCCCCCCGCCCGGGATCGTACCC
The DNA here is from genome assembly GCF_042138595.1 of Paenibacillus terreus. Classification (NCBI taxonomy): domain Bacteria; kingdom Bacillati; phylum Bacillota; class Bacilli; order Caryophanales; family Paenibacillaceae; genus Paenibacillus; species Paenibacillus terreus. Next base: position 285,465 of record NZ_JBHIRX010000005.1, on the reverse strand, counting down.
AGCAGACAGTTCAGGCACGGCGTTTCCCCGGGAATGATGGTAAAGGTAATCCCATAGCTGCCCACACAGCCGCCGTATATCCACGGCACGCCGAGCTTTTGAGCCACATCGTTGATGATCAGTCTTGTATCAAAATTGTCGGTAGCATCCATGATCACATCCACATCTGCCGCCAGCTCTTCCAATGCTTCGCCATCGATGTCGAGCACATGAGCATGGATGAGGCATTCGGAGTTTATTTCCTCCAGACGGCGCTTGGCCGCAATCGCTTTGGGTGTCCGCTGCGCCGCGTCCGACTCCGCAAAAAGCTGCTGCCGCTGCAGATTGCTCCATTCGACATAATCGCGATCAGCGATGGTGACCGTGCCGATGCCTGAACGGACAAGCGTCTCGGCGATGCTGGTGCCAAGCGCTCCTGCTCCAATAATCAGCGCATGGGAAGCACGCAGCTTCCGCTGCCCCTCTCTGCCGAATGGCGCAAAGCGCTCCTGGCGGGAGTAGCGGTCGGCCGCGGCCTTTGCGGCTTCTGCGGCAGAAGACTCGTAATCCGCCTCCACCGCTGTCTTGCGTTCATTCATTATGATGTAACCATCCCTTCTGTAGGACTGCTTGCCGAGGCATAACGTTTAACGGGAATCATGCCCGCCTTGTACGCTTGTCTGCCCGCTTTTACCGCGAGCTTCATTGCCTCCGCCATGGCAACCGGGTCCCCAGCGCCGGATACCGCCGTATTCAGCAGCACGCCGCCCGCGCCGAGTTCCATCGCGCGTGCCGCATCGGCAGGCGAACGGATGCCGGCATCCACAATGACGGGAACCGAAGCCTGTTCTATAATGAGCTCCAAGGTGTACGGATTGAGTATGCCCCGGCCTGAACCGATGGGGGATGCCCCCGGCATGACGGCGTGTACGCCGAGCTGCTCCAGTCTTTTGGCCAATATAACATCGTCGGAGATGTAAGGCAGCACAATGAAGCCTTCGGCAAGCAGCATTTCACAAGCTTTTAGAGTCTCAATCGGATCGGGAAGCAGCGTTCTGTCATCCCCGATCACTTCGACCTTAATCATATCACATAAACCGGACGCCTTGGCCAGTCTGGCAATGCGGACAGCCTCCTCGGCGGTTGCCGCTCCCGCCGTATTGGGGAGCAGCGTGAAGCTGGACAGATCCAGCATATCCAGGAAGTTTCCCTGTCCCTTTTCCTGCAGATTCAAGCGCCGTACTGCAAATGTAAGGATCTCGCTTTCCGATGCCTGAACGGCCTTCAGTTGTGTTTCAGGATCCGTGAACTTCCCTGTTCCGAGCAGCAGTCTTGATTTAAAGGTTTTATCTCCGATGTGCAGCATATTATCCGCCTCCCACAAAATGTACGATTTCAAGCTGATCCCCGTTCTTCAAAGCGGTCTCGCCGTGAATTTCCTTGGTCAATATGCGCCGATTCAGCTCGACGACGACCGTCTTGACACGCAGGTCCAGTGCATTCAGCAGCTGGTCCACATTTTGCACTTCCGCATCAAAAATCATATCCTGGCCGTTAATAACAAGCCTCATCGCAATCCCCCCTCGGAAGCAGCAGGCTGCCTTTTCATTCTGTCCGGTGACAAGGCCGTCAAGTTTAACTGCTCCGCCGTACGGCCTGTCATCATCTCCGCAATGGCTTCCCCTGTCGCCGCGCTCAGCAAAATTCCGTTTCGGTAATGTCCGCAAGCAGCGTACAAGCCGGCAGCATCAGGGACGGGGCCGATCAAGGGAAGGCCATCCTTCGTCTGCGGCCTTAATCCCGCCCACGCTCGCAGAAAAGACGACTCCTCGATGTCCGGCAGCCAGGCCGCGGCGCGAGACAGCAGCTGCATCAGCCCGCCTGCGGATACATCTGTTCCCCATTCGTGCGGCCTGCTCGTGGCACCAATCCACAGCTCCCCGTCCGGCTTTGGCACAAGATAAACATCCTCCGCATAAAGGGTATACTTTAGCGGACGCGCAGGCATGGCAACGGCTACAACCTCTCCCTTGACAGGATACATACCCGGGCTTATGCCGTAATTATCAAGCAGCTTTGATGCATCATGTCCCCCTGCGATCACAACATTCGGACATGCGATGTCCCCCCTGCTCGTTCTTACACCGCGTACCTTTCCGTCCATGATCAAAATGTCTTCCGCTGCTGTGTCCGTCAGCAGTTCGGCACTATACTTTTCCGCACCTGTCACCAAAGCCTGTGCAAGCCGCTGCGGAAGCAGTTGGGTTTCCCGCTCGCGGAACAAGCCCCCGAGTGCCTGCCCTGACAAGCCGGGAATCCTTCTGGAAATCTCTGCGGCATCCCACCATTCCGCAGCAGATCCATCCTTGCTTCCAGCCATAGCCGACAAGCGTGCCGCATCCTCCTGAGTCCGGGCAGGAATCACGAAGCCTGTGGTGGTATAACCTGTTGCCAGTCCTGTCAGCTCTTCAAGCTCCCGCACCAGTTTCTCGAACTGATCGCGGCTGCGCAGTGCCAATGCGGCCAGCTGCGGATGGGCAAAAACCTCGCACTCCGCGGCCAGCATTCCCGCCGCCGCCCGTGTGGCCCCTTGACCCGGAACCGATTTTTCGATCAGCATCGTTTTGAAGCCCCGCTTCGCCAGCTGATAGGCGATGGAGCTGCCGATCACTCCCGCACCGATCACAGTACAGTCTGCCGAATAGCACATACCGATCTCCTCCCATTTTCCTGTATTTATCGGGATTCATCTGATCTGTTACACCCTGCTTCAAGTCATGAGCAAACTTCTATATTCCTTTGCCACCTCTGCCGGATTTTCCGCCTTCCAGATACCTGACATCACGGCAATTCCGGAGGCACCTGCCCGCTTGATATCCGGCACATGCTGAGGCTGAATGCCGCCAAGCGCGATAACCGGTATGGAGACGGCACAACAGAGCTCTTCCAGGCTGCTCAATCCCCGCGGCGGCAGCCCGGGCTTGGAAGGGGAATCGTATATATGGCCGAATAGCACATAATCGGCCCCCGCCTGCTCTGCAGCCAGCGCTTCCGGCAGCGAATGGACGGATGCCCCGCAGCGCAGCTCCGGAAACATCCGCTTTACAAGCGGCAGCGGCAGGCTGTGAGAAGTGAGCTGTACCGCCCCGGCACCAAACAGCAGCGCCGCATCCACACGGTCGTTAACCGCGAGCTTGGACGGCGGGCAGCAGACGCCCTCCGACACCGTGGACATAAATGCATACAGTTCCGCAGCGCTCAGCTGCTTCTCCCGAATATGAAGCAGATCGATTTCCGGTTCAATCAGCCGCATAATGTCTGCCGTTTGTTCAGCGCTTTGGCAGCCGTCCGTAATAAGGTGAAGTTCCATTAGCTTGTTGCCTCCATGACAGTGATTCGGGAACGCCAAAAAGCCGCTTCCCGGTCAGGAAGCGGCTGAACTTGAATGTTCACCGATTACAAGGAACAGCACCCCGCTCATAAGCGGGACGCATATACTCTGTATTCGGCTAATGTCCACTTCCCTACGCTGGTATGATCCAGATCAGGTGCAAAGGGTCCGGAATGCATTTCTTCCGTCTCAGCCGCCGGCCGCGGCTCCCCCAGTGTGATACAGGTCTGATTAATCGCCTGTATGACTTTATATGCTTTTGTAATCCCATTTCATGGTAGCACAATCCCGTTCACTTGCCTAGACGTGCATCATATTTCATTCAGAAAAGTCCAAAGCTGCACTTTTCTGCACATCAGGCTTTCGCCGACCACTCTTCCACATTCCATACTCTCGTTACCCAATCCTTGTAAAAATCGGGCTCGTGGGATACGAGCAGCACGGTGCCTTTATATTCCTTCAGCGCACGTTTCAGCTCATCCTTTGCCACCACATCCAGATGGTTCGTCGGTTCGTCAAACAGCACCCAGTTGCTTTCACGCATCAGCAGCTTGCAGAGACGTACCTTGGCCTGCTCTCCCCCGCTAAGGGCGGACAGCGGACGGGTAATGTGATCATTTTTCAGTCCGCAGCGGGCAAGATGGGCACGGACCTCATGCTGATTCAGATGCGGGTACTCATTCCACACATCGTCAAGCGGTGTAATCCGCTCAGGGCGAACCTCCTGCTCGAAATAGGCTGGATACAGAAAATCTCCAGTATAGGTTTTGCCGCTCAGCGGAGGGATTTTGCCAAGAATCGTTTTGAGCAGCGTCGATTTGCCGACACCGTTATAACCGACGATGGCGATCTTCTCGCCCCGTTCAATGGTTATGGACATTTTCGGCAGCAGCGGGTGGCTGTAGCCAATCTCAAAGTCAATGCCTTCAAAGACCGTTTTGCCGCTGGCCCGCGCTTCCTTGAACTGGAACGTCGGCTTTGCCGCTTCTTCCGGCTTGTCTATCCGATCAATCTTATCAAGCTGCTTCTCACGGCTCTTGGCCCGGCCGGATGTGGAGGCACGCGCCTTGTTGCGCTGGATGAAGTCCTCCTGCTTTTTGATATACTCCTGCTGTTTTTCATAAGCCTCGATATGCTGCGTCTTCTGGATGTCAGCCATTTCAAGGAACTTCTCATAGTTGGCCGTATAGCGGTTCAGCTTGCCAAACTCCAGATGATAAATGACGTTGACGACCTGATTCATAAACTCAGTATCGTGGGAAATCAGCATAAAGGCATAAGGGTAATCCTTCAAATAACGCGTAAGCCATTCGATATGCTCAACGTCCAGGTAGTTCGTCGGCTCGTCCAGCAGCAGCACATTCGGCTTCTCCAGCAGCAGCTTGGCCAGCAGCACCTTCGTGCGCTGTCCCCCGCTTAATGTCGCTACATCGCGGTCCAGTCCGATGGCGCCAAGCCCAAGGCCGTTGGCCATTTCCTCCACTTTCACATCGATCAGATAAAAATCGCCGATCTCCAGCTGCTCCTGAATTTCTCCCATCTGCTCCAGCAGCACTTCAAGCTCCTCCGGCGAGGCTTCGGCCATTTTATCTGTAATGGCATTCAGCTCTTTCTCAAGCTCAAGCAGCGGCAGAAACGCATCCTTGAGCACATCGCGCACCGTCTTACCCGGCGTCAGCTTTGTATGCTGGTCCAGATAACCGTAACGAACCTTCGGCGTCCATTCGACTTTGCCGTTGTCACGCAGCTGCTGTCCTGTCAAAATATTCATCAGCGTCGATTTGCCGACACCGTTGGCTCCCACCAGACCGACACGCTCTCCCGGCAGCAGGCGGAACGATACATTTTTGAATAATGTCCTGTCCCCAAAATTATGGGAAACGTCTTCTACAGTTAATAAACTCATTTCCGTTAGCAGACTCCTTTAGCTCTTACTTATAAACACGATCAATAAACTTCAATATGACTTCAGGTTGGCTTTCAAAGCCTTATTGTAGCATAAGAAGGAGCTCTACCGGAACCTGCAAAACAAAAATGCATCGCCAGATACACACCGCGTGGTCTCACCATCTTCTGAAAGAAGCAAACAACGGCTTTCTCCGCTTCGGCTCAGGAATCACATCCTTGAACAAGGCTTGCAAAGCGATGTCCATTTCCTCCCACGGCTCAAAAGGATCCAGATGAAGAGGGAGCGCATAGACCTTGCCTGTACCAAGCTCCTTTCCGAGGCGGCGGGCCGCCTCGCTTGTCGCCAAAGGGAGACAGAAGCCCCACATCTGCTGCGGGTACCTGGCCAGAGCTTTTGCAAACGTCACCGTATCCGGCAGCCTCCACTCCGCTCCGGACCCGACCACCAGCGGATAATCAGCCCGCAAAAATTCCTCAAGCCCGTCATGATCCACTCCGCTGCCCAGGTCAAACACTATAAAATCAAAGCCTCCGCTCAACATGGGGATGATATCTTCCGGCGAGGTTTGACGGCAGTACTGCACCCCTTCAAAAGAAAATCGTTTTGCTCCCTCCGCCCGCGCACGCTCCTCTCCCTCCAGCAGTGCCTGTATTCTGGAAAAGGACTGTGAGCGGCCGTTCAGCTCGGCTACAGCCACCCTGCCGCCCTGCCGTGCAAGATAGTGGCTGATGGCTATGGCCGTATGCGTTACCCCGCAGCCAGGCGATACACCCAGCAGCGCTATCACCCGTGTTCCGGAATACTTTGCCTCCGCTGCCGATACAGGCTGATCAGCGGGGGGCACGGTTAATGGCCTTAGCTCATGCATAACCTCCTTGGCGGTCTGGTATCTTTCCCCTGGATCGCTCTTTAGCAGCTTGCGGATCACCCTTTCCAAATCACGCGGCTGCCTTGAGCGTATGGCCTCCTCCACGCCAGGCGCCCACTCGCTATGTCGTCCGCCTGTACCTAAATACAGCATCAGCGCACCAAGACCATAAAGATCGGAACGCGCATCGGATTGCCCTCCTCCATACTGTTCAGGGGCTGCAAACCCGACCGTTCCCAGCTTCACGGTGTCCTGGCTGCTGCCGGTCCTGTAATTCCTCGCCGTGCCAAAGTCGATCAGCTTCAGCTCAAGCTCCGGGGTGATCATAATGTTGGACGGCTTCAGATCACGATAGATGATGGACGGCTTATGGCTGTGCAGATAATCGAGCACATCGAGCAGCTGCAGGGCAAATGATATGACTCTTTCACCTTCCACGATGCCGCCGTTATTCCGCATATAAGCCTCAAGCGTCATGCCTCCGATGTAATCCATGACAACATACACATTGCCTTCGCCGCTGTAATCGAAAAAATCAACGATTCGCGGCAGCCGCGGATGATTGAGTGCGCTCAGCATCTCCGCTTCCGCTCTCCACGCCCCCATCAGTTCCCTGTCGGCCGCCGTTTCCTTGACAGCCCATATTTTTCCCGTCAGCTTCAGGTCCTCAGCCATATATACCCGGCTCATGCCCCCTCTGCCGATCAGCCGGCATATGCGGTATCTCCCGCCCAATACATAACCTGGTTCACGCTCTCGATTTTGCTTCATCACTGCCCTTCCCTCCTTGGAAAGCAAAAAAGGAAAGCCATCCCCGTAAATGATCTCAACATAAGAGATCTCTTTACAGGATGCTTTCCCTGCTTATCAACCAATATGATTTACACAATTTGGATTAATTATAGTGTGCTCTAAACATTTCTGCAATAATATTTTAAGCATATTTAATCATATAAAGTGTTATTTCATCCCGGTTATGGAATAACTGCTTCGCCTGCTGCACCTGCATTCCCGCCTGCTCGAAGGAAGAGATGACATCCTGAATGAGCGCGAGCGGCTTTTTGTGCATCAGCTTCACCGTCACGATGGCCGTCCCCCCGCTCGCGAGGCTGTATAACAGGCCCGTAACAAGCTTCGCCATTTGCTTCGGGCTCCAGCTCATATCACATACCAGCACATCAAACTCGCTGTCACGGAACCTGACCTCTCCCGCATTTTTGCGAAGGAAGGTCAAGCGTGGCGATTGCATGACAGACGGATCCATGCGCGCCGGATCCACGGCCGTCACCTCAAGCCCGCGTTCTAGCAGGAATGAGGTCCAGCCTCCCGGAGCCGCACCGATGTCCAGAGCTTTCCTGAAGACTGTAAAATCAATCCCGAAGGCCATTTCCGCCTCCAGCAGCTTGAACTTGGCGCGCGACACCTGCCCCTCTTCCTTCTGGAAGCGCACAGCCCCTCCGTTCCAGTCGGACAGGTTGTCGTCAGGTCTGGAAATGCCTGCATACCAGAAGTCATGATCGGCAAATACGGACAGAACGTAATCCGCTTCGCGCACGGCAAACTCCAACGGCGCGTCCGCCAGCTTGTCCGTAATGGCCTGTTTTAACGCCCCCGCACTTTCCTCCCAAAGGCTGTCGTGCGTTTTACGGACCTGTACGGTCAGAACCTGCCCCTGCAGCTCGCTCCGGTTCATGACGAAAGCCGCCAGCCGGGTCAGCACCGTATCCACGCTGCCGCCCTCCTCCTGAAACTGGACGGGAAACAGATGGCGCAGAAACATCGGCGATTGCGCTTTAATTCTGTCCACCGCCGCTGCGGACTCATCAGGCAGCGTGACGAGCAGCACTTCACCCGGAATGAGCACGGTCGATTTTACCGAGCCGAACAGCCGCCGCAGCTCTTCCTGGGCATACGGGGCAAAGCTATGATTGGCTGTGCATATAAAGCGCGATGTCACGCCGGACTTTTCTTCATTTTCCTGCATATCTTCATCCATTGAATTCAAAATAACGTTAACCTCCAGCGCATACCCTGATCCACGGGCGCTCATCATCCCACTGCAGCTCGACCGGAATCTCATACGTATGCATTATCGTTTCTTTGGTCAATACCTCTTTCTTCGGACCCGCAGCGGCCACTTTCCCATCCCGGATTAGTGCGACGTGTGTAAACAAAGGGACAATTTCCTCGATATGATGCGTTACATAGATAACGGATATGTCACGCCGGCGCAAACGGTCGATTTCCAGCAGCATTTTTTCCCGCTCGTACAGATCTAGTCCTGCGCAAGGCTCATCCATAATGAGCAGCTTGGGCTCAGCCATAAGCGAACGCGCCAGCATCACTTTTTTGCGCTCTCCCTGGGACAGTGTGCCGAGGGGATGGTCAACCAGCCCTCCGAGATTCATTTCCTGCAGCAGTGAGACGGCCTTCTCTTTCACCTCTTCAGGAATTTCCTGATAAAAGCGCAGAAAGGCGTAAGCTCCCGTAGCCACGACTTCCCACACAGGGTCCTTCAAGGCCAGCTTTTCCAGCAGCGATTGGCTGATGTAACCGATCTCCTTGCGCACTTCCCTTACATCACATTCTCCAAATACGTTCCCCAGCACCTCAACACGGCCCGTGGTCGGAAACAGGTAACCTGTCATCATTTCAAGTATCGTCGTTTTGCCTGATCCGTTGCGGCCCAGAATCGCCCAATGCTCCCCTGTGTTGACCTCCAGATTCACATCGTCCAAAATCCGGTCCTGGCCGCGCCGAAGCGTAATATGCTCCATTTTAATCACCGGCAAACTCCCCTTATCTGTTCCAGCAAATTTTGCACGGATTCCATTTTATATATCACTTTCGGCTCGGAGCTTTCACCATTGAAAAGCAGCAGTGCAGGCACGCTGGATATCCGGTATTCCTGAACCAGATCGGGGATGGTGTTAATATTGCTTTGCACGATAATATCCTCCTGCAGCATATGCCCGACAATCTCCAGCATCTTTTTGGCTACGGCACAGGTGCCGCACATCGGAGTATACACCAGCACGGCCAGCCTGCAGCCTTCCCAAATATCCCTGCGCAGCTCCTGCTGATTCCGTTCCCTCATCGCCGCTCCCTCTGTTCAAGCTGGCTGAGCAGCTCCGGGGGAACCGGATGATTGTACAGCTGCACTCCCTCCGGCAGGCTGCCGTACAGCATTTCGTACATCTGCCTTCTGCCTGACGGACTGGATGAGTGCAGATAAATCTGCTCCGGGAACAATTTTTCCCTGACGATCGCGGCTGCCACTTCAAGTCCCGTAGGCTCTCCTGGTCCCAGATCATAGTCCAGCGACAGAATGTCAACCTTGTATTCACGAAGCAGCAGCAGGCACTCCTCCGCATCGCGGGCCAGTGTAAAGCCCTGCGGGCAGCGCCGGTAATCATCCATGTACAAGTTCATACGGCTTCCTCCTTCCCGCTATCGGTATTTTTTATCCGCTTGCCTCGGCCCATTCCAACACTTTGCGAATATCCGCCCGGTGTGTTCCGTCCGCTCCCGGCTCAGTCTCCATGATCAGGGGAATCTGCTGAAACGGGCGCTGTCCCAGCAGCCAGCGAAAGCCCTGCTCGCCTATATATCCGGTTCCGACCCTGGCATGACGGTCTTTTCTTTCACCGCCGGGATAACGTGAATCATTCAAATGAACAGCACACAGCGCGTCCCAGTATCCGAGCCGGGCTCCATTTTCCAGCAGGTTTTCATCCGCACCGCCATTCCAGAGTCCCGCAGCAAATGCATGACAGGTATCCAGGCAAAAACCGATTCGTTCCGGAAATTTGCTCAAACTCCGGACCTGCACCATTTCCTCCAGCGTCGTTCCCATCGGGCCATGATCGCCGGCCTGATTTTCAAGCAAAATTTTGGCTGTCCCTGCCCAGCGGCCCAATACGTCATCCAGACAGCCGATAATATTTTTATACCCCTCCAGAGGATCGCTGCTGCGCAAATGGCCAAAATGAACCACAATCCCCACAGAGCCGCACGCTTCCGCAATCGCCAGATCATTCAGCAGCGAGGCCACCATAAGCGCATACGCTTCCTCTCCCCTGATTGAACCCGTCGCTGGATTAACCGGATAAGGCGAATGAGCGATCGATTGCAAATGATGGGCTTCACAGTAGCTCCTGCAGGCCTCGGCGTCGGAAGCATCCGGTGTCTTTAGAGCCAGACTGCGCGGATTTTTCGGAAAATACTGAAAGGACAGCGCCCCGGCCTCCCGTGCCCGCTGCGCCGCCTTGTAGAAGCCTCCGCGCGTGCTGACATGCGCTCCCGCATACCACTTAGGCTTCATGCTGGCAGTCCGGGCAGTAAAAGACCTTGCGTCCGGCCTGCTCCTCCCGGCGAATTGTTCCCCCACACCGCGGACATGCCTCACCTTCACGGTCATACACCTGGCATCTTTCATCAAAGCCGCCTGTTTTGGCATCCCCTTGAAATAGCGGCATCTCCATGTACCCGCCGTACATATATGCTTCCCTGAGCACTGTGCGGACCGCTTCGTACAGCTTTCCAACCAGTTCGGCGGATGCGGCAATATTTTGCATCTTCGAAGCTGGCGCAAGCCCTGCCGCGAAAGCAATTTCATCCGCATAACAGTTGCCGATGCCGGCAATGACATGCTGATTGATCAGGGTGCTCTTCAGCGAGCCGCGTCTGCCTTTCAGGCAAGCGGCAAAGGTCTCCAGTGTCATGCGCGGGTCCAGCGGCTCCGGCCCAAGGTCTGCCAAAGCTTCATTGGTTTCCTTGGCTGTCAGCAGATGCAGGTACCCCAATCTGAGCCCGATGAACAGCAGCCTTTGTCCGCCGAATTCGATTTCGACCTGGGTTGAACGCTCGATGGTTTCACCGGGGGCAGCCAGGTACAGCATGCCTCCCAGCATCAGGTGCAGCAGCAGCCGCTTGCCTGAGTTCAAATGAAAGATCAGATGCTTTCCGCGCCGCTCAATGTACACAATCGAGCTGCTTAGCAATTGCGAGCGAAAGTCCGCCGCATCCAGATTGATTGATTTTTCCCGATGGACCGTAACTCCGGTAATCGGTCTATCCAATAATCGCCCGGACAATAGTACCCGGTAGTTCTCCATTTCAGGAAGTTCCGGCATATCGTATCTACCCTTTCTAGGCTGTATATTTTGGTCAATTACAAGTGATTATTTGGTCGGCGGCAGACAGCCTCCCCAGAGCTCGCTCAGACTGCTGCATACATAATCGGGTCGCACTCCAGCCGTCTGAATGTGCCGTTCCATATTGGAGGGCGTTGTCACCCCGGTCATGACAAGTGCCGTTCTGCAGCCTGCGGCTGCGCCGGCAGCAATGTCTGTCAGCATATTATCCCCGATAACGACTGCTTGCTCCGCCTTGATCCCCAACCGGTTAAGCGCGTAATCCATCAGAATGCCGGATGGCTTGCCAATGACGACGGGACTGGTCTGCGAAGCAGCCTCTATGGCCGCCCCGATCGTACCCGCACCCGGGATGAGCCCCTCATGTGAAGGAAGCTGAACATCCGGATTGGTCATAATAAAGGCCGCGCCCTGCATAATGCATTGCATGGCGGCGGTCAGCTTGGCATATGTAAAATTGCGGTCAATTCCCTGCACAACATAATCCGGCTTCTCCTCAACGAGATGCAGACCTGCGCTGGTAAGCGCCTTTTGCAGACCTTCTTCTCCAATACAGTACACCCTGGCTTCGGAACATTCCCGGGATACATACTGTGCTGCCGCCTGCGCAGAGGTGCATATCTCCTCTCCCTCTGCCTCGATACCCATTCCACACAGCATATCCGCGATCGCCTCCGGCGTACGTGAAGAGTTGTTCGTCACGAATAGGAAAGGAATGTGCTGTTCACGGCATATACGGATAAATCGATCGGCTCCTTCGATCATACGATTGCCATGAACCATCGTTCCGTCAAGATCAATCAGTAGTGCTGTCAAGTTGCCTTCCTCCCTGCTCAAGCCCTAATTCATTTCATTAAATATTCAGGGCATAAGTCGAGTTGCCTGCACTGCATCGGCCTCACCCATCTATCTTAAAAAAATCAGTGCCGCACGTCCAATCATTTCCCTCTTGAATTTAGAGAAGAGTTAGCTGATTTGTCAAAAAAAATGTTATGTAGGCCATTTTCACGCCTGATCTGCGTCGAAAACCATCGACAGCTGTTTTTTCAAGGAAGCTTTTTCTCCACACATTTGTCAGTTTCTGCGCTTTCCCGGAAAATAATCAGCCGTTTCCCGGCTGCTTATTGATAATAAAAGGTACCGAAATAGCTCCGGCACCTTAACTTCAAACACATGGAAGCCTCGCATCGGTTCAGCAGGGTATCTGGAACAGCACATGCTCCTCCGCTAGCATGCTGTTTGGAAAAACAGACTTGGCTTCGTCCAGCAGTTCCTGCAGCTGCTCCATATCCTTGTACCTTGAGCTGAAGTGGGTCATGATCAGCCCGCCCGCTTGTGCAGCTTTAGCCGTCTCGGCTGCCTGCAGCGCAGTACTGTGATGGTATTCATGGGCCGTTTCCGCCAGCTCATGAAGAAATGTGGCTTCATGGATGACCAGGTTTGCGCCTTCGGACAACAGCACCGCATTGCGGCAGGGGCGGGTATCCCCCAAAACGGTAACGATCCGGCCCTTCTTCGGCTCTCCCAATACCTCCTGCGGCTGCACAATACGGCCATCCTCCAGTTCAACCGGCTCTCCCCGTTTGAGTTTGCCGTACAGGGGGCCAGGCCGGATACCGTATTTCGCCATCGCTTCTGCGTCCAGCTTACCCGGCTTATCCTTCTCCGTCACCCGGTAGCCATAGCTGTCGATCCGGTGCTCCAGCAGCGCTGCCTCCACCTTGAACTGCTCGTCCTCGAAAATCAGTCCACCGCCGTGCTCAACGACATCCAGCTCATAGTTGATGCGCGACTGGCTGAGCTCCAGAGACATGTCAATGTATTGCTTCAGCCCTGCAGGCCCGTATACAGTCAGTGGAGACGTCCCCCCCTGGTACGCCCTGCTGGACAGCAATCCGGGCAGTCCGAACAGATGGTCTCCGTGAAGATGTGTGATGAATATTTTCTCAAGCTTGCTCAGCTTCAGGGGCGACCGCAGAACCTGCTGCTGTGTTCCTTCTCCGCAGTCGAACAGCCACATCGTTCTGCGCTCTTCGAGCAGCCGCAGCGCCACTGAAGTAACATTGCGCTGAAGCGTCGGAACGCCGGCGTTTGTACCCAAAAAATAAATGTCCATACTTATCCAACCTTCTTCCTGCTGGGCAGCAAAAAACCTCCGAAACCCGGAGGATTCTGCTGCCAACCTCTTCTGCTCCTATACGCGGCTCGCAACCCGGGAAGAGGCAGCACTCCTCCCGCTTGCCGCAGACCGCCTAGGCTTTATCCACATTAAAATATTGAGCCTGCGGATGGGCGAAGACCATGGCGGAAACGGAAGCTTCCGGCTCCATCATGAAACCCTCCGTCAAAGCGATTCCGATATCCTCCGGCTTCATCAGACGGAACAGAGGCTCCTGATCCTCAAGATCCGGACAAGCCGGGTAGCCGAACGAGACACGAATTCCCTGGTATCTTGCCCCAAGCCGCTGCTTCATCGTCATATCGGGCGGATCCGGGAAGCCCCAGTTGTCCCGCATCATATGATGAATCCGTTCTGCAAGCCCTTCGGCCACCTCCAGGGCAACCGCCTGAAGTGCATGTGAGCGCAAATAATCCCCCTGATCCTTCCATGCCGTGGACAGCTCGCGGATTCCATGACCGGCTGTAACGACCAGAAAGCCGACATAATCCATTGTACCTGAACTTACCGGTTTAAGGAAATCCGCCAGACAGAGGTAAGGCTCAACCTGCTGGCGCGGGAAGGAGAAGCGGTGAAGCACCTTGCTAACATCAGCCGGATCATAGATCAAAATATCATTGCCCTCCGATTGGGCCGGAAAGAAGCGGTACATCGCGTGCGCCTGCATGATCGCATCCATAACAGCTGACTGCAAAATGTCGTCCACCGTCTCCTTCAGGCTGACCGCTTTGGGGTCGCCTGCCGCCAGCAGTTGCTCCACATTGCCCTTCAGGCCCAGGTGGTGTCCCAGCAGCATCTGCATATTCACATACGGCAAAATATGGCCGATCGGATAGTTGCGGAGCACATGGCGCTCAAGATCAGGCGGAATATAGACAGGGACATCCGTTGAGATATTGGAGCGTTCGACACGGCTCAATTTCGGCAGCGGTTTCGGCTCGGCGGCAGTCTCTGTTTCTTTTTCGTTCTCCGCCTCTTCTATCAGCACCTTGCGCGTGTCGGGATTCATTAATTTATTGGCCAGATCCAGACCGTCCATGGCATCCTTGGCATACAGGACAAGACCGTTGTATTCCGGTCTGATCCGGTTTTTGGTAAATTTGCGGGTTAACGCCGCCCCGCCGACCATGATCGGAGCATCAATCCCAGCGGTCTTCAAATCCTGGGCGGTCACGACCATCTGCTGCGCGGATTTCACCAGCAGGCCGGATAGACCGATGGCATCCGCCTTTTCTTCGCGATATGCCTCAATAATCCGTTCCGGTGGTACTTTTATACCCAGATTAATGATGCGGTAACCGTTATTGGAGAGAATGATTTCAACCAGGTTCTTTCCGATATCGTGAACGTCCCCTTTAACGGTGGCGAGAATGATTTTACCCTTTACCGAGCTCTCGGTCTTCTCCATGAATTGCTCAAGATGCGCCACGGAAGTTTTCATCACTTCAGCGCTTTGCAGAACTTCAGCGACAATCAACTCATTGTTGTTAAACAGCCGCCCAACCTCTTCCATGCCCGCCATGAGCGGTCCATTGATGATTTCCAGCGGGGCATACTTCTTTAAAGCCTCATCCAAATCTGGGATTAGCCCCTCTTTGCTGCCTTCCACCACATAAGCGGCCAGACGTTCTTCAAGCGTCAGATTCGAGGCCTGCTGCTTCTTTTCCACCTTTTTGTCACGGAAAGCCGCCACAAAGAGCGCCAGCGTCTCATCATTCGTGTTGTAAATCAGGTTCTCCGCCAGCTCTCGCTCATGTGCCGGAATGGAAGCATAGCGTTCCAGCTTCTCCGTATTGACGATGGCATAGTCCAGCCCGGCTTTGGTGCATTCATAGAGGAACACGGAATTAAGCACCTCGCGTCCCGCTTCCGGTAAACCAAAGGAGACGTTGCTGACGCCGAGAATGGTGTGCACGCCCGGAAGCGCCTCTTTAATGAGCCGGATGCCCTCAATGGTCTCCTCGGCCGAGCCGATATATTGCTCATCTCCCGTTCCGACCGGGAATACAAGCGTATCGAAAATCAGGTCTTCAGGAGAAAGGCCGTACTTGTTCACCAAGAGATCATATGACCGTTTGGCTACCTCCAGCTTATCCTCCCTTTTAATGGCCTGCCCCTGCTCATCAATCGTGCCGACCACAACAGCCGCTCCATACTTATGAATCAAAGGCACGACCTTCTCAAATTTTTCCTCCCCGTCCTCAAGGTTAATGGAGTTAATTATTCCTTTTCCTTGCGTATATTTCAGTGCTAGATCAATTACGGCAGCGTCTGTCGTATCGATCATGAGCGGCACCTTCACTTTGTTGACGACAAGCTTCAGGAAAGCTTCCATGTCGGACGCTTCATCACGGTCCGGGTCCTGTACACAGATATCCACGATATGAGCTCCGCTCTTGACCTGCGCACGGGCGATTTCCGACGCTTCCTCATATTTGCCTTCCACAATCAGACGCTTGAACTTGCGCGAGCCGAGAACATTCGTCCGTTCCCCGACCATATAAGGGCGGTTGTCCTGCTCAATGTAGACCGTTTCAATGCCCGCAATCGCAGGCGGATGCTGCCCGTGCAGAGAACGGGGCGGGTACTTTGCCATTTCCTCGGCCATCGCCCGGATATGGGCGGGTGTCGTACCACAGCACCCTCCAGCAATGTTCAGCCACCCTTTTTCCGCGAATCCCCCCAACTTTCTCGCCAGCGATTCCGGAGATTCATGATATTGGCCGTTTTCATCCGGAAGCCCTGCGTTAGGGTAACAGCTGATCGCAGAGGACGACATGTCTGCCAGCGAGCGGATATGGTCCCTCATAAATTCGGGACCAGTCGCACAGTTCAATCCGATGGAAATCGGACGCAGATGCTCAAGTGATATATAGAAAGACTCGATATTTTGACCGGCAAGTGTTGTGCCCATAGGCTCAATCGTGCCGGAAATCATCAAAGGCAGTTCAATTCCGCTTTTGTCATACGCCTGCCGGATTCCTATGCTGCCTGCTTTTACATTTAATGTATCCTGTGAGGTTTCAAGCAGCAGCAGGTCCACCCCGCCCTCGATCAGAGCGAGCGCCTGCTCCTCGTAGCTGTCAACAAGCTCGTTAAAGGTTACACCGCCTGTAACAGACAGCGTTTTCGTTGTTGGTCCCATAGCCCCTACCACAAACCGGGGTTTGTCCGGTGTCTGGAAGGCATCCGCCGCCGCACGGGCGAGGCGGGCTGCAGCGAGATTGATCTCTCGCGCTTTATCTGAAATGTCATATTCGGCAAGGACAACCGAAGTAGCGCCGAACGTATTCGTTTCAATCAAATCCGCCCCTGCCTCAAGGTACTGCTCATGAATCCGTTGAATGACGTCCGGTCTCGTGAGCACCAGCATTTCATTGCAGCCTTCGAGCTCCTCACCCCCAAAATCCGCCGGGGTCAGCTCCTCCTGCTGTATCATCGTGCCCATGGCACCATCGAGAATAAGTATCCGCTGCTGTATCGCATGCTGCAAACTTTCTTTCATTGCCCTTGTTCCCCCTCGCAAAACGTTAAATCTTAGTTTAGCAGAAACGCTTCCACTTGAATACATACAACTGTCGATATCTAGGATCTATAGTATTCAACAGAACTCAACTATTCTATAAGTCGGAAGCGAAAACTTTCTCATATCATAGTCCGTCTCCATATACAGGTCCAATGGAGGATACTTATAAGCGTATCCTCTGCCCGTTCCTTACAATCACCATGATATAATGGGGAAAATATATCAAATTCACATCGACATGTGATCTGATATTCGCTATAATGCATAATTAATTCCAAGTGGAAAAGAGGGAGAAGTATGGCTGAGATCGTAATCCGCAATACAAATGAACGCATCAGCGATGAGGCTGGTGTGCAGGAGTTTCTGGCCAAGCAAGAGGTACTGTATGAGAAATGGGACATCAGCAAGCTCCCTGACGAGCTTAAGGAGAATTTTACTTTATCTGATGAACAAAAAGCCCGGATTCTGAGCACCTTCGACAGCGAAATCAAAGACCTGGCTGCCCGCCGCGGTTATAAAATTTGGGATATTATCACGTTGTCCGAAGCAACTCCGAATCTTGAAGAGCTGCTGGCCAAATTTGAAAACATCCATACCCATACGGAAGATGAAATCCGCGCCATTGTGGGCGGCAAAGGCATTTTTATCATCAAAGGCGCGGACGATCTCGGTTATTTTAATGTGGAATTGTCGCCTGGTGATGTCATTTCCGTACCGGAAAATACACCACACTTCTTTACTTTGATGGAAAATCAGAAAATTGTGGCTGTCCGTCTCTTTATTGAGGAAAACGGATGGGTGGCACACAACTATGATGATCCGACCTTCGTTAAGGCCTAATAAAAATATCTATCCGCACAAAAAAAATTGTAAACAACCCTGTTGCGCAGTCCGTTCCGGCCGGCTAGCAGGGTTGTTTTATTGGTGAGCAGAAAATTGAAAAACCGCCTGGCGCGCATTTCGCGCCCGGACGGTTTATGATCAGGATAACGATTGAATTACACTCTCGAGCTCAGCAAGATGCTCGATTTCAAAGTCAGGCTGAATGTTTTCCGTATTCGTCCTGCTGTTCCGGTTCACCCATACCGCATGTACCCCTGCTGCGAGCGCACCTTTGATGTCCGTCGTCAGCTTGTCGCCTACCATGACCGCCATATGAGGTTCGATTCCGAGCAGCCCCAAAGCATGCTCAAAAATGGAGGGATCAGGCTTGCCTTTGCCGAACGTACCCGAAATGACGATATGATCAAAATAAGGGATCAACCGCGGCACTCCATCCAGCTTCTCCTGCTGCAGTGAAGGAGATCCGTTCGTCAGCAGCAGCAGCTTATATCTGCCCTTGAGCTCATCAAGCACCTGGAATGTTTCTTCATATACAATCGGACGCGCTCTCCGTTCAATCCCGAACTGTTCGGCAAGATTGCCTGCCAGCTCTTCATCGGCTACCCCGACTTTTTCGAGTCCTCTTTTCCAGGATTCCTTGCGGTAAACAGGTGCCAGCTGTTCCAGCTGCCGGAATTCAGGCTGATCTCCCCCGGCAAAGGTTGCCCACAAGCCCTCAAAAGGATTAATGCCTATCATTTTGGTAAAAGGGAAGGTTTCATAGGATTCATAAAGTAATCTGGCTTCTGTCCTTACCGCTTCCTCCAGCTTGACCGGATCCACTCCGGTTGCCTTGGAGGCCGTCTGACATACCGCCGCAAATGCTTCCTCAACACTGCGCTCATCCCAAAGCAGCGTATCATCCAGATCAAACATGACCGCTTCAATCGTCATCCCGCTCGTCCACTCCTTCATTCAATTAACCTGATGGCTGCTGTATCCTGTTCCCCGTGCGTGATTACTTATTTGACCCTTCCGCTTGAAACGGAAGCTGGTTGGCGGCTGCAAATTTCTCAAGCCGTTCCGCGATTGTCTCGATATCATAACGGCCCAGCGTTTTGTTGAAAATCCAGTTGCCGCCTTTGCCCTGCTTCTCAACGATAACATATCCGGACTGGACCTGGATGCTCTTAATCTGATCCGCAGGCATGGAACGCTCCCTTCCGCCCTTCAGCGTATACAGCGTGTTTTTGCCAACCCGCAAATACGGACGGCGGAGAAAAAATACGACCGCGAGCAGCATATAGAGCCCAAACACAAGCCAATCCATACCTCTCATGCCCACCTGTGTCCAGAACATGGTCAAGACCAGGTACAGGACGGACAGGCCCACCAGCATAATCGGAACCGTCAGATTGCGCCCATAATATGTATCACCAGCATTTCCCGTGCTGCTGCCGATCGGTTGGCCCCCCTGCTTTTTACGCTGCTTGTTCACCTTCTCCATGTTTTTGCGAACTTTTCTTTCAAATGAACCGGCCATATGCACTTTTCCTTCCTCTAAATAGTAACGGTTATATAGTGACGGTGCCTCTGCCCGGGCCGCCGGCAAGCGGACCGGACCCAAGTACCGGCTGTATATCGTTATAAATGTATTTAATGCTTCGGTCCTTTGCCATTGTCCGGCTCTTCATCCACAAATTCGATGGATTCCAGCTGCTGCCGGAAGTTTCGGCGGATGTTACCCAGGTAAATTTCACGAAGCTCGGCTCTCTCCTTTGTTTCGGCTTCGGTCAGGCCCTCTCCTTTTGCTTTGCGCGCCAGCTCATTAATGCGCGCCACCAAGCTGTCAATATCCAAATTTTGTCCCCTCCAAATACGCAAAGATATTATACACTTTGACACGTTAAAAAGAGCTTGTCAAGGTTCCCCCGCAAGCTCCGTTCCATTCGTTCATATTCGTCATAATCCCATATGTTGAGAACTATATATATGATTCGGCTGCAGCAGGCAAACCCTCAAAATTCCGGCAGCAGCAGCACATCTCCTGCCCTGATTCCGGAGCTTTCGAGCCCGTTGATCCGAATAATTCCTTCTATATAAACTCTCGTATCCATGTAGTCCGGTTTATGTTCTTGTGCAATTCCCCACAGCGTGTCCCCCGTAAGCACAACCACCTTCTCATTGGATGCATGCAAATCGGACGAACCTGCAAATACTGTAAACAGGCCGGCAAAAGAAATCCAGAGCACAATTACGGCAACGAATAAACGAAGCATGCTGATCAGTGGACTACTGTTCTGCCCTGCGGTTCTACCGCCCGTGTGTCCACCCTGCGCCACGGCCGTATTATATATGCTTTGATAGGAGCTGTATTTTAACATGTTAACAACCTCCAAACATTTGTTCTTGTTTATTTCGAGAACACTATAACACGAACACATGTTTTGTTCAAGCGAAAATTAGAACACAGGTTCCCTATTTTTAATATTTCCTGATTTCACGAGAAAAACGTAACTGTAAAAGCCCGGTTTACGGCTATACAGCTTACTGAACAGCTGATACTCTGCCTCTGCAAATTGTTTGCCGACTTTCAGAACTTATGTTTGTACGAACGGCAGTTCTATGTTATAATTTTCCCAAACGTTACTTAAATGGGGTTGATGGGACATGTCTAAGATTTCCAGCAGACAGCAGGCAATTTTGGAATTTATACGTAATGAGGTTCGCTTAAAGGGATATCCTCCCTCTGTAAGAGAGATTGGGGAGGCGGTCGGACTTGCTTCCAGCTCTACTGTCCATGGACATCTTGACCGGCTCGAGAAGAAGGGGCTAATCCGCCGGGATCCCACCAAGCCGCGGGCCATTGAGTTGCTTGGCCAGGAGGATTCGGATCAGACACATATGTTCAACTACACGGTAACCCGGGTTCCGGTGGTCGGCAAGGTAACCGCAGGCCTTCCGATTACGGCTACGGAGAATATTGAGGATTATTTTCCACTGCCTCAGCAATTTGTTGGTGATGACAAGATGTTTATGCTGTCTGTTGTAGGGGACAGTATGATTGAAGCCGGCATCACCAACGGGGACTTTGTTATTGTAAGACAGCAGCAAACGGCCAATAATGGAGACATCGTCGTGGCGATGACCGAGGATGACGAAGCAACTGTGAAGACCTTCTACAAAGAGAAAGATCATGTTCGGCTTCAACCCGAGAATCCGAAATACGAACCGCTCCGCTTGACCAAAGTCAGCATACTGGGCAAGGTAGTCGGTTTGTTCAGGGATTTCCACTAGACCATCTTAGACCGAACACACCCCTGCATTTGTGCGATCCAGCATAAATGCAGGGGTGTTTCTGTCTATCTAAAGTTAAACTAATAACTGATTGATTCTGCTTCTGTGCGAATGCTGATGAATGCCTGCCGTCAGGCAATTGTCCAGTCAAGCGCGGCTAAATGGCATATGTTATATCAACATATCCGAAAGGAGTTGTCAGTATGTCTTTTTATCCAACAGCAGGACCCATCGTCTACCCTCCAATTCGATTCGTCAATGATCGCTATTATCCAACGGTCGTTCCGGTAGTTCACCCCATTGAAGTGATCAACCGTTGCCATCCGGTTGCAGTTCCGCATCATGTATTTCCTGTATCCGTGAGAAACGACCCAAGCTGCTACATCTGTTCTGTCGGCAAAAAAAGAAGAGGCCGCTAAGCAGCCTCATGCAACTGTGACTATTCACACCCGAAAGCCTTGGCACTCCAAGGCTTTTTTCCGTCCAAACTTCATTTTTGTACGTTTTTTCCCACCTAAAAAGGTAAAGCCCCCAGCGCTGGCACGCCAGGGACTCTCTCCCTTAGTATAGAGTCAAATACTGATCTCTCTCCCATTGGTGTACCTGAGTGCGGTACATATCCCATTCGATCTCTTTGAGCTCGTAGAAATATGCAAGAGCGTGGTCGCCAAGCGCGTCGGCAATGACTTCGCTGCGCAGCAGCTCGCCAAGCGCCTCTTTCAGATCAGCCGGCAGGCTGGCGATCCCTTCTTCCACCAGTTCCTCTTCCGTCATAACATAAATGTTGCGGTCGATTGGCGCTGGCAGTGAAAGCTCGCGCTTGATACCATCCAGACCTGCTTTAAGCATTACAGCCAGCGCAAGATAAGGATTGGCGGCAGGGTCCGGATTGCGAACTTCAACACGAGTGCTCAGACCGCGCGAAGCCGGTATACGGATCATCGGGCTGCGGTTGCTTGCAGACCAGGCCACGTAAGAAGGTGCTTCATAACCAGGCACAAGACGTTTGTACGAGTTCACAGTCGGGTTCGTAATTGCCGCCATGGCGCGGGCATGTTTCAGAATACCGGCCATATAATGGCGGGCTGTCCGGCTCAGGCCGAGCTTGTCATTTTCATCATAAAAAGCATTCTCGCCGCCCTGGAACAGCGATTGATGGCAGTGCATACCGGAACCATTTACACCAAATAACGGCTTTGGCATGAACGTTGCATGCAGGCCATGCTGTCTAGCGATCGTTTTCACCACAAGCTTGAACGTTTGAATCTGGTCGGCTGCTTTAATAGCGTTGGCATATTTGAAGTCAATCTCATGCTGCCCAGGAGCCACTTCGTGGTGGGAAGCTTCGATTTCAAAGCCCATCTCTTCCAAAGTCAGCACGATTTCGCGGCGGCAGTTCTCCCCCAAGTCTGTAGGAGCGAGATCAAAGTAACCGCCTCTGTCATTCAGCTCTTCGGTCGGATTTCCTTTTTCATCGGTTTTGAACAGGAAGAATTCGGGTTCAGGCCCCACGTTCATGGACGTAAAGCCCATTTCCTCCGCTTCCTTCAACACCCTCTTCAGAATGCCGCGCGGGTCTCCGGCAAAAGGGGATCCGTCGGGCATGTAAACGTCACAGATAAGACGCGCAACACGATCCGTGGCTACCCAAGGGAAAATGACCCAGGTATCCAAATCAGGATATAAATACATATCGGATTCTTCGATACGCACATAACCCTCGATCGAAGAGCCGTCAAACATCATTTTGTTATCCAGTGCCTTCTCAAGCTGGCTTACCGGAATTTCCACGTTTTTGATCGTTCCGAGCAAATCCGTAAACTGCAGACGGATAAAACGCACATTCTCTTCCTGCGCAATGCGGAGAATATCTTCTTTAGTGTAACTCAAGTGTAACCTCTCCTTTTATCTGTTATGTGTGGACGATATTCAAAAGGACTTTACATCAGAAGCAAGATCATTGCCTCACTTATTATTAAAAAAGCGTGAAAGCTCCCCTTGAATGAGCGATACCTGTCCCGGCCGCTTGCCTGCTACCAGCTGCTGCTTCAGCAAACGATGCAGCTGCGTATCGGACAGCTCGCGGCGCTTGACCTCCGTATCGGCCGTGATGACCGTCGCTTCCTCGGATTCCTTGCTGACAGGGTTCATCACCTGCTTGATTCCTGCTATATTTACACCTTTTTCGATCAAAGCTTTAATTTCTAGCAATCGTTCCACATCATTAAAGGAAAACAACCGCTGGTTGCCTGAGGTCCGCGCCGGAACGATCAGGCTGTGCTGCTCATAATAGCGAATCTGTCTTGCGGACAAATCGGTAAGCTTCATCACAATCCCTATCGGGAACAAGGCCATATTTCTGCGAATTTCGTCACCCATCGTTTCATCAACCTTCCAGTGATCTTTTCTACTGACCCCATTGTACATTTACCTGATGTAAAATGTCAACGGCGTGTTAGGTAAACTCACAGTAAATTACGATCCTTCATCGTTTGCAGGGCCTTCAATACGCCAAATTTGACGTGCGAGTACGTTAGCCCGCCCTGCATATAGCCGATATACGGCTCCCGAATGGGCGCATCCGCGGACAATTCCAGGCTGCCTCCCTGTATGAAGGTGCCTGCCGCCATAATAACAGGATGCTCGTATCCCGGCATATCCCATGGCTCCGGCACCACATGGCTGTCTACGGCGGCAGCCTTTTGAATCCCCTGCACAAAAGCAATCAGATGCTCCGGTCCGTCGAAGGAGACAGCTTGAATCAGATCGGTCCGGTGCTCGTCCCAGGCCGGCTTGCTTGTAAAACCGATGGCTTCAAATACGGCGGCTGCAAAAATGCTGCCTTTCACCGCCTGTCCCACGAGCGTCGGGGCCAGAAACAGGCCTTGATAAATGCTGCGTGTCGTCCCCAGCATTGCGCCAACCTCGGCGCCAATCCCCGGTGCCGTCAGACGGTATGCGGCCAAATCGACGTACTTTTTTCGCCCGCAGATATAACCGCCGGTTTCGGCAATGCCTCCGCCCGGATTTTTGATAAGCGACCCTGCGATCAGGTCCGCCCCTACCTCGGTAGGCTCCAGCTCTTCCGTAAATTCCCCGTAGCAGTTGTCGACGAACACGATCAGGTCCCTGCGGATCGCTTTGATCCGCCGAACCATCTCTCCGATATCCGCAACAGAGAATGAAGAGCGCCAGTCATAACCGCGGGAACGCTGAATGCCGATGACCTTCGTTGCA
Organism: Paenibacillus terreus; assembly: GCF_042138595.1. Classification (NCBI taxonomy): domain Bacteria; kingdom Bacillati; phylum Bacillota; class Bacilli; order Caryophanales; family Paenibacillaceae; genus Paenibacillus; species Paenibacillus terreus. The sequence continues at coordinate 261,101 of NZ_JBHIRX010000005.1, read as the reverse complement.
GGCGTAATGGACGACTCCACCAGTCCCCAATCAACCTGTCCATCCGCCGTCAGCGCCGTCTCACGGTAGGTCACGCCAAAATCCTGAAGCGAGCCCGTTCCGTCCCCCGGCGTCCCAATCACCTTATGCAGCGTGTCATACGGGCGGCCTGTAATATACAGCAGTTCATCACCGGGACGCAGCACGCCAAACAGCGCCGTTGCGATCGTATGGGTACCAGACGCGAAATGAGGGCGGACCAGCGCCGCTTCCGCGCCAAATACGAGGGCATACACTTCATCCAGCACTTCCCTGCCGCGATCATTATAGGCATATCCGGTAGAGCCGGCAAAATGAAAATCGCTCACCTGGCGGCTCTGAAAAGCCGCAATGACCTTCCATTGATTGTGGTCCACAATCCGGTCAACCAACTGCAGCCTGTCTTTGATCTTTGCTTCCGCTTCTTCCCTGATGCGTTCAATTTCCTCTGAAAATAAGGCCATTCCCTCTCAAGTCTCCTCTTCATGCAATCCCGATAACTGATTAGATCCGCCGGATCATATAACCTGCAGCTTATCTAACCTGTATCATAAAGCTCCTATTAAAATAACCTGGACACGCCACGAAATGTTAACCTTCTGTAAAGTTTTCGAGGACGTGGCCGTATTTTTCATACTCCCCTGTTTGAATGCGCACCTCGTACAGAACGTCATTGCCATCATATTCGGTGGTGATCACATCACCAATACGGTACAGCACAGGAGTCAGATCGCCGCGATCCGCCGGAATCCGGAAGCGTCTCGTTTCGCCGGTTACGGCGTTCTGCACCGTCTCCCTGATGCGGAGCAAATCCCCTTCATCGAAGGCGCTGATTTTCAGGTAGCCTTCACCGGAAGGCAGCATCTCCAGCTGCTCCGGAGTGCAGGCATCCTTCTTGTTAAAAAGAACCAGCTGCGGTTTATCGGCAGCACCCAATTCCTCCAGAATGCTATGCACCACTTTCATATGATCCTCGCGCATATCTGAGGAAGCGTCCACCACATGCAGCACCAGGTCGGCCTCGTTCACTTCTTCAAGTGTAGCCCGAAAAGCGGCGACCAGATCATGAGGGAGATTCTGGATGAAACCGACCGTATCGGTCAGCACAATCTCTTTGCCGCTCGGCAGCTCCATCGTCCGCGATGTCGGATCAAGCGTCGCAAATAGCTGATTTTCAATATACACATCCACCGCCGTCAGCGATTTCAGCAGCGTTGATTTGCCGGCGTTCGTATAACCGACGAGAGCCACCTGGACAATTCCGCTCTTCTGACGGCGTTCCCGGTGCAGCCGCCGATGGCGGGTTACCTCCTCCAGCTGGCGCTTCAGCTCACCGATGCGGCCGCGGATATGGCGGCGGTCCGTTTCAAGCTTGCTTTCCCCCGGACCGCGCGTACCGATGCCGCCGCCGAGACGGGACAAATTTTTGCCCTGCCCGGAGAGGCGTGGCAGCAGGTAGGAGAGCTGTGCCAGCTCAACCTGTATAATCCCTTCTCTGGTCTTGGCCCGCTGTGCAAAGATATCCAGAATAAGCTGGGTGCGGTCAATAATTTTCATATCCAGGGTCATCTCAAGATTACGTACCTGGGCGCCGGACAGCTCCTGGTCAAAAATGGCCGTGTTGGCCCCTAGCGTCTCGCCAATGGCGCGCAGCTCCTCCACTTTGCCCTTGCCGATGAACCATTTGGAATCCGGGGTTTCCCGGTTCTGGCTGAGCACGCTCAGCACCTCCACACCGGCGGTCTCCGCCAGCTTGACCAATTCATCAAGCGAGTATTGGGGATCAACCCCGCTGCGCTTTACTTGATCCGTTACAAGACTGACCAGAACGGCACGATCCTGAACCTCGGTTTGTGTATCGTATGTAGAATTCGCCATGAACATCAGCTCCTTTATTGAGGTAGTTCAAAAAGTCATCTTTTGATCACGAAGGAAGTCAGGAAGCGGACTCGACATCGAATCTTGAATTCAGCCAGGACTTCCGGGGCTCACGTACCCCATGTACGCTCCGCTCCTCAGTCCCTAGCTTCATCCAACTCCAGCGTTTTGAAAAAACGCACTTCGGAAGCATAAGCTTCGGTGCTGAAAACCTGACTTTTTGAACACACACCTTTTGGCAATAGGTCTCATCTCGTGCAGAGACCGACCTGAATACAGGCCGGCCTTGGTAAAACTTCCATGGAGAATCCTATTATCGTCTATTTCTTCCCGATTTTCAAATCCTCCGGGCGCAGCGTCATCAGCTCCAGTCTGCCCGGCTGTCCGCTGGCATATTGATTCAAGAGCCGCACGGCCTGATGGCGGATCGATCTTTCGATCACATTGCGCACATAACGGGCGTTGCTGAAATTATGCAGGCTTTCCTCCTTGGCGGTGATCAAATGCTGCTTCAATTTAAAAATGGTCTGCGGCATTAAAATATAATCCCGTTCCTTGGCCATCAATTCACTGATTTGAATGAGCTGGTCAATCGTATAATCGGGAAATTCAAGCTGCAGCGGGAAACGCGAAGGCAAGCCGGGATTGGTGCTCAGAAAAAAGTCCATCTCTTCGCTGTATCCGGCCAGGATCAGAATGAACTGGTTTTTCTGATCCTCCATCGCCTTCACAAGCGTATCAATCGCCTCTTTGCCAAAATCCTTTTCCCCGCCTCTCGCCAGACTGTAAGCTTCATCCACGAACAAAATGCCGCCCAGCGCCTTTTTCACCAAATCCCGTGTTTTCTGCGCCGTATGTCCGATATACTCACCCACCAGATCCGCGCGCTCCGCTTCAATCAAATGCCCTTTGCTGAGCACACCCATTCTTTGCATCATTTTGGCCACAATCCGGGCCACTGTCGTTTTTCCCGTGCCGGGATTTCCTTTGAATATCATATGATATACGTGCGAACTGCTCTGCAGCCCGGCTTCCGAACGCATTTTTGCAATCTGCAGGAAAGCGTAAATCTCGAATACCAGCTCTTTAATGCTGTCCAGTCCGACCAGCTGATCCAGTTCTTTTTGAATTTCCTGGTACATGCTGTAGTAAGGAAGCTCTTTGACAGCCCCAGCTGTATCGGCTTCAGGCGTGCTTGGAGGCTCCTGGCTGCGGATTACGACATTGATCTGTCTGGAAGGTCTCTCCTCCGGCCGCTTACCGGCGGCTGCTCCCCGTCCGTTCATGCATCCATCACCTCGATATTTGTTCGGACTTCGGTCCCTTACACAAATGTATTCAAGGCGGCATGTCCTTATTAGCATTTTGCTGCAAGCCTGCTGAGTCAATATTGCTTGTTTTTACAGCACGGTGAGCTGCAGCCGGTCGAGCTGCCATTTTACATACGCCAGCACCTCGCGGGAATGGTGCTTCCAGGGGGACAGCACCCTGGATTTGATGAGCGCCAGCTGCGGTTTCTCATAGCCGAGATAATCCGCAATCTCCGCGGCACGCGGCCCGTGAAATGTGTGCGTGATAATGATCGCCGAGGCCCAGTCCTTTTCCTCCATAATTCTTTGGCTGTACAACAGGTTTTCATACGTGCTGGTCGCCTTGCTCTCCAGGACCATGTCCGATTCGGGAATGCCCCGGTCAAGCAAATACCGCTGCATGCCTTCCGCTTCCGTATACTTGAAGGACGGATCATCCAGCCCACCGGTCAGTATAAGCTTGTTAACTTTTCCCCTCCTGTACTGCCGGACCGCTTCATCAAGCCGCTCACGGAGTCCAGGGCTGGGAGAATCCCCCCACATGGAAGCTCCCAGCACGATGCCGACATCCGCAGCCTGCAAATCCGGTGTGCCTGCTGCAGTACCGATCGTCCATAAAAAGAATGCTGCCCATATCAGAAAAGCAATAATCAAGGCCGCCCCTGTTACCGTAACGATTTTTCCCCTGCCAGCCGGGAGGAGCAGCCTTTTCCAGAGAGGACGGTGCGGTGCAGGCTGCAGCTCATGCATCACATCTTTCATTTGCGCTTGAACTCTCCATTGTGAAACCACTCCGCCCGATGGCGGAGCGACATCTGAAAATAAGGAAACTTGTGGGCATCAATCTGCTGCAGCAGCTCCGCAGCCGTCTTATTGGCCAATTGCGCTTCACCGGCCGTGATATGCCCCTTCTGGAGCGCCTCCTGCAGCTCATCCTCATCTACCAGAAACACTTCGCCATTGCTGAGCACGACAATGTCCAGATACAAGTCGTCAAACCACGGTACACCCTGATCGGTTACGCCCTGACTGCGGCAAGTATCGATATACCACTCCACAATCTGCTGCTTGTCATTAAACATGGCGGTCACTACAAAATGTGCATCCTTCGGATAATACTGCAGCCAGGAATACCCTTTGTCCGCAATACAGAAGGTGTGGCCGCCGTAGGTTTTCCACAACGGTTCTTTCAGCCCCAGCATCGTGTACAGTGTTACATACCCGGTAAAAGAATCGCTTTGCACATATTTGCAGGCAAATTTTCGGCTGGTTATTCGCCTCCAGTTTGCCCTGTCTCCGAATTTCCGTTTCATGATAGACTGTCCTCTCCAACATTGGTAAATTCAGCTTACCATATTTGCAGATTACACTCAAAAACGAATCAAGCAAAAAAAACTGCGGCTGTCAGACCGCAGGTTAACATAATTTATTATACGTTTATCTATTGTGCCCATTTCCATTACCGTTTCCGTTACCGTTCATTAAACCATTGCCGTGGCCAGGGTTCTGACCTTGTGTAGTCATATCCCCGGAGTTCCCTTCAATTCCCGGAACAGATGTATCTACCTGGCCGCTGCCGGGAACCTCTTCTCCGGCAGGCTGATCCTGGCTGCCCGGATCGGTCTGGCCATCCGGACCACCTGTGCCTGTGTCTGCACCTGTGCCGTCACCGGCATCCTGCCCGGGCTGCCCTGCATCTCCAGGGACGCCGCTGTTCTCTCCAGACCCGGTCCCGTCACCCGGAACCGAATTGCCCGGATCAACCGGCGTGCCATCGCCCGGAGGTGGCGTCTCGCCATCACCCGGCTGTTCGCCCGTTGTATCTTCTGGAGGAGCCTGGGCTTCGATAGAAATTTGTACCGTACCGGACGGATCGGATTCCCCTTCTGCATTATAGGCTGTCACATAGTAGTCGTATGTGTGGCCTTCAGACGCATCGATATCTTCCGTATTGGTTACAGAAAGCCCTTCGATCACGGGCGTAAAGCTGCCCTCGGAGGCTTCCTTTCTATATACCCGATACTGGACATTCTCTCCATCCACCGTATTCCACGTCAGGGATACAATCTGCGTATCCGGGTTGTAGGATGCGGACAATCCCGCAGGAGCAGTCAGCTTCTGCGGCGCCTCAGGCGGAGCTTCAGTATCCGGCAGTCCTTCAGGCTTTTCAAAGTCCTGCACCGGCTCGCCTTCAAGCGCCTGGCTCATCACCTTGGCAAAGAACGCAGCCGCGAGGCTTGAGCTGTTCTTCAGCATATGTTTGCTGTCAGGCTGATCATATCCCATCCAGATGGCCCCTGTATATTGTGGGGTATAACCCACAAACCATACATCACGGTTGCCGCTGTTGCCTGCGATACCACTTTGTGTCGTACCGGTTTTGCCTGCCAGCGGTCTGCCGATATCCGCGCGTCTGCCTGTACCGCTGTTCACGACCTCCCGCATCATATCCGTCATCTGATAAGCTGTCTGCTCGCTCATGACTTGTCTTAAATCGGATTTATGCTCATAAACGGGGGTGCCTTCGCTGTTCTCGATCTTTTTGATCGAATAGGCAGACTGGAATTGGCCCTTGTTGGCAAATGCGCTGTAGGCCTGTGCCATTTCCAGCGTGTTTGTTCCTTTGCTCATACCGCCGAGCGCAATGGCCAGCGACTTGTCTTCCTCGGTCATCGTAATGCCGAGCTTTTGGGCAAATTCGTAGCCTGTTTTCACACCGATTTGGTTGAGCAGCCATACCGCAGGAATGTTTTCCGACTTCGTAATTGCATCCTGCATGCTGATCGTTGAAGAGTACCCGTGCAGGTTCGTCGGGCAGTAGTTGCCAAAGCACTGCTTTTCATTGCTGAGCCGCGAGTCGGATGTAAAGTTGCCCGTTTCCAGCGCAGGCGCATAAGAAACGATGGGTTTCAATGACGAACCCGGCTGTCTGCGGCTGGCATTTACCCGGTTAAAGCCCTGGCGCTGATAATCCCGCCCGCCCATAAGGGCCGCGATGCTGCCGTTCTGGTTGTTCATAATGACCATGGAGCCCTGCACCGGCTTGTCGTCAGGACTTTTCTCGAACAGATCGTCGTCGTCAAATGCCTGCTCAAGCGCATCCTGCGTTTTTGCATCCATCGTGGTATAAATCTTGTAGCCACCGACGTTCAGGTCATCACTCGTTAAGTGGGTCTCTTTCTCTGCTTCGTCCATAACGTAATCAATAAATGCCGTGTACTTGGTTTCCGAAGCAGGTGGCTCATAATTGTAATTCACAGCCTTCGCTTCATCCATCTGTGCCTTCGTGATGTAGCCCTGCTCGTACATAAGCTGCAGCACAACCCCCCGGCGCTCCTTGGAGTTTTCCGGGTTGGAGAGCGGGTTGTATTTGGACGGCCCTTTCGGCAGTGCCGCCAAGGTGGCCATCTGCCACAGCTCCAGCTTGTTCAGATCGCTTTCACCGAAATAATATTCGGATGCGGCTTTAATCCCGTAACGCTGATGGCCGAAGAAAATCCGGTTCAGGTACAGCGTCAAAATTTCGTCCTTCGTCATATTGCGTTCCAGAGCCGTTGCGATGGACACTTCCGTCGCTTTGCGGAAAAATGTTTTGTCTCTGGTGAGAAACAGGTTTTTCGCCAGCTGCTGGGTGATCGTGCTTCCGCCCTCCACGGCCGCCCGGGCGATCACGTCACGGACAGCCGCACGTCCGATCGACCATATGTCAACACCCTGATGCTCGTAAAATCGCTTGTCCTCGGTCGCTACGAAAGCATCCTTTAACAGCTTGGGGATCTCGTCACTTTCTACCGGCTCGCTCTTCTGGATGGAAAGCTCCCCCATAAGCTTGCCGTTGCGGTCGAAAATCTTGGAAGGCTCGTTAAGTGTGATTTTATCCAAATTCGCCTGATACAGCTTCTCTCCATTAACCATGACATACAAATATCCAGCCAATGCTACGATTACTGCAAGCGCCGCCGTAAAGAAGAGCGTCCAGCCGACACGCTTTGCCGTAATTTTTTTCTTCTTGCCCTTCGGCTTGCCCGCGGCATTTTGCCGATTGCGATTACCGGACCTGGACAATGAATCATTTGGCATTACTCTGACTCCCTTTCGGTATTGCGTAGTTTTTCTCTCTCTTTTTTCGAAACGATTAAACTTCTGAAACCGATGAGACCTCTTAATGAAAAGAACAACCTCTGTCAGGTTGCTCCGTATCAATTTCTATTCAACTAGACGAACTTTTACACCCAAAGGTTTCATCCTGAGGGGTCAGCTTTCGCTGCCGCCTTCCTGCTGCTGCATCAGGGAAACATTCCGCTGCGGTGTAAATGTTGAAATGGCATGCTTATAAATCATCTGCTGCCGTCCATCAGAATCGATCACAATTGTAAAATTGTCAAAAGCTTTAATGGTCCCCCGCACCTGAAACCCGTTCACCAAATAAACAGTGACAGGAATGCTTTCCTTGCGAAGCTGGTTTAAGAACGTATCTTGGATGTTGATGGACTTGTTCATTAGCCGTACCCCCAATAATCATTTGAGTTATTCTGAAATATATTCAAGATCTGTACCGAACTTTCCTGCCACAATTTTCTTCAGCTCATCAGCAGTTTTCGAAAAATGTGCAGCATTCGTCACATCCATCCACCGGATATCCTTCATGTGCCGGAACCAGGAAAGCTGCCGTTTTGCAAAATGGCGGGTATCTCTCTTCAATAAAGCGACCGCGTCTTCAAGCGTTGCTTCCCCACGCAGGTAGGATGAAATCTCCTTGTAGCCCAGGCCCTGCATCGAGATGGCATCACTTCTGACTCCGCGTTCCATTAAAGACGCCACTTCCTCAACAAGCCCTTGCCGCAGCATGCCATCTATACGGTCTTCAATACGGTTATATAGCATTTGCCTATCCATTGTCAAACCCACAATGCACAAGTCATAGGGAGATTCCTTTTTTTGAGCGGCTAACAGGGAACTGAAGGTCCTGCCGCTGACATGATATACCTCAAGCGCGCGGATGACCCGGCGGCGGTCGTTCGGATGCAGCTTCGCTGCGCTTTCAGAATCCACGGCTGCCAATTTGGCATGCAGAGCCTCGTTGCCTTCGCGTTCGGCATAGGCGAATTGTTCCTGCCGGAAGGCCTCATCCGCCCCAACCTCGGAAAATCGGTATTCATAACAGACGGACTCCACATACAAGCCCGTGCCCCCTACAATAAACGGCAGCCTGTTCCTGGCATGAATCTCCGGAATCAGCCGGCGGCAGTCTTCCTGAAATTCCGCTACCGAATAAGGGTATTCCGGCTCATGTATATCGATCAAATGGTGGGGAATGCCTCCCATTTCCTCATTTTTTATTTTCGCTGTGCCGATGTCCATATGTCTGTAGACCTGCATGGAATCACCGGAAATGATTTCGCAATGAAACGAGCGGGCTATTTCAATGCTGAGCTGTGTTTTGCCGACCGCGGTAGGTCCGACCAACACAAGCAGCTTCGGCTTAGGCTGTGCTGTCAATCTGAATCACTCCGTACACTGTTTTCGTTTGTCCGCGCTGTTCAACCTGGAATCCGAGCCGGCTGAATTCACTGCTCTTCCGTTTTTCTTTCATGAGCACGGTCTTTCTTGCCACTCTGCATGCCTCCTGCACACTCTCCACCTCCAGGGGAGCCGGGTTGGCATAGGTCCGCAGCGGCCCGATGGCGCTTGAATCTGTAACAGGGTCACGGAACATCGGATCAAAATAAACGATATCCACGCTCCGGTCGGGAAGACTGCGCAGCACATCCAGATGGTTGGCGCTCGTAACATGAACGCGCTTGAGCGCCTCGTCCAGGGCTGGAACGCCGGAACGGTAATATTTCATGCCTTCCATGAGCAGCGCGCATACGGGACTAGAGCTTTCCACGGCTGTCACATGTCCGTCCGGGCCCGAAGCGACGGAAAACACGAGAGAATCGGCTCCCATGCCTGCCGTGCAGTCCAGAACGGTATCCCCTGCCTCAAGCCTTGCGGCAGTCAGCATTGGATCAGCTTCTCCCTTTAATACCCGTCTGGCGCGAATATATCCCATGCTGGGGTGATATTCCAGCGGCGGATGTCCCGGACGGATCAGCCGCACGCCGTCCTGTACAAGCACGAGCACGTCGGAGGCGCCGTGCCGCTTCGCCAGCTTGGCCACGGAAAGGTTGCCGCGCGGGATATAAGGCGCTCCGGTGGCGGCTGACAGCCGCGCAGCCCGCTCCAGCGTCACTGCGCCGGGCGAATCGCCTGTTGTGATGATAAAACTGTGATGATTTGATTGTATCAACAATGTTTAGGTCTCCTTATACTACATCACTCGTTTGAACAGCTTCTCCAGATCATAGGTGGAGAAGGAGACGACAATCGGGCGGCCGTGCGGGCACGTATAAGGCTGCTTGCACCGGCCGAGCCGCTGCAGCAGCACACTTGCCTCCTGTTCAGTGAGCTTCTGGTTCGCTTTAATGGATGCGCGGCAGGAGCACATGATGGACGAAGCCTCGCGCAGCTTGGCCAGATCAATTGTTTTCTCCTGCAGCACCCACTCCGCCATTTCTTCAATGACGTCGGCCTCTTCACCCTTGGGCAGCCAGTAAGGGTAGGAAGTAACGCGGAACGTCTGTCCTCCGAAATGCTCCAGATGCACACCTGCCTGCTCGAACCAGTGCAGCCTGTCCTTCAGCTTTTCCGTTTCGGATGGCGTAAATTCGAGCGTAATGGGAAGGAGCAGCTCCTGGGAGGCTGCCTCCGGATTGCCGAATTTCTCATAATAAAATTCATAGTTGATGCGCTCATGGGCGGCGTGCTGGTCAATCAGATACAGACCGCTTTCATTCTGCGCGATCAGATACGTTCCGTGATGCTGCCCGATCAGGGTCAGCTCCGGAAAGCGTGGTATTTCAGGGGCGGGGCCATGAAGCGCCCGCTCTGCTGCAAGCTGCTGTTCCTTCTGTGCCGCCGCCTCCTGTCTGTACGGGGCACCCCGTTCCTCTGCCGCTGGCTTGTAGGTTGATGCCGCCGTCTCGCGGATACCGGGCTGCTGCCCGGAGAAGCCGCCGCCGTCCCGTCTTGCAGTCTGTCCATCCCGATCATTTGTTCGGGAAGGAGCAGCCTGTGTTTCATAAGGCACTGCAAGCATTGGCCCGGAAGAGCCCCCAAGCTCCCGTGACTGTGAAGAAAGGTCCGCCGGCGCCTCAAGGTCCTCCTCCGCAGTGCTGGCAGCCGGTTGACGCGGTTCAGCAATTTCCTGTTCCTTCGAGAAATGAAACTGCTCCTGGATGATCGATTTGCTCTCCCTGCTGCCAGGCTCGCGTTTGACCGCTTTCGGGATAAGCACCTGCTGCTGCAGGGCGGCTCTGACCGTCTCCTCCACGAATTGATAGAGCTCCGCCTCCTTGCTGAACCTCACCTCAAGCTTGGCCGGATGCACGTTCACATCCACCAGCGAAGGGTGCATCTCCAGCCTGAGCACGGTCAGCGGATAACGGTTAATGGGCAGCAGCGTGTGATAGGCCTTCAGGAGCGCCTGATTCAGACCGAAGCTGCGGACAAAACGGCCGTTGACCACCGTGGAAATGGCGCTGCGGCTGGAACGGGTCCATTCCGGCTTGCTGACATATCCGCTGACCTTGTAGTCCAGGCTGTCGCCTTCCACGGCGAGCATCGCCTTGGCGGCGGAAGTGCCGTATACGGCAGCGATAACCTGCAGCAGATCGCCGTTGCCCAGCGTCTGCAGCAGCACGTTGCCGTTGTGGCGCAGCGTAAAAGCGATCTCCGGGTGAGACAGGGCCATCCGGTAAAGCACGTCCGAAATGTGGCCGAGCTCCGTCTGGATCGTTTTCATATATTTCAGTCTTGCAGGTGTATTGTAAAACAATTCACGGACCGTAAAATCGGTGCCCTGCTGTGCGGCGGCATCCTCATGTGACACCAGATTTCCGCCTTCGATAACGATGCGGCGGGCGTGCCCGTCATCATTTGCGGAGGTCAGCACCTCAACCTTGGCAACCGCCGCGATGCTGGGGAGGGCTTCTCCCCGGAAGCCAAGGCTTGTAATCTGATACAGATCGCGACCGTGCGCAATTTTACTGGTGGCATGCCTGTAAAACGCAGTCTCGACATCTTCTGGCTCAATGCCGCTGCCATTGTCCAATACGCGAATGCTTGCCAGCCCGCCTTCTTCGACCATGACATCGATGCGCGAGCTGCCCGCGTCAACCGAGTTTTCAAGCAGCTCCTTTACGACGGAAGCAGGCCGTTCAACGACCTCGCCCGCCGCGATCTGGTTGGCGATATGCTCGTCCAGCACCTTGATTTTCGCCATGACGTTCTCCCTCCCCGTCCGAATATAATAAGCCGGTTACAAATCAACCGCGCTGTGCTTCAGCTCGTTCAGCAGCTGCATCGCCTGCAGTGGCGTCATATTCATGATGTCCGCCTGTTTGACCTTGCGGATGATGTCCAGAACCCCCGGATCCACTTCCGCCTCTGGCTGTACAGGTGCCAGTTTCCGTTCAACCGACCCCTCTTCTTCACCAAACATGGACAGCTGGACAACCGTCTCCTTCACCTGGCTGTTCCGGTTTTCCTGGTGATTCTTGCTGTCGGTATCAAATTGCAATCCGGCTGCTGGTATTTCCCGCGCTTCCGGCATCTGCCCGGCATCAGAACCGGCTGCAGCTTCCACCCCGGCAGTTACCTGTGCGGCAGCCTCCACGCCGGCAGTCACCTGGGCAGCAGCCTGCTCGAAGCCGGCCAGCAGCCCGTTCGCCCGGTTTATGATCACGTCAGGCAGACCGGCAAGCCGAGCGCAATAAATGCCATAGCTGCTGTCGGCTGCTCCTGGGATCAGCTTGCGCAGGAAATTCACCTTGTCTCCGCTTTCCTGCACCGCCATCGAATAGTTGCGCAGCGAGTGCAGGCTTTCCTCCAGATGGGCGAGCTCGTGAAAATGCGTAGATACGAGCGCTTTACAGCCGATTTTGTCATGTACATATTCGATAACCGCCTGGGCAATCGCCATGCCTTCGCTCGTGGACGTGCCTCTGCCGAGCTCGTCGATAATGATCAGACTGCGGGCTGTTGCTTTCTCCGTCATGACCTGGATATCCGCCATCTCCACCATAAAGGTGCTTTGCCCTCCGATCAGATCGTCCGCCGCCCCAATGCGCGTAAAGATGCGGTCCAGGATCGGCACCTCCGCCTTCGCGGCAGGGACAAAACAGCCGATCTGCGCCATGATGGCGATCAGGGCAACCTGGCGCATGTAGGTGCTCTTGCCGGCCATGTTAGGGCCGGTAATCAGTAAAATCCGTGCGGCCGCTTTTTCCAGGCCGGTGGCGTTGGCGATAAAACCTCCGTCCTTCATGACTGCTTCCACGACCGGATGCCGCCCCTGCTGCACCTTGAAATCATACCCGTCCGTCATCTCAGGCTTCACGAATCCGCGCTCAGCGCTGACGGAAGCGAGCGACTGATAGACATCAATCTCGGCCACCTGCTCGGCCAGCTTCTGCAGCCGCTGAATTTCTCCGTTTAGCTTTGCCCTTAATTCGCTGAAGAGGCTGTATTCCAGATCGACCATCTGGTCCTCCGCCTCCAGAATCAGCGTCTCCTTTTCCTTCAACTCAGGAGTTATGTACCGCTCTGCGTTGGCCAATGTCTGCTTGCGCTCATATCTGCCTGCAGGCAAGGCGGAAAGGTTCGATTTAGTAACCTCGATATAGTAGCCGAAAACCTTGTTGTAGCCAATTTTCAGGGAGCGGATGCCTGTTGCTTCGCGCTCCTTCGCTTCCAGCTCGGCAATCCAGCGCTTACCGTTCACGCTCGCTTCGCGCAGCTCATCCAACCGCTGGTGATAGCCTGCCTTGATAATCCCACCTTCGCGTACCGACACAGGCGGTTCCTCCGCGATGGCCTTGTCGATTTCGCCGCACAAATCGGCGCACTCATCCATCGTGTCCGCGATGCTGCGCAGAGTCGCTGAAGGCGACTCGCTGCAAAGCTGCTTCAGCTCCGGGATGCGCGCCAAGGACAGCTTGAGCGCAATCAGATCACGCGCGTTCGCATTGCCGAAGGCGATGCGGCCAACAAGCCGCTCCAGATCATAAATGTCCTTCAGCTGCCCGCGCACATCCTCCCGCAGAATGAACTGGTGATACAGCTTGTCCACGGCTTCCAGGCGCTCTTCTATAGCGCTGCGGGACAGCAGCGGCTTATCGATCCATCTCCGCAGCAGCCTTGAGCCCATGGAGGTCTCTGTACGGTCCAGCAGCCACAGCAGGGAGCCTTTTTTCGAGCGCTCCCGCACAGTCTCCACCAGCTCCAGATTGCGCCGGGTGAACGGATCGAGAATCATGAAATGATTGGGCTCATAAGCGGAAATGGTCGTAAGCTGGCCGAGCGAACGCTTCTGCGTTTCATGCAGATAAGCCAGCAACCTGGAGACACAGACGCGCCGTTCCATGGTTGTGCGCGCCCATTCGGCTTCGCCGAACTGCTGCCGTACAAGATCGTCCTTCGCCCTGTCCCATGCCGTAAAGACGATCTTGCGGCCTGTAACCGGGCTTCTGGATGCGATGAGTTCAAGCAGCTTTCCGTCCCCGATCATCTCGGAGGGCTCGTAAATGTTGACTTCGTCCATCAGCCACTCCTCGGAATAAGGCGCGGAAGTCAGATAAAGCTCGCCTGTGGACAAATCGCAGGCAGCAAGGGCCAGCATGCCGCCGCTCTCTGTCACACAAACCATGTAATTGTTCGAGCGCTCGCCCAGCGCTTTGCCCTCCATCACGGTGCCGGGTGTCACCACCCGCACAATTTCACGTCTTACCATGCCTTTGGTGACGGCCGGGTCTTCCATCTGCTCGCAAATCGCAACCTTGTAGCCTTTTTCAATCAGCCTTTGGATATAGTTCTCGGCCGAATGATAGGGGACGCCGCACATCGGGATTTTTTCACCGATTCCCCCGTCCCGTCCCGTCAGCGTAATTTCCAGCTCCTTCGCCGCCAGCACCGCATCGTCAAAAAACATCTCGTAAAAATCGCCAAGCCTGAAAAACAGGAATGCATCCTGCGCCTGTTCTTTTACCTTTAAATACTGCTCCATCATCGGCGTGTATTTTGCCATAACTACCCCCACCAAACTTACTCTTTTAGATGTTGTTCAAAAAGTCATCTTTTGATCACGAAGGAAGTCAGGAAGCGGACTCGACATCGAATCTTGAATTCAGCCGGGCCTTCCGGGGCTCACGTACCCTAAGTACGCTCCGCTCCTCAGTCCCTAGCTTCATCCAACTCAAGCGTTTTGAAAAAACGCACTTCGGAAGCATAAGCTTCGGTGCTGAAAACCCGACTTTTTGAACTCGCACTATTATAGAATCAGCCAGTCCTGTTGATTGTATTGTATTTCCCGAATCTCCATTATACCAAAAAAGGCCTCCCGGATCATGGGGGTGACGGGAGGCCCCACAGAGGACGGATATCCCGCGTCTCATCCCACGCCTCTCCGCCGCGAAGGCAACGGATAAACGGGGCTGTAAAATCCCTGTATTCCTCATAAGAGGACAGGCGCTCGATATCGTTCAAGAGCGGCTCCAATGCCTTATACAGCCTGGGCTTATCTCCTTTATAAAAAGCCTCATGAACAACATCCCCCTGCAATGGACGCTGCGGCAGCTCCCTGTAATGGCGGGCAATGAGGTAGGCAAAACCGATGACACCTTTGGCAAGCAGCGGGGAGACGAGAAAACTGGGGAGCGTGCGGTATTCGAAGCCCCCATGGGGCTTGCGGCGGAAGTCCCCCAGTGTGCCATAACGCGGACGCCGCGCATGGGTACGCTGATCCTCAAGCAGCGCTACCGGCAGGGCAAGGTAGTTATCCAGCACCCGCAGCAGCTCCCCGCTGAGCTCAATTCCGCTGAAATGCAGATGGCCGCCCAAGGGCAGCCCGCGCTGAGGCATGCCCCCGGCCTGCCAGATCAGCGTCCTGTCCGTAATGCGCCGCGAGGCAAACGCCATCGCGTTCCGCAAGTGACGCAGCAGCCTTGATGGCTCAGGGCTCGGCGCAGGCCGCAGCTCCGCCACCGGGAAGAGTGTCCTGCCGCGGCGTGATACAGCGTCGCAGCCCGCTTCCCCCTGCCGGTCAAGATACCTGGAGGCGGGAACCACCCTTTCCTCAGGCAGCCTGACGAGTAAAAATTCAGGATCCATGCCGATGAGCGGCCGCTCTCCGGCCTGAGGCAGCTCCTCCTCGGCTGCAGATACAGCAGCAGATAACGCAGATTGATACAGCTCCCTCAAGCGGCTGTCGTGCCGCCAGGGCTCCGGCCTGACACGCGTTACCCCGTACCCCGCATTGCGGTCTGGCATCAGCATAATTTCCCCGGAATCAAGTCCAAGGGTATACAGACTGCGCACCGCAAGTCTCCCCAGGCGGGTATGCAGAAGGGAGCCTGCTGCCGGCGGACTGCTTATATTCGACGGTGCGGCAATACCCGATCCTATGCTGCGGATTTCCAGCACTTGAAGTCGCTGCACCTGTACCGCGTAACCGAGCGAAAACGCATTTGGAGCTGACTGTACGGTCAGCATTTCAGCTATACCTGTCCGCTGTAATCTGCGGCATTTCTCACGAACAGACATTTTTCTGAACACATCCGGCAAACGATCCAGTTCCTGCATGCCGACCGAGCCTCCCTATAAGAAGTTGTTCAAAAAGTCATCTTTTGATCACGAAGGAAGTCAGGAAGCGGATTCGACATCGAATCTTGAATTCAGCTGGGCCTTCCGGTGCTCACGTACCCCAAGTACGCTCCGCTCCTCAGTCCCTAGCTTCATTCAACCTTCTCGGTGCTGAAAACCTGACTTTTTGAACTCGTACTATAAGGCATCAAAACTTAAAAAAAGAGGGCATTCGCCCTCTACTTTGCTGCAGCCCGCGCATATGATGCTGCATAAACCCAAAACAAACCCGATTACAATTCGTCGTCAATAAGGTCCAGATCGAGCTCTTCAAAATCTTCTTCACCCGAGACGTACTCATAATCTTTTTCCTCAGCATCCCCGCAGCTGTCGCACACGAGTACACACACCTTGGTTTCAGCAACCATTTCTACTGCAAACTCGCGCTCCACGCGGATAATGACACTGCCCCCACCGGGAGATACACTGGCTTCGACACAGCTTGGTTCCTGCGTTGCCTCCGCAGAAACCTCAACTGTTGACTTCCTGTGCTTCGAATCCAGATAGGAGAGGCCCACCTGCTCGACGTAGGATACCGTTTCTTTAGCCACGTCGGTTTGGGAGTTGTTATCATAGGAGTACCAGATGTTGATATGGTAAGTTCCAACAACCTCAATCCCTTCACCGGCAGAAACCGCTTCATACTGGTGGTTGATAACCCAGGCCCCCAGGATGCTTGTCGGATTATTTGGCGGAGTCACGGTATGAGTTACGGTAGAGAATTTGCGGCCTTTACCACAAACCGCTTTGGTTATGATTTCTCTACATTTGTGTTTATGACTCAATGACATTTTGAACCTCCTCCATACAATCATTCACTACATGTGTATGCAGGACATGGGCGAATGTTGAGTGAATAGACATAGAGAAATTGATATTATTTAGAAAAGCCGGAGGCCTGCGGTTACCTTGAGCTATTTTCAGTATATGGGCAGCCGCCCGCAAACATGATTGCAGGCCAAGGGGAAAGCGCATGTTTTGATAAAACATATTCGATCGGACATCCAGTTAACACCGTTCACAGGCAGCGGTGTTCTTTTTTTGTTACCTCTTAATCTTTTTTCACAACAAAAAAACCGAATCTCACTGTTCTGAGAAACGGTATTTAGGATTCCTTATGCTTCTGCCTGCTTCAATTCCACCGGTGCCGGAGCCTTGTCCTTCTTGGCAATTTTCAAGTATTGCGACAGCTCGCGGCTGAGCTGCAGGATGGCCGATCTTACCTCGAATTCCTCGCGCGTGGCCGGCAAATCCATTTCCTTGAATTGGTCATCCACCTGCTGCAGCAGCTTCTCCGTACGGCCTGTATAGTGCTCTGCAACGACATCGACGCTCAGCTGCTCAAAAAGCTCTGCAACAAGCGCAGCTTGCGGCATATGAAGGTACATCTGCGAGATCAGCTGCATCATGTTCTGGATGGAATCCAGCTGCTGTCTGCGCATGTAGAAATACACCTTCCAGTCCTCGCGCGGGTTCAGAACCTGATTCTCGATCGAGCGGCCCGCTTCGCTGGTTCCTTTCGCAATGGCCTGATCTGCCGCGATAATTTCACTGCCGTCCCAGTCATCATCCGGATTCCGCAGCGTTTGCGCAATTCGGGTAAAGATAACGGAAAAAGTCTGATCGATGTGCTGGCGAATTTCCAGCATCGTATTATCTGTCCTCGGCATGTAAGCCAGGTTGACCACCATCGCGGAACCCAGCCCGATCAGCAGCAGCCACAGCTGGGTCAGCAGCACCTCTACATCGATCACTCCTTCGCTGAATACCCGGAAGACGACAACAGATCCCGTTACAATTCCTTCCTTGAAGCCAACCCTGACAATGACCGGGAAAGCCGTTAAGATGTACAGGGCCAGCACCCAATAATGAAAGCCGAACACATCGAATAAAACGCTGGCAAAAAGCAGGCCCACCACGGAGGCAAAAAAGCGCGCCGAAATGGTGCGAATGCTTCTTTTACGCGTGACATCCACGCCAAGTATCGCAAGCAGCCCTGCCGATGTGGGTCCGGGAACACCAAGCCCGTCCGCGACAAGCACAGCCATCAGCGCGGCAATCGCCGTTTTAATCACACGAAAGCCCATGAAAAATTTTCGCCCTTCCTTGAAAACAGATTGATTATTTTCATAATACCTTACTTTGTACACTGACGTAAACTTGGAAAGCGGCAAGAAGGCGATTCGACCCCCACAGAGGTCTATAACCGGAGTGAGATGGGTGTCTATAGGCTGTGTAGAGTGTGGTGTGTGGTGTCCGTTGCTCGGTGGCCGGTGCCTGATGCCTTTCCATACAGCTTTGCACGATTATCCCTTTTGGTCAGAATGCGAGGGTTAAGGGCTGAATGTTGAGGCCTGGGGAAGGAAAGAGGAAAGAGAAACGGGATACGAAAAAAAGGTGGCTCAAGTGGGAGGTTAGACTTGAAACAGGAACGTATGTTTGGTGTAACGAGAAAAAAGAACTTTTGTTCGCATTTTGTTGATTCGGAGGCGAGCAGACATGGAAGTCCAAGCGGTAACAGAAATTCAATCCTTTAGCAGTCATGATCACAACGAGCAGGACTGCATGGAGGCGCTGGTCGCAATAAAGTGAACGAACGGTTTTATCTGACCGCGTTGCGCTCACACCCTCTAAAGTCATCTGACTTCCCGGCGCATCCCTTTGTTCGAATGTGCGGTGCCTTGCTCCCCTCCTCCCTTCTCTCTCGGTCGGTTTCACATCATCTAAACGCTCTGCTTTTTCCTAAGATCGTCTCATGATCTCGAACCGATCTGTTTCTCCATAAGGCATGATCCAAAAAAATAATAGATCCATCCGGTTGTCCTGAATAGCGTAACAGCAGGCATTTTCGCGCCTCATGTGATCCGTTATTTTCTTTAACGTGTGCCTAAAGTATATTTTCGGTTCCTGGTTTTCTGGTTTTCTGTACCTGATCCAACGGGATAATCATGCAAGGCTCTCGGATAGCGAGCACATGCCTACAACATAAGCAGCGGCCGGGTTCAGGAGCGTTACCCCTGCTCCGGCCGCTGCTTCATGTCTTTTAGTGCTTTTAGTGCCGTCTGCCCGCCACAAGCCTTCGCTCCAAATAAGCAACCCCCTGGTACATCAAGGCCGCGATGATGGAAATCAGCAGCAGGCTCGACATGACGAGCGTAAAATTAAACACCTGGAAACCATAAATGATCAAATAACCCAGACCGGCGCGGGCTGCCAGAAACTCGCCGACAATGACTCCGATCCAGGCCATGCCGACATTGACCTTCAGTGTGGAGATAATGGCCGCAAAAGAGGCAGGCAGCACCACCTTCCGGAATTCGTCCCGCTTGCTTCCGCCGAAGGAACGGACCACTTTAATATAATTGGCGTCCACCTCGCGGAAGCTGTTATACACGACCAATGTCGTAATAATGATAATGATGGACAAGGTAGTCATCAGGATCGCCGTAAAGCCTGCCCCGAACATCACGATGAAAATGGGGCCTAGCGCTACCTTGGGCATGCTGTTGAATACGACCATATAGGGGTCCAGCACCCTGGAGAGAAACGGAAACCACCAGATCAGTATGGCCAGTGCCGTTCCAAGCAGCGTCCCCAGTACAAATCCCGCTATCGTTTCCCCGACGGTAATCGCCAGATGGCCCCATAATTCCCCGCTGACGGCATCTCCGTAAATTTGCCCAAAAACCTTGCTTGGATAGCTGAAGAGCAGCACATCAATCCAGCCCAGCCTTCCCGCCAGCTCCCAAAACAGAAAAGAAGCGATCAGAATCGCCAGCTGAACGGCGCGCACCCGCCACTTGGCGCCCCGGTTGCGCCGCTTGTACTCCACATGAATGTCCTGCATCCACACTTGCGTTTCCGCTTCCGTATGAGTATTCATAGCGGTGTCACTCCTTTGCGCCGGAGGCTTCGAGTTCGGCCCAAATATCGCGAAAAAGCTCGTTGAATCCCTCCTGCTCCCTTGCATAAAAGGGCTGCGCCTTCCGGATCGGTTCGGGAACCGTGAATGAGCTGCGGATTCGTCCGGGATTGCGGTCCAGCACGAGAATCCGGTCGCTGACTGCAATGGCCTCAGCCAGATCATGTGTAACGAGAACAGCCGTTTTTCCGTGGGTACGCAGCGTCTCTGCGATCAAATCCTCCAGCTGCAGCTTCGTCTGATAGTCCAGGGCGGAAAACGGCTCATCCAGCAGCAGCAGATCCGGGTCCGTCGCCAGCGTCCGAACGAGGGCCACGCGCTGCCGCATTCCGCCCGACAGCTGGGAGGGGTACAGATTTTCGGTGCCCTTAAGCCCCATGTCTTCCAGCAGACGCAGCACCCGCGCTTTTGGGTCTTCCTTAACGGTCCGGGTCAGCTCAAAGCCCAGCATCGTGTTTTCCAGTATTGTGCGCCAGGGAAACAAGTAGTCCTGCTGCAGCATATAACCCACTCTGTGGTCCGGTCCTGCCACCGGCTTGCCCTGAAGCAGCACACGGCCGGCTGCCGGCTGAAGCAGACCTGCGATCATGGACAGAATGGTAGTTTTGCCGCAGCCGCTCGGACCGACAAGACTGATGAATTCACCGGGCGCAACCGTAAAGTTTACGTTATCAACAGCAAGCGCAGCTTCTTTTTCCGTAACGTAGACATGTTTAATATTTTGCAGTTCCACCAGAGGGATCAATCCGATTCCTCCTTCCCTCGTAAGCCTATCCTATTTTACCTGTTACTTGGAGCCTGAAGCCTTTTCCGCATACTGATTGTTGACGATCTCTTCCAGCGGAACCTTGCGCTGCAGCTCGCCTGCACTATCCATTATGTTCTGAAGATTGGTCCATTCCTTCTCATCGATCACCGGATTTTCCGCATAAGTGCCCTGTTCCTTGTATCGCTTGACACTGCTGATCACAATATCCTTATCCGTGTCCTTGAAATAAGGGAGGATCGCTTCGGCGATTTCTTCCGGAGAATGCTCTTTCACCCACCGTTGGGCCTTCTGCAGCGCATTTGTGAATTTTTGAGCGGTCTCGCCGTTCTGCTGCAGATAGCTTTGTTTGGCCATATAGACCGTATATGGAAGCAGCCCGCTTTCCGTACCGAAGGAAGCGACGACACGCCCGCGCCCCTCTTTCTCAAAAATGGAAGCCTGCGGCTCGAACAGCTGTACATAATCCCCGGTGCCTGATGCGAAGGCGGATGTGATGTTGGCAAAATCTATATTCTGGATCAGCTGCAAATCCTGATGAGGATCAATGTTATGCTTGCGCAGCGCAAATTCTCCGGCCATCTGCGGCATTCCGCCTTTGCGCTGTCCGAGAAACTCACTGCCCTTAAGAGCTTCCCAGTTGAACTGCCCTTCGCTGCTTCTTGCAAACAGGAAGGTTCCGTCGGTCTGGGTCAGCTGGGCAAAATTAATCACCGGATCCTGAGTCCCCTGCTGAACGACATAGATGGATGTTTCCGACCCAATCAGCGCTATATCCGCCTGGTTGGACAGGAGCGCCGTCATGGACTTATCCCCACCGGGAATGGTCGTCAGTTCCACATCCAGTCCTTCCTCCGCAAAAAAGCCCTGACTTAACGCTACATACTGAGGCGCATAAAAAATGGTGCGTGCCACCTCGGCGAGTCTGACCTTCGTCCCGCCCTGCTCCGGCGAGCATCCCCCCAGCAGCAGCAATCCGCACAGCGCTGCCGCTGCCGCGGCTTTCATCCAACCTGCTGCTTTCATCACCTTTTCCTCCATTTCACTGTGCAAGTCTGTAGTATGTATATGCACAGCCCGGATGGTTGGTCAAAGTGAATCATATAGATTCATACTTTTGGGGTTTAACAAAAAAAGCCGGGAACCAGAGCGTGATAGCTCGGTCCTCGACCCTTTGCGTCAAATTACAGCTTATAGATTTCGGTATATTTCGCTTCCAGATACTCCGCCAGATAGTCCGGATTCAGCTCCTCGCCCGTAATGGACAGGATCAGCTCGGACGGTGTGCGGCTCTTGCCGTAAACATAAATTTTGTCTGTGAGCCACTCCTTGATCGGCAGCAGATTGCCCTGTCCGATGTACTGGTCGAATTCCGGCATCTGCTTGCGCATCGTGGCCACAATCTGTGCGGCATACATATTGCCAAGCGAATAGGAAGCAAAATAGCCGAAATCTCCTCCCGACCAATGTACATCCTGCAGAACGCCCAGCGAATCGTTCGGCGGTGTAATGCCCAAATATTCTTTATATTTGGCATTCCATACCTCCGGAAGTTTTTTCACCTCAAGTCCTTCATTAAACAGCATCTTTTCAATTTCATATCTTACAATAATATGCAGGTTATATGTAAGCTCATCGGCTTCAATCCGGATCAGCGAGTTCTCCACCCGATTCACGGCCAGATGGAACTGCTCCAGTGAAACCCCGGCAAGCTTGTCCGGAAAATGCTTCTGCAGCTCCTTGTAGTACCGCTGCCAGAACGGCTTGCTGCGGCCGATCATATTTTCCCACAGACGGGATTGCGACTCATGAATGCCCATTGAGGTGCCTTCCGCCAGCAGCGTTCCGGCAAGCTCGGGGCTGATGTTCTGTTCATACAGCGCATGACCGCCTTCGTGCAGGGAGCTGAAGATCGCGCTCAGCACATCGTCCTGTACGTAATGCGTCGTGATGCGCACATCCCCGGGATTTAACCCGGTTGCAAAGGGGTGCACGCTTTCGTCCAGACGACCCGCCTCAAAGTCATAGCCCATCTGCTCCAGCAAATACAGACCGAACTTCTCCTGCTGGCCAACATCATATATATCCTTCAAAAAGTTAACATCAGGCTTGTGCGGCGAAGCCTGTATTTTCTCCAGCAGCGGAACGAGCCTTTTTTTGAGCCGGTCAAACACCGCATCCAGCTTCTCCACCGTCATGTCCGGTTCATACATATCCAGCAGCGTATCGTAACGGGTATTTTTAACTCCCCAGTAATCTATAAATTCCTGCTTCATCGCCACGATTTTGGTCAGATAAGGCTCAAAGCCTGCGAAATCATTTTCGCCCTTCGCCTTTTCCCAATAGCTTTCCGATTGAGAGACCAACACGGCGTATTCCTTGATTTTTTCAGCAGGCACAGACTTGTTCAGCTCATACTCCCTGCGGCATTCCTCAACCAGTCGGCGGTCGTTGTCTTCGAGCTGCGCGGCGGCCTCCGGCGCCGACAGAATTTCCAACAGCTCCTTCATTTCGTCCGATACCTGAAGCTTGAATACCTCCGTTGATAACATGCCTACCGTCTCCGAACGGATTTCAATTCCTTTGCGCGGCGCTCCTGTCCGCATGTCCCAATGGAGAAGCCCGATCGCTTCGCCATAACTTTTGATCTTGCGCACCAGTTCCTTGAACTGCTGCAAACGGTCCGTTAACTGCTGCTGCTCCATTCCACTCACCTCAATTTAGGTTTAAATACCGGTTTTTCAGCACTCCCGGTTTGTTCCACACATCTTGATGATAATAATTAATCGCCGTATAATCAAATGTTAAGGGATCAGATCGTCACAGTTCAACTACATTATATAAAGCGAGGAGATCGAGAAATGAACCAGATTCAGACCATTTTGGAGCATAATAAGGAGTTTGTGGCGAACAAGGAATATGAAGCCTACCGGACAGGCAAGTTCCCGAACAAAAGAATGGTGATCATCACCTGCATGGATACCCGCCTGGTAGAGCTGCTTCCACGCGCCATGAATCTGCGCAACGGCGATGTGAAAGTTATCAAAAATGCCGGTGCCATCATTTCGCAGCCCTTCGGCAGCGTTATGCGCAGTGTGCTCGTCGCCCTGTATGAGCTGGGAGCGGATGAGGTTGTCGTTGTTGGCCATCACGAGTGCGGCATGGCTGCTCTCAATTCCGACGATATGATCCAGCATATGCTTGAGCGGGGAATCGATCAGAAGGTGCTGGATACTTTGGAGCATTCGGGAATCAAGCTGAAAAAATGGCTGCGCGGGTTTGACAACGTGGAAGATGGGGTAAAAAGTACTGTGGAGATCATTAAGAATCATCCATTACTTCCCCCCCGAGTACCTGTACACGGCATGATTATTCACCCCGAAACCGGGGCGCTTGATCTCGTGGTTGACGGGTACGAAAATTAGGCATCTCTTTGCTTTTGGCACGGATTTTATAATCCGTGCCCTTTTTTTTGCGTTTTGAAGCGTGAAAAGACGGGCGGTTCGCAGGTAAAGTTGAATACCATACAGTTCTAGTGTACACTTTCATTATGACAGCAGCACAATGCTGCAGTATCCAGCCGCTGATAAATTTCTTTTCTTGTATTAATGGATGAAGGAGATAACGCTTATGAATTTATTGTCCTATGGTTTGTTGGGACTTTTGGCCCGGCATGAATCCTCGGGGTATGATCTGATGCTGCGTATTCAGCCTTTCTGGCAGGCCAAGCACAGTCAGATCTATCCGCTGCTTGCCCGGATGGAGAAGAACGGCCTTCTCTCCTCCCGCTGGATTCAGCAATCAGATAAACCGGACAAGAAAATCTATATGATTACGGACAAGGGAATCCATGCGCTCCAGCAGTGGACCCATGAATCAGTGTCTCCTCCGGTTACCCGGGACGAAATGAGCCTGCGGCTTTTCTGCCTGTGGCTGGCGGATAAGGGAAGCGCCATCCGTATGTTTGAGGAGAGAAAACGTCATTTCAATCAGCGTATTGCTCACCTGGAGGACTATCTGAGCAACGTTCCCGCGGAGAATCTGAGCTTTGGCAGCCAGGCCTTCGGCGATTACATCCTCGTGCAAAAAGGGCTGCTGAACGCCAAAGCCGGGCTGGACTGGTGCAATATGGTATTGAAAATGCTCGCAGTCGGAGATGTACGGGAGGAGCAAAATCCGTTTATCCTTAAAAATTAATTTATCCCGTTTTGAAACCAAATTCCGTATTCATCGTATATAGGGGTAGCGGCTGGAGAACAATTATTTTACAATAAATTATTTTACAGGGGGTACAACTTAACATGAAAGCATTTTCTTTCAAGAAATTCACCATGATCATGATGGCTTTGACATTGCTGTTCGCTGTAGTTGCGCCATCAGACGCGGATGCGCGCCGCGGCGGAGGATTCAGCTCCGGCAAGAGATCTTACCAGACAACGCCAAGCAAACCGAATGACAGCTCCACCAACAACAACGTGAACCGCAGTGAAACTAACAGATCGAATAACGGCACGGTTGCCGGCTCCACGAATAACAGAACCGGCGGATTTTTCGGTGGCGGATTTATGCGCGGTATGATGATCGGCGGTCTGGCAGGCCTGCTGTTCGGCGGCCTGTTTGCAAATATGGGCATGCTCGGAAGTCTGCTTGGACTTGCGATTAACCTGCTCGGCATTTACCTGCTTGTGGTTATCGGTTTTGCCATCTACCGCAGCATCAGAAATCGCCGCAAGCAGCAAGAAGAATCCCGTGAAGGACGTTACTAATCCATGGTTCTAAGTATGGATGAAATCATCAATGCCGTCTGTCTTCATATGGCGGCCCGCAAGGACGTAAAACCAACCGAAGTAACGGTTGAGCTTTTGTGGGATGAGGAAACGGGTTATTCTGCAGAAGTGTGGGTTCAGGAAAGAAGCCAGTATCTTGTGGAATCCAATATTATTGAAGCGATTCTGCGGTATGTTCATTCAGAGCACGGCATTCGTGCCTACCGGGAAGACGTTACATTGGAGCTGGATGAGGAAATAACCGCTCACGTGCGGGCATAACATTAATATTACAAGAGCTGTTTCAAAGTTCGCTGTTTGATGTTCCACATGGTATTACAGTGTAAAAAAGGACCTCAAAATTCACTTTAAAGTGGATTTTGAGGTCCTTTCGCATGTTTTGAATCGTTCCTTACTTATGGCTTGATTTTAATTGCCGTATTATCGTCAAGCAGTGCCAAATTATTAACAGCTACCGTTTCCCCTTTTTCAATACCGCTTGTGATCAAGGCCTGGGAACCGGACTCGCTTGCAACAGTTACTTCCTTACGGACAACATGGCCGTCATTCACGACGAAAACATAAGCTTTGCTGTCTTGCTCCAATACGGCGCCGGAAGGTACAATCACGCCCTGCTCCGCATCGTTATTCACAAAGCTGATGTCAGCCAGCATGCCTGATTTCAGCTTCATGTCCGGATTGGCGGCCGAAACTTTCACCGGATATCCCTTGCCGCTTGAATCCAGCGGGCTTACATTTTTAACCGTTCCCGTCGTAGTCAGGTCGGAAGCTGTCACACGCACCTGAACTTTGTCACCGACTTTGACCTGATTAATCTGTTCCGCTGGGACATAGATAAGTGTATTTACCGTACTCAGGTTTGCGATGACCAAAGCAGGTGATGAGGCGGATACCATTTCTCCCACCTCTGTATTTTTGACGCCCACAATCCCGTTAATCGGGGAAGTAATCACGGTATCCTCCAGTGCATCCTGTGCGATGGAAACATTGAGCTGAGCCTGCTTGAGGGACTCACGGCTCGATTCAATTGTTGCGGTGCTTTGCGAAACCTCCAGCTGACGCTGCGCGTTGCTGTATCCGCTATTCGCATTCTCATAGCTGCTGGTTGCATTTTTATAAGCTTCCTGTGCTACGGCCAGTGCTTTTTGGGCTGCATCCAGCTGATTTTCAGCATTGGATTTGGCATTCACTGCGTTTTCGTATGCCGTCTGCGCGCTTACCACTGCGGTTTGAGCCTGTTCCAGCTGAGCCTGGGGAACAGAGCCTTCATTGAACAAAGCTTGTGTCCGGGTGAGCGTCTTTTTGGCGTCAGCCAAAGCCTGCTCTGTCTGCTTGACGGTATTGCCTGCGCTGGATAGGCCGTTCTTCGCCTGCTCCACGGCCGTTTTCGCCTGATTTACGCTTCCCTGCGCCTGGTTAATGGCGCTTTTGGAAGAGATGACGCCGTTCTTCGAGCTGACAATACCGGAGGTTGCCGATACGACGCCGGACTCGTGAGAAGCTTCCGCCGTGCCGACAGCGGCTTGGGCAGCGGAGACCGCAGCCTTGGCTTTGGCCAGATTATTGCGGAGATCGTTGTCCTCCAGCTTGAACAGCACCTGGCCTTTTTTCACCTCTGTGCCGACATCTACCGGAAGCTCCATAACCTTGCCCGCGATCTTCGGAACGATGTTGACCGTCTCGGCCGGAGTAACCACCCCGGTATAAATTTTGCCTTCACCTAAAATGCCCTCCTGGGCCTGACTTACCTTCACCGGCACAACCATTTCCTGAGCCGCTCCTCCGCTGCCCGAGCAGCCGGCTAACACAGCTGTTCCGAGCAGAACCGCGGCTAACGTAGTTTCCAATTTTGTTATCTTCATTTTGTTCCCTTTCTTTCTATCATTTTAATGAGGGCGCATCACGATTGTCTGCCTTGCCTTGCCATTACTCGCTTGCTGCAGCTTCCTTCTCCGCTTTCTTCCGTCTGATAAACAGGAAAATAAGCGGAATGGAACAGAACAGCGGTACCGAGGATACCAGAAAGGTGTCTCCGATGCCTCGCGAATAAGCATCCAGCGATATTAGACCGGAAACCGTAGACTGCCAGGAGCTGCCGAGCAGTGCCTGGAATGATCTGGCAGAATCAGGCGTAATCGATTCAGCAATATGCTGGGAATGCATGGCCGTCCGGCTTTGCATAATGGAAGTGAATACCGCAATTGCCATCGAAGCCGCTACCGTCCGCACCAGATTCGATGCCGTGGAGGCATTGCCCACCTTGTTTGGCGGCACTGCGTTCATGCCGACCGTGGATAATGGCATCATACAGATTCCGATTCCGAGGCCGCGCAAAGCCATTACGATTTCCAGCCACTGGTGAGGCGTGTCCGGAGTGAGCTGGTGCAGATGATATGTCATAAAGCTGGTCAGCGTAAGACCGACCAGTCCCAAGGGCACAATTCCGAATTTATCGAACAGCTTGCCCGCGATCGGCATCATGACGGCCATTGCGAGCGCCTGCGGAATGAGCAGAATACCGGTGTCTATGGGAGACACGGACTGGATATTTTGCAAAAACAGCGGCGTAAGGAACATCCCGCCATACATCCCCATCATCACAAGACTGGAAGCAATAACGCTGATCGTATATCTGTAGTTTTTAAACAAGGAAATTTCGATCACCGCATTGTCTTTGCCGGCTTCAACGTAAATAAGGAACACCAGCGCCCAGAATGCAATGAAAAACAATCCTACAATTTTAAATGAAGTCCAGCCGTCGGATGAACCGTTCGACAACGCGTACAGCAGAGTGCCTGCACATGTCGCCGCCAGTAAAAAACCGGGCAAATCAAATTTTCGCGGTTCCCCTTTAGGCGGTTCCTTGATCAAAACAATGACCATCAGTATCGCAAACAAAGCAAACGGAAGACTGATGATAAACAGAAAACGCCAATTGAACCATTCGATCAAATAACCACTGAGTGTCGGGCCAATGGCCGGCGCCGCCATCGCGGAAATCCCCCAGATCCCGAGCGCCATACCGATTTGCTCCCGCGGCATGATTTTGTACACAATCGTCATACTAAGCGGCATAATGACACCGCCACCCAAGCCGGCAATGATCCGTGCGGCAATCAGCGAAGAATCGTTCCAGGCGAAAATACAAATCGCAGTACCAAGCGAAAA
This sequence comes from Paenibacillus terreus, assembly GCF_042138595.1. Classification (NCBI taxonomy): domain Bacteria; kingdom Bacillati; phylum Bacillota; class Bacilli; order Caryophanales; family Paenibacillaceae; genus Paenibacillus; species Paenibacillus terreus. The sequence continues at coordinate 232,511 of NZ_JBHIRX010000005.1, read as the reverse complement.
AACGCTAAGCGCTAATATGAGAAACTTTTTATAACCGATGCGCTGCTCCATAAAACCTGTAATCGGGACGATCACTCCGGATGCGAGCGTATATCCCGTGATAACCCATTGAATCTTCGTCGTGGTCGAGCCGAGGTCTGTGGTCAGACTCGGGATGGCCACGTTGATCAGACTGTTGTTGAGAATGGCGACAAACGCCCCCAGGATAATCGCTAAAAAGGCAAGCCAGCGTTCTCTGACCGAGCCTGTGGAAGGAGCAGCGGCAGTATCTGTGGAAGACACATCGACTCCCCCCTTTTATTTGGTATGAATTTTAACTTCCACGTTGGTTCCCGGAATCAGTTGCAGGTCCTCCGGCGAGTTAAGCACGATTTCCACGGGGATACGTTGGGTCACTTTATTGAAGTTTCCGCTTGTATTCGTGGCGGCAATGGCAGCGAATACCGAGTTGGAGGCCTGCCCCACCTTGCGCACCTTGCCCTGGATAGTCCGGTCACTCGCGGCATCAAGCGTAATATCCACCAGCTGTCCCGGCTTCACCCGGCTGATGTCGGTTTCTTCAATGTTGGTCGTTACATAAGCGCTGTTCAGATCTGCCATAACCGCAACAGCGGCGCTCGGTGATCCGATCTCATGCACTTTGGAATACACCTTGATCACAGTGCCGTCGATTGGCGCCCGCATGACCGACTTGCTGACGGAAGAGGCATCAAGATTCGCAACGTCCTGTTCGGCCACCGGCTCATTTTGCTTGAGCACATCGCCTTCTTCCACATCGATATGGGTAATCTCTCCTGTAATCTGAGGCATTACCTTATACTGGTCCACCGTAATGCGGGCATCGTCACTGGTAACAAAATGGCTTCCTTGATACCAGTAATAATAGCCAAGCGAGCCACCGCTTAAGATTAAAATTACAATGAGAATCGGCAGTACAGTCTTCTTACTCACTTCTTCCACCCCTGTTACTTAAAAAATTATTATTTAACGCTAATATTTTAAATTTAAAATATACGCGGTCAAATCAATGGATACAAATATGCTGAATAAAGAAAAGCATGACTTTTAAGCCATGCGCTTAGCAATACAAAAGCGATCAACAACTAATGTAATGAATTATATTTAAAAAGTTTCATATGTAAGCTCACAAAAATTAATTATAGTTAAAATTATCAAATTGGCAAGTAGTTCTTTGGGCCTATTTCGGAAAATTCACCGCTTTCAGCACGCAAAAAGACGCCCGAAAGCATAGAACTTTTGGGGCGTCATTAATACATTTTTAGCACTAAGAAGTGTAGAGTCTGCCGTTCTTTTTCTCTGTTCGTGGAAGCAGATTGCTCTGATGCCGATCCGCACAGCCAGGGCAGAGACACCCCTCTGACGCATGGCCTGATTCCTGCATAGAGTCACGCAGCAGCGTGACATAATCCATTGATCTGCCCAATGAGGACGGGCCGATCACATAAGACACCTTCTTGCCTTCCAGCAGGCAGTAGAATTCAATCATTTCGGGTACATAACCAAAGGCGTAATGGCTGAACACGGTAATGAGATGCATATATGTGTTTATTAAATAAGGGTCATAAGAAACCATGTATTTCTGAATAAGCAGTGAATCGGACTGCTGTCCCATCATCCAGGCTGCCTGTATGATCACCGATAGCTCCACGTTCAGCTCTGCTGCCGGAATCTGAAACTGCTCGAACAATATGGCGGGCTCACGGAACTGCCGGTTAGACGCCCCGATTTTGGAGATCCCGCCGGTCACCTTGTCTTTAACCTCCCAATAATGGGAACAGGATTCAAAGCCTGCATGCTGCTTCGGCCACCACTTTTCAAGTATGTACTGCACAGGGATTTCAGTTCTGACCTCATACGGGGTGCTGTAGTATTCATGCAAAGCATGGCTGACCGCATACAGCACATGTTCCCGCCAGCGCATGCCCGGCTTCCGCTTATCGCTTCTGTGGGATTGCTCAAGCTTTCGGGGGCCCCACATATTTTCAATTTGATAATCGTAAAGCACAGGCATGGAACTGCTGCGCTGCTCTTCTCCCATCACGCATCGGTCCTTTCCTCAGGATACCGTAATACCAACCTGCAAAAACCTGCGGCCGAACTCACGGCATGTTTCCTTTTCCGCATCCTGCGGATTAAATTCTATCTTAAGGCTGTCCTGCACCAATAACGCCCCCCGCTCCTTCAACTTCTGCTCCAGCACGTCGACTGCACCGCAAAATTGCGCATAGGACGTATCCCCGCTGCCAAAAACCGCCGTTTTAGTCCCCTCCAGCTCAAGCTCGTCCAGTTCCTCATAGAAATCAAGAAACTCATCGGGCAGTTCGCCGTCGCCCCAGGTATAGACTCCAAGCAGGTATCCGTCATATTCAAGCAGCTCCGCCGCATTGCATTCATAAGCTTCCTTAAGCACCGCCGTATGCCCTGTTTGCCTGATGCCTTCAGCGATCAATTCGGCAATTTCTTCGGTATTTCCCGTCATCGACGCGTAAGCAATCAAAATCTTGGCCAAAATGAATCCCTCGCTTTACTATCATCTTGTTAACTTGAATATAAATGATAATGATTCTCATTGTCAAATAAATTCGCAAAAATAAAAATCTGCCGTATATAAACGATACAGCCACCTTTCATTTTACCTGCTGCTCCAGGAGTTCGCATCCCCTCCCTGCTGGCGGCGCAAGCTGCAATTGTGTACAATAGTGTGCATACGACTTTTTGAAGGATGGATTATGACATGTATGTAGCTGACAAGTGGAAAGATTATGAAGTGATTGATACCGGTGGCGGTGAAAAGCTCGAACGCTGGGGAGAGGTAATTTTGCGGCGCCCTGATCCGCAAATCATTTGGCCTTTGACCAAGGAAACGGCGGAATGGCGCAGCACACACGGCCATTACCATCGCAGCTCGTCCGGCGGCGGCAGCTGGGAGATGAAGAAGCCTGTACCCGAGCGCTGGGCGATCAGCTATGAAAACCTTAAGTTCCATATTCGCCCAACCAGTTTTAAGCATACCGGCCTCTTCCCTGAGCAGGCGGCCAACTGGAGCTGGATGATGGATAAGATCGCTGGGGCAGGCAGACCGATCTCGGTGCTGAATCTGTTCGCTTATACAGGCGGAGCGACGGTTGCAGCCGCTTATGCCGGAGCAAGTGTCGTTCATGTCGATGCGGCCAAAGGCATGGTGCAGTGGGCCAAGGAGAATGTGCAGCTGTCCGGTCTTGCCGACAGACCAGTGCGTTTTATAACTGACGATGTATTCAAATTCGTGCAGCGGGAACAGCGGCGCGGCAACAAATACGATGCTATCATTATGGACCCGCCTTCCTACGGCCGCGGACCCAGCGGCGAAACGTGGAAGCTGGAGCAGAGCCTCTATCCTTTCCTGGAATCGTGCATGAGCATCGTATCGGACAACCCTTTATTTTTGCTGATCAACTCCTATACGACCGGCATTTCGCCTACCGTATTGAAAAATATGCTCAGCATGACCATGCAGCCAAGATATGGCGGCAGTATCACTGCCGGCGAAATCGGGCTGCCGATTACCCGCTCCGGGCTCATTCTGCCCTGCGGCATTCTCGGACGCTGGGAGGCGTAATCCCCATGCCACTTGTTCCAAACGAGGAATCCGGGATCAAGGTATTGTATGAGGACAACCATGTGCTGGCGGTTGCAAAACCAGTCAACGTTCCTACTCAGGAGGATGCGAGCGGAGATCCCGACCTGCTGACCCTGCTGAAGCAGGATTTGAAGATCAGGCATCAGAAGCCTGGAAACGTGTTTTTGGGGTTGATCCACAGACTGGACAGGCCTGTTGGCGGCGCCATGATCTTCGCCAAAACGTCCAAAGCCGCATCCAGGCTGTCCGAGGCCGTCCGCAGCCGCAGCTTCCGCAAGCTGTACGCAGCCGTAGTGCACGGCTCCCCTAGAGGGCAGAGCGGCCGGCTTGAGCATTACCTGCTCAAAGACCCGCGCACCAATACAGTGCAGACAGTGAAGCCAGGCACGCCGGGAGCCAAGCAAGCCTTGCTTGAATACAGAGTTGTGGGAGAAAAAAACGGACTAAGCTTGATTCTGGTTGAATTGCACACTGGCCGGCCCCATCAAATCCGCGTGCAAATGCAAAGCATCGGCTGTCCCCTGTATGGGGATCAGAAATACGGTGCTCAGGTGAACCGTCCTGGCCAGCAGCTCGCTCTTTGGTCCCTGCTGGCTGGCGCTCCCCACCCTGTCAGCAAGGAGCCTCTGTTGTTCCGATCGCTCCCGCCTCGTCAATTTCCGTGGAGTGAATGGCCGGAGGCGGTTTATGAAGAGGCTCACTAACAAATAAAATATCGGCTGCTAAAGACGTAAGCTTTTGTCTTTGACAGCCGAGTAAATTCCGGAACCCTATAACCAGTTCGCACTTCGAGTGCCGTCCGTCACTTCAAATTAGCTCACTGTTCTTGCCTTCTGTTAAAAATGCAATCTGCGCTTCATTTCCTTACGGAATCCCTTGTCTGTGAGCATCCACATCCCGAAAAGTGTTAACAGGGCATACAGCCCGGCCGCAATAGCTGTCCATAATACTTGTGACATGCCTACGGCATATAACAGCAAAGGGACAAAACAAAGGAGAATCAGAGTTAACAAGTATCCTGTGAACTCCCGCCACCACATACTGCACATAATGGTAACCACGAAGGTTGCAGCCATCATCAGGAACGGAATGACATATCCTGTTGACCAGTTACTCGTGCCTGCCGCCACATTGATCCACAATAGCATACCCGACAGCCCGAGCAATTGAACGATAACTTTGGCGCCCATGTGTGATCGTGATATCAAAGTATGTCTTATGAACAGCCAGACGTACAATACACAGGGGATCACATACAGACACCACCAGACATCGCTTTTTCCCAGCGCGTTGATGAGGATGGAGAGACTGATAACAACCAGCACGATAAAGGCAAGCCACTTGGAAAAAAGATTGCTGACTCGCTGCTCTTGTGTAAATGTATAAACAGGGTACCAGCGATTGCCGGCTGTTTGTGCTGCCCCCCTGCCACTTAAGTTTCTTCGGCATAAGGGACATGCGGCATGCGCCGGATCTACGGATACGCCACAGCTCATACACTTCATGCTCCCATCCCCCAATCATTGCTGACAATCCTCAAGTCCAATCCGCTTAGAATGGCGAGCTGGCGAAAAAAATGCATGATCACATCGCTTTCGACAATATTGCGTGCAAAGGTGATCGTGAGCTCCTCATTGATGGAGCATACAGCACAATTTATCGGGCTTTTAGCTGTTGGGTACAACGTGGCCTCCATGGCCTCTACATGCGCTGACATACTGGAAGGAATAGCGATTCTGCCCAGATTGGTAAGCGTAAGCGTTTTGACTTCTTCACCGTAATGGTCGAAGCCATATCGGATCGCCAAGTTCTTCAGCTTGAGCGGTGTAAATCTGGATAAAAGATTTTTCTCGTATTTCATGCTGCCGGCCATTACTTGACTTAAATAGGGCTTGGTTGTTTTTTCTTTCATCTGTGCATGTACGATTTCGAGCACTTGCTCGAATGTCATGTCTTCATTCATCTCTACACCAATGTTAATCACTGCAAAAAAGTTCCTCAGACTGCTGGAAGGGAATATTTTTCGCAGATTCACCGGTATGCATATTACAATGGGCAACTTCTCGTTATTGAAAGGCAATGTGGAAGCATGAACCGCCATGATCAGAATCGCCGTCAGATATGCCGTGAGAGTTACGCCCTTCTCCTTGGCAACCGCATTCAGCCGGGAAGCGTGGATCATTCCGTGTATCACATTGTGTCCATAAGGCGTAAAACGTGTACCTGGAATCTGCAGGGCTTCCGATGCCCTGATTTCCGTTTCTGATGAGGCAGAAGCGTAATGGGCTTTAAAGCTGTCCTGTTCTTCAGCATAACGGGCAAATGACGCAGGGGGTAAAATCAGACCTTCCTTGTCCTCAATGCTCTCACCGCTCAGATATAAATATTGGAATACCAAGGTTTTGAGAAACTCAAGCGCCCCTCCTCCGTCTGTCAGTGCATGAAAAATCTCCACGCTGACTTTGTTGCCGTAATATAAAACTTTTACCAGACTTCCGTTCTTATCCGAAAGCGTTACTGGCGCACAGGGATAGGTCGTTTCCGGTTCGATCGTCAGAGGCGTCTCTTTCTCGCGCAGGAACTTCCAAAAAAGTCCATTGCTCAGTTCCATCTTCAAGAGTGGATACCTCTTAATCACCCCGTCCAAAGCCTGCTGCAAGAGCGACGGATTTACGGGACTTGTGAGTATCATTGACAACCGAAAAGTTGAGGAATTCTCCTGACCCGCAACTGCCGGGAACAGCTTCCCGGCGTGGTCAAGTTTATACCATTCTGCCATACGTTGATCTCCTTAGTTTTTGTAACGTCACATTATGAATACAGAAAAGCCATCACATCCTCGACCGGGGGCACCATGAAACGATCTCCCATAAACAGCTTCATATCAGCAACCCCCTGAATCACGGAAAAGAAGAAGAGCGACAATTGATAAGGATCCCCTTGCCTAAATTCCCCCAGCTTTTGCCCTTCTTCAATTAAGCGGGCGGTCTGTTGGAACAGCAGCAGATCGATCTTTTTCAGCTCCGACATTTGCGGCAAAGGCTCCAGCGCCAGCAGCGAGCGGGTCATCAGTATAAAATATTGCGAAATCGGCTCATTCCCTTGAATATCCTTAAGCAGGCCGGACGTCACCTGAGTCAATGTCCGGGAAGGGTTCCCATCAGAATCGAGAAACCGAATGGTTTCCGCCATTTCCATCATCGTATTGTCAACCAATTGGGTGAACAGCTCCTGCTTGGAGGCAAAATGCCGATAAATCAGGCCTGTGCTAATGCCCGCGGCTTTCGCGATATCCTTCATGCTGGTTAAGGCAAAGCCCTTTTGGACAAAACATGCTAGACCGGCGGTTTCGATTTTTTTTCTTGTTGCCGCCGACATTTGGTCGTTCTGTTCCTTTGTGCGAGGCATTGCGATTTCTCCCTCATAAAATGAATTGAACGTAAATTCATTTTATTTTATTAAGGGTGGCATGTCAATAAAAGTACGGACACAGCTTCCCCTGTCAGTACGGGAAATTTCAAGTTTTGTTGTTGCTAAGGATTTTGATTTGCTCTTACCGAATACAAAAACCCTGCAGCCTAATGCAGGGTTTTTGTATTGTATAGATTTTTATTTACGAAGAAACAGCCGTGCGTCTCTTTTTCTCCACCACTTCACGCTGCTTCTGCGGGTTTGTATTTTGAATAAAGAATGACAGGATCAGGGCGGCAATGCTCATGCCTGTGGCAATCATGAACGCATAATTGATGCCGTAGGTCATGGCATGGTTGGTGATGCCCGCCAGGCCTGCGCTGTCCGTCATGGATACCCCTTGGGCGGCGGCCAGTTCCTGCGTACGGCTCTGCGTTTTCATCGTCATGACCGTTACGAGCAGCGCCGTCCCGATCGAGCCTGAAATCATGCGCAGCGTATTGCTCATCGCCGTACCATGGGCGTTCAAATGCTGAGGAAGCTGGTTCAGCCCCGCCGTCTGGATCGGCATCATAATCATCGACATGCCGAACATGCGGGCCGTATAGATGATCATCAGCTCCATAAACGATGTGGTTTCAGTAAGCCGTGTAAACTCCCAGGTCGTGATGCTCATAATGGCTAAGCCGATGACGGTCAGCCAGCGGGCTCCAATTTTATCAAAGATCGTTCCTGTTATCGGGGACATGATGCCCATCAGAATCGCCCCGGGCAGCAGCAGCAGACCCGACTGCATGGGGGTAAAGCCGCGAATGTTTTGCAGATAAAGCGGCAGCAGGATCATGCCCGCATACAAAGCCATGGTGACAATCACGTTAATAATGATGGTCAGACTGTACATATTGTAATTAAAAATACGGAATTCCAGCATCGGCTCATCGCTTTTAAACTCACGAATAATGAACAGTACCAGGGCAATGGCGCCAATGGCGAGTGTTGCGAGCACAACCGGGCTGCTCCAGCCAGCGTTGGCTGCCTCACTGAAACCGTACAGCAGACCGCCAAAACCCAGTGTGGACAAAATGATTGCCGGAATGTCCAGTTTCGGATTGGACAATTTCGTCACATTTTTCAGAAAAAATGCGCCGATTAACGTAGCGAGCACCGCGATTGGCAGGATAATCCAGAAGAGTACGCGCCAGTCATAATGCTCGACAATATATCCGGAAAGCGTCGGACCAACGGCCGGGGCAAAGGTCATGGCGATACCCATCATACCCATCGCCTGTCCCCGTTTCTCGATGGGGAAAATATTCAGAAACACGACGGTCATCAGAGGCATCGTAATACCGGCCCCGGCGGCTTGAATCAGTCTTCCCAGCAAAACAACAGTAAAGTTAGGAGCAACGGCACACAGCAGCGTTCCGATGCTAAATAAAATCATGGAGCTTAAAAAGAGCTGTCTGGTGCTGAACCTGGCGATCAGAAAAGCGGTCACCGGAATCAGCACACCGTTGACCAGCATAAAGCCGGTTGTCAGCCACTGGGCTGTCGACGGCTCGATGACCAGATCAGCCATCATTTTCGGTAATGCGATGTTGATTAACGTCTGATTCAGTAAACCTACAAATGCGCCAAGCAGCAGTGCGGCTACGATTGGTGCTTTTCGTATTTCAGCTGTATCAGCAGTTTGGGGATTGTTCACGTTGTGTCATTCCTTTCTCTTGAAGCTTCTGTACGATTTGCTGATGAACCTGCAATGTAAAATCAAGATCCGCCCTCGGAATCTCCAATATGCTTGAAACTCGCTCCATCCAGAGTGTATCGATGCGTTCCCGGACGGCTTCTCCCTCAGCAGTCAATTTCAATGTTAACGACCTCCGGTCATTCATGAGACGGGCACGGGTAATATATCCTCCCTTGCACAGCCGCTCCACAACGCCGCTCATCGTACTGCTTCCCATGTTGGCCAGTTTTGCCAGCTCGGCGAGACCGATGTCTGGCCGCTCATGAAGAATAGACAGTACGAGATATTGGACAGACGTTAACTCCAATTGCAGATCACTGTGCCAAAACACCTGAAACAGGGCCTTGTTAACCTGTCTGAATGATTGAACGATGCGATAGATCTCATGCTTATCGTCCAATGCCCAAGCCTCCTTCATTTCTATTAGCATTATAATCATTCGTATGCGAATTATTATAACTATATCTATATAGTTTAAACCTTCATTTATGTAATAGTCAACATAACATGCTCTTTTTTCTGTAAATTAGCAAAAATAAAAGACAGTTTTCTGAAAGCCAGAAATAAACTGTCTGATTTTATCCTTTATTAAGATTCTAGAATGTATAAGCTGCCTGGAATCGCAAGAAAAACTACCGCTAAGCGCGGTCTGGCTTCTGTGAATATACATCGATAGACGTTTTTCTTATGCTTGTCCGGCCGCTGTAATTTTGCCCAATAAATAAACGAGCAGATTCTGGTTATGAATGGAGATTCGGCCGAGCGCTGCAGACAAAAAATCATTGCGAATTTGAATGCCCCGGTCTGCTTCCTCCTTGCCGCGGTCCGTGATCAAGATCCACACGATTCTGCGGTCCTCCTGATCCCTTATACGGGTGACAAGCTCGTTCTTCTCCATCCTGTCCAGCAGCATGGTAACTGCGGCGGGTGTCGTGGCAAGGAACGGGATCAGCTGGGAGGGCTTCATCCGGCCGTTCTCCCTAAGCACTTCCAGTACCGTCAACTGGGACTCGGTCAACGAGGGTGCCAAGTTCTGTTCCATATATGCTTTATAGTCTTTGGTTAGCTTAAACCACAGCTTGGCAAATTCAGACGTTTGCATTCTTTCATCTCCTCTCAGCAGTCAACTATACGCACGTCGTAAATGCAACTTATTCATGCTGTTAAATTTCGCCGTGACACCTGCTTTTCCTGCCCTGTTCTCCTTAAGAAAGCCAAAACAGGAAATAAGTCATACATACACCCATGGGGTATGCTGCATTTCGACAGTGGTCATTAAAAACCTTGCCATCCTGACAGACAGAGCCCGACAATAAGCGAAAGTCCGAAGCGGAATTCCTAAAGGATTCTGCGATGCTCTTGAGACGATTCAGAGATACTTCTGGAGATATATCCTGAGACGATCTTGAGAAGTTTTAAGTATTAATTTCCTTCAATATCCTTAAATTTCAATTATTACTCTGAACCAAAAACGAGATCGTATTTTAACAAGACCGGACGTAGTACAAAATCGTCCTGACGGACTGTAATGCTGCTATTTCGGCGAAAACAAACGTTTGTGGAATGTCAACGGACCCCATAGCCTTTATTTAGCATTTAAGCGAATGTTTTGGGGCATTTTGGGGTAAATAAGATCTCCCTAGTCCGTTAAAACACTGATATTTCGCTTTTGGGGCAAATAAGAGCACTCGAGTCCGTTAGCGTGAAAGGATGACGATGCCTCGTTCCAATGGCTAGTTGTGAAGCATTCTTTCAGGTTGAGCCATTTTTAGAGAGGAAAGTCGGCGCCAACGCCGAAGGCTATTGCTTTTCCGCCAGTTGCTTCACCCTTTCCGCTGCTAGTGCTTATACCTACGTAAAGAACCGTAAGGCAACACCAATCTCAAGCAATTCCTGATTTAATAAAAAAAAGGTCGAGATAGGTACACCACCGTTCTCGACCTTTGCGAAGCAATATTCTTTTCATCTTCGAATCAGCAAACCAAACATCCCCTTGAACAAGCGAAGCATTCAAGGAACACTACCCTGCAAAGTACCCGGAATTGTCCTGAAGAAGCGGAGCGTTCGCCTTTGTCCCCGGATTTCTTCCACTGCCTATTCAATCAGGAAATCCGGGGACAACAGCGATCGGAAGGACAATCCGGGTACGCCTAACTCCGGGTACGCCCCCTACTCAACCTCTGACGAGCTCTGCGGCTCAGGACGAAGCAGTACGTCCGCGACAAGGTCCTTCTTCTCTAACGTAACGAGCAGTTTGCCCGTATCCTTGCGATCCATTAATGGCGCTTTCTCGGAGAGGAAGGACAGGACTTGCCCTTCGGTGGTAACGACGCTCACCTGCACGGCCTCCGTAACGTGGAAAGCGGCCACCAGCCTGGAACCGTTCGGGCGCACCCGCTTCCCTTCCTTGAATTCAAAGGTGGCAATGCCTTTGCCGCCCCGCCCCTGAGCCGGATAATCAAGCAACAGCGATCTCTTTCCGTATCCGAGATCAGACACGACGAGAATCTCTCCTTCATCTTCCTGAACCCAAAGTGCGGCGATGACTTCGTCTTCGTCCGCCACCTGGATACCACGGACACCCGCTGACACACGTCCCATCGCGTTCACCTCGTTCTCACGGAAGCGAATGCTCATTCCGGCACGGGTGACAAGCAGCAGATCACGCGAATTGTCACTCAGCGTGACCGACAGCACTTCGTCGTCTGCAGCCACCTTAGCCGCAGCCACCGCACTGGAGCGCTTGGTCGCATAATCCTTCAGTTCCGTACGTTTGACCTGTCCTTTGCGGGTGACAAATACAAGACTTTTGCCCTCTTCTTCCATGCTCTTCACCGGGATGATGCTGACAATCCGGTCTTCCTTGGATAAAGGAATAACATTGACAATCGCCGTACCCGGCTCCTTCCACTTGTATTCAGGGATCTGATGCACGGGCAGCAGGAAGTACTGTCCCCTTTGGGTAAAGACGAGCAGCGAATCCAGAGTGTTCACATCCAGCAGCTCTGTCACATAGTCGCCTTCCCTGACGCCGGAGCCGTAGCGTTCCCCACCGGAGCGGGTAAAGGACAGCAAGCTGGTCCGTTTGACATACCCCTGTTTGGACAGAGTCACGAGCACATCCTCGGAACTAACCATGACCTCAAGGTTCACCTTGATTTCTTCCACTTCCTCCTGAATGGCGGAGCGGCGGTCGATGCCGAATCGCTCGCGGATTTCGAGCAGCTCCTTGCGGATAACATTGATCAGCTTGCGGTCGCTCTCCAGAATGGAACGCAGCTGGGCAATTTTCTTTTGAATATCAGCCAGCTCTTTCTCCAGGGAAGTAATCTCCAGATTGGTCAAACGGTACAGCTGCAGGGTTAGGATAGAATCCGCCTGGCGCTCACTGAAGCCGAACATCCACTGCAAATTGTTCTGTGCATCCTGACGGTTCTTGGATGCCTTGATTGCTGCGATGACCTCATCCAGAATATTAAGCGCTTTAACCAGGCCCTCAAGCACATGAGCACGGTCCTCCGCCTTCTCCAGCTCGAATTGGGTGCGGAAAGTCACAACTTCGCGCTGATGCGCAATGTAGGCTTCCAGAATCGGTTTCAGCCCCAGCTGATGAGGCGCCTTGTTCACGATAGCCACCATATTGAAGTTGTAGGCCACCTGCAGATCCGTTTTCTTCAAAAGATAAGCCAGGATTCCTTCCGCATCGGCGTCTTTCTTCAGTTCAACGACAATGCGCAGCCCTTCGCGGCCGCTTTCGTCACGAACCTCGGCGATGCCCTCCACCTTTTTCTCCAGGCGGATATTTTCCATGGCTGTCACCAGCCGGGATTTGACCACCTGATAAGGAATTTCCGTAATGACAATCTGCTGCTTGCCGCCCCGCAGCGATTCTATCTCCGTCTTCGAGCGGATATAGATACGCCCTTTGCCTGTTCTGTACGCGTCCAGAATGCCTTCCCCGCCCATAATCAAGCCGCCTGTCGGGAAGTCGGGACCTTTGATAAAGGTCATGATCTCTTCCAGCTCGATGGAAGGCTTCTCCATCACGGCGATGCAGGCATCGATTACCTCGCGCAGATTATGAGTCGGAATTTCAGTGGCAAAGCCGGAGGAAATACCGCTGACGCCGTTGACCAGCAGATTCGGATAGCGTGAAGGCAGGACGACCGGCTCCTTGGCCGTATTGTCGAAATTGTCCTTGAACAGAACCGTGCGCTTCTCGATATCGCGCAGCATTTCCATCGCGATCGGTGAAAGCCTTGCTTCCGTATAACGCATCGCCGCTGCCGGATCATCATCCACAGAACCCCAGTTGCCATGCCCGTCGATCAGGACATGTCCCATTTTCCAAGGCTGAGCCATGCGGACCATTCCTTCGTAAATGGACGAGTCGCCGTGCGGATGATAATTCCCCATCACGTCGCCGACGGTCTTGGCCGATTTCCGGTACGGTTTATCCGGCGTGTTGCCCGAATCGTACATAGCGTACAAAATGCGGCGCTGCACAGGCTTCAGACCATCGCGTACATCAGGAATGGCGCGGTCCTGAATAATATATTTGGAATATCGGCCAAAGCGGTCGCCGACAACCTCTTCCAGAAAAGCTGGCAAAAACTGTTCTGATAAGCTCATCTAAGCACCTCTTTTTAAAAATAACCGTTAATCATCTAAGCAAAAAACGCCGCCTGTAGCGTGAAAGGCGGCGGGGCAGGCTGAAAAACCGCCCGCCTTTTTTTTGCAAACATGTCGTTTACTCTTCATATTCGGTAAAATCCACATTTTCGACAATCCATCTTTTGCGCGGATCGACCTTGTCGCCCATCAATGTTGACACTCTGCGCTCAGCCTTGGCCGCATCCTCGATCTGCACCTGCAAAAGAATGCGCGTCTCCGGATTCATCGTCGTCTCCCACAGCTGCTCCGGATTCATTTCGCCAAGTCCTTTGTACCGCTGCAGCTCGAAATTCTTCCCGAATTCCTTAAGGTAATTCTGCAGCTGCTCGTCGCTCCAGGCATATCTGACCGTTTCCAGCTTGCCTGATTTACGGGTGATTTTGTAAAGCGGCGGCTGTGCGATATAGACTTTACCGGCATCGATCAGCGGCTTCATATAGCGGTAGAAGAACGTAAGCAGAAGCACTTGAATATGAGCGCCGTCCGTATCCGCGTCTGTCATGATGATAATTTTCGAATAATTGCTGTCATCGACGGTGAATTCTGTACCGATCCCCGCACCGATGGCGGAAGTGATGGCACGATACTCCTCATTCTTCAGAATATCGGCCAGCTTCGCTTTCTCGGGATTCATCGGTTTGCCCTTCAGCGGCAGAATGGCCTGAATCTTGGAATCCCGTCCCTGCTTGGCAGAGCCTCCCGCCGAGTCTCCTTCGACGATAAACAGCTCGTTGCGCGTAAAGTCCTTGGACTGCGCAGGAGACAGTTTGCCGTTCAGGTTGGAGCTCTCGCTGCGCTTTTTGCCCGAACGCATTTCATCCCGTGCTTTTCTTGCCGCTTCACGCGCCTTGGAGGCCTGAATCGATTTCTTGATCAAGGTTTGCGCCACCTGCGGGTTTTCCTCCAGAAAACGCTGCATGTTCTCGGCCACAATCGCATCCACGGCACTGCGCGCCGATGCGCTCCCCAGCTGATCCTTGGTCTGTCCGACAAATTCCACCTCAGACATTTTCACGCTGATGACGGCCATCATGCCTTCGCGCAGGTCGTTGCCCTCCAGATTTTTTTCTTTTTCCTTGAGCATGCCCGTACGGCGGGCGTAATCGTTCATCACTCGCGTATAGGCTGTCTTGAATCCGGTCTCATGCGTGCCGCCGCCGCGGGTCGGAATGGAGTTCACGAAGGAAGCGAGCGTTTCCGTATAACCTGCATTATACTGAATAGCCACTTCAACCTCGATCTCTTCCTTTTCACCGGTGAAATGAATCACATCGTGCAGAACGTCTTTGCCCTCATTCAGGAACGCGACAAACTGGCTGGCTCCGCCCTCATAATAAAATTCATCGCTTCTGCCATTACGCTCATCCTTCAGGACAACGCGGAGACCTGAGTTGAGGAAAGCAATTTCCTGCAGCCGCTCGGCGAGCGTATCGTAATTCAGAGTAATGCCGTTCTGGAAAACGCGGATATCGGGTTTGAACGTGACTTTGCTGCCGGTCTTGTTCGTATTCCCGAGCACCTCAAGCCCGGTTACAGGTTCACCGACATGCTCAACCCCTTGCTCATCCTGCCAATATTCAAAACGCTGGCGGTGAATTTTGCCCTCCCGGTAAATCTCCACCTCCAGCCACTCGGAAAGCGCGTTGGTTACGGACGCCCCTACACCGTGCAGGCCGCCCGATTTCTTATACCCGGAACCGCCGAATTTGCCGCCGGCATGCAATATTGTAAAAACAACCTGGGGGGTTGGTATCCCCATTTTGTGCATTCCCGTTGGAATGCCCCGTCCGTTGTCCAATACGGTAACTGAACCGTCCTTATGCATAGTGATGTCGATTCGGGAGCAAAATTTGGCCAGATGCTCGTCAACCGCGTTGTCTACAATTTCCCATACCAAATGATGCAGTCCCGAAGAACTGGTGCTCCCGATGTACATGCCCGGCCGTTTCCGTACCGCCACAAGCCCTTCGAGAACTTGAATGTCGTCCGCCCCGTAATCCGAAGCCTGACGGTCGTTGCCGTCAGCCCCCTTGGCGAACAAGTCGATTTGGTCGACCATTCATGCTCCCCCTTTGTCTAATCATGACCTTGTTTTAACCAAAAATGCAAACAGATGTTTTCTTTATACTTTGTCCATTTTAATTCAATATATCCCGTTTCGTAAAGACGGCGAATGAAACGATCAGCGACAATCCCCCCCAAACTGACAGCACAGCCAGGGAAAACGGCAGTGTCATACCCTCGATCGGAGCAGGATTTCCAGCCAGATAATCCGTCAATCCAAGATTCACCATGAACAGATATTTGGCGCTCTCCCAGGAAGAAGCCATGTTGGTCAGAATCGTGCCTGCGATCAATGCCGACATCATCACCACAATGCTCGCCGCCGTACTGCGAAGCAGGACGGAAACCATAAACGCCAGCATGGCGACAATCATGCTCACAAACCAGATCAGCCCGCACTGCAGCAGCATGTATTGCCACTGCGGAATCGCCTGTACGGCTGACAAATCCACGTTCGACCCGACGATTCGGAAGCCCGTAAATATCGGGACTCCAAAACCGCTGTAACCGAAGAAAAGCCCGGATATGAGATAGCTCACGGCAAAAGTGGACACCACAATGAGCGAAACAAACATAAAGAGCGACAGCAGCTTGCTTAACAGCACCTTCCACCTGCGGACAGGCCTGGTGAGCAGCATCTTGATGGTGCCTGTCGTTCGCTCTCCGGATACAAGATCCGACGCGATCGCCATAATGAGCAGCGGGATGAACAGATTTACGGAATTGTCCATAAATTCACGGGTAAAGGTGACCGCTCCCGGCTCATTGGGATTGATGTCATGCTCTAAATAATACTGCATTTGCTGAATAAAAACACTCCGGTACCTTTTCCATTCCTCAGGAACCCGGTCGCTGCCAAGCGAGTTCTGGTTGTCCGTGATCGCCTGCTGCAGCTCAAGCCGCCAATCGCCGCCAAATTTCTCGCGGTTTCTCTCCGCAGCTTTAAGCTGGGCATAAGTAAATATCGGCACGAGGACGAGCAAAATGAGCAGAATGATGTAAAGTCTTTTTCTTTTCATAATTTTGATCGTCTCGTTCTTCACTAGAGGCAGTATATTATTCAAGCACTTCACCCTCTGTCATCTTCAGGAATAGCTGCTCCAGCGTCGGATTGATGGGGCTTACACGATGCACCTTGATGCCTGACCCTGCGAGAAGGGCAACCAGTTCAGATATATGCCTTTCCTCCATTTCGGTGAATATCGCCCCTTCACCCGCGGAGGCTATGATACTGTCATCCACCTGCTCGTCGGGCCGTTCAAGCACCTTAACATGCGGCGAGGCCTGGAGTATTGCCAGCCCCTGCTCACGCGGATGCAGCTGCCAGACTGCGAGCCGCGAGTGATCCGCGACCAGTTCCTTTACTCCGCCTACCGCAAGCACGTTGCCGTGGCTGATAATGGCCACCCGATCGCACAGCAGCTGAATTTCGCTCAGCAGGTGGCTGGATACGAATACGGCCATACCCTGCTCGGCCAGCGCCCTGATGAAAGCCCGCATTTCCTTGATACCCTTGGGGTCCAGCCCGTTCGTTGGCTCATCAAGAATTAACAGCTTCGGTCTGCCCAGCAGCGCTTGAGCAATGCCGAGCCGCTGCCGCATGCCCAGAGAATATGTACTGACCTTGTCGTGAATTCTGCGGTCCAGCCGAACGAGATTAACGACCTCCAGGATTCGTAACGCGTCGATCCCCGACTGCATGCGCGCAAAGTGCTCCAGGTTTTCCCACCCTGTGAGATAGCCGTACATTTCGGGATTTTCCACAATTGAACCGACATAAGTGAGCGCGCGCTCAGGGTCCCGGTTCACATTGTATCCGCAAACGCTGATCGTTCCCTCCGTCGGCTTGATCAAATCCACCAGCATGCGGATGGTGGTCGTTTTGCCCGCCCCGTTTGGTCCGAGGAAACCGAAAATTTCCCCTGCATACACATCAAACGTCACATCCTGAATGATCCAGCGGCGTCCTATTTTTTTCTTTACATGCTGTACGGATAATACCGTTTCCCTGTCATGAGTGTCCATCATTCGTTAGCCTCCCCGCCCGGTGATGCTGTGCCGAAGCCCTGCACGATCCGCTCGGCGATAGCCTGATAACCCGCGCCGTTCGGGTGAAAATGGTCCGAGGAAAGGTAAACAGCCAGGTTTTGCTCAAACAGGTCGAACGTCGGAATGACACTCATTTGATCGCTCTTGTTCGTAATCCTGAGCGCCGCCGCATTCCATTCGCTGACCACGGTATTGCCGGGAACCCTCAGATCCGGCAGATCGCTGAAAGGATTGTATAGACCAAGATACAATATCCGGGCATCCGGATTGATGGTGTGCAGCTTTTCCAGTATCTTCTGCAGGCGCGCAGAGGCACCGGGCAGGGTTGCCCTCAGCTTATCCACTGACGGAGGCTCTGTGCCGCTCTGGAGAGCCTGTCCGCCAGCAAACAGATCGTTTCCTCCGATGGAAAGCATGATCACGTTGGCTTCCTTGAGAACATATTGTACACCTGTCTCGTCAAGTCTGGTCAAGAGGACATCCGTCGTGAGCCCGTTAATCCCCAGATTATTAATAAGCTTGGCATGCATCCCGTTTTTATCCAACAGGTCAACCGCTCTTCGCACGAATCCGCTTCCCGAGTCATCCCCTGTTCCTCTTGCAAGCGAATCCCCGATCGCAACGGCTCTGATTTCATTCCCTGCCGCTGGAGACGGGGCCTGTCCGCTTTCCGGCACGGCTGCGGGCGGAGACACCGGTGCCGACACAAGATTCCCGGCAACGGCTGCAACAAAACCGTATATAAGCAGCAATGTGGCTGCAATGGACAAGGTGCTTGTTATTCTCCAGATCCAACTCGTTGAATTCAACTTGCATACCTCCCGAGTGCCCTAATCTACCTAAAGATAAAGCTTCTTTTTGCGATTTGCAAATTTCCCCTCAGCCGCGGCGCCGGAAAGCGGAGTTTTGTTATAGAAAACACAAAAAAGCAGATCAGGAATTTCAGTATTCCCGATCTGCTTTTTCCTATTTCATTATTTGCCGATAAACTCTTGTACCCAGTAGCCGTTATAATAGCCTACGCCAATCGTTGTGAAGTTCGGATTCAAGATGTTTTCACGATGGCCCTGGCTGTTCATCCAGTCTTTCATAACTTCCTGAGGTGTTTGCTGCCCCATGGCAATATTTTCGCCGGCATAAGAATAGGAAATGCCGAATTTCTTCATCATATCAAATGGCGAACCGTAGGTTGGCGAGTTATGATCAAAGTAGTTGTTCTTGCTCATATCCTTCGCTTTTTCCAGCGCCATGTTGGAAAGGTTCGTATGGTTGGTCAATGGCTTCAGACCTGCTTTGCTGCGTTCTTGGTTTACGAGGGTAATGACCTGTGCCGTAAACTGTGACTTGTCTGTTGCTGGCTTGGAAGTTGTATTCCCTGTGTTATTATTGGTTGTAGTGCCATTGTTATTGGTTGTAGTCCCTGGTTTGGACACCGGCTTTGTCGGAGCTGCTGGCTTGGAGGCGGTTTGTCCGCTTTGTGGCCAGTTCGCTGTATATCCTTCATAGCCATTATTGTTGAGCCATTGCTGAATATAGGAAGACAAATCCGTTGAAGTCGTTGGCGCAGGTGCCGCTGATACTGGCAGGACTAATGCTGCGGACAACGCTGCTGTCAGGGTACCTGTTGTCAAAATCTTTTTCCACGTATTTTTCAATGTTCTCATCTCCCGATTTATAAATTTACAAAAAGGTTACAAACTTGTCATCAACATAGTGCCAGTATAACATGATTCGACACGAGCTTCCTATCCCAAATTTATGGAAATCCCCCTGTTAAATCACAGTAAAAAGCCGCGGCAGGACCGCGGCCTTGTTGCTGTAATATAGTTAAGACTTACTTTTTGGCTGCATATTTTCTCATATCGATGGCGATGGCAGCCACGATGATGAGACCCTTGATTATCAGCTGCCAGTAAGGGCTGACCCCGATAAATGTCAAACCATAGTTGATAATGGTGAAAATGAATACCCCTACAAGCACACCCGGCACGGTTCCGATCCCGCCGGAGGTGGATACCCCGCCCACGACACAAGCCGCGATGGCGTCAAGCTCATACATATTGCCGTAGTTGTTCGTTGCGCCGCCTGTACGCGCAGCTTCCAGCACCCCTGCCAGACCGTATAGTGCGCCGGCAATCGCATAAATCCAGATCAGGTTCTTGGAAACATTGATGCCGGATACTTTGGCAGCCTGGATGTTGCCGCCGATGGCATACATGTTTTTGCCAAGCTTCGTTTTGTTAAACACGACCCACACGATCACGGCCACGACAATGGCAATGATGACGATGTAAGGGATCGAATACTGCCCGGTGCCGATAAACCCGGAGCCGATGGCCGTAAAATCAGGGCGCAGACCGCCGATCGGCTGGGATACGTTCGGTTCCATATCGAAATACAGGGAGTTCAAGCCGTAAACGGCAACCATCGTGCCGAGTGTGGCGATAAACGGCGGAACGTTCAGCTTGGCGACAACCCAGCCGTTGATCATACCGCACACGAGGCCGATAATAACAGCCAGCGCAATCGGAATGATAACGTTCAGCTCCGGCATATCCGGGAAGAAACGGCGCGGATAGTCGGCCACCTGCAGCATGGAAGCCGAGATGACGGCGGATAAACCGACAATCCGCCCTGCAGACAGGTCCGTGCCGGCTGTAATCAGGACGAAGGCCATGCCTAGCGCGATGATGATACGGGTTGAGGACTGAATGAGCACGTCCCGCAGCGTATTTACGGCCAGAAAGGTCGGATCATAAACGGCAATGCCGATAATAAGCACAAGAAGCACAATATAAATAGCGTTTTGGGACAAAAATCCCTTCATTTTTATAGTATCCATAATGACAGTTTCCCCCTCTGATTCTCCCTAGTGCTGGGCAGCCAGCTTCATAATCTCTTCTTCTGTAGCCAGTTCGCCTTCCAGAACCCCCGTAAGGCGCCCTTCCGACATCACCATAATCCGATCGGACATGCCCAGCAGCTCCGGCATTTCGGAGGAGATCATGATAATGCTCTTCCCTTGCTTCGCCAAATCGGAAATAATGCTGTAGATTTCAAACTTGGCCCCGACGTCGATCCCGCGTGTCGGCTCATCCAATAACAGAATATCAGGCTCCGTCAGCAGCCAGCGGGCAAGCAGCACCTTTTGCTGGTTGCCGCCGGACAGATTCATGATGAGCGCCTTCGTATTGGGCGTCTTGGTGCGCAGCTTCTCGACCATTTTGTCCGATTCGCTCCGCTTCCGCTTCTCGTCCAGCAGCAAGTACGGTGTCTGATACCGCCCCAGATTCGCGATCGCTGCGTTCTCATGCACCGGCAGCACAGGGAAGATGCCCGTTACGCGCCGTTCCTCGGTCAGGAGCGCCATGCCCAGCTTTTTGGCATCCTCCGGTGATTTGATTTTGACAGGCTTGCCGTTCAATTCGATCGTTCCGGATTCGATGGCCCGCAAGCCGAATAGTGCCTCAATGACTTCCGTGCGTTGAGCACCGACCAGTCCCCCAATCCCCAGCACCTCACCCTTGCGCAGCTCAAAGCTGACATCCTTGAACGATTTCGGCAGCGGCGACGTCAAATTTTTCACACGCAGCACCACTTCGCCAGGCACATTCTCGCGTTCCGGGAAACGAGAGGTCAAGTCACGGCCGACCATGCGCGAAATGATCAAATCAGTGGTCAATTCGGATGCAGGCCATGTGCCTATTTTTTTGCCGTCACGCATAATGGTGACATCGTCCGAAATTTGCAAAATTTCTTCCATTTTGTGCGAAATATATATGATTGCCACACCCTGTTTTTGCAGGTCGCGAATGATGCGGAACAGATGCTCCACTTCAACGCCCGTCAGGGAAGAGGTCGGTTCATCCATCACGATAATTTTGGAATGGAAGGATACCGCCTTGGCGATTTCGATCGATTGGATTTTGGATACGGACAGTTTGCCGACAAGAGTGTCAGGCTCAAGATCGATATCTAGCTGACGAAACAGCGCCTCCGTATCTGCTTTCATTTTCTTGTGATCAACAAACTGCAAGGGTCCAATGCCCTTAGTCGGAAAACGTCCCAGCCAGATGTTCTCCATCACATTCCGGTGCGGCACCGGATGAAGCTCCTGGTGAATCATGGATATCCCGTGTTTCAACGCATCACTCGAATTGTTGATGTCCGTTTTGACGCCATTCAGCAAAATTTCTCCGCTATCAGGCTTGTAAATGCCGAATAGGCATTTCATCAGTGTCGATTTGCCGGCTCCATTCTCACCCATCAGGGCATGGACCGTGCCGGGTCTAACCTTCAGGGTCAGACCGTCCAAGGCCTTGACGCCGGGAAATTCCTTGGTAATGTCGTTCATTTCCAAAACATACTCATGTTGAGCCATCTGTTACGCCCCCTGCGTATTTGTCTTTAATGGAGAGGCACAGCACTCCTCATTCCTATCCGGATGCAAGCGGAGCGGGTGGAAGACCACCCGCCCTAAGCTCCATCCATGCGGTTGTTACTTAACGGATGCGTCGGCAATGTTATCCTTGGTGATTTTCTTATAGGAGATCCAAACATATTGATTGTCTGTAATGTCGAAGCCAACATTGTCTTTGCTAGGCGTTTCACCTTTGGCAAGCACTTCAGACAGATTCACAGCTGCTTTACCCTGGCTGCTGGCATCATTCAGCACGGTTCCGAGCAGTGTCCCGTCCTTCAAGGCCTGCAGGGCAGGCTCGGTTGCGTCAACGCCGACAACCGGCATGTATTTGTCGCCTTTGAAGTAGCCTGCAGCTTTAAGTGCTTCCACTGCGCCCAATGCCATATCGTCATTGTTGGCCAGCACCGCTTCGATTTTGTCGCCGTGAGCGCCAAGGAAGGCTGCCATTTTTTCCTGGCCTTTTACGCGGTCCCACATCGCCGTGTCTTCCGCAAGCTTCTCAACCTTGATCCCTGCATCTTCAATTGCTTTTACAGAATACTGTGTGCGCAGTTCGGCATCCTGGTGGCCAGGCTCGCCTTTCAGCATGACATACTGAAGAACGCCGTCCCCGTTTTTGTCCGCCTCAGGATTGTTTTTGAAATAATCTGCAATCAGCTGGCCTTCCATTGTTCCGGATTCTTCGGCTTTGGCGCCGACATAATACACTTTATCCCACTTCTTCATGTCCTCCGGCAGCGGCTCGCGGTTCAGGAATACTACAGGAATATCCGCTGTTTTCGCTTTGTCTATAATGACGCCGGCTGCTGTACGGTCCACCGGATTCACGATCAAAGCGTTTTTCTTCTTCGTGATGAACAGATCGACTTTATCGTTTTGCGTCGGCTGGGAGTTTTGGCTGTCCACGATATCCACGGCCACTTTGCCTGCCGCATTTTTCTCGATGGCGCTGCGGACACCGGACATAAATGTATCGTCAAATTTGTAGATCGCTGCCCCCACTTGCGGAAGATCACCGCCTCCTCCACCGCCTGAGCCGGATTTGCTTCCGGAAGAGCAGCCTGCCAGCGCTCCGCTGACCAAGGCACCTGCAAGGAGTACAAAAGTAACTTTTTTCATCAAATATTAGACCTCCTGGGACGGCTTTATCAGCCGCTTTCTCTTTTGTTTACGCTTTCATTATCCTTGAAAAGGGGGCCCAGTGTAATGCAAAATCCTCATCAAAAATATCAAAATCCTCATCAATGTATGAGGATTTTCATGGGCAAATAGTCCTTTGCGCTGTTGAGAGACACTCCGCAAACGAATGATTCCTCCGCTGCATCAAGCCGATCCCTTACTTAAAACCACAAAAAAGAACAGGAGCAAAATGTGCCTCCTGTTCACAAGAATGTTATGGGGCCCTGGGCACTGAGGAATTTGAATCCCCCTTACAAGATCGTGGCAAGGCATGTGAACTCACTATCCGAGAGCTTTGCACCATTATCCCATTGGATCAGGTTAAGAAAAACAGCAAACCGGGAACCGAAAATATACTTTAGGCGCGTTAAAGAAAATAACGGATCAAGTGAGGCGCGAAAATGCCTGTTGTTACGCTATTCAGAACATCGAATGGGTCTATTTTCAAACACTGCGATCAGGACGCAGCCGCATAGACTCCAAAAAACCCCCGCCCCCTCGCATTCTGAACAAAAGGGATAATCATGCAAGGGTATATGGAGAGGCTTCAGGCATCAGGCAACGGTCACCACTCCCTATAGCTATCCATCTCACTCTGGATACAAGACTCTGAGGGGGGCGAATCCCCTTCTTGCAAGAAAGCTAGCATTTAGTTATCCATACAACTGTCATCTGACAAACGGGAATAGCTGCTTTTGATTTTCCGGCCACATCATGTTGTTTAAATCGATCAGCTTTGTGCCCGTGTCCGTCCGGTCGGGGACGTCCATCCCCTGGATATATTCCACCGCCTGCTTCACGGCGAGATAGCCGTTGCTGAACGGGTTTTGGATGACCGTCGCCTGCACGGTGCCCTCCTGCAGCATTTCCATCACCGCAGGCGGGCTGTCGAACGTTACAATCTTGACCTTCGACACAAGACCGGCCTCACGGACCGCTCGTCCGGCACCCAGCCCCGCCTCCCCGCTGAGGCCCACAATGGCATCCAACTCCGGGTGCCTCTTCAACATTGCGGCAGCCTGCCGGTATGCCAGTTCCTGGTCGGAGCCGCAGTAAGCCGTCTCTACAATCGAGATGCCGGGAAAGCGCGCCAAATAATCCATCAGCCCTTCGATCCTTTGGTCCGCATTACGCGCCCCTTTTACAAAATTGACGATCCCGATATCCGCTTCCGGGCCGGTAAGTGCGGTCAGCCGCTCGGCCGCCAACTGTCCGGATGCATAATTGTTTGCTCCGACAAAGGCGACAGGACGGGCAGACGCTACCTCGGAATCCATACCGATAACCGGTATGCCGATAGCCTGGTCCGTTACCTGGGCCAGAGCCATATAATCGCTTGCCGCGAGAATAATAGCATCCCGGTCCGCCTTGATGGACGCCTCCATTAATTTAATTTGCCCCTTTATATCCGTTTCACTGTCAGGGCCGAGAAAGTTCAGCTTTACATTGAACTCCTTGGCGGCAACCTCCGCCCCCAGTTTGACCGTATTCCAATACTCACCGTCCTTCTTCTTGACAATCATGTCAATCTGCAGCGGCGTACTGCCGACTGTCGGCTCAACACTCTGTTCTCCGCAGCCGCCCAGCAGCCCGGTGAACAGGCAAAGGCTAATCAGCACATTCCATTTAAAGCGTCTCATGCTTCAACCCTCCCCGGTGCGCCATCTTCAATCGGCAGGACCGGTATCCTGATCGTGACTGTCGTCCCTTCTTCCAGCTCGCTTTCAAAATGAAGACCATAACCGTCTCCGTAATAGAGCCTAATCCGCTTGTGCACATTGGCAACTCCTACGCCGGAGCCTTTTTCGGATCTGTGCTCCCCGGTCAGAATGCGTTCCAGCGTACCCTCTGTCATACCCAGTCCATTGTCGGAGACGGTGATCAGGATATCCCCGCCGTCAGCCCATGTACGGAGCCGGATAAAACCCTTGTCCGCCATCTCCTCGATGCCGTGTACAATGGCGTTTTCAACGATAGGCTGCAGTATCAGCTTCAGGCACTGGAAATGCCGCAGCCCTTCATCCGCTTCAATGACAAAATCAAAACGTTCCTTGTAGCGTACCTTCTGAATAATCAGATAATGGCGCACATGCTCCAGCTCATCCCCGAGTGATATAATCTGTTTTCCCTTGCTGAGACTGATGCGAAAGAACTTGGATAAAGAGGTGATCGCTTTGACCACTTCGTCATTTTGTCCTCTCTCCGCCAGACGGATCACCGTGTTCAGGGTGTTGTATAGAAAATGCGGATTGATCTGGGCCTGCAGCACGTCGAGCTCGCTCTTGCGCTTCGCCTCCTGCTCGCGGATGCTTTGCTCCATCAGCTCGCGGATGCGGGTCAGCATCCGGTTGAAACTGCCCGATAGCTGCTCGATTTCGTCCGCTCCCCGCACTTGAATAGGCGTATATAAATCCCCTTTCTCCACTTTGCGCACCGCTTTTTCCAACCGTTGGATCGGCTTGGATATACTTGCCGAAACGAGAACGGATAATATAAGCACCACAATGAGGACCTCTGCCAGAAACCAGACGATAAAACTGTTCAGCTCCTGCTTGGTCGTCAATATTTCCTCCGGAAAAGCGACACCGACAATTTTCCAGCCGATTGGATTGACCGTCTTGACGGTAATGAGCCGTTCCTCTCCAGTTGAATGATCGATATATCTTCCATACGAATAGCTCAGCACCGGCTCTATGTTTTCATACTTTAAACCGGCGTATATCAGCTGCTGCTGCGGATGGTATACGATGTTGCCTTGTGAATCGATAATGTACACATAGCCCCGCTTGCCCAGACTGACCCTTTTTGAAAGCTCGTCGATCGTCTTGAAATTAACGTCCACCAGCAGGATGCCTTTCTTGATTTCTCCCCCCTGGCGGTAAGCAACCTGTCCGCTCATGGAGACAACCCATTTGTACTGTCCCGGAAACAGATTCTGGATATGGGGAGGAGAAAAGGACATTCTCCGCTCTCCCCGCAGCGCACTCTCGAACCAGCTTTGCGAAGTCAGATTCGTGTTCCGCTGCAGCTTCCGGTCCGGCATATCCAGCACCATGTCTCCCTCGGGGGTAAACAGCGCAAAGGAAACGACATCCTGTCTCGTTCCGAGCACGGCCGACAGTTGCTCATGCAGCTTGCTGTCCGAGATATCCTCTGCCGCGGCGATCCTTTCGCCGGCCACCTCGTAGATGCCCATCATGCCTTCTACATAAATTTCCAGATTATAGCTGACCTGCCCGATAATCTGCTGGATGTTAAGATAAGCGTTCTCCTCCGCAGTGCTCGAAAACTTGTTGTACAGCAAACCGCTGACAATCAAAACGATAAAAACGGTCAGCAATGTAAAGGACAAACCGATTAAAAAACGGATGCTTCTCCACGGCAATGTCCCAATCATCGCGCGAAGACGGCCGAGCGGCCTTGCCAAAAGTGTTATTTTCATGCTGTCGGTTCAGCCTCCCCGGGAGCTGTTGCGGTATTCTTTAGGTGTCATGTTGAACGTCTTCCGGAAGCAGTAGCTGAAATAGTTGGAATCCGAAAATCCGGTTTTCTCCGCAATTTCAAACGCCTTCAGGTCAGTGGTACGCAGCAGCTCCTTCGCCTCCTCCATACGCAGCTGCATCAAGTAGCCGACAAAGGTCGTCTTCATCTCTTTTTTGAAAATACTGCTGAAGTAACCTGCGCTGATATGAAGATGGCTGCACACCTTGGCGATGGACAGGTCGCTGTCGCGAAAATGCTCGCGCATAAACGCCTTGGCTTCCTCCACAAGCTTGCTGTACCCCGTTTCGCGGCGACTGGAGATCAGACGGGTCAGAGTATTGCAGGCATACGTAAACCACTGCTTTACCTCGGGCAAGTTGTTCAGCCGGTATACTTCCGCAACCGGATTGGAAGCAGCTCCGAATACGGACTCGATCCCGATTCCGGCCTCACGTGTCACTTTGAGAATGACGGTCAAAATTTCCAAAAGATATACCTGGTAGTCCTGCACAGATACTACGGAAGGCTCCAGATCGGCAAACAGGCTATCCATCAGCTCGACCAGCTCAGCCGCGGTGCCCACCTTCAAGGTGCGGATCAGCGCCTGCTCCTTCAGGTCGTCAAAACGGAGCAGCTCGGCTCTGCCCGACTCCACATCATCAATCAAAATAATGCGATTGTTGCCAAGCACAAATCTGTAGTTTAACGCGCCACAGGCGCTTTCATAGGAGATATAGGCATTTTCCGCTTCCCTGAACTCAGTCCCGACTCCGATAGTAACGGTAAGCTTTAAATATTTCTCGACACTCATCCGGATTTCATCCAGTACGTTCAGGACATTACGGGTAAATTGCTCACTCTCTTCGCCACGACGGACAGACAGCAGCACGATTTGATCCTGATGCATGAACACAAGGCCGCTGCCACGCCTGCTTAGGATTTCATCCGCGATATTGAGCACCGCAAATAGCTGCAGCTGCAGGTTGTCAGAGCTGCGCAATGAAATACTGTCATGGCTTTCATCAGCCCCGGACCAGTGCTGCCCGTGGAGCCGGTCAATGGAAATCACCGACGCCATATAGCCATCACCTGACAAGTCCAGACCGTACTGCCGTGACTTCTCTGAAACTTCCGCCTGCGGCAGGCGCCTTGACATGAGCGAAATCAGAAAAAGCTCGCGCAGCAGCGGCAAGCTCCGTTTGTAATGATCCTGAAGCACCTGCAGATTTTCTTTTTCCGCAATTTCACTTTCGATGCGGGTTTTCACCTTTAACAGCACATCCACCAGTTCACCCGCCGAAAACGGCTTAAGCACATATTCGTCGATATGCAGCTTGATGGCCCGCTGGGCGTATTCGAATTCGTCGAAGCCTGTCAAAATAATGATTTTGGCTGTCGGCGCGTGAAGCCTCACCCATTCCGCCAGCTGCAAACCGTCCATAAATGGCATCTGAATATCGGTGACGATGACGTCAGGCTGATGCTTCTCCACAAGCTCGCATGCCTCTCGGCCGTTCTCGGCCGTGGCTATGACTTCAAGGCCGTGTGCCTGCCAATCAATTTGCTCCAGCAGCCCCTCACGGACGTCCTGCTCATCATCTACCAGAATAAGCTTATACATTGCATCATCCCTCAAATCCTCATACTATGTATGAATCAAGTGAATATCCTTGAACCGCTGTTTCGTGAAAGCGTTTCCCAAAAATCACTTAGGTATTGTATTATATCCTTTGCAGGAAGTAAATAGAGAAGAAATTTCAGCAGAAAAAAAGAACCGGCCACTTGCGTGCCGGGTCAGTTTCATACCTATTTATATCTGCTATTTCAGCTTTTTGATCAGTCGATAACCATGTTTTTCAAACCCGATGTGTTCGTAAAAATCGAGTGCGACTGCATTCCGTTCACGATTTGCGCCTGTGACTACCATTTGCACGCCTCCGCGCTCTTTACCCCACGCCTCCGCCTGTGCAACGAGCCTTCTGCCGATTCCTTCACGGCGGTGTTCATTGCAGACAATTAACAATGTGATCTGTGCGGCCGGCTCGGGATAGGCATGGCTCTGTACGATCTGAACGCCGATTGCGCCAGCCACCTTTCCGTCAACTTCCGCCATCATAATGCAGGCATTAGGATCAGCTTCAATGGATTCCATACGTTCGCGCATAACGGCGCAGGTCATCGGATAATTGATTTCCCGCATCAAACCTGTAACGCATTCGCAGTCACTGAGCTCACCGGTCCGAAGCGTCAGCTCCGGAGCCAAAACGTTATTTGACATGGTTTACGTTAACCTCCACTTTAAGCTTATTAGCAGCTTCTTTTGCAATTTTACGGGCTGTCTCCACTTCATCGGCTGTGCTCAAGGCTACAGCCATCCGCCGGCCCACTTTCGTCTCCGGCTTGCCAAATATTCTTACCTGGGTACGAGGCAGCTTCAGCGCTTCCTCTATTCCGCCCACCGCATAATCCTGAGCGGCGGTACCCGCTTTAAGCGTGGCGGAAGCACCCGGCGCGAGCAGCTGTACGTCGTGTACAGGCAGCCCGAGAATAGCCCGCACATGCAGGGCAAATTCGGATAAATCCTGTGTGACCATGG
The DNA here is from genome assembly GCF_042138595.1 of Paenibacillus terreus. NCBI lineage: Bacteria > Bacillati > Bacillota > Bacilli > Caryophanales > Paenibacillaceae > Paenibacillus > Paenibacillus terreus. The sequence goes on along the minus strand of NZ_JBHIRX010000005.1, from coordinate 203,245 downwards.
TAACCATCCCGGTATCATGAGGACGGGGTGAAACTTCGCTGAAGACGACACCGTCCGCTGTCAGAAACAGCTCGACACCGAAAATTCCGTATCCTCCCAGCTCGTCCGTAATGCGGCGTGCAATATCCTGTGCCTGCTCCAGCTGTTCGGCCGTCATCTGATGGGGCTGCCATGATTCGACATAATCCCCATCCTTCTGCACATGTCCGATAGGCGGACAGAAGGTTGTCCCGCTTACCGAGCGTACGGTAAGAAGCGTAATTTCGCTTTCAAACGGAACAAAAGCCTCGATGATGACACGTGTCGTACGGGCGCGCGCCCCTTCCAGAGCCGCGTTCCAGCAGGCAGGCGCATCTTCCGGTGTCCTGCAGACGGATTGTCCCTTACCTGAAGAGCTCATCAGCGGCTTCACCACACATGGCGTGCCAAGCTCAGTCACCGCATGCTGCAGCTGTTCGAGGTTATCGGCAAAGCGGTACGCGGCGGTAGGCAGTCCCAGCTGTTCGGCTGCCAGCCGGCGAATCCCCTCGCGATCCATCGTAAGACGCGCAGCACGGGCGGTTGGCACAACCTTGAAGCCCTCCTGCTCCAGCTCTTCCAGCGCATGAGTTGCGATCGCCTCGATTTCGGGGACGATCAGATCAGGCTGCTCCTTGCGGATCAGCGACTGTAAGGCTTCAGGATCCTGCATGTCGATACAATAGGACCGATGGGCTACCTGCATGGCAGGCGCATGCTCATAACGATCCACGGCAATGCATTCCACACCATATCGCTGAGCCTCAATAATGACTTCTTTTCCGAGTTCGCCGCTGCCAAGCAGCAGCATTTTTTTCGCTCCAGCGGAAAAAGGAGCACCCCACATTTTGTTCCTTCCCCCTCAGACGATATAGCTCGTTCTTCTTTATTTTCAGGGTTCATGGACAATAATGCAATAGTGCTCCGCAATTTTCTTTACAAAAAACGTGATTTTGCGATGTTTTTTTTACAAAAATCTGAACTGCGCTTCGACAAGGCCCCGGTAGACCCCTTGTTTTTTCATTAATTGGTCATGGTTTCCTGCCTCCACGATCTCGCCATGGTCCAATACAATGATGTTGTCGGCATTTCGGATCGTTGACAGCCGGTGTGCAACCATGAAGGAAGTCCTGTCTTTCAGCAGCACCTTCAAAGCGTCCTGGATTTTGAGCTCCGTTTCGGTGTCGATGCTTGCCGTAGCCTCATCCAGAATGAGAATGCGCGGGTTCGCCAGCAGGGCGCGCGCGAAGGACAGCAGCTGTCTTTGACCCATCGAGAGCACGGTTCCCCTCTCCTCAACCTCCGTCTCATAACCGCGTGGCAGCTGCATAATGAACTCATGTGCGTGCACGGCCTTGGCAGCGGCTTCGATCTCCTCATCCGTGGCGTCGAGGCGGCCGAATCTTATATTTTCGCGGATGGTGCCGGAGAAAATAAACGTATCCTGCAGCACGATGCTGATCTGGCTGCGCAGGCTTTCCACCTGAACATCGCGGATGTCATAACCGTCGATGGTCAACCGCCCTGAGGTGATGTCGTAAAAACGGCTCAGCAGGTTAATGATGGTGCTCTTGCCGGAGCCGGTGTGACCGACGAGCGCAATGGACTCTCCGGCCTTAACGGATAAGCTGATGCCTTTCAAGGCCTGCCGGCCTTTCTCATACTCAAACACGACGTTCTCCAGCTCGATATCCCCACGGATGGGTGGCAGCGGTACGGCACCAGGCTTGTCGGAAATGGCGGGCTTCTCATCCATAAACTCAAAAATGCGCTCCGAGGAAGCCATCGCCACAAGCAGCTGATTGTACATTTGCCCGAGCCGGTTAATGGGGTCCCAGAAATTTCCGACATAGGTAGCAAAGGCTACCAGATAACCGATGGTCAGCTGCTCCGTCTGGATCAGGTATGAGCCGAACCAGAACAGCACGAGTGTCCCCAGGCCTCCGGTGATTTCAATCAGGGGACCGAATCCCTGGTTCATGGCGGAAGCCTTGTCCCAGGATCTTTTGCTGGAAAAGTTCATTCGGTCGAAGAAGGCCATGTTCTCATGCTCCTGCGTATACGCCTGGGTTACACGAATCCCCTGAATGGATTCATTCAAATGGGAGTTGATGCGGGAGTTCTTCATTCTGACATCCTGCCAGGCGCGGCGTATCCGTACCCGCAGCTTGGTGGAGATGATGAACATCAAAGGCACGGTCAGCATGACGGCCAGCGCCAGCTTCCAGTTGATCAACAGCAGAATGATGATGATACCCGACAGCTGCACACAATCGATGAGCACATTGACGGCACCGTTCGTAAACAGGTCCTGCAGCGAGTTGATATCATTCGTCACACGGACGAGCACGGAGCCCGCCGGCCGCTTGTCAAAAAAGTTGAACGACAGCTTCTGGATATGCTTGAAGAGATCGGCTCTGAGATCATAGATGACACGCTGCCCGATAATATTCGTATATTTGATCCGGTACACGTTCGCGCCCCACTGAATGATGTAAAGCACCAGGACAATTCCCGTCAGGGTCAGCAGGAGCTTAAGATTGGGAACGGTGATCGCTTTGTCAATAGCCTGGCTGGTCAAGAACGGTACGGCAAGCTTCGTGATTGTGCCCAACACCATCATCAGCGCAACCAGGGGGAGCATTTGTCTCGCGTAAGGCTTCATATAAGCGAACAACCGCTTGAATTCCACCCAGTTGAAGGGCTTGTCGATCACTTCGTCATCCTGATAAACGAAGCGTTCATTCATCGGTTTGCCCTGTGATTCTTCCTGCCGTTTACGCCTCTTGAACACGGAATTTTCACTTCTCTGCACATTCATATTCATGGATTCACCTTCTCCGCTGCGCTGGCCGTCTGCGCAATATGGTCTGCATATTGAATTTGATAGACGTCCTGGTATACCCCGGGTGTAGTCGTCAGCTCCTCATGGGTTCCCCGCTGCACGACCCTGCCTTCCTCCAGCACCAGAATTTCGTCGGCATGCCGGAGCGAGGAGATGCGGTGCGCGATGATAAATGTCGTTCTTCCTTTCATCACCTCTTTGAAGCCGGCCTGAATCTCATGCTCGGTTTCCATATCGACAGCGCTGGTCGCGTCGTCAAGTACAAGTATTTTCGGGTTCTTCAGCAGGGCGCGGGCGATGGCGATGCGCTGCTTCTGTCCCCCCGACAGCCCCAGCCCCCGTTCTCCCACCACGGTGTCGTAACCTTCCGGCAGTTCACTGATGAAATCATGCGCTTTGGCCAGCTTGGAGACACGAATGATCTCCTCCATGTTCACATTGCTTATCCCGTAGGAAATATTGTTGCGGATGGAGGAAGAGAACAGAAAGGTTTCCTGGAACACGGACGCGATTTGGGATCGCAAATCCTTGATTTTGATATGACGGATATCCGTGCCGTCCAGCTTGATGCTGCCTTCATTGACGTTGTAGGCGCGCATCAGCAGCTGAATAATGGTCGATTTTCCGGACCCGGTGCCTCCCAGCAGCCCGATCACGGAACCGGGGGGAGCATCGATATTGATGTCTACGACAGCAGGCATTTTATTCCCGTAAGCAAACGTAACATGCTCGAACGTGACATGGCCCTGAACCTTGCCGGAATCAAGCTCAATCACACCTTTTTCATCCTTCACATCCACCGGCTGGTTGAGCAGCTCAAGCACCCGTTCCCCGGAGGCTTTGGATTGCGTATAGTTGTTGATATGGAACCCGATGCTCCACATCGGACCGATGATGTACCAGATCAGGCTGAAAAAAGCGACCAGCTCGCCCAGTGTCAAGGATTGACGGATAACCAGATAACCGCCTACACCCATGAGCAGCACAACGCTGACCGAAGCGAGCAGCTCCATGACCGGAAAATATCGGCTCCACAGATCAGCCGCGTTCAGCTGATTTCTCTTGTAATACTCGTTGCGGATCGTAAATTTATCCACTTCATGGGCCTCGCGCGCAAAAGACTTGACCGTACGAACGCCGGTAATGTTCTCCTGTACGGCTGTCGTCAAGGAGCTCAAGGCCTGACGCATATCTTGAAAGGTCGGGTGGATCTTGGATTCGAATTTGAGAGCGACAAAGGTAAGAAGCGGCATGCTGATGAGCGTAATCAGCGTCAGCTGCCAGTTAATGGTCAGCATGACCACGGCGCCGAAAAAGAGCATCAGCAGCAAGTTGAGCAGCTGGGCGAACCCGAAGCCGATGAAATTGCGGATCGCTTCCAGATCCCCGGTAAGGCGGGACATGAGGTCTCCGGTTTTAGCGGTATCATAATAGCGGAAAGATAGGAACTGAAGCTTCTCGTAACAGGCATTGCGAAGACGGTAGGCCAAAAAGTTGCCCAGCCTGCCACCGAAAAATCCGTGGAGAAACTGCATGAAGGACTTGAGGATCACAACTCCCAGAGCCGTCAGGGCAAGCATGGGAACGTCTTCAAAATAGCGGGGCACAATTACATCGTCAATCAACCGCCGAAGCAACGTCGGGTACACAAGCCCGAGCGCGGTGGCTATGGCAAGGCATAGGATTGAAAAGAGCAAATAGTGCCTTCTCTCCTTGAAGAAGCCCTGCAGCTGCCTGAGAACATCCATGAGTTATTCCCTCCATCAACTCGAATAAAATTTGTAATGACATTTAAGAAGTTTATCACCCGCTTGACAGGGCGGCAAAGAGGATAACTCGCGGTATTCGGGCAGGAAGCCCCACATTTAACCAATGGTGTTTTGAAAACGCATTATTTTAATGGAATAGGGAAAATAACTCCCGTTTCCTTCCTTTTTTCAGCGTTCAGGCAAGCACAAAAGGCAGCCTCTCCTCATAGGATAAAGGCTGCCTTTGCGAAAACCGGGATATTGAGCTGAATGCTGCAAACAGGGCCGGAAAAATCCCGGACAGCTCAGCTTGCTATCTGTTACATGTTTTCCTGCTCCAGCTCCGCCAGCCGCTCTGCCAGTGCCGCCCATTGTTCAGGACCTTCACTGCCGGCCAGGGACTGCTTCATGCCTTCCAGCGTCTCTGCCGTCTGCTCCTGAATTTGTCCGGCATGATGCCGTCTTTCCTGACGGACGCATTCCGCATAATAATCGGCAAGATTGCCTCCCACGCGTGCCGCTTCCTCCGCTACGAGCTGCCTGAGCAGCGGCTCAAGCCTTTCCTGCAGCGAACGCCTTCCGGCACCCTCGAAGAAATGCTTCGGATTTTTGAAGAAGCTCCAGTAGCTTTTCCAATCGATCTTCCCCTGCAGGGAGGTTTCCGCAAGCTCGGGCACCTTCCACTCCTGCGGTTCTGCCGGCTTGCTGTCCAGGCCGTCCAGCAGCGCATTGATCTCCTCACAGCAGCGGGAGCTTTCCTTCAGCACCATCGCTTTGCCTGCCTTCTCCAGCCTCAGCGTGGTGGCAAGCAGCTCTTGGCTCAGCTCGATTTCGAGCAGGCGCAGCAGCTCCCTGCCGCAGGCGGCAAACACAGAGCGCAGGTCCCCCTCTCCTTCACGCAGCACGGAAGGATGGAAGGCTTCTGCCATGAACTCTCCCGTGCGGTAGGTAATGCGCTGCCGAACATGATAGAGCAGCTCATCAGCCTCCGCCGCCATACCCGGAGCGGAAGCCTCGGAGGCAAGCGCGCCGGTAATGTCGGCGGAACGGGTGAGGGCAGCTTCCACTTGATGCAGGCGGCGCTCACGCTCCTCTTGTCCGGCTGCCGCCTCTTTGGCCCACTGATCGATACGGGCACGAACTCTTTGGATCTCGCTGCCCGCCGCACGAATGGACAGGCCTGCCAGCTCTTCGCCTGCGAAAGCATGGAAAGATTGCTCAAACTCGGCAAACCTGGAGGCGTCGTAAAGCGCCGCTTCGTCCTTCTCCCGGCCGTCAAGCGCAAGCAGACTGGACACAGGGAAGATGCGCGGCTTGCGAATGCCATTCGACTGCAGCTCCGCAGATACGTGCCGGACGACCGCCTGCAGCTCTTCCGCCGAGGAAGCAAGATCCGCCGCATTTACGATAAAAAAGGTCTGATCCAGCACCAACGCATCCTTCACCCTCCCTAGCTGGGTCAGAAACTGGCGGTCGCCCTGGGTGAAGGCATGATTGTAATAGGTAACAAATACGAGTGCATCCGCATGCTTCATATAATTGAAGGTCACACCTGTATGGCGGGCATTGACCGAGTCCGCGCCCGGCGTATCCACCAGCACGATGCCCTGGCGGGTGAGGGCGCAGTCATAATACAGGTCAATCCGGTCTACAAAACAGGACTTCGATTCGGCGGCCACAAAGCCCCTGTATTCCTCCATGCCGACGGTCAGCACCTGGCCAAGCAGCGCTTCCGCGTCATTCCAGCCGGCTGCCGCAGCTTTGATAAAGCTGTAGTGCGGCCGTCCGGCCGGATGGATTCCCTCGGGCTTAAGCTGCTCCGCCGTGCGCAGCCACTGCTCACCATCCGGCATGTCGATGCCGAGCAGTCTGAAAGAATACTCCAGATCCTCGCGCAGCACGGCGGGAGACTTCATGTGGACGGCGGCCGTCCGGTGGTGCCGCTCTCCTTCCGGCGCCATGATGCGGTTGATCGCCGCCGTCGTCGGATGCGGCGAGACGGGCAGCACCGCTTCGCCAAGCAGGGCGTTGGCGAAGGAGGACTTGCCCGCGCTGAAGGCGCCGAACAGCGCGAGCGTGAACCGACCGTGCGCCAGACTGCGCGCACGGTCCCGCAGCCCCCTCACCGCCGCCTGCATGGCGGGGTAAGGGGCTGCCAGCGCGGCGGCGGCTTCGAGCCGGGCCGCCGCATCCGCGAGCCGCCGCTGCCGGTCGGCGGCGGCAGGCTGCGCAGCAGCGTCCCGGCGGCGCGCGGCCGGGACAGGCACGGCCGCCGGCGCGGGCCGTGCAGCAGGCGCAGCCCCGGCGGCGCCGGCGGGCGCCGCGGCGTGCGGCAGCGGCGCGGGCAGGCCGCCCACAGGCGGCAGCAAGGCCCGCAGCGCGGCGGCGTGATCCGCGGCCGCCGTGCGCAGCGCCTCGGCCTGCAGCGCGGCCTGCGCGCGGGCTGCGGCAGCGGCGATGCGCTCCGCCAGCGCGGCACGCTGTTCGGCTGCGCGCGCGGCCAGCTGCTCCAGCAGCCTTTCAATCAGCCCACGCACAGCGCTGCGGTACAGCGCCGCCACACCGGCGCGCAAATCCCTGCAATAGTTCAGCGTATATTCAGGCGATAAGGCCGCTTCCTGCACCGTATCCGCCACCAGCTTCTCCGTGATCCCTGGATGCAGCCGACCCAGCTCCTCCTCATACGAGCTGTCCCATATTTGATGGTGCTCGCCGAAGGTGCGGAGCATGCTTCTGACATGCGGCAGCAACTGCCCGTCCGCCTGCTCCTGCAGCATGGACGTCAGTGTGTCCAGCCGGCGCTGACGCTCCTTCTCCGTGCGGCCCCCTGCGAAAAACAGCCCGGCCTTAAAACCGCTTTTGCGGCTTTCCAAATATTCAGCCGCTGCGTCCCGCAGGACGGCCGGCGTCAGATTCGCCTGCTCAATCAACTGCTCCAGCTCACGTCGCATCCGGTCATGCTCTGCCTCCGGAAGCTTTTCAAGCAGCTCGGCCTCCTGCTTCAACCTTGCGTATTCCGCCTGCTGCCGCTGTGCCTGCATCACACCCCCGGCGTCCGCCAGAAGCCGATCAAGCGCCTCCTCCAGCTCCGTCTCACGAGCCTGAATATGCCTGTCCGCCAAATGATGCAGCGAGGAGCGCACACTGTGGCCGACCAGCGTCTCTTTCATTCCGATCAGGGAGCGGATGAGTTGATCCAGCGAAGCGCGCTGGTTCAACGGATGATCCTTGATCGTCAGCGATGTAAACAAGATATCCGTATAGCGCACCTCCCAGGCCCTGAAGCTCTCTTCCACCGCATTGCGGTAATCGGCAAAGGACAGCTCGCGTTCCCGGTGCTTATCAATCTGGTTTACGATCAGATAGAGTGGCTTGCCCCAATCGGACAAGCTTTTGGCAAAGGTCAAGTTGTTCTCCGACTGGACATGGTTGTAATCCATCACATAAAAGACGACATCCGCCAAATGCAGCGCCGAATCCGTAGCCAGCGCATGGCCTCTGTCCGTCGAGTCTACCCCCGGAGTATCCAGCAGCACACCGCCACCCTCCAGTACAGGCACGTCATCCCATACCTCCACGGCAGAATACTCTCCGCCATTGACGCAGTACTCCGCCAGATCGGCGAGGCTGACCTTAAGCGGGGCTTCTGACCGCCCGCTGCGATATATGAGCGCACGCGGCTCCCCCGACCGGATGGAAACGACATTCGCACTGGTCGGCACCGGGCTGGACGGCAGCACCTTTTTACCGCACAGGCTGTTGATGAGACTTGATTTCCCGGCTGAAAAATGACCGCAAAACGCTATGGTCAACTCCCCGGCATCCGCTTTCTGCTGCAGATCGGCAGCCGAAGCCGCTCCCGCGGAATCCTGGGCATTTTGCAAAAATTGCCGTATCCGTTCCATGGACCCGGACTTGCTCTCCTTATTTTCGGTAACCGTTTTCACCATCTGTCCGGCTCCACTCCTTCATTTCGATTGCTTCTGTATGGAACCATTGTAGCACTGATCACTCTCGCTGAGAACTGCTGCCCAGTCCTCCGCACGGTCTTGAAGACACAAAAAAACCGCCCCCCGGCCAAAGACCGGCAGGCAGCTTCATGCTTGGAACGGATCAATTCAGTTCACGGCCTCTTCCAGTACTGGAAGCAAAATTTCAAATACCTGTCCGTGCTGTAAAATGGTGATGCCGCGCTGCTTGTCCTTCATGACAACAACCTCGGGCTTTTGCGACATGCGTTCCAGATAATGCTCGGGAACGTCGCCGGAATGGCTCACTGTGATCCCTTCCATTTCACGCTCTTCATTCTCGGAGAGGCTGCTGCTGAGCACCTCTTCGAAAATGTCGGAGAACGCTCCAAAATTATCCGTATAGACCGAAATGCACTTCATTTTTCTTTCATCCTTTTCTACTCTTAGGTTTGTAGTCTTTTCTTGGCAACCTGACGCTTGACAGACGTTTCCTGTTCCTTATCCTTCCTGATTCGGGACGTTTTCATACGCTTCTTGCCTTCACGGCACACATCGAGCAGCGGGCATACCTGACACTGCGGATTCTGGGCCTTGCAATGATACCGTCCGAAAAAAATGAGCCTGTGATGGGTGATCGTCCATTCGTCACGCGGCACCCGCTTCATCAGCTTTTTTTCCACTTCCAGCACACTGTCGTCCCAGCCCGCCAGGCCAAGGCGCTTGGACACCCGTTCAACATGCGTGTCTACTGCGATGGCTGGAACACCAAAAGCATTCGATACGACGACGTTGGCTGTTTTCCGGCCTACTCCCGGGAGCTGCACAAGCTTGTCATGGGAATCCGGCACCTCGCCGCCGTACTGCTCAATAAGAATGCGGCACAGATTTTGAATATGCTTCGCTTTGTTCCGGTACAGGCCGATCCTCCGGATATCCTGTTCCAGCTCCTCCAGCGGAACAGCCAGATAATCCTCCGGCGTCTTGTATTTTTGGAACAGGTCGGCTGTTACCTTATTCACCGTTTCATCCGTACACTGGGCTGACAGCAGTACGGCAATCGTCAGCTCAAAAGCGTTGCTGTGATTCAGCTCACAATGGGCGTCAGGAAACATATTGCCGATCGTATCAAGAATATGGCGCGCGGTTGCTGCATTCACGGAATCCTACCTCCTACACAAAAAAACGTCCTGATACGGGGGCCTGCCCCGCATCAAGACGATCACTCTAAATAATCATCCGGAAAAAGAAACGACTATTATTTGGGTAGTTCAGCCAGCTTAAGGCTGAGATACTCTCTTAGTTTATCATTATCTGCTCAGGAATGCACCCCTTAAGTCCACAAAAGAACAAGAAAGATCAATTATTTCGCTTGATCGGGTGCTCAAGATCCACATGGCCCATCAGCGACTCCACCGCTTTCCCGTCAACGAGAACGTCGAGCGTGTTCACCTCAGGGAACTGGAACATCGTCTTGGTCAGCGCCTCCAGCGCCAGCGATTCTCCTCCGGCACCAAGCCGGGCAGCGTCAGGAAGGCTGATATTCAAAGTCAATGCCCCGTTTTCAAACCGAATATGCTGAATCTCTATCGATTCGGACCACAGTGGAACCTGACCGTCGCTGCCGCTCCGCTGTAAGGCCTGAAATGCCTGCTTATACTTTTGCAGCTCGCTCGGATAGCTGATCTCCTGCGTGGTCTGCACCAGCTCGGTTTGATCAGGGTCCGTATAATACACGTTAATGCTCATGCTGTCCTCTTTGACTTCATCGGCTGTCTTATCGGTTGCGATAGATTCCGATGACTCTGCAGGCGGTTCTGCCTCCTTATTTTCAGCAGGTGCTTGCGCCTCGTCTCCTGCAGGTGCTTCAGCCCCTACCTCTGCTGCAGCCCCTTGTGCAGGCTGTTCTTCCGCCGGCGGAACGGCGGCCGATGTGGCCTGCTTGCCTGCACAGCCTGCCGTGACGGCAATAATCAGCGCGAGCTGACAAGCGGTCCAAGCTATCTTCTTCATCCCTCAGCCTCCTGTTCACGAGAAAAGGGGTCAATTCACCCCAAGGTACTCTTCAATTCCGTCTGCAATCCCCTGGGCCACCCGATTCTGGAAGTCTTCCAAGAATAAGGCCGCGGCATCATTGCTGTTGCTCAAATACCCCACCTCCAGCAAAATCGCCGGCATGGTTGTTTCACGGATGACATGGAAATTGCCATAACGGACTCCGCGGTTGGTGAGCTGGGTCGCTGCAACCAGATGCTTGTGAACCGTATTGGCCAGATCTTTGCTGCTGCTGCGCTGATAATACGTTTCCGTTCCGCTTGCCGTCGAGGAGCCGGCTGAATTGGCATGGATGGAAACAAACACATCGGCATTAAGGTTCTTGGCGATCTTGACCCTTTCGCTCAACTGAAGAAATGTATCATCGCTGCGTGTCAAGACAACATCCAGATCAGGATTTTGCTTAAGCACCTGTTCCACCTTCAGTGCCATCGCCAGGTTGAAGTCCTTCTCTTTTTTCCCGCTTTTGCTGGAAGCGCCGGGATCTCCGTCACCATGCCCTGCATCAATGACAACGACCTTCTTGCCGTTGCCACCGACCGGAGCAGTTGTTCCGGTGCCTTTCTCCATCAGATCAACGATAACGAGATCATTGCCTTCATTGTACGCCTTGTAGCTCATCGCTTTATTCAGATCGATGACAATACGGACTGTAGAGGGATTATCCTGATACAGCGCATAGCGGATTTTGGAGACATTATCGTTATTCGCCACTTCCATCTCCCCGCTCTGCTCCGCGCTGAGAGTCAGGCTGTCTCCAAACGTATCCGAGAAGGCCGTATTGGGCAAGTCAATGACAATCCGGTCTGGTCCTGCCATCGTGAACGTGTTCGGCTTTACAGTACCCGTTGTAGGGATGAGCATACGGCTATCACTGAAGCTGATTCCATTCACCAGTGCAAGACCTTCCGACGGCACGGTACCATCCGTACTGTCGTTCCCTGAAGCGGGAGGAGTATTCACTCCGTTTCCTGAGCCGCTGTTCTGGGTAATAAGTGTTACAGTTTTGGTTGAACTGTCCCAGCTTACATCCACTCCCATCTGCTCACCGATGAAACGGAGTGGAACCAAAGCGCTCCCGGAACGTATAACAGGAGAAGCGTTCAGGGCAACCCGGCTCCCGTTGACGGTTGCGGATTTGCTGCCAATCGCAAGTTGAATCTCCGTACCGGCATTGGATACCTGAACGGTCTTTGCCTGCTGATTCCAGTTTACGCTGTAGCCTAAATTTTCAGAAATGACCCGAAACGGCACCATCGTCGTACCGTTAATGATTTCCGGCTTTGCCGAGCCGGAAACATTAATTTGCTGTCCGTCCAAAACAATTTGCGCACCGGCCGACGCTGCGTGTCCGTAATTAGGGGCCGCCCACATGAAGACAAATAAAAACAATAAAAAACCTAACTTCTTCATTCTTCACCCTTCCATTCCAAAATTTTTGCCACATGCTTCAGCGCAGCCTTCGTTGTGCATGCTTACGCAATGCCGGACAACCTTTTAGACGTCTGGGATCGGCAAAAGTTGCGTATAAATGCCAAGATAACTAAATTAATGTACTTTACGGCGCTTGTTGTCGACGAAAACTTGATACAACTTTCTCCTGATAGGTCTTAAGACTCAGTGATTTGGAATCATTTCCTTTCTCGGTTTTATTTACAAAAAAACGGTTATGTCAGAGGCATTTTTCCGCTGACATAACCGTTCTTATGTTAATTTCTCTTCTTATAAGCCAAGATACTCGCGCAGTCCGTTGACAATGCCGTCCGCAATCCGGTTCTGCGTCTCTTCCGAATACAGCGCAGCCTCGTTTTCAGCATTGCTCAAATAACCGGCTTCCAGCAGCACGGCCGGCATCTTCGTCTCACGAGTCACATGCAGACTCTTTACCTTAATACCGTTATCCTTAAAGCCTGTCGCTTCCACCAGATATTTGTGCATCACAGTCGCAAGCTCTTTGCTGTCAGCCTTGGTATAGTAGGTTTCAGAGCCGTTGACCAGCGCACTGGTTGCTGACTTCGTCACACTGTTGGCATGAATGGAGACAAAAATATTTGCATTCAGGCTATTCGCCATGGACGACCGCTCCGCCAGTTCCGGATAAGTATCTCCGTCCCGTGTCATTACAAGCTCGATATTCGGGTCGCCCTGCAGTCTCTCCTGTACCTTTAAAGCCACCGCCAGGTTGAAATCCTTTTCCTTACGGCCTGTAATGCCGGACGTCCCGGGGTCTTTACCGCCATGACCGGCATCAAGCAGCACCAGCCAGCGTCCATCCTGGCCGGATGGCACTGCAGGATTGGAAGGCTTCACCGGTGTGTTCACAGCTTGATCCGCAGGCGCACCCGGAGAGTCATTCAGGGTGATAACATATTCCCCGTTCTCCTGAGCAACGGAATATCCCTTCGCACGATTGAGCATGAGCACTATCCGTGCTGCCGATCCACCATCATTAAACTGTGCAAAACGGATAAACTGTACATCATCATTGGGGTCCACATCAATCACTCTGGCGCCGTCGCTGCCCTCGGAGTATCGATCTTTAAGGTGTTCGGCAAATTTCGCATTCTTAAAGTCAACGACAATCCGATCCGGATTCGTCATAGTGAATACACTCGGCTCGCTTCCCTCGTCTGCAGAGACCATGAGACGGCCATCTTCGAAGCTGATTCCGTCTACCTCGCGCGTATTTTCCACTGCATCTGTGCCTGTTCCCGTATCCGTGTCCGTCTGCTTGTCCGTATCCCGGCCTGCAGCCTGTTCATCCGACTTGCTGCTGCCTTTGTCGGAGACGTCAGTGTTGCCGCTATTGTTCTTGTCCGGCTCAGCGGCAGCAAGCTGCTGCAGATACACCGCTTTGCCGGCATTATCCCACTTGACACTTAAACCGAGCTGCTCTCCCACGAACCGCAGCGGAACCAGGGTGGAGCTTCCCCGCAGCAGCGGCGGAGAATCCAGCTGCACTTCCTTATCTCCCACATACGCTGTTGTACGGCCAACATACATGGAAATATCGGCATTGCTCTTATGTACCGTTACCTTGTACTCCTTGGGCGCCCATTCAAACTTGTAGCCCATCTGCTCGCCGATGACACGCAGCGGAACCATTACTTTTCCGTTCACCATTTCGCCCGACGCGTCTCCGGACATGTTCATCTGCTTTCCGTCCAAAAACAGATTCACACCCGCCGCCTCGGCCTTGTGAAAAGAAGGGATAAAACATAACCAAAATGCCAAAAAAAGCAGCCATCCGTATTTTTTCATCCTGATTCTCCTTATTCATATGCTCTTGGATCCCCTCGCTGCAGTTGGAGCTATCCTCATAATCTGTTAGACGCCAAATGCTGCCAAATGTTGCGCGTATATATGCATCTTTTTTTTATTTTTTGACAAAAAAACCGCAAGCGCAGATTTCACCTGCACTTGCGGCACTACGAACAATTTGTAAGAAAAACGTCTATCAATGCAATCCGCAGAAGACAGACCGCGCTTAGAGGTAGTTTTTCTTGCGATTCCAGGGAGCTTATAGCAAGAAGTTTGTACTTTCTGGAATCTTCGAAAACAATTATACGAATGCTTTCTTGGCAATCTGCTCTTCATAAAGGGCGATTTTATCTTCATGCTGAAGCGTCAGTCCGATGTCGTCCAGGCCCTGCAGCAGGAACTGTCTGCGGTGCTCATCCAGATCAAAATCGATATGCAGGCCGTATTCGTCCGTGATCGTTTTGTTCTCCAGATCCACATTCAAGCGGTAGCCGTCATGAGCCGCAGTCCGCTGGAACAGCTCCTCGACCTGCTCCTCCGACAATTTGATCGGGAGGATTCCGTTTTTGAAGCAATTGTTATAGAAAATATCAGCGAACGACGGAGCAATGACGCATCTGAACCCGTAATCCATAATGGCCCACGGCGCGTGCTCACGGGAGGAGCCGCAGCCGAAATTGGCGCGGGAAATAAGGACGGACGCTCCCTGATAGCGTTCCTTGTTCGGCTCGAAATCAGGATTTACGTTGCCTTGTTCGTCAAAACGCCATTCATAGAACAGAAATTGTCCGAATCCGGTGCGTTCAATCCGCTTGAGAAACTGTTTTGGAATAATGGCGTCTGTATCGACATTGACCCGGTCTACCGGGGCTACTACACCGTTTAAAGTTTTGAATGCTTCCATTAATCTCTCTCCTCCCGTGTCTTAGCTGACAACTTCCTGCTTGAATTCCCAGTCGCGCACATCATAGAAACGTCCGTGGATCGCTGCAGCAACAGCCATGGCAGGCGACACGAGATGCGTGCGTCCGCCGCGTCCCTGACGGCCTTCGAAGTTGCGGTTGGAAGTCGAGGCGCAGCGCTGTCCCGGCTGCAATACGTCCGGATTCATCGCCAGACACATGCTGCAGCCCGCGTCGCGCCATTCGAAGCCGGCTTCCTTGAAGATAACGTCCAGGCCTTCCTGCTCTGCCTGCTGTTTGACACGTCCGGAACCGGGGACGACAATGGCCGTTACTTTGTCGGAAACCTTGTAGCCCTTGGCGACCTCGGCCGCGGCGCGCAGGTCCTCAATCCGGCCGTTCGTGCAGGAACCGATGAACACATAATCAATTTCAATATCCGTCATCGGTGTTCCCGGTGTCAGGCCCATATATTCAAGCGCCTTCTCGGCGGCTTTGCGTTCGTTTTCCGTAGTCATCTCGGCAGGATTAGGGACCTTGGCCGTGATGTCCGTACCCATGCCAGGGCTTGTTCCCCAGGTTACCTGCGGAATGAGAGAATCCATATCAAATTCCACAACCGTGTCGAACTGTGCGCCTTCATCGGTCACGAGCTTTTTCCATTCTGCCACTGCCTGGTCAAAGGCTGCTCCCTGCGGTACATGCTCGCGTCCGCGCAGATATTCAAATGTCGTCTCATCCGGAGCGATCATGCCGGCACGGGCACCGCCTTCAATGGACATGTTGCAGATGGTCATGCGCTCTTCCATGCTCAGATCACGGATAGCCTCGCCGGTGTATTCGATAACATAACCTGTGGCAAAGTCAGTACCGTACTTGGCGATCACGCCAAGGATCATATCCTTCGCCGTAACGCCAGGCTTACGCTTGCCGACAAAGCGAACCTCCATCGTTTTGGCCTTGGCTTGCTGCAGACACTGGGTCGCAAGCACGTGCTCAACCTCGCTCGTTCCGATCCCGAAGGCAAGTGCGCCGAAGGCGCCGTGCGTGGAGGTATGGCTGTCGCCGCAGACGATCGTTTTGCCCGGATGCGTCAGGCCCAGCTCCGGTCCCATAACGTGCACCACGCCCTGATCGAGCGTGTTCAGATCATACAGGGTTACGCCGAAATCAAGGCAGTTCTTGGTCAGCGTATCGATTTGCTGCTTGGAAATCGGGTCCGTAATGTTAAAGCGGTCCTTTGTCGGCACATTGTGGTCCATCGTCGCAAACGTGCGCTCAGGACGGCGCACCTTGCGGCCGCTCAGGCGCAGCCCTTCAAAAGCCTGCGGCGAGGTCACCTCATGCACCAGGTGCAGGTCGATGTATAAAATGCTTGGCTTGCCCTCTTCCTGATGAATGACGTGATTATCCCAAATTTTTTCAAACATTGTCTTTTTGCTCATTCTAATCACCCCTGTTGGTTACGTACATTTTGAGCGGGCGGCAGTGCCGTCTCTTGTTGACATGAATATATCATCTCCGTATTCATTGATCCAAGATATAATATCTATAGGAGTGATAGGCTGAGACTATAATCTCTGTAGTCGGACTGCTTGAATTCAGATATAATAGGGAAAGCAGTATACAAAGGTTTAAAAAGGGTGATTACTTCTATGGAATTCAGGCAGCTTCAGTACGCGCTTCAGATTGCCTCCGAACGGAATTTCTCCAGGGCAGCGGAAAAGCTTCATATCGCGCAGCCTTCGCTGAGCCAGCAGCTTTCCAAGCTGGAGAAGGAGCTGGGTGTGCTTTTGTTTCAGCGCAATACGAGCGCGGTTGAGCTCACTCATGCCGGCGAGGTGTTTGTGGAAAAAGCCCAGAAAATTGTCGACGCCGTGGAGGTGCTGCGGCAGGAAATGGATGACATCTCCCAGCTGCGCAAAGGCAAGGTTGTCGTTGGCAGCATGCCGATCACCGGCTCCCACCTGCTGCCGCACGTGCTGCCTGCCTTCAAGCATTTGCACCCCGATATCGAAGTTACGCTGCTTGAGGACTCCTCCATGAATCTGGAGAAGAAAACGGCAAACGGGCAGACTGACCTGAGCTTGCTTTCCCTTCCGCTGGTCGAGCCGTCCCTGTCCTATGTCCCGATCGGGGAAGAGATCATTGACCTTGCCGTACCGCCTGGGCACCCGCTTGCCAAGCGTGCCGATGGGAAACAGCCGCAGTCAGTCAGGCTGGAGGAGCTTGCGGATGAGCCGTTCGTCGTGCTTAAGAAAGGACAGGGCTTCCGGAAGCTGACGATGGATTTATGCCATCAGGCCGGCTTTGAGCCGCGGGTTGTGTTTGAAAGCACCAATATGGAGACGGTGCAGTCCCTTGTCGCGACAGGCATGGGCATCACCCTCGTGCCGCGCTTTATCGCCCGCGCTGCCAGCAGCGAATTCGTGCCGGTATACCTCAAGCTTGCCGATCCAGCACCAAGCCGCACCCTGGTAATAGCTTACCGGAATGGGCGTTATCTCTCGAAAGCTGCTGAAGCGTTTATCGATACTTTCAAGGAAACGGTGAGCCAATTGTCGGTCGGGCTGTCACTGCCCCGTTCCGGCGTTTGATCCTGGGGTTTGCCAGCTCCTGATTTCTTTTTTGAAGACAGCGAAAAAGCCGTCTGCAGCACCCGCTTGGGCGGATGTGCAGACGGCTTTAACTGCTTTTAGCACGGTATCCCTCTTTGAAGGACATCGCTAGATGTTCTTCTTGCCCTTTACGGTGCCACGATACATCGCTAACCGGCAAGAAGCTTCCTTCTCAGAAGGGGCCTTAGTGCTCTTTTATAGAAGCGTCGCCTTGTCACTTTAATCTTGCTCGGGAAATTTACTTTGTCCATCGCTCATCACTTCTTTCCCAGAATTCATCATTCGTGAGATGTGCAGTTGACCGACTGACTGTAACCCTGTGTGGCTGAATTTCAGCCTTTCATCAGGCCGGCGGCCCTATATCCTCCGCAAAGCCCATTTCATAATCACCGCCCACAGCTTGTCTGCTGGTGTTCGGCAGCCTGATCCTTCGATCCCTTAATTCCAGTACGTTTCCACTCTGGATGTCCATCGTAATCCACCTCCTGGTTCGGGATACTATTATAATACACCTTAAAATTGTATCTGAAACAGATGAATTGAAGCTTAGCCGCAAAATCATTCGCTCCAGCAGCGATTCACGTGAACATGATAGACAAATTCAACTTTTCAGTTCCAGATGCAGGAGAGGAAAAGGACGCCCGGAACTGTCCAGCTCGGACCGTCCTGTCAGGACAAATCCATACCGTTTGTAGAACGCGTATGCTCCTTCGTTCTGCTCATTGACATCAACCTTAAGATTGGGCCCCTTTATTTTTTCTGCATGCTTGATGAGTCGGGTGCCAATGCCCTTCCCGTGAAAGCCGGGATCAACGAACAGCATCTCAATCTTTGATCCATCCAGACCGATAAACCCTGTTGGCTCACGAACTTCGTTCAATTCCATCCATATTTCGACTTCTTCCAATATCCCATTCCGAATCATTTCATGATAAAAATGAATGTCCGCATCCGTCAAAAAAGTATGCGTACAGCGGACCGCTTTGTACCAGATGTCCACTAATTTATCGCGATCATTGGCCGAGTAAGGAACAATTTCGTTTCTCATGTCATTCCTCCATCTACGCAACGTTTTCTGTTGTTTTGTCAGCAGGTTCAGGTCAGCTAAACTATAAAGATTACAGATATAAAGACGGGCGGCGGTCTTCAAATACCGGAATCCGACCCCGTACTTCCTTGACCAACTCCGGCCGGATCGTCCCCGTGATGATTTCCTCCTGATCGCCTCCCTCGGCGATCACCTCTCCCCATGGATCGATAATCATCGAATGGCCGAAAAACTCCGTTGTGCCGCCCGTGCCCACCCGATTGCAGGCAATGACATACATCTGGTTTTCAATGGCTCTTGCCGTCAGCAGCGTCCGCCAGTGATGCAGCCGCGGATGCGGCCATTCCGCAGGCACAATCAGCATTTCTGCTCCAGCCAGCGCCAGCTTGCGTCCGAGCTCGGGAAAGCGGATATCGTAGCAAATCGATGCCCCCGCTTTCATGCCGCCATCGAGACTGAACAGCACGGGTTCGCTCCCGGCCTGCAAATATTTTTCTTCATCCATCAGCCGGAACAGATGAATTTTCGAGTATGAAGCAGCCGTATCGCCTTTTCGGTCGAATATATAGGTTGTGTTGTAGATGCCGCCGTCCGCTTTTTTCTCCGCGATCGAGCCTGCCACGACATTCACCTGATGCCTGCGCGCGAAGGCGGATACCCATTCTCTTGTTTCCGTTCCTTCCCTGTCTGCCAGCTCATGAATCCGTTCCAGGGCATAACCGGTATTCCACATTTCCGGCAGCACGATCACATCAGGCTTGTGATCAGCCGTCACGGCCTGCTCCATCAGCTGCTCCATATGACGTCGGTTGACGGCTGGCTCGCCAAGTGCGATATCAGCCTGCACCAAAGCAATATTGACAGATTTGCTTGTATCAGTAGACATGGTTTTCCCCCTCTACAGACGCCGGTTGAGAGACCGTGTCCGCCTGTATATCAACATTTGTATCATCATATCCCGGCAAGCCCCTGCACGCAACAGAATATGCTTAATTCCCTCTATACAACCCGGTTATATAATGATAGATTAATCTTTAACCAAAATTGAACATAAAGGTCGTGTACATTTCCATGAACAATGAGGTTTCAAGCAGCAAGCATTCCGCTTTTTCCATACCTGTTGCGGATGTAATGACACAGCTCCCGACACAGTTTTTTGCGGCATTGGTGCAGAATGTCAATCGGGAGATTGCCGCGGGCCATGATGTCATTAATCTCGGCCAGGGGAACCCGGATACACCAACACCGGAGCATATCGTCAAGGTGCTGCAGCAGGCGGCGGCCAATCCGCTCTATCATAAATATTCGCCGTTTACGGGCTACCGTTTCCTCAAGGAAGCCGTCGCCGGGCGCTATCTTGAGGATTATGGGGTTGAGCTTGACCCGGATACGGAGGTCGCCATCCTTTTCGGCGGCAAGACAGGGCTCGTGGAACTGCCCCAGATTTTGCTGAATCCCGGCGACCTCTGCCTCGTTCCCGATCCGGGTTACCCGGATTACTGGTCAGGGGTTGCGCTGGCCAAAGCGGAAATGGCATTCATGCCCCTGTTGGAGCGGAACGGATATCTTCCTGACTATGGGAGCATCCCTGAATCAGACCGTACAAGAGCGAAGCTGATGTACCTGAACTATCCGAACAATCCGACTTCGGCGACAGCCCCGCTCTCCTTCTATGAAGAAACCGTGGAGTTTGCCAGACGACATCAGATGGTGGTGGCCAGCGATTTTGCCTATGGGGCGATCGGCTTTGACGGCGAACGTCCGGTCAGCTTTCTGCAGGCCGCGGGCGCGAAAGAGGTCGGCATAGAGTTTTATACTTTGTCCAAAACTTATAATATGGCAGGCTGGCGCGTCGGCTTTGCCCTCGGTAACGCGGATATCATCTCACAGATCAACCTGCTGCAGGATCATATGTATGTCAGCCTGTTTGGCGGCATTCAGGAAGCGGCTGCAGCAGCTTTGACCTCACCGCAGGACTGCGTTGCAGAGCTCGTTAGCCGTTATGAAGCACGCCGCAACGCTTTCTTCCAGGCGCTTGCGGACATCGGCTGGAAAGCGGAGGCGCCAAAAGGCTCGTTCTTCAGCTGGCTGCCGGTGCCGGAAGGATTTACGTCCGCTTCCTTTGCGGAGCTGCTCCTGCGCGAGGCCAAGGTTGCTGTCGCTCCCGGCATCGGCTTTGGCAGCCACGGTGAAGGCTACGTGCGTGTCGGGCTATTGAGCACCGAGGAACGGCTGGTGGAGGCCGCGCAGCGAATCGGCCGTTTAAACCTTTTCCGCTGAGGATGGACCAGGACGTAATCCTTTTGCCAAAATGCGGCGGCCGTGATATTCTTGATGATAACTCAGCATGTTTTCGTAAACAGGCAAATGTAAAACAACAAACGCAATGACGGGACCAGTAAGAGAAACCGGTGGCGACCAGAGAGTAAATTCCGGCAGGCTGTGAGAATTTACCGTTCACCCTCTCCGAATCCTACCCCCGAGCGGCCTGCATCTGCAGGACGTCCTCTGACGTTACAGGAATGAAGTCGGATGATGCCAATCATCAATAAAGGTGGTACCGCGGAAGCTCAGAACTTTCGTCCTTTGCTAAGGACGAAAGTTTTTTTGTTGTATCTTTTGCTGATTCTATTCCATTGAAGGAAGTGCATACCATGTCTTCACGTATTGTTGTCAAAATCGGCAGCAGCTCGCTGACCGGAGATGAAGGAGGGCTAAACAGGGATGCGATTTCGTTCTTTGCCGCGGAGATGGCTGCCCTGCATGCGGAGGGCCACGAGCTGCTGCTCGTAACCTCAGGCGCTGTGGCGGCAGGCTTTAGGGAAATCGGCTACCGCTTCCGGCCGAAGCAGCTGCATGAGAAGCAGGCTGCCGCCGCAGTAGGCCAGGCCCTGCTTATGCAGGCTTATCAGCAGGCCTTTGGCAGCCACGGAATTACAACGGCCCAGATCCTGCTGACACGCAGCGATTTCCTCATCCGCAAGCGGATGAACAATGCGCGCCGCACGATGGAGGAGCTGCTGCAGCAGCGGGTGATCCCCATTTTTAACGAAAATGATACCGTGTCTGTCGACGAGCTGAAGTTCGGCGATAATGATATGCTGTCCGCTCTCGTCGCCAACCTGTCCAAAGCCGCTCACTTGAGCATCATTACAGACATGGACGGCCTGTACACAGCGGATCCGCGCAAGCATCCGCAGGCGGTCCGCTTTGACAGAATCGAAGAAATTACGGAGGAAATATACGAAATTGCCGGCGGCTCCGGCTCTTCTGTCGGCACGGGCGGCATGCGCTCAAAGGTGGAGGCCGCCAAGGTGGCGGTGCGCGGCGGTGTGCCGGTATTCGTAGGCAGGGTAGCGGAGCCCGGAGATCTGCTGCGCAGTGTCGAAGGCACGGGACGGGGCACTTATTTTGATACCCATCTCTCTTCCCTGCCTGTGAAAAAACAATGGCTTGGCTTCATGTCCACCCCTCTCGGAACCGTGCATGTCGATGCCGGGGCCGAAAAAGCGCTGCTTAACGACGGCCACAGTCTTCTGCCTGTCGGGGTCGTCAGCGCAGAGGGAACGTTCAATGCCGGCGACGTCGTTGAAGTCGTCGGGCCGGAAAAGCGCATCCTGGGCAGAGGCATCGTCAATTATGATGATGAACAGCTCCGGTCGATTATGGGCTTGCCAAGCGGTGAAGTTATCGGAAAAATCGGGACCATCCACAGACTTGAGGTCATTCACCGGGATGAGTGGATTACTCTTTGAAGGCCAGGCTGGCCTTGCCGGATATTACTTGAGGAGGTAGAACGGAATGAGTGAAGTAAAGGATAAAGCGTCGCTGGCAAGAGCGACGACCGGGGCGTTGAACAAACTCAGCACACAGCAAAAAAATGAGGCGCTGCTGGCCATGGCCGACGCGCTTGTACAGCGCCGGGAGGAGCTGATTGCGGCGAACGAGGATGACCTGCGGCGCGGCCGCGCAAACGGGACCTCGGAGTCGCTGCTCGACCGGCTCAAGCTTACGGAAGCGCGGATTGAAGGCATTGCCGAAGGTTTGCGGCAAATTGCCGCCCTGCCCGATCCGGTTGGTGATACGCTGGAGATTCTGGACAGACCGAACGGTCTTCATATCGAAAAAATCCGAGTGCCGCTCGGCGTGATCGGCATCATCTATGAGGCCCGCCCCAATGTAACGGTGGATGCGGCCGGGTTGTGTCTGAAGACCGGCAACCCGGTGGTGCTGCGCGGCGGCTCGGCCGCCCTGTCCTCCAACCGCAAGCTGGCGGAAATATTGCATGAAGCGCTCGACGCTACAGCCATTCCGCGGAATGCGCTGCAGGTTATTGAGGACGCGGACAGGGCTTCTGTTGACGAAATGCTGAAGCTGAACGGACTGATCGACGTCATTATTCCGCGCGGGGGCAGATCCCTGATCCAAAATGTGGTTCAAAATGCTACTGTGCCCGTGATCGAGACAGGCGCCGGGGTGTGCCATACGTATCTGGACGCTTCGGCTGATCCGGCCATGGCGGAACGGATTGCGCTCAACGCCAAGGTGCAGCGCCCGTCTGTCTGCAACTCGATGGAGACGCTGCTCGTGCACGAGAATTTTGCAGCATCCCATCTGGCCCCGCTGGCAGAACACTTCCGTGAAGCGGGTGTGGAGCTGCGCGGATGCGACAGAACGCGGGAGCTGGTACCATTTGCTTTGCAGGTCACTGATGAAGACTACGCCACCGAGTATAACGACTACATTTTGAACGTGAAGGTAATAACCGGTCTGGATGAAGCTCTGGAGCATATCGCCCGCTTCGGCACGATGCATTCCGAATGCATTATTACCGCAGACGAGGCGAATGCTGCGCGTTTTCTGCAGGAGGTTGATGCGGCGGCAGTCTATCACAATGCTTCCACCCGCTTTACCGACGGCTTCGAATTCGGCTTCGGAGCGGAGATCGGCATCAGCACGCAGAAGCTGCATGCGCGCGGACCGATGGGTCTGCCTGCCCTTACATCCGTCAAATATATCGTCCGCGGCAGCGGACAAATCCGCGAATAATCAGGAGGTTTCATTCAGCCATGTGTGAATCTACATCAAAAACCTTAATATCTCAGCAAATCGTTTTCTCGGGTGCAGGCTCGCTTGCCGAATCCCTGATCAAGGGTATGATTGCCCGCCAGGTGGTGCGGCCTGAAGGCATTACCGCAATCAACCGCAGCAATGCTGCAAGATTGCTGGAGCTCAAGACACGTTACGGTATATTGACACAGCATGATGATACTGCCAAGGAAGAGCTGCTGCGCCGATCACCCATCATCGTGCTGGCCATGAAGCCTAAGGATGCTGGCGCGGCATTGAAGGCTATGGCCCCCCTGCTGTCTGATGATCAGCTGCTCATCTCCGTGATCGCCGGACTGTCCATTCGTACCATGCAGCAGCTGCTTGGCCGCAAACAGCCGATTGCCCGTACGATGCCCAACACCTCCAGCTCAATCGGACTTGGCGCCACCGGCATCACCTTTTCCAAGGAGATTACTCCGGAACAGCGCACCAGTGTGCTGCAAATGTTCGAATCCGTCGGCACCGTCACTGTCATTGAGGAAGAAAAAATGGAAATTCTCACAGGTATTTCAGGCAGCGGCCCTGCTTATGTCTATTATTTGATGGAGGCCATGATGGCTGCCGGGATCCGCGGGGGGTTAACACCCGAGCAGTGCCGGGAGCTGACGGTACAAACCGTCCTTGGAGCAGCCCGGATGGTACAGCTGACCGAAGAAGAGCCATCTGCGCTCCGCGCAAAGATCATGTCACCCAACGGTTCCACTGTTGCTGCGCTGCAAAAGCTGGATGAAGGAGACTTCTTCGAAACGGTCATCAGTGCCGTCAACCGCTGCGCCGAACGTTCCCGTGAAATGGGGGATGCGTTAAAGGAGGGAATTGAATGAGCTATTGCCAGGCTACCTACCGTGTATATGATGACAAAGCGGATTTTAAGAAAAAAGCCGAGTCGATCGCAGTAGGCATGACCGTCGGAAGCTGGACGGAGCTGCCGCAGACAAAGCGTGAAGCCATGCAAAAGCATTTGGGTCAAGTTATTCATGTGGAAGTGGCGGACAATGGTCCCGGCCAGCGTTATGCCGATCTGACCATTGCCTATCCTGATGTCAATTTCAGCGCGGACATTCCGGCACTGCTCGTGACGGTATTTGGCAAAATATCGATGGACGGTCGCATCAAGCTGACAAAGCTCGATTTCTCGGAGCGCTTTATGTCCGCCTTCCCCGGTCCGCGTTTTGGCATTCAGGGAGTGCGCAACCTGCTGGATGTGCAGGACCGCCCGCTGTTCATGAGCATCTTCAAATCCGTCATCGGCTTGAATCTGGATGAACTGAAGGAGCAGTTTCTGAAGCAGGCGCTGGGCGGCGTCGATCTGATCAAGGATGACGAAATCCTGTTCGAGAACGAGCTGACTCCGATTGAAAAGCGCGTTGAAGCTTGTCTCAAAGCGGCTGAGGAAGCTGGCCGTGAGACGGGCAAAAAGCTGCTTTACGCCGCCAATCTGACGGGACCGACCTCCCGGCTCCGAAGCCAGGCGATCAAAGCGGTACAGGCCGGGGCGAATGCGCTCTTGTTCAATGTGCTGGCTTACGGCTACGATGTCCTGCATGAGCTCAGCTCCGACCCGGACATCAACGTGCCCATTGCGGCTCACCCGGCACTGGCAGGCGCCTTTTACCCGTCCCCTGATTATGGCATCTCAGCATCCGTGCTGCTCGGGCAGCTCATGCGTCTGGCCGGGGCTGATCTGGTGCTCTTCCCTTCCCCTTACGGCTCGGTTACGATGCCGCGCGAAGAGAACATGGCCATACGGGACGAGCTGCTGCGCACGGATTTGCCTATGAAAACGAGTCTTCCTGTACCTTCGGCAGGGATTCATCCGGGGCTTGTGCCCTTGATTTTACGCGATTTCGGCCAGGATGTCGTGATCAATGCCGGCGGCGGTATCCACGGCCACCCGATGGGTACGGAAGCTGGCGGCCGCGCTTTCATGCAGGCGATCGAAGCTGCGGGACAAAACATTCCGCTCTCCGAATATGCTGCCTCCCATCCTGAACTGCAGTCTGCCTTGCAATTATGGGGAGGAGAACGATGACAGCAGCGAAAAAACCCGTCATCTTTTGTGATTTTGACGGCACAGTCACTGTAAGTGATAATATCGTCGCCATTATGAAGCATTTCCGCCCGCCGGGTTATGAACCGATTATGGACGATATCGTTCAGCAGCGGATTTCCATCCGCGAAGGTGTCGGCGCGATGTTCGCCCTTCTCCCTTCATCCCGGAAGGAGGAGATTGTGCGGTTTGTGCTCGGACAAGCCGGTATCCGGGAAGGCTTTGGACGTTTCCAGGATTATTTGCGAGAGCAGAACATTGAATTTTTTGTTACCAGTGGAGGCATGGACTTTTTTATCGATCCGCTGCTGGAGCCTTTCGGCATCCCGCATGATC
Organism: Paenibacillus terreus; assembly: GCF_042138595.1. Lineage (NCBI taxonomy): Bacteria > Bacillati > Bacillota > Bacilli > Caryophanales > Paenibacillaceae > Paenibacillus > Paenibacillus terreus. The sequence goes on along the minus strand of NZ_JBHIRX010000005.1, from coordinate 177,284 downwards.
ATATTTATTGCAATGGTGCCGATTTTTCCGGAGATCATATCCAAATCACCTGGCCCCATCCTTGTGACGACCAGTGCGGCAACACATTCAAGAACGGCTGTGGCATGTGTAAGACAACCATCATGCGGCGTTTTGCGGCAGATCGTTACTACCGGATACTGATCGGGGACAGCCTGACTGATTTTGAGGGCGCGAAAATCGCCGATCTCGTGTACTCCCGCTCCATTTTGACCGACAAATGCGCGGAGCTGGACGTGCCCCATGTTCCATTTGAAACCTTTGATGATATCGTCGCTGATCTGAAATTAAAACAGCAGAAAGGAGTGCTGTAAATGAGCCTGGTTCATATCCCAGCCGAGGAAAAACGGCGCGTGCTTGAGGAACTGGCTGACGTGAAGGAGCTGTTCGCCGCCCGCAACTGGTTTCCTGGCACCAGCGGTAATCTGTCCATGCGTGTAGGGGACATCGATGGCGACCGATTCCACTTTGCCATCACGGCCAGCGGTAAGGACAAAACCAAGCGAACCCCGGAGGATTTTCTGATCGTGGATCAGGAAGGACGCCCGGCGGAGACCACCAGCCTGAAGCCCAGCGCGGAGACGCTGATTCACTGCGAAATTTATCGCCTGACAGGCTGCGGTGCTGTTTTTCACGTACATACCGTGTTCAATAACCTGATTTCCGAGTATTACGGGGAACAGGACGCAGTACCGCTGCAGGGCATTGAGCTGATCAAGGCCTTTAACATCTGGGAGGAAAATGCGGCCATTTCCGTTCCCGTGCTGCCCAACTATGCGGATATTTCCGCCATCGCCAAGCTGGTGCCCGGTGTATTGAATGAGAAGGTTCCGGGCGTACTGCTGCGCAATCACGGCATTTATGCCTGGGGCCGCGATGCGTTTGAAGCGAAGAAGCATTTGGAGGCCTTTGAATTTTTATTCGAGGTGGCTTACAGATCGCTGCTGCTGCAAAAATAGTTCTATTCTTGGTGTTCCCTGCTGCTTGCAAGGGAGCGCCTTTTTTATTTATGGCTCTATTAAACGTCATTGTTGATATATAACCGGTCGTATGTATGTTTTTTTCTGATTGGAGCCAGATTGTTAGCAAAGCGCCAACGCCGCAAATACAAAAGGAGGCAAAAACATTATGAAAATTATTGTGACGAGTTTATTCGTTCAGGATCAAGATAAGGCATTGGAGTTTTACACAGAAACGCTCGGTTTTGTAAAAAAGCATGACGTTCCCGTCGGAGAATTCAGGTGGATCACGCTTGTTTCTCCCGATGATCAGGACGGTACCGAGCTTTTGCTCGAACCGAATGACCATCCTGCCGCCAAAGAGTATCAAAAAAAGTTAGTTGCCGATGGCATCCCCGCAACCATGTTTGGCGTTGCAGATATTCATAATGAGTACAAAAGATTGTTGGATAATGGCGTAAAGTTTACGATGGAGCCAACTAAAATGGGCGATTTTATAATGGCTATCTTCGACGACACTTGCGGCAACCTTATTCAAATCATCCAGAGGTAATAAAATCATAAAAAAACCATACATGGTTCACACTAGCAGGGAAAGCAAAAATCAAGCAAGGGAGCGAATTGAATTGGCAACGGTTCTATATATTACGGCCCACCCGCATGATCATCACAACTCCTACAGCATGGCGGTCGGAGAAGCTTTTCGTACAGCCTATCAGGAAGCCCATCCCCAGGACCGGGTTGAGCATCTGGATTTATATAAAATCTATGTGCCCCATATTGATGCCGATGTGTTCAGCGGCTGGGGCAAGCTGGCGGCAGGCACGGCGTTTGATCAGTTGACCAATGATGAGCAAACCAAGGTGAAACGGCTTGGCGAAATCGTCGATCAGTTCGTCAGCGCCGACAAATATGTCTTTGTGAACCCGATGTGGAACTTTTCGTTCCCTCCCATTCTGAAGGCTTATACAGATGCTGTCTGCGTCGCAGGCAAAACGTTCCGGTACACCTCTGAAGGACCGGTTGGGCTGCTGACAGATAAAAAACTGCTGCATATTCAAGCCAACGGCGGCATTTACTCCGAAGGGCCTGCCAAAGAAATGGAATCCGGCAGCCGTTATTTGCGGATAGTGAGCGGCTTCTGGGGCATTTCCTCATTTGAGGTGTTGTTCGTCGAAGGCATGAACGCCCAGCCAGACCGGGCGCAGGCCATTAAAGAGGAAGCAATCGAGAGAGCAAAAAAGCTGGCATCTACATTTTAAAGCTCTTTATAGTTAAAAAACCGCTCAACGATAGGTTGTTGAGCGGTTATACCAGCTTGACGTTCCAAGTTAATGCCTTCTCCAGCTTGGCGTAAGCATCGCTTGTCATCCCTGCTGACGCTGTCTATTTTCACCTCGCACTCTTCCTGCTGCCCATAAGCAGCTTGCTCCCCCCTCCGATCAATACGACGGAAACGATTACCGTACGCAGATGAGTATCGATCCGCTCCTGCAGGCGCAGGTCCGGAAAACGCACATCAATAAACGGCACAACCATGTTCATCATCACAAAGTACACACCCATACAAAGCAAGATCAGCCCAAGCAGCTTCTGGTGCTGCGCAAACATCTCCAGGATCGGTCTGTCTTCCAGCGGTTCCCGCTCATAACGGCTTGCCTGCTGCAGACCGTCAAAGAAGCTGTAGAACCAGATCACGGGAATCAGGAACAAAAACACGCTCAATCTAAGGACATCAAGGATATAAATCCCACCGACAAACAATAACATGAGCTGCAGCCCGCGCTTTTGCAGTCCGAGATACATTTGTCCCGCCCCCGGAAATGCCGACAGGATCATGGCCAATACCTTGCTGCGTCGTCCTCCGGCTCTTCCGAGCTCAAACTCCTCGAACAGGGTCCGGTCGCTCAGTATGTCTCCCGCCTGCTTGTACTCAATGTACCGGAGGGCATCAAACACACAGTAAAGCCAGATGACAGGCAGAATGCCGAGAAACACCAGAAAGCTCTCTGTGCCCGTGACGACGGCGGCAAAGAAAGTCACAACACCAATGCCGAAAAAGGTGATCAGAAACGACAGCCCCCGCTGCATCAGGCCCATGTATAAATGACCCAATCCCGGGATGAACGAAAGCAGAATTGTATTGAGCTTCTCGCTCTTCCTGTATGCCTGCTGCGGGATCTGCTGCTCATAATCCGGGAATGCACCCGGATAAGCACCGCTGCCTTCCCCGGGAGGCCCATAGGGGTAACCCGCAGGCGGATAATAAGCATTCTGACTGCTGAGCAGCCTGAGCAGGAGATGCAGCATGCTGATGCCCCATACCGCCACCGCCCCCAAAAACGTCATCAACAAAAAGAAATCCTCATTGCCGATGATGGCGCCCAGAAGTACTCCTCCTACTACACCGCCAAAAAACATAAGCATATATAAAAATCCAGCAAATTTCCTGTTCCAATAAAAGAACCCGAGACCAGGCACCATATTCAAAAGCAGCGCCAGCAGCCTGCTCCGCTGTGGATCCGGCATATTTGTTCATCCTTTCTGTATTATCTTTTAACTGCAAGGTCTGAAGCCGTGCAGCCCGCTATTATTTCAACCTGTCCAGCCAGCCGGTTGCCGCTTCCATCGCCTCATCGCTGTACGAAGGAACAGAGCTTTGCTCCAGCAGCAGCGAGCGCTCAGCGGTCAGCTTGTCGAATGCCCCCGAAAACAGAATCAGAAGCGTAATGCTTGCGGCCAGCGCATAATGGAAAAAGGCGTGCTCAAACCAGCGCTGCCCAGCCTGCTTGCCGGACGCTGCTGCATTATTGCTGATTGGCAAACTGGCCATGACCCGCTCAGCAAACGAGGCCGGATTGTCCAGCTGTGGAAGATGATCCTGCAGCCGCCCAAGCTCTTTCATGTACTCCGCAAAAATGGCTTCATCCTCAAGCAGCAGCTGTTCTATGTAATCCGCCTGCTCTGCGGTGCAGCCGCCATGAATATAAGTCCTTATGTCCTGTGCTGATATGCCGCTGCCTCCATTCATCGCCATTCCTCCTCATTCCAGTTGCGCCGAATCCACTGCCTTGCCCTATACAATCGGGATTCGACCGTTTTTAAAGCAACCTGCATCTCTTCCGACATTTGCTCGTAGCTTTTGCCCTGCAAGTAAAAGGCGGTAACAATTTCCTTGTGCTGCTCGGGCAGCGATTCGATCTTGTCCGCCAGTTCCTTGCGCCTCTCCTGCCGGATCAGTCTGCCTAGTATATCCTCTTCCCGGGAAGGAAGGACTAACAAAGCCTCGTCCGCCACGGTCATATCAGCCGTTCTGCGGCTGCGCCTTCGTTTGGCATCGATAGCTTTACGGACCGCTATTCTAGTCAGCCATGACTTAAAGCCTTCATTGCGGTACTGGGAAAGAGAAGTGTACACCTGCACGAACGTTTCCTGGGAGACATCCTCCGCTTCCTTCGCATCCTGAAGAACCGAATAGGCTGTCTGATATACATGCCTGCTGTACCGGTCCACAAGTTCGCGAAAAGCGCTCTGTTCCCCGCGCCGGATCCGTGCGATTAACATGTCCGTTTCAATGACTGTTTCCTCCTTCCCATACCTATAGACGCAGCAGCCTGCAGCTCCCCCTGCATTTTTTCAAAAAAAGTTTTTGTTCAGCGCTTCACTTTTTCATGTTCTAAGATGCTTCGTTCGTATCCAAACCCGAAAAAGAAATCGTCTAATAAAAAGAGGGCAGTATATCCGCAAAAGAATTCTACGAGACAACCGGGGTCTATTATACCTTTGGATTAATATAAAGGGAATTTAAATAATCATGCTAATGATCCGGAACATTCTGGTTATTTTCCCACAAAAAAACGCACCTTCCGTATGGAAAGTGCGTTTTTAAGCTATAAATATAGGGCAATGAAAATACTATGACCGCCCGCCTGTGCGGAATTTTTGTGTATAAGCCTTCACGTCCTCCGCACTCCTTACCCGGTTGCGGCTCCATTCCAGCAGAATACGATCGATGTAGCGGAAATGAACCTTGCCTGCAAACACAGACTCCTTCAAGGCCATCAGAATGAGGTCCTCGGGATACTTGTCCTGATCCACCCAGCCGGAAATCGTTTCAAGCTCCATGGGAGACAGCGGCCTGCCAAACTCCCGCTCAAAAATGGTAAACAGGTTCCGCTTGCCCTCCGGATCGTAATCCGGGGAAAACAAATCCTCTTCCAGCTCTGTGTTAACCGCCAGGCGCCGTTCAGCAGCCAAATGTTCCGCCAGCTTGCGGTAAAGCCCTGTGAACTGGTAACGCTCATACTGCACGTCCGACTGCTCGTAGGAGCCGGATTCAATGCTGATCCAGCCTTCCTGCATCAGCTTTTGCAGCATTTTGCCCAGCGCCTCCGCCGTCAGGCCCATCCGGTCCACCAGCTGGTCCAATGTCGGAAATTCATTATGCTCCGCCTGCCTGAACGCCAGCAGCTGGATAAGCAGCATCACTTCCGCATCCGATAATTGCAGATTGCGGTAATGCCGCAGCAGGACGTAGGGGATTTGCACAGTACCGGCTTCCAGCGCGAAGGCAGCCCCTTCCGTCCATTGCCCCGCCTCATTACGGAACTGATTGTTCATCGGTTAAGGATAGAGGCGGTACAGCATGCGCGGAAACGGAATCGTCTCACGAACATGGTCCAGACCGCAAATCCAGGCGACGGTGCGTTCCAGGCCGAGGCCAAAGCCGGAATGGGGAACCGTACCGTAGGTGCGCAGATCCATGTACCACTGATAAGCTTCTTTGGCCAGATTATGCTCGGCAAAACGCTGTGCCATCAATTCAGGATCATCAATCCGCTGCGATCCGCCGATAATTTCCCCGTATCCTTCCGGCGCGATCATATCGGCGCACAGCACAACCTCCGGACGGTTAGGGTCAGGCTTCATATAAAACGCCTTTATACTGGCAGGGTAGTGGGTAATGAATACCGGCTTGTCATATCTTTCCGCAATGGCCGTTTCATGCGGTGCCCCGAAATCCTCACCCCACGGAATATCAAAGCCCTGGCCTTGCAGGAATTCGATGGCTTCATCATAAGTAATGCGCGGGAACTCGCCTGTGATGTTCTCCAGCTTGGAGATATCTCTTCCGATCGTCTCCAGCTCCTTGCGGCAGTTCTCCAGGACGGATTGAACCACATAGCTGACAAACTGCTCCTGAATGCGCAGACTTTCTTCCAGGTCCACAAACGCCATCTCCGGCTCGATCATCCAGAATTCGATCAGGTGGCGGCGTGTCTTGGATTTCTCGGCTCTGAAGGTTGGCCCGAAAGAATACACCTTGCCCAAGGCCATGGCGGCGGCTTCCATATAGAGCTGACCGCTTTGTGTCAGGAACGCGTCCTCGTCAAAATACTTGATATGGAACAGCTCCGTCGTGCCTTCAGCAGAGGACGGCGTCAGGATCGGCGGATCCACTTTGGTGAAGCCGTTGCTGTCAAAGAACTGCTGCACCGCACGGATAATTTGCGCACGGATCAGCAGAATCGCGCGCTGCTTCGGAGCGCGCAGCCACAGGTGGCGATGATCCATCAGAAAATCGATGCCATGCTCCTTTGGCGTGATCGGATAATTTTCCGTCAGATGGATGATCTCAATGCCTGTTACCGTCAGCTCATAGCCGGACTGGCTGCGCGGTTCTTCGCGGACTACGCCCGTCACATACAGGGAGCTTTCCTGTGTCAGGCTCTTTGCGTCATTCCATACCTGCTCCGGCACTTCGCTCTTCACAACGACCCCTTGGATGTAGCCGCTTCCGTCGCGCAGCTGCAGAAACTGTATTTTACCGCTGGAACGCTTATTATGGACCCAGGCGCCGATGGTCACCGTCTGTTCGGCATGGCGTCCGGCCTCGGAAATCGTGCATTTTATTGCCACATATATCTCTCCTCTGCAACCGAAATCAAACAGCCTTCCCCCAGGGACAGGCTGTTTGATCAAGGCTTTACTAATTAATATCTGCTTCTATTGTACAAGGCGGAAGGTGTCGCGGGCAATCACCAGTTCTTCGTTTGTCGGAACGACCAAAACCGCCACCTTGGACTGCTCCGTGGAAATGCGGCGCGGCTCGCCTGAACGGATGGCATTCAGCGACTCATCGATTTCCACGCCCAGGTAAGTCAGCTCCTCCAGCACCTTCTGGCGCAGCACAACGGAGTTCTCGCCCACACCGGCTGTGAACACGATGACGTCAACGCCGTTCATGGCCGCAGCATATGAACCGATATATTTGCGAACACGATAAGTATACATATCGAAAGCAAGCTTGGAGTTGGGGTCCCCTTTCTCCATGCCGTCCGTAATTTCACGCATATCGCTGCTGACGCCGGAAATGGCCAGCAATCCGCTGTGCTTGTTCAGCATCGAGTTCACTTCGTTGACCGTCAGTTCCTCCTTGTTCATTACGTAAGGAACGATGGCAGGGTCCAGGTCGCCGCTACGCGTACCCATCATCAGACCTTCCAGCGGAGTCATTCCCATGGACGTATCGACCGAAACTCCGCCTTTTACAGCTGTAATACTGGCGCCGTTGCCAATATGGCACGTAATGATCTTCAGCTCCTCCAGCGGACGGCCCAGGAATTTCGCAGCTTCCTTGCTGACAAAATCATGGGATGTGCCATGCGCGCCGTAACGGCGCACTTTATATTTGTTGTACAGCACTCTTGGGATGGCGTACATGTAGGCCTTCTCCGGCATCGTCTGATGGAAGGCTGTGTCGAATACGACCACCTGCGGAACGTTCGGCATATTCACTTCCGCAGCCTTGATGCCCATCATTGAAGGGGGATTATGCAGCGGTGCGAGGTCGAACAGACGACGGATTTCCTTCTTCGCTTCCTCGGTTACGACAGCGGATTCCTTAAAGGACTCGCCCCCGTGCACGACACGGTGGCCGACCGCATCGATTTCGTCAATGCTGCCGATGACCCCGTGCTCCTTATCCGTCAAAGCGTTCAACACTTTGCGGATCGCCGTGGTATGCTCCAAAATTTCACTGACTTCCGTCATTTCGTTTTTATTCGTAGGTTTGTGCGTCAGGATGGAGGAATCCATACCGATCCGTTCCACAAGACCTTTGGCCAGCACGGACTCATCCCTCATATCATACAGCTGGTATTTCAGCGAAGAGCTGCCTGCGTTGATTACTAGAATTTTCATACACGGTCACCATCCTTGTCGTACTTGAAGAAACCTTCGCCTGTTTTTACACCCAGATTGCCGGCACGCACCATTTTCTTCAGGACGATGGACGGACGGTATTTCAATTCGCCGAATTCACGGAACATGCGCTCAAGGGCGGCCACGACGGAATCCAGACCGAAACGGTCGGCCATCTCAAGCGGCCCGTTCTGGAAGTTATAGCCAATCCGCATAGCGTCGTCAATATCCTGGGCAGATGCTACACCTTCCTGCAGCACATGAGCAGCTTCATTGATCAGCAGACAAATAATACGGCTTGTAACAAAGCCCGGGGACTCATAGACCATGATCCCTTTTTTCTCCAGGAAGTTCTCCACAAAAGATTTAGTATGCTCAAAAATTTCGTCTGAGGTTTTCAGTCCGCGGATGATTTCTACAAGATCGATACGGGACACCGGATATATAAAGTGCATGCCAATAACACGCTCAGGATACATGGTCGAGCTGGCGAGCTCGGTCAAGCTGAGCGTGGAGGTATTGCTTGCAAGTATAATATTGCTCGGACAAAATTGATCAAGCTGCTTGAACACTTCTTTCTTCGCATCCAAATCCTCGGTGATGGTCTCGATGACCATATCGCAAGCGCTCAATTCGCCGAAATGAGTCACCTTGTGAATACGGGAAAGAATCAGCTTCTTCTCCGCCTGGGTAATGGCCCATTTCTCCAGCTGTTTGTCCAGGCTGGTTTCGATCATTTCGTACGCGTAGTCCAGTTTTGCAGGGGTTTGTTCCACCAGCAGCACGTCGATGCCTTTGGAAGCAAGCATTTCGGAAATGCCCTGCCCCATCGTACCGCCGCCGATTACGCCGATTTTTTTAAATTGCATGGTTCTTGACTCCATCCTTTCAAGGTCTCTCTGATGTATTGTATCCTTCGTTGTCGAAAAATACAGGTTTATTGACCCAATAGATAATAATATCTTAGCACGGAACAAAAGTAAAAAAAAATACCAGCATCATAAATTATGCTGGCAAAAGGCTGTTTTCACGAAATTGACACCGAAATTGCTCCCCGGTCAGCGTTTCTTCCTTCAACAGAATTTCGAGAGAATTGTCGAATATTCTGCGGTGCTGCTCCAGCAATTCGCTGGTGCGGGCATGCAGCGCGTTCAGGATCTCTTTATTTTCACGCATCAGCTCTTCCTTGGTCACCATCTCCATGTTCATGATGCCCAGGGAAGTCAGGCCGGATTTCATCATCGTTTCCACGATGTTCAGGGCCTGCTCGAAATCGTTGCTGGAGCCTGTGCTGCGTCCGCCGTAGTACATTTCTTCGGCCACAGCGCCGGCTAGGGAAATCATAATCTGCTCTTCAAGGAAATCCTTGGTATACAGATAGTGCTCCTGCTGCGGGTTATGGCGCACATACCCGAGCGCCTTGCCGCGCGGACTGAGGGCCACCTGCTTCACGCTGCCCGGACGGACAATCTCGGCCATGATGGCATGTCCCAGCTCGTGGATGGCAACTCTCTTCTTCTCTTCCTCATTCGATTCACGGTCTGTTTTTTCACCCATCATCACTTTATCGATCGCCATGGACAAATGATTCTGGCTGATGACATCCAGATTCTGACGCATGGCGTAAATCGCAGCTTCGTTCATAACGCTCTCCAGCTGTGCGCCGGAAAAACCGTAAGCTTCCTCAGCGATTTTCTCCAGTTCCACATCCCCGGCCAAGGGCTTGTTCTTGGCATGCAGCTCAAGAATATGCTTTCTGCCCTTTTTATCGGGAAGATCCACCTGGATATGGCGGTCAAAACGGCCCGGACGCAGCAGCGCGCTGTCCAGCATTTCCTTGCGGTTGGTGGCCGCAATCAGAAGGATGCGCGGAGTATCCGATGTAAAGATTCCGTCCATTTCGGTCAACAGCTGGTTCAGCGTCTGATCGTATTCACGCTGCTGTCCGCCTTCACGCTTGCCTCCGATGACATCAATCTCATCGATGAAAATAATGGCATTTTCCTTTTTCTCCTTGGCGGCTCTAGCTCTGGCATCCCGGAACAGGTCGCGGATTCTGCCCGCGCCCACACCTACGTACATTTCAACAAACTCACTGCCCGCAGCCGCCACAAATACCGAATTGGTATATTGGGCCGCAGCTTTGGCCATCAGGGTTTTGCCTGTTCCCGGAGGGCCGGTGAGCAAAATGCCCTTTAACGGGCGAATGCCAAATTTCGAAATTTCTTCATGGCGGATCAGAAAATCAAGCGCCTCCCGCAGCTCCTGCTTGGCACTCTCCTGGCCGCCGATTTGGTCAAAGGTCAGCTTGGCCGACCCGACCTGCTTGCGCTTGCGCTCCTGGCTCGCACCAACCGCCAACCCGCCGCGCATATGCAGCATCAGCATCAGTCCGCCAAGCACGGCCGCGGCGATCACAAGCGGCACCACGTTAAACCCGATAAAAACAAGAAAAATGACCAGAACCGGCACGATGCCGATCAGCAATTCCTTCACCCACCTAGGCATTAGGCCACACTCCCATCGTTTCCGGCTCGCGCGGCAGAATAATATACTTGCTGGCTTGCCCTTCCTTTAGCCTGATATAGACGTTCTGATCGTCCATTTCCGTCTCGGCCTGTACCTTGGAACCCTTCTGCTCCAGTGATTCCAACGTGGCCGGGATTTGCGTGTACTTTTTATTCTCCATCGCCTCCGCGATGGGGAACATGGCCTGCGACCACCACTTGTCCAGCTCGGCGCTGGAGCGGTCCTGAATGTCCAGCTTGAGCTGGCGGCTGCCGATAATGGACTGCCCTTCCCTTTTGATCTGCTGCACCAGGCCGCGCAGATCGGCATCGGGCTGCAGTACAAGTTTCAAAACGACCTCATCCTGTTTAATAGCTATTTGGGCGCTGGAGACGCCCGGATATTTAGTCACTACCTGCTGCAGCGGATTCTGAATCGCCATATGACGGTACAGGAACCATCCGCCGAACAACACGGAAGCTGTAATTATCGCCGTTAAAGCAATAGGCAAAATACGAAGTTTCAAAAAAACGTCCTCCTCTCAAACATAAAATATCAGCAGAAACGTCGTTGGGACTTTTTTTGAACTGTGAGGCAAAAGGAGCCCTTTTAGACATAACAGTCTATCACTAGTATAAACCTGAGTATATCATATCGTATATCACTTTTCGAAGGCAAAGTTTGAACAGTTTATAAAATTTGTAATAATTTTTTTAGATTTCATAAAGTATAAACTTCCGGCAGAAGCTTCCTGAAATCGCAAGAAAAACTTCCGCTAAGCGCGGTCTGGCTTCTTTGAAAGTACGTCGATAACGTTTTTCTTACAAACGGATAATTTGCACAGAAAAATACGCAATAAGTAATAATTTTGCCTAATGCAAAAATGCTCCGGCCGCAGCCGGAGCGATTGCTCTTGCATGATCGTGTTCCAGCTCTCTGTCACTGCAGGGTGTTGGGCAGCTGAAAAGGAGTGCCTACCGGACTTCCGTCCGCAAATTTGTAAAATTGATAATAATAGCTGTTATTGATTTTGTAGAACAGCTGCCAGACATATTCACCATTAAAAACACCCGGCAGCAGACGCACAATCTCAAGGTCGGGATTTGCAGACGTAATCGCTGTGCGCATCTGCTCCTCGCTCACACCATTTTGCAGCAGCTCGCTATGCACGCCCTCGGTTCCCTGCTGCGGTATATCCTGCCCGTCCTTTATCGATTGAAAAGGCACCCATACCATCATCTTTCTATTCTCGGCATCCGTGCCTTCCACCACCCAATAGGTATCAGCCCACACGCTTTTCCACGTCTTATCCGTTGCAACCAGACCTGCTGTCTGTTTCGCTTTGAGAATGGCGGTGCTCTCCTCCTGCTTCGGCCCCTGGGTAACATAAGAATAATACCAATACATGGCGATCAACAGCAGGATGAAAATAAACACCCCGTAGGCGATCATCGTTTTTCTGTTTTTCAATCCAAGCTTCCTTTCCGATGGTGTGGTTTGATCAGCGGGAGAGCAGGCCGGTAAACGCCGCTTGCGCTTCGTGCTTGATCCGTTCCTCATCCATGGTCAGGCATTCGCCGTTCCTGACAACCTGACGGCCGTCTACCCAGACGTGCAGAACATCCTTGGCGCTGGCCGAGTACACGGCGTGGGAAACGAGATCCGTTTTCGGCAGAAAATGCGGCTGGTCGATATTCAAGGCAATAAAGTCGGCCTTGCTGCCCGCAGAGAGCGATCCCACTTCCTTCAGGGCAATCGATTTGGCACCATATTCCGTAGCCATGCGCAGGGCTTCGCCCGCCGGAACGGCTGTCGGGTCGCCTGTGACACCCTTATGAATCAAAGCGGCCAGCCTCATTTCCTCGAACATGTCCAGGTTGTTGTTGCTTGCCGGACTGTCCGTTCCGAGCGACACGGTTACCCCTGCTTTAAGCAGCTCTGTCACCCGCGCCACTCCGCTGGCGAGCTTGAGGTTGCTTCCCGGATTGTGGGAAACGGCCACCTTGCGCTCCGCAAGCAGGGCAATCTCTTCATCATTCAAATGCACGGCATGCGCGACCAGGGAAGGACGGGAGAAGAAGCCCAGCTTATCCAGATGCGCAACGGGACGAAGACCATATTCTCGTACGTTCTGCTCCACCTCGGCCGCCGTTTCCGACATGTGGGTGTGGAGCGGCAAATCGAGATCATGAGCCGCCTGCACAAACTGCTCAATAAAGGCCGGCGGGCAGGTATAAGGCGCATGCGGGGACATCATGGCCGTGATCCGGCCGCCCGCCTGACCGTGCCAGTTCTTCGCAAAGGCAACAGCCTCCGCCAGTTTGGCGCGCTGCTCCTCTTCCGAGCACAGTCCGATGGCGCCGCGCATGAGGCTGGCGCGGATGCCGGATTGCTCGACCACCTTGGCTACTTCATCCATATGGTCATACATATCCAGAAAAGCCGTTGTGCCTCCCTTGAGCATTTCTAGTACGGACAGCGACGTCCCCCAGTAAACATCGGAGGCGGTAAATTTGGCTTCCATGGGCCACATTTTTGTTTGCAGCCATTCCTGCAGCACCATATCGTCTCCATAGCCCCGCAGCAGCGACATGGCGGCATGCCCGTGCGTATTGATCAGACCCGGCAGGAAGAGCAGCCCTGTGCCGTCAACCGCCTCTGTGGCTTCCTCTCCTGCGGGCAGCTCTTCTCCGATATAGGTGATCCGGCTGTCTTCAATGATCATATAGCCGTGGACAACCGCTTTTTCCTCACGATTCACCGCGAATGCCCCATTTTTAATCAACCATTTATTGGTCGTCATTTTCATTGTCATCCTTTCCGTTCTCCAGGTAATAGGCCAGGCTCAGCAGGTCTGTCGTAAAGTCCGTGGCATGAATGCGGATATGCGGAGGTGCCTTGATGATGGTCGGGGCGAAATTCAGAATCGCCCCAATACCGCTCTCGATCATCTCGTCAGCCACACGCTGGGCTTCAAAATCCGGTACGGTAATAATTCCGATCCGGATGTGCAGCTGTCTGACCGTTTCTCTCAGCTCGTCCATCGGTTGTACGGTCAGGGTGTTGATTTGGTGCCCGATCTTGGCCGGCGAGGAGTCGAAAACCGCCACAATTTTCATATTATCCTTTAAATAAGCGTTGTAATTGGACAGCGCCTGTCCGAGATTACCGGCCCCTACCAGCGCAACGTTGATTTGCTGGTCTATTTTGAGAATATGGCGTATTTTATCGATCAGATACACTACATCGTAGCCGATGCCCTTGCGTCCGAAATCGCCGAAATAAGCCAGATCCTTGCGGATCTGCGCCGGATTCAGGTCCAGCTTCTGCCCGAGCTCCTGGGATGAAACCGTCGTGACCTCCCGCTTATGAAGCTCGTTCAGATAGCGCAGGTAGACGGGCAGCCTGCGCACCACGGCCTCGGATATTTTGTCTGCTTTCATGCATAATCCTCCTAAATTCACGGACTAATGAAACGTTATGAGCTTTATTAGCTGCCCGCTTCCTCATGAAGCCATTCGGAAATACGGGGCACCATCTGCTCTGTTTGCATATGCTCTATTTTCGGCCCCGGCAGGGAGTAGAGAAAGTGCTTCCCGTAATAAGATTCGATGACACGGGTATCATACACGATGACTACTCCACGGTCCTTGGCTGTACGAACGAGGCGCCCGAAGCCCTGCTTGAAGCGGATGACCGCCTGCGGCACGGACAGCTTCATGAACGGGTTCTTCTTCTGCTCCTGAAGCAGTTCGCTCTTCGCCTCCAGCAGCGGGCTGTTCGGGGGCTGGAAAGGCAGTCTGACAATGGCCAGACAGGTCAAGGCCTGCCCGGGGATATCAACGCCCTCCCAGAAACTGCTTGTACCAAGCAGGACAGATGCCTTGGCTTCCTGGAACCTTCGTGTCAGCTTGCTGCGGCTGCCGCTGTCCATGCCCTGCCCCAACACCGTAATTTCGCTCGATGCCAGCGCCTCCTTGAGCGGCTCGTATACCTGCTTAAGCATCCTGTACGAGGTAAAGAGCACAAGCATCCGTCCTTGCGTTGCCTGAGCTGCGCTGCGCAGCGAGTCCACAAGCATGTCTACGAATCTGGCGTCCCCGACGGTCCCTTTTACGCTCGGGAAATCCCGCGGGACGACCAGCAGCGCCTGCTCCCGATAGTTGAACGGGGACGGCAGCAGGGATGTTAGCAGACCGCCTGCCTCCGCTGCCTCCTGAAGACCAAGCTGGTCAATCATGTACTGAAATGATTTATCCACGGACAAGGTAGCGGAGGTAAGCACCACGCTTTTTTTCTTGTCAAAAAACATCTCCTTCAGCTGCTGGCTGACATCCACCGGCACGGCATAAAATTGCAGCGATTTCCCTTTAAATTGGCCGCTCGCTTCAAGCCAGTACACAGTCGTCAGGTCATCCATTTTAATAAAGAAGCGAAGGCTGTCACGGAAGGCTGCCAGATCTTTAAACAGTCCTGCAATATCAGTGACGAGGCTTTCTGCACCGTAATCGTCCTGCTCGTCCTTGATTTCCTGCAAAATTCTGTCTCCCTTGCGGACGATTTCCCCGAGCCCGACATAGATCTGGTTTTCCAGCTGCTCCGCATCCCCCCAGCCCTTCGGTTTGGCGGAAGGCTTGAACCTGGCAGAGAATTGTCCGGTCTCTCCGGGAGAGGCGTCGCTCCGTTCAGGAAGCAGCCCGAAGAGCAGATCGCTGAGCTTGTCCCAGGTCTCTTTAACCTCCACTACCTCCGGGTACAGGCTGTCGATCACATAAGCCCATTCCGCCCCCTTCTCATGCCCCGAGGACATCAGCTGCTGGCGCAGGGCGGGAAGCTGACCGTTCTTGCTGTCCTTGAACAAGCGGGTCAGCGCATGCACGAACGTGAAATATTTCATATGAATGCCCAGATGTTTGCCTGCCACTTCTTCCAGATGATGCGCCTCGTCAATGATGAGATGCTCATAAGCGGGAAGCAGCTGATGGCTGGCTTTGACATCCGTGAACAGCTTGGAGTGATTGGTCACCACAACATCTGCCGTTCCGGCTTCCTGGCGCGCTCTATGGTAATAGCATTTGCGGAACCACGGGCATTGTCTGCCAAGGCAGGAGTCGGAGTCGCTTGCAACGGTTTCCCAGAAGTCTCCTCCACGGCTGCTGAGGTTCAGTTCCTCATCATCCCCGGTTTCGGTTTGCGTAAGCCACACGATCATCTGAGCAGCGGTGAGCAAATCTTCCTTCGGGGTTACGAAATCTCTTCTATTTATTTTATGTTCAAATTTGCGCAGACACAAATAATGCCCCCTGCCCTTGAACACGGCGGCCCGGAAAGGAAACGGCACCGCCTGTGTTAGCAGCGGAATATCCCTCTCCCGCAGCTGTTCCTGCAGGTTGATGGTATGGGTGCTGATCATCACTTTTTGCCCGTTCTTGACGCTGTGATACAGTGAGGGAAGCATGTAACCAAGCGATTTTCCCGTACCTGTGCCAGCCTCGATGAGCAGATGCTTTCCTTCGCTGAGCGCCGTCATGACGCTCTCGATCATCTGGTTTTGCGACTCCCGCTGCTCGTAATGGGACAGAGACGACCGCAGCCGCTCCTGCACCTCCTCCATGTATTCCTCAAAGCTCATGCCTGACAGCGGATTGTCCCCGGCTTCGTCGCGCGGAGGTTCAATGTCCGTCCAGTCATCCACTTTAAGGGCGAACTGACGGTAATAGGTGTGGCCCTCAAGCTCCAGCACCGGCTCCCTTTCCTTCTGCTCCCTGACCCCATCAAAAAACCAGGCCAGATCGCTGTCCTCCTGCGCGAACAAATCACTGAGCCTTTGCACGGCAAGAAGCGGCAGGCCGTTCAGTTCATCGAGGCATTTCAGAAACACCTCAGCCGTCACAATCGCGTCGCTGTCGGCCTGGTGCGGACGGTCATGGGCAAGCCCGAAATCGGCCGCAACAAAGCCGAGCTGATAGGAGGATAAGGACGGAAACATAATTTTGAGAAAATCCATCGTATCCAGAATCCGGCCGCTGAAAGGCAAATATCCGCAGCGGTCAAGCGCATTTTGCAGAAAATTAAAGTCAAAAGCGATGTTATGTCCAACGAGAACAACTTCATTCAGCAGGGGAACAAGCTCGACCATCATGTCCTCAAGTGAAGGAGCGTTCTTCACATCCGCGTCCGTGATGCCCGTTAATCCCGTAATAAAAGGGGGAATAGGCCGACCCGGATTGACATAAGAAGCATATACCTGTGAAATACTGTAATCGTGATCTATAATGGCCAGTCCGACCTGAATGATATCATCGGCGGACTGGGTACCTGTCGTTTCAAAATCCAATACGGCAAATTTCATGTTGAACCTGATCCCCTCATTCAGTCTTTGAGTATTCGAAAAAATGAACCGGGTGGGATAACCCGGCTAATACATACAGCATATCAGAAGATGGGCGCTTTGAACATGAAACAAACAAAAAGCGATGCACGCAGGCATCGCTCATTGGGCGTTATGTTTCACATATAGGCCATGAAATGGCTGCTGTAGCGCAGCCGCCCAAGGTCGGAGCGGCACGCCTCCATATTATGGTGCGCTTCCTTCAGCGCAGGATCAAGCTCAAGTGCCAGCGTAAAATGCTGTACAGCCTGCTCGGGCTCATTCTTTTTCGCCCGCACACAGCCGAGAGCATTATAAATAGCGGCCTTGATTGGTCTGCTCTCTGTCAGGCCAAGGGAAAAATGAAACAAAGATTCCGCTTCCTCCAGCTGATTTAAATGCAGGTGCGACATGGCCGCATACATTTGCACCAGCAGACTCTGGGGATAAAACTCGGCAACCTTCCCAAACTGGGCCAGCGCCTCAGGGTACATCATCAGCCTGTAATAACCCTGGCCGCGGATAAACGCTTCATGGCCCATCTCGGGCAGCGCAAGCGCGTCATCGGCGGATTGCAAAATGCCGCTCCCGGCCAGCTTGCCCATTTTCTCTTCAAAAGCCAGCCACTCATCCATAATGGAATCGCTCATGCGGCGCAGCAGGTTCCATTTATGAATAAGCTCCTCCTTGCGGGGGCCTTGGGCCGAAGGGTAATGCTTCACAATTTCATCTAACATGCTGTTCATTTCTGCGAATACATGCCGGAGCATATTGTGCATTCCACCCTTCATGGAAAAATGATTCCTCCACTGCGGCCATTTCTGGCCTGCGGCACTTGACGCCGTGAGTGTACAGTCACATTTTTCGCTCAAAGAGCTCTTTTCATCCGTGCTCCCATCGATTACATGACCGTCGCATGTGTTTCCTTCTGCATCGTTTGCACCGGACGGTTTTCCCCGTCTACAAATACGACGGTTGGTTTATAGGCTTTGGCTTCTTCATTTGTCATGGCTGCATAAGAAATAATAATAACAGTATCCCCTGGCTGCACAAGACGGGCTGCGGCCCCGTTCAGACAGATAACGCCGCTCCCGCGCGGTCCGGGGATCACGTAAGTCTCCAGCCGCGCCCCGTTATTATTATTAACGATCTGCACCTTTTCATTCTCCAGCAGATCGGCAGCTTCCATCAGGCTTTCATCTATCGTGATGCTGCCCACATAATTCAAATTGGCCTCGGTTACGGTAGCGCGATGAATTTTGGACTTCATCATCGTTCTAAACATGGGAAAGGACCTCCGCTTTTTCAAGTCTCATATTGTCGATCAGGCGTGTTTTGCCGAAAAATACAGCCAGCGCCGCTATAATATCTCCATTTATATCCTCAAACCGCTCTTCAGCAGCCAACGGCTCCAGCGACGGGAAGGTCAGAATTTCCACATAATCAATGCGCGCAAGCGGCGAGGAAGCTATGCCTGTCTCCAGGAAAGAACGGAGCTCACCCACCGTAGCAATTTCTCCTTGCGACACTCCTTCGCGCGCTTCCCGCAAGGAACGGGACAGCACCAAGGCCTGCTCCCGTTCTTCCTCATTCAAATATACGTTGCGCGAGCTGAGAGCCAGTCCGTCATGCTCCCTTACGATCGGGCAGGGAACGATCTCGACGTTCATGTTCAGGTCCGTCACCATCTGCTGCAGCACAGCCACCTGCTGCGCATCCTTCATGCCGAAGAACGCATAGTCCGGCTGAACCATGTTGAACAATTTGGCAACTACGGTTGTGACCCCGTCAAAATGACCTGGCCGCGATACTCCGCACAGCCGGTCTGTCAGGCCGGACACCCGGATTTTAGTACGTGTAGGCTGCGGATACATCACTTCAACCGTAGGGATGAACAAAATATCAACCCCTTCGCGCTCAGCGATCGCCGCATCACGCTCCTCGTCCCGCGGATAACTTTCAAAATCCTCGTTCGGCCCGAATTGAATAGGATTCACAAATATGCTGAGCACCACGATATCGCTTTGCTCGCGGGCGGCGCGCATCAGACTGGCATGCCCCTCATGCAGATAACCCATCGTCGGGACAAAGCCAACCTTCTTCTCTTTTCCCGTGCCCGGGGCGCTGCGGCGTGAAGCCAGCGCGGCACGCAGCTGCTGTACGTCCCTGACAATCATCATGATCTGTTCTCCACCTTTTCTCTGCGGTTTCCGTATAATGTATCCATTACCCCGTCCTCTGCACTGAAAACATGCTGCTCTGCGGGAAACGCCCGTCCCTTCACATCAGCCACATAACGACCTATACTGTCCTTAATCAAGGTACCAATGTCTCCATAGGTCTGTACAAACCGCTTGGGTCTGTATGGCGACGCATATTGAAGCACATCGTGGTAAACCAGCACCTGTCCGTCGCAGCCGCGGCCTGCACCGATGCCAATGGCCGGTATGGAGAGCTCTTGAGCAATATGAGCGGCCACTTCCTCCGTAACCAGCTCCAGCACAATACCAAACGCGCCCGCTTCCTCCAACGCCTTGGCGTCAGCGAGCAGCCTCCGCGCATCCGCCGCGTCCTTGCCCTGGATCCGGTAACCGCCAATCTGGTTGACGGACTGCGGCGTCAGACCGATATGTCCAAGGACCGGCACACCGGCCTGCACAGCCGCCCGCACGACAGGTGCGATTTCAGCGCCGCCCTCCAATTTGACTGCATGGGCCCCGCCTTCCTGCATGAGCCGACGGATTCCGGCAAGGCTTTCCTGAATACTCCCGTGGTATGTCATAAACGGCATATCCGCCACAATAAACGTATGCTCGGCACCACGCGCCACCGCCCTTGTATGATACACCATATCATCCAGCGTCACCGGAATGGTCGAGTCGTATCCAAGTACGACATTGCCAAGCGAATCACCGACGAGAATGATATCGATCCCCGCCTCTTCGGCCAGCCTAGCCGACGGGTAATCGTATGCGGTGAGCATGCTGATCGGGGTGCCTTCCTGTTTCATTTTTTTCATCTTCACAATGTTTAACGCCTGTTTTGCTGCCATCCTTGTGGCTCCCTTCTTCTTTTTTGGACAAACGCAAAAAAACCTTTTTGCAAACGCATCTCGTCTTGGATATGCGTCGAAAAGGTCCGAACAGCCAAAAAAGAGTCACTCGCGATCGTCCCTTCTGTCTCGGTCCTGTTCGGCTCAGAGCAGAATCCAACGTAACCAGCAAATGAAGCGATGATGGTCAAGTCTGCGGGCAACCTGCCCTGGAGTGCAGTTCGGAACAAGCCGATACCGCCTCCAGCAAAGTATAACAAATCGAGTCAGATTTTTCACTGATTAATTTGAATGTCCCCGGAAAAGATTGTCGCCAGGCTTCCGTCACTGCGTCTGACAAGCAGCGCGCCTGAAGCATCCAGCCCTTCCGCAGTCCCTTCCACAGGCTGCCCGTTGTCCCTCACAGACACCTGGCGGCCGACGATGGCCGACAGCGCCTCCCACAATACGCCGATGGGCTTGAACCCCTCCTGACTATACAGAGTATACAGGCCCTCAAGCTCCTCCATGACCGCCGCAATCAAAGCAGTTCTGTCGACAGGCGTTCCGCTCGCCTCCTTCAGCGATGTGGCTATGGGCCTCAGCTCATCGGGATAATCCCCGGCGTCCAGGTTGACATCAATCCCGATCCCCGCGATACAGTAGCGGATTCTTTGATCCTCGACCGCCGATTCGAGCAGGATGCCGCATACTTTGCGGCCGTCCACCAGCAGATCGTTCGGCCATTTGATAAAAGCCTCGACGTCGGCTACACGCCTTACAGCCCGGCATACAGCTACCCCGGCCAGCAGTGTAAGCTGGGGCGTATACTGTAAGGGCTGCTGTGGACGCAGGATGACACTCATCCATACGCCTTTGCCTGACGGAGAAAAAAATTTACGCCCTTGTCTTCCCCGCCCTCCGGTCTGCTCCTCTGATACCACCAGCGTGCCTTCAGGGGCTCCCTGCTCTGCCAGACGCATCGCATCCCCCTGCGTCGACACCGTCGTATCGAGCAGCTGCAGACGCCGTCCGAACACCTTTGTCCGGATTGCCCCGGACAGGTCATCTGCGTCCAGCTTGTCCGGCTTCGATGCAAGCGTATAGCCCAGCCGCGGCGAAGCCTCAATAACATACCCCAGCTCGCGCAGCTTATTCACATGCTTCCATACGGCCGTTCTGCTTACGTTCAGCATCCGGCTGATCTCCTCACCGGATACAGGGGAAGCCCCTGCTTCCTCAAGCATATTCAACAATTGCTCATGCTTCTTCAACTTCCGTCACCCGCTTTGCTTCCTCAATCAGCTGTTCTTTTTCATTCGCAATTTCCCCACTGGCGGCGGCCAGCAGCAGATGTTCCATCAGCTTGCCAAGCCATGGCCCGCCTCGCCGGTTCAACTCCGCCAGCAGATCATTGCCCGTAATGTTCAAGTCCTTCATCTGTTGAATGGAAGTTTGATCTGTCCATTCCCTGCCTTTGGCTGCCAGCACGCCCGCAACCCTCCGCGAAGCGGCATTCTGCCTGAAGTCAGGCGGCAGAACTCCGTTAACGGCGAGCCAATCCGCAGCTGACTCCTGTCCCCACCGGAGCAGCCATGCAATCCACAACTGCCTCAGCTCCGCTTCATCTGATACGGTGGGCGGCACTTCTGCGGCCGCTTTTTCCCATTCCAGAAGCCGCAGCATGCGGATTCGGAAAGCGTTGGAGAACGTCCATTCCCGCAGCATAACGTCCGCCTCTTCAGGCTCAAAGCGACCGCTCAGCAGAAGCAGCTCCCAACGCTGCGGCTCAGGGAGCTCATTCAGCTTGTCAAGGGACCAGGCGCTAATTCTCTCCCAGGGCGTCGCCGCCTTCGTGCTGGACAGAAGAGCGCTTCTGCGCAGCAGCTCAAGCCCGCGCAGCGGATCAGGTCCTTTCATGATTTTCTCCATTTCCGTCCGCACCCGTTCCATGGCAATAAAGCGCAGCAGATGCCTTTTGCCCAGCAGGGCCCTCCAGGTCGACGGGGCGATGCGGAAGCCGAAGACAGCGGCGAACCGCACGCAGCGGAGCATGCGCAGCGCGTCTTCTTCAAAGCGCTCATCCGCCGCACCCACACAGCGGATGAGGCGGTTTCGGATATCAGCTTCACCCCCAAACGGGTCAACAAGCTCTCCATCCCTTGTCAGCGCCATCGCGTTCATCGTAAAATCCCGACGCCGCAGGTCCTCCCGTACATCTTTCACAAACTTGACATCCTGCGGGCGGCGATGATCCTCGTAATCGGATTCGGTCCGGAAGGTTGTCACCTCAAAGGAATAACCGCCCGATACGACCGTAACCGTACCATGCTGAATTCCTGTCGGTATGACATTGTCAAACAGCCCGACCACCTCGCCAGGCTCTGCCGATGTCGTCAAGTCCATATCCTGGATGGAACGTCCGAGCAGTTCGTCGCGTACACAGCCGCCAACCCAATAGGCGTCATGTCCTGCGCTGATCAGCCGGTCAAGGACTCTTCCGGCCTCCAGGGCCATATCCCGATCCGCGCAATGCCAACTGTTCATAGCTTTTCCACCTTTACTTAATCCGTAAAAAACGGACGCGTTTGCACTAATAGTGAGTGTTCAAAAAGTCAGGTTTTCAGCACCGAAGCCTATGCTTCCGAAGTGCGTTTTTTCAAAACGCTGGAGTTGAATGAAGCTAGGGACTGAGGAGCGGAGCGTACTTGGGGTACGTGAGCCCCTGAAATGTTTCCGGAGGAAACATGCTTCGGAAGCATCCGCTTAGTCCCGACTGAATTCAAGATTCGATGTCGAGTCCACTTCCTGACTTCCTTCGTGATCAAAAGATGACTTTTTGAACTACCTCTAACAGTTCACTGGTCTTAGATCAGGCACCTCGCGTCCTAATACACGGTAATAGATTTCTTCATATTGTCTTCTGATCCTGTCGTTGCAGAACACGGTCTGGGCCCGCTGCAGGCAAGCCTCGCGCAATCTGGCCGCATCTCTGTCATCCGTCAGCAAACGGATGGCATACTCGGCCATTTGCTCCGTATCTCCGATTGGGGCCAGATACCCCGTCTCTCCATGTACGACAAGCTCGGGTATGCCTCCGGCTGTGGAACCAATCGTAGGTACGCCGCAGGCCATCGCCTCAAGGGCAACCAATCCGAAGCTTTCTTTCTCCGAGGGCAGCATCAATATATCGGCCATGGACAGCACCTGAGCGATATCATCCTGCTTGCCGATAAAATACACCTTGTCTTCCAGGCCGAGCTCTTCGATTTTACAGCGGATTTTCGGCAGATCCGGACCTTCGCCGACAAACAGCAGCTTGGATTTGACCCTCCGCTGCACCTTTTCGAATACGTCAAGGACGTCGCCCACTCTTTTTACAGGGCGGAAATTCGAAATATGCATCAGCACCTTCTCGTCCGGCGCGGCAAAATCGCTGCGCAGTGAAGCGGACTCCCGCGGATAATAAACCCTTTTATCGACAAAGTTATAAGTCAAATCGATCTCGCGCGTAATATCGAGCACTTCCCGCGTTTCACGGATCAGATCATTGGAGACGGCCGTAACGGCATCACTTTCGTTAATGGCAAGCCTGATCAGGTCCTTTAACGATTCATCCTGGGCCAGCACCGTGATATCCGTTCCATGCAGTGTCGTAACGACTTTCAAGCGATCCCCGACCATCTGCTTGGCCAGAAAAGCGCATACCGCATGCGGAACCGCATAATGTACATGAAGCACATCTAGGTTTTTCATCTTCACGACCTGGGCCATCTTCGTCGCCAGCGACAGATCATAAGGAGGATAACGGAACACATAGTAATCATTAACTTCCACTTCATGATAAAAAATATTTTTATGAAAATTTCCGCCTAGTCTGAACGGAATCCCGTTGGCAATAAAATGGACCTCATGGCCCTGCTCAGCGAGCAGCTTGCCAAGTTCGGTAGCCACTACACCGGAGCCTCCAAGGGAGGGGTAACACGTAATTCCGATTCTGAGCCTGTCATTCATGATCAGCAGCCCCCTTTCACAATCAGGAAAGCAAAAATAAGTTTAAAAGTGCGTGTTCAAAAAGTCAGGTTTTCAGCACCGAAGCCTATGCTTCCGAAGTGCGTTTTTTCAAAACGCTGGAATTGGATGAAGCTAGGGACTGAGGAGCGGAGCGTACTTAGGGTACGTGAGCACCTGAAATGTTTCCGCAGGAAACATACTTCGGAAGCATCCGCTTAGGCCCGGCTGAATTCAAGATTCGATGTCGAGTCCGCTTCCTGACTTCCTTCGTGATCAAAAGATGACTTTTTGAACTACCTCTAAAATAATTCAATTTTATAGGGGGACTTCACCGCAAAACCCTCGGCAAACGGAATCAGACTCCGCTGTCCCAGCAGGGAGTCCCGAGCCTTGACCCGTTCTATGTATCCTTGATTGAGAGGGGTGGATACCACATCGGCTCCCGCAGCCCCCTGCTCAAATTGTGAGCTGTAGCAGCCAAGCGCCTTTTCCTTAATATTATAATACCCGGTTATATCCACGATTAGATCAGCCCGGCCCAGATCATTAATAAAATAAAAACAGAGCTGATCCACACGGACAGGCGGCAGCTCCGGCATGTAGCGGCGCAGCTTGGCGTTGAACACCGCTTCCTCTACCAGCCTGCTGCACATCACATGATCCGGATGACGGTCCTCCCAGTATGGCGCAAACACAATCTTCGGAGCATGTCGGCGTATTTCCGCAGTTACAGCGGCCACATTCTCCGGCGTGATGTACAGCCCCCGGTCCGGGAGCCCCAAATTGGTGCGTGCGGACAGACCGAGCACGGCGGAGGCGGCTTCAGCTTCAGCGGCGCGCCTTTCCACCGTACCGTTGGAGGACATTTCCGCCCGGGTCAGGTCGCATATGCCAACCTTCAGTCCGGCAGCGGCATGCTTGGCAATCGTGCCGGCCATTCCGATTTCGGCATCATCCGCATGCGCGCCGAATATAAGAATGTCCAGGCTCATTTGATTTCACCATCCTGGATGCCTGGTTTGTATTTGTGAACCAGCTCCCGCCATGCAAAGTCGCCGCGGTCGAGCGCCTTCACCAATATTTCAGCCGTGGCGATGTTCGTCGCGAGCGGGATGCCCTGCACGTCACACAAGCGGAGCAGGGCGCTGATATCCGGCTCATGCGGCTGCGCCATCAGCGGGTCGCGCAGGAAAATGATCAGGTCCATGTCGTTCTGGGCCACCATGGCGCCAATCTGCTGATCCCCGCCCAGAGGCCCTGACATGTAGCGGTGAATTTTCAGGTTGGTAGCTTCCATAATCCGCTGCCCTGTAGTTCCGGTCGAATACAGCTGATGGTCCTTGAACACATGCTCGTATGCAGTTACGAAGTTCACCATTTCGTCCTTTTTGCGGTCATGGGCAATGAATGATATTTTTAACATATTCGTCTCTCCCCAGTCAGATGTATGCGTTCTATTTGTTTTTCTTCCGCTTTTACCGAACTTTAATCTATAAAATGTTCAAATCCGTAGACAAGCCCCGTATGGCCCATTACCTTCTCAATGGCCAGCTTTACCCCCGGCATATAACCTGCACGTTCATAGGAGTCATGACGGATTTTGAGAGATTGGCCAAAGCCGCCGAAAATGACCTCCTGCTGGGCAAATACGCCTGGCAACCGCAGACTGTGAATGCGGAAGCCTTGATAATAACCGCCCCGTGCTCCCTCAATGGTCTCCTCTTCGGCCGGATTGCCCTGGCGGAGCTCCTCACGGTTCTGTGCGATTAGCTCCGCCGTTTTGATCGCCGTTCCGGAAGGCGCATCCAGCTTGTGGTCTCCATGGGTCTCGATAATCTCCAGATGAGGAAAAAATTTGGCTGCCTGGGCAGCGAACTTCATCATCAGGATAACGCCGATCGAGAAATTAGGGGCAATCAGGCCGCCGATGCCGCGAAGCTGGCACTGCTTGTCCAGCTCTTCGATTTGCTCCGGGGTAAAGCCAGTGGTCCCCATGACCGGCCTGACGCCAAGCTCGATGGCCAGTGCAGTATGGGCATATGCCGACTGAGGTGCAGTAAAGTCCACCATTACATCAGGCTGGCTTTCCCTAAGAGTTCTTTCAAGGTCGCCGGTTATGTTGACTCCCGCTTCCGGCAGTCCCACCAGCAGGCCTGCGTCCACACCCGTATGGGAACGGTTCACGGCAGCGGCCAGCTCCAGCCCTTCATCCTGAAGCACTAGCTTCAGAACCTCCCGGCCCATTCTTCCTCCGGCGCCAACGACTGCTACTCTGATCTTCTCTATCATGAAAACAACTCCTTATGCTGCGAAAATGGCAGTCTATTTCTGTGAATCCCGGTAATTTTTTTTGCGTTCCAGCAGCTCCAGCTGCAGTTCTATCAGTTGCCCTTCCTGCGGCAAAAGATCTATGGCTTCCCCTACGGCGGCCAGAGCCTCGTCAAACTGTTTCAGCTCGCTATGCGCAAGGGCCAGCAGAACATAGGCATCCGCGCACAGCGGATCCAGCTTTACCGCTTCATGAAGCATATTTATCGCCTTTGCACGCGTCTGATCCTCCGGCGTGCCGCCGCCGGACAGCATTTTCCGTACTTCCCCGGCCAGACGCTTGGCTTCAAGAGAGTTCAGGTGAAGCTTATATTCATCCTGCCCCGGTGCCAGCCTGACAGCAAGTTTTGCATGCTCCAAAGCTTGATCCAGACGGCCGCTGCGCGCATAGGTAATAGAGCAGCGGTAGCGGTAATCCGCATTGTCGGGCTCGGCTGCGATTGCCTGCTCAAACCAACGGATGGCCTCTTCAAAATCGTTGCTCAAGATACTGAAATATGCTTTCTGAACATATTCTTCCGCCTTCAAGATGCTGCACCTCCGTGCGATACCCCGTTTGGTACAGCATATGTATGGACTGCCTAATCGGTGTCCTTCCTGGTCCAGCGGTCTGCATCCCGCGTATTGAATTTATGCATGATCTTATTATGGGCTTCCGTCAGATCAATGCCCAGTGAATTGGCAAAACAGATGGTAATAAAAAGAATATCCCCCAGCTCAAGTTCAATGGAATTGTCAGCCTCGTCTTTCTTCTTGGGCTTCTCGCCGAAGGAATGGTTGACCTCACGGGCCAGTTCGCCGACCTCCTCCGACATTCTTGCCAGCATGGCCAGCGGGCTGAAGTATCCTTCCTTGAATTGCGATATGTATTGATCGACTTCACGCTGGAGCTCAGCAAGCGTCTTTTCCATAAAAAGCTTTTCCCCTTTACTGTGAAGGTTTATTCATATGTTATCGTAAAGGAACTTTGAAAACAAATATTTTTTAAACATCTGGGAACAAGGTATACTAGGGTAAGATTGCCAAAGGGCTTCAGAGTAATCAAATACTATAATTGCTGCGAGGGGTCACATTGAAAACGTTTAATATCGGATCACAACTTAAACAAATCATTCCAATTCTGCTGGGAACCGCAGTGTATGCGTTCGGTTTGCTGTATTTTATTATTCCCAACCAGCTGATGGAAGGAGGCGTAACAGGCGTCACCGTCCTGCTCAATTACGCTTTCTCCATTCCGCCTTCATTATCCACTCTCGTGTTGAATATCCCTTTATTCCTGCTCGGGTGGAAAATACTAGGTGGGCGCCAGATTATATATACAGGTGTCGGCATCGGGGCTTTAACTTTTTTTCTGTGGCTGTTTGAAAAGCTGATCGATTCGGGCTGGATCGAGCCGTTTGCCACGGAGCATGATTTTATTCTGGCGGCGCTTTATGCCGGTGTTACGCTCGGAGCCGGTCTCGGCATCGTTTTCCGTTTCGGCGGCACCACCGGCGGCTCGGACATCATTGCACGTATTTTTAACCGCAAATTCGGCTGGAGCATGGGGCAGATTCTTCTCGGCATCGATATTATTATCATTGGCCTGTCTCTGCTGTACATTCCGAAGGAAAAAATCCTTTATACCCTGGTTGCTGTGTTTATTGCCTCCAAGGTGATTGATTTTATTCAGGAAGGGGCATATTCGGCTAGGGCCTTCATGATCATCAGTGATTACGCCCAACAGATCGCGGAGATCGTGACGAGGGACATGGACCGGGGCGTGACGATTATCCCGGCCATCGGCGCGTATTCCAAGCAGTCCAAATATGTGGCTTATTGCGTTGTATCCAGACAGGAAATCCGCCGGCTTCATCAAATTGTCAAATCGGTCGATCCCAAAGCTTTTGTCATTATCAACGATGTGCACGACGTTCATGGCGAGGGCTTTCGTGAGGAGTAGATGCTCCGAGAACGAAGCACCTTGTGCCATATAGCCAAAGCGCAAGAAAAGAGCAAGTATGGGTGAACATCTGACCACCCATACTTGCTCTTTTTTTTCAATATGCGCCTATGAGACTAAACAGGCGTGCAACTCAGCGCGCTGGTGGAAAAAAACTGTGCTCCCCCCGGTACTTCCGGATGCCGGCATAGACCAGGGCTGCCAAAATGACACATCCGATCAGCCATTCCAGCGCTTCATCATCCGCTGCCAGCATGAACGGGCCAAAGGCTGCTGCATCCTTCTCGCGGCCGAACAATACGTTCAGCGTTTCACGGCCGGCGGTAAGAGCAGACTTTACGGCAGCCGGGTCCGTGTTGGGATTCCCGCCAGCTCCTTTAACAAAGGATAACCATGAATCGGTCCTGTTCACGGAGGACGGCGGCATACTGATGATCGCAGCCGGTCTTATCGTATCATAATGGCTTTCCAGCCTTTCTACAGCTGCGGCAAATCCTGAAGCGCTACCCTTGGCAAACTGGTTCTCCGCTTCTTTTAAGTCCTCATATAATATTTTGTAATACTGCTGCCACAACGGCTCTTTTGGATGGGCGAGCACATCCGCCGCCAGCCGCAAGCCCGCGGCGGATTGAATGACGCCCTCCGGGGACATGCCGGCTGCGTTCACCGCTTCCTGGACATCCAGAATGGCTCCGGAAAAGGCATGAATGCCTTCCACGGACATGGCTTTCTGAACGCTTCCGCTGCCAAACAGCTGTACGACCTCTGCAAGACGGCGGCGCACTTCTATGATATTTCCTTCTTTGGCATTCTTATACAAAGCAGCCGCGGCCTGATCAAGGGCAAGCTGCTGTTTCTGATCGGCGGTTTGTGCCGGGGCCGCTTCATACGCACCGGCAACCGCCTGCGGGAGCAAGGCAAACAAAAGCGCCGCGCACAGCAGCGCCCGGATGGTACCGGCAACACCGTTCATTGGACATCCCTCCTACCTTATCTGTATGGCACGGACGGATAGCCTAGAACTGAAAGAGGTTGTTCAAAAAGTCAACTTTTGATCACGAAGTCAATCAGGAAGCGGACTCGACATCGAATCTTGAATTCAGCCGGGCCTAAGCGGATGCTTCCGAAGCATGTTTCCTGCAGAAACATTTCAGGTGCTCACGTACTCCCAAGTACGCCCCGCTCCTCAGTCCCTAGCTTCATTCAACTCCAGCGTTTTGAAAAAACGCACTTCGGAAGCATAGGCTTCGGTGCTGAAAACCTGACTTTTTGAACTCGCATTGAAAGCTGAAAAGCGGCGGCCGCAAGTCAGTTGCCAGCGGTCCGCCTTCGCGACAGGGCCATCACCAGCCAGCAGGCAGCAGCGCTGGCCAGCGTGAGGGCTACCGTAAAATTGCGGACGGCAGGCACATCGTCAAACAGCTCGCGCGGCAGCCAGGGATTGACCCCGTAGGTATAATCCATCAGATCGTTCAGCAGCGTCCACAGAAGGGCAAAGGTCAAGCCTGCGGATCGCACTGCAAAAAAGCGGATATATACCAATGCCTCCACTGCCATAATCGTATGGGAAGCCACAAGCATCCAGTCAAGCGGACCAATAGTTCCCCCTTGTGACGCTCCCGCGAAGATGATGGCTGAGGCCCAAATCCCGTACTTTACACTGGTTACGACAGCCAGTCCCTCAACAAAATATCTGAGAACGGTCCAGCCCTTGCTGGCAGGGGGGAACAGCAGAAACAGTAAAGCAATGGTAAAAAACAGGCTTGCTGTGGGACTATCGGGAACGAAGACAATCAGCCAGTGAGGATAGCGCTCCCACGTATATGCAAGCTGGTCATCGTACCACACATAACCTCCCACGGTCCCCAACAGATTACACCAGAAGAGCAGCCACAAAAAATAGCGGTTGAGCAGCAGCTCCCTGCTCCACAAAAAGGTTATGGACAAATTACATCAGGCCTCCAGTCACTCAAGCGGTATACAAATTTGATCTATGTACCAAAAGAAACCTAACCGCATGAGCGATCAGGTTTCTTAACCACTTTATTTTACTGTGACTGGCCCCGAATCGCAAGCACATGGCTGCGGCGGACATTAAGTCAGCGTTTTCAGTTCATCCGTAAGAGTTCGGAAAGCTACCTCATCCTTGGAAGCAAGCGCCTCGTCAATTTCGCGGTACAGCTTGTCGCTTTTGTATTTGCGCAATGCTTCATCCAGTACCAGCTCCGCCGACAGACCAAGCATGACTTCATAAGTAACCTTCATTTTATCCATAGGATGCACCTCCAAACAAGGGTTCTCAAATGTTTTTCTTATATTCTCTGCCTTTTGCCACATAGTTTAACGTTGTGTCAGACATCCGCTTCAAATCGGACTCCGTTAATTCTCTTACGACTCTTGCCGGAGTTCCCACCGAAAGCGTGTAGGGAGGAATACGGGTATTTTCCGTGACCAGCGATCCTGCTCCTATTAAAGCATATTCACCGATATCCGCGCCGTTCAGTACAATAGCCCCCATTCCAATCAATGTGCCCCTGCCGATAGTGCAGCCATGAATAATGGCTCCATGGCCGACAGATACGTCCTCAGACACGACCAGCGGCTGGTTGGTATTGACATGACCGATGACTCCATCCTGAATATTGCTGCGGTCGCCAATCGTAATAGGCGCCATATCGCCGCGCAGAACGGCATTGAACCATATGGAGCAATCCTGTCCAACTGTAACATCACCGATAATTCGTACTCCTTCAGCGGTATAAACCGATGAATGAAGCGAAGGCCATTTTCCCTGATAAGCGATCATATTGAATCCACCCTTTTCGTTTTGGGTGTGATTCTAGCAATGCAGTGCCCCATTGTCAAACCTTCTTTTTTCCCGTCCCGCCTGATGGGCTGCAAAAGCCCGCCGTCCTCATGCCCCATGCCGTCATCTGCAAAACGGTTCCGCCTGCCGGGTGTTCACCCACACGCAGCATCCCGAAATGCATGAGCATTCGGATGATTCTTTTATCAAAGACGGCTTCAGGAGTGTCGTAGTAAAAAGGCTTGATGAATGGTCCGATTTGTTCGAACAAGGAAGCCTGTGGTACCCAGGTTTTGGTGCAAACGGAGGTCCAATATATGAGAGATGATATATTGGGAACCGCTCCTTTATACAGTCTTAACCAAAACCTGAATAACTGTATCAGCTCTTCCTCTGTTGGACTTTCAAGCGCTTCCTCCCCTTTTGCCGTCAATACAAGGAGGCCGTTTGCTTCAGCGATCCACTTGCGGTAAATGGCATAATCATACAGCAGGGCCAAACGGTCCGGGTAGTGTTTGAAAAATCGTCCGTAACCGAAACGCCAGCCTCCCTTACCAAGCAGAGGTTCGGCAACATGCAGATGTTCCATCAATTGCTGCTGGTTACGGCGGTACATTACGCCTTCCGGGTTCAGCACAATCTCGCGGGAGCCAATGAAACGCAGCATCAGCTTTAAATCATCTCCGAGCAAATGCCCCTCGTCTCTGTACACCGCAGGTTCGTCCGTGCTTTCGATCATTTCCCGCATATGCTGTCCGGTCACTTCACTCAGACGCTGTTTTAAATCGGCAGGCACCTGAAAAAGATACCGGGTATGATGCGTGGAGCCGTTGAACAGCCAGCCTGCACTGCGCAGGCGTGTGACGATTTCCCGCGGCATAATTTCCGTCTCATCATCCAAAGCGTGTCTGGCGGCTGCGATCAGCTCTTCCATGCTGAAATATGGCCGTTCATCAAACAGCAGCGTATTCAGAAACCTTCGGTACGGCAGTGGCAAAGTCCGCACCTGTTGTTCAAAAAATTCGCGCTGTCCCAGCTTTGTGAGAATGCCTTGAATTAATTCATGCTTGGAGTTCGGTTTACATTCGCATTCATAGTGGTTGGCAATCCTATTCAGTTGGCCGATGTCGGCATAAGTAAGCATATCCGCCAGATTCATGGGTTCATCGCCCCGCCGCCCTTCTGATGGGTTTCTGCCAAACTCCGGTAATTCTTGAGCTGTCTAAAATCAGCTTTGACCGATTGCGTGCTTTCTAAACCTAAATTTATCCATAAAACCCGAAGTCATCCGCACATATAAAAAAGGATACCCCGCGGCAGAAAAAAATCCGCCGTGGGGCATCCCCGATCGTTCGAATACCTGTAAAGGAAATCAGTTTGCTGCTTCTCTTTAAAGAAGATGCTTGGTGCAGTTATAAAGTACAGGAGACCATTCGATATCCTGCCGTTCCAGAATCGTCAATGAAAGATTGCCGATTCTCTCGGTATGCTTGTCCTCATAGAGCGCTGTGAACAGTTGGGCAAGAAAAGCTCCGTGGGAGACTACGAGCAAATTGCGGTCACGGTTCTCTTCCCACACAGCCTGCAAAAATTCCAGCCCTCTCCGTCGCATCGCCTCTTCACTTTCCTGGCCGAGCTCCAGTAAATGCCAGTCTGCTCCCCATTTGCTTTCCCGCTCCGCCTGGGTCAGTCCCTCAACCTGGCCGAAAGACCTTTCATTCAGACGGACATCCGGCTGCAGCAGCTCAATTCCCAGCAGGGAAGCGATAATTTCTCCCGTTTCCCGGGCGCGCGACAAGCCGCTCGTCACAACCGCATCCCATTGATACGGCTCCTCCTGCAGACGGGCGCCAAGCAGCCTTGCCTGCTTCCGGCCTTCCTCATTTAAAGGAATATCACTCTGGCCCTGAATTCTCCCGAGCACATTCCAATCCGTCAAGCCATGTCTGATCAATCCTAACAGCATGCTCTCTTCCCTCACGTTCCCGTTTCTTGTAGTCTTTGGTGCGGGTTTATCTTCTATCTTCTTACCCGGTGCACCCAGCCGATGGACAGCAGCGCCAGAGCTACCGCAAGAAAGGACAATACCATCCAATATTGCGGATAGGCCGGAACAATATTGCCGATCAGCGGCTCCATAATACCGTATGTCGGCTCGGGAAGAACCACCTTAAAGCTGTCAGACACAGAATCCGACCCTGCCACTCCCGTCGGCAGTATCCCCGATTGCTGTGCTTCGATTGAAGCGTGATCAAAGCTTTTCCCCGCCGGGCTGCTGCTCATCGTCAAAACCAAAAAACTGCATAGAAACACGGCCAGGAAACCAGCGATCCAAGCCGAAATGGTTTTTCGCAACGCCGGACTGATACGGGAGCGGCGGTTTTCACCCGGCACAAGCCAGGGCGACTCGGCATAGATCCGCTCCATTACCCGGCGGTTAACGTTCTCCGCCTGTTCTTCTGTCACCTCATCGGAAATTTGAAGCATAGCTGAGCGGCTTAGCTGCCAGCCCGACCATTCTGCCGAACAGCGCTCGCAGTGCGCACTATGGTCTTCCACCATTTTGCGCCGCGGGTCTTGTTCGGGCAGATCATTCAAAACACCGAACAATTCCTTAGCCTCTCTGCATTTCATCGGCTGCTCATTCCTTCCCTTTCCTCATATAGGGGCTCATAAAGATAAGGCTCCAATTGATTCTTTACACTTGAACGGGCCCGGAACAAAAGCGACTTGACCGCGCTCACCGTCTGTCCGAGCACCTTGGCAATCTCCTGGTAATCCAGCTGGTCATACTCCCGCAGAATTAATGCGGAGCGCTGTTTTTCCGGCAGATTCTTGATCGCCTCCCGCACCATTTCAACCTGCTCCGTTCTTAATATCGCCTGCTCCGGAACAGCATCCGGAGGAGCGATCGGCGTAAAGCCGCTTTCCTCGAGCGGCACGCTGCCGCTGCGCTGCTTGCGCAGCTCGCTGAGCACCGTATTCCGCGCAATGGTATACAACCAGGTTGAAAAAGAGGCGTCCACTTCCCGAAAGGAGTGAAGGCTGCGATATGCCTTGTAAAAGGTTTCCGAGCACAAATCCTCGGCCATCATTTCAAGCCCCGAGCTTTTTAACATGTGGTACACGAAAGACAGAATCTTCCGCTGATACCTTCTCATTAAATGTGAATATAATTCAACATTCCCCTGCTTAATTTCCTGAATCAACTGGGAATCCGTCATCATCCGAGTGAGACCCTCCTCGCCCATGTGCCTCTTCCCCGTTCGACTCTCTTATTATGTATTACCGAACAGGTTTATAAAAGTTGCGCTCTCTTGTCTCTATGCGCCAATAAATTAAAGCTTCCGTCTATGTTCAAAATTCACCTCACCCATTGTACCATATATTAGCTGTAATCTAAAAGTTCCAAAATGGTTCACCTTTTTGACAAAAAAAAGACCACTCAGGCCAGAACCCAAGTGGTTACTACTATGTTGCAAGTAGTTCAGTTAAAGGATAGGAGTGGAGAGAAACCATACTGTACTTTAAGTATATGTATCCGTTTTCATTTTGTCAACGATTTTTTTAAAGCGTTTTCTTTTTTGGTGAAAAACAGCCGGTCTGCAGCTGCAGACCGGCTGTTTCGCTCGTTTAAACAACCACGTGGTAGCGCTGCTCGCTGAGCAGCTTTTTTGCTTTCTCCCAATCCTCTTCCTGTCTGAACGACAGCCTAAGAATACCCGGCACATCCTCTCTGCTCTCGATAATCTGCATATTGCTGAGATTGATGCGGTGATCGCCAAGCTGGGTGGCGATTTGACCGATAATGCCAGGCGTGTCCGGAACATCGATGTACAGGTCGAATAAAGGAGTGATCATTCCCTTGCGCCGTTCAGGAAGCTCGCTGCGAAACGCGCCGGCCGCCCGGAACTCGTCCGCGATGCCATCCCCGTCCTGTTCCACCAGCAGGCGGGTGAAACGTTCAATCTGCTGATTCCATTCCTGCAGCAGATTCAGCAGCACATCACGGTTGCTGAGCAGAATATCGCGCCATACAATCGGGTCGCTGGACGCAATACGCGTAATGTCCCTGAAGCCGCCAGCGGCAAGCACGCGGTAGAGACCGTTTTCTTCATTATGCGTGCGCACCTGATTTACCAGGGAAGCAGCAATAATATGCGGAAGATGGCTGATCGCCCCCACAATATCGTCATGCATTCCCGGCTCCACCCTTACAATCTGCGCACCGGTATATTTCAGCAGCCTCTCAAGCGAATGGCATACTTCTTCGGGAACTCCTGCCGTCGGAGACAGCACATAATAGGCGTTTTCGAATAAAACGGCCGACGCGGCCGTAATGCCCGAGCGCTCCGAGCCTGCCATGGGATGTCCGCCGATAAAATATACGCCGTCCCATTGAATTTTCTCCGCAAGCGAGGTAATGGACTGCTTCGTGCTGCCCACATCGCTGATGATACAGCCTTTTTTCAGCGGAAGCTTGCTCAGCAACAGCAGATAGTGCTCAAGCTGCCCGACAGGCACGCACAAAAATATAAAATCGGCGTCCAGCGCCGCTTCCTCGACGGACAAGGTCGCGGAGTCGACGACTCCGCGGCTGACCATCGGTTCCAATAATTCCGGAAGATGGGCGTGGCCCACGACAGTGATCCCCGGTTTGCCTTTAAAGCAAAGCGCAAGCGACCCTCCGATCAGGCCCACACCGAATATAGCAATTTTCATGAATATCGTTCCTATCCGCGTTATTAAGGCTGCACCTGCGCCTTTTCCAAGCCCAGCACCTGCTCAAGCGCGCTGATGAAAATTTCGTTCTGTGACTGGGAACCGACAGTTACGCGTATGCAGGTCGGATATTTTTCAAATCCTGCGCGGACAATGACCCCTTTATGCAGAAGCGATTGAAACACTTCTTTGGAAGGCAGGCCGACATCCACCAAAATAAAGTTCCCGTGTGCCGGAAAAGCAGCAAGCCCCAGTCTCTTGAATTCTTTTTGCAAATATTCGATGCCCGCGGCGTTTTTGGTCCGGCACTCCTTCACGAAGGCCTGGTCGTCGAGTGCCGCAACCGCGGCGGCCTGGCCGATCCGCGACGTGTTAAAAGGCTCGCGCACCTGGTTAATCAGACGGATAATCTCCGGCTGGGCTATTCCGTAGCCGACCCGCAAAGAAGCGATACCGTAAATTTTGGAGAAAGTGCGCAGCACAACCAGATTGCTGTATCTGGACAGCAGCGGGATGCTGCTTGGATACGAGCTGTCTGTAACGTATTCGTAATAGGCTTCATCCAGAACAACCATGACATGACCCGGAACCCGGTCCAGGAAAGCGGTCAGCTCTTCCTCCGATACGATGGTTCCTGTCGGATTATTCGGATTGCATACCCAAATGATTTTTGTTCTGTCATTGACATGGGAAAGCATGGCACTCAGATCATGCGTCCCGTCCACAAGCGGAACCTCGACCGAGACGGCGCCTTCAATATCCGCATTGCTTCTGTAAACCGAAAAGGTCTGGTCAGCCATGATGTTCTCGTCTCCGGACATCAGAAAGGCTCTTGCAATCAGCGCGATGATCTCGTCCGACCCGCAGCCGAAAATAATCTGATCCTCCTGCACACCCGTATGACGGGCGAGCGCCCTGGTCAGCTCTACGGCGCTTCCGTCCGGATAGAGGCTCAGGCTGGATAGCTCCGCCTGGATGGCCTCCTTAACTGCAGGAGAGCTCCCATACGGATTTTCGTTGGATGCCAGCTTGATGACTTGATCCAGTCCGAGCTCGCGCTTGACCTCCTCGATCGGTTTACCCGGCTGATACACCGGCAAATTGCCAATTTGCGGTTTAGGCTGCACAGCCTTCGCCTCCTTGTCTGCTAAATAGATTATGCTCTTAATTGTGCCACAAAGCTGCGAATTTGCAACAATCCCTCCTGGCGGCGGGAAGGATCGCCCAGCAGCGGGATCGCTTCCTCCACCTGGCGCACAATCGCGCTGCCCACAACAACGCCATCGCAAATCCGCGAGAAGCGCTTTACCTGTTCGCCGTTGGAAATTCCGAAGCCAATCGCGACAGGAAGATCCGTATGGCGCTTAACACTCTCGATAAACTGCTCTACACCTTCAAAAAACGAAGCTCTTTCCCCGGTTACTCCCAGAGAAGACACGCAGTATATAAAACCGTGCGCGTTGCGTACAATCCGCTCGATGCGCGTATCCGAGGTCGGTGCGACGAGCGGCACAAGATTTACGCCGGCCTGCGCCGCCCGCCGTCCAAGCTCCTCGGCCTCTTCAACCGGCAGGTCAGGGATGATGAGACCACTGATTCCATACTGCTGCAAAGCAGCAAAGAACGTCTCCATTCCCATTTGCAGTACCGGGTTGTAATACGTGAAGAGAATAAAAGGCATCCTTACCCCGGCTTCCCTTGCCTTATCCGCCACCTCCAGGCAAGTGCGGATGGTA
Source organism: Paenibacillus terreus (assembly GCF_042138595.1). Lineage (NCBI taxonomy): Bacteria > Bacillati > Bacillota > Bacilli > Caryophanales > Paenibacillaceae > Paenibacillus > Paenibacillus terreus. The sequence goes on along the minus strand of NZ_JBHIRX010000005.1, from coordinate 139,647 downwards.
ATCCGGTTCTGCAATGCCCGCTCCGAAGCGCGCTGAATGACTGGTCCGTCCGCCAGCGGGTCGGAGTACGGAACGCCCAGTTCCAGCATATCCGCACCGGCCTCCTCCAGCTCACGAATGATATCCACCGTCGTCTCCACATCCGGATCGCCGACTGTCAAAAAGGGAATCAGTGCCGTCTTTTTTTCCTCACGGAGGCGGTTAAACGTTGCATCCATCAAGTTCACGACTGCTCGCCTCCCGTGTATTTCATAATTGACTCCACGTCCTTGTCCCCACGTCCGGACAGACAGATGACGATAACATCGGCCTTGGACATGCCGGGAGCCATTTTAACCACTTCTGCCACCGCATGGGATGACTCCAGGGCAGGCAGTATTCCTTCCGTTCTGCAAAGAAGCTGCAGCGCATCCAGCGCCTCGGCATCGGTGATCGGCACATACTGGGCCCGCTGAATATCTTTCAGGTAGGAATGCTCCGGACCGACGCCCGGATAATCAAGGCCTGCCGAAATGGAATGGGCCGGCTGCACCTGCCCATACTCGTCCTGCAGCAAATAGCTCATGGAGCCCTGGAAGACGCCATGCGTGCCCTTGCTCATCGTTGCCGCATGCAGATCGGTATCAATACCCTTTCCCGCTGCTTCAACACCGACCAGGGCCACTTCCTTATCCTCGATAAAGGGATAAAACATGCCGATGGCATTGCTGCCGCCGCCAATGGCCGCAACGACGACATCCGGCAGCCGTCCTTCGCTCTCAAGAATCTGCCGCCGGGTCTCGTCTCCGATCACACGCTGGAAATTGCGGACGATCATCGGATAAGGATGCGGGCCGACCGCGGAGCCAAGAATGTAGAACGTATCGTGCACATGGCTGACCCAGTAGCGCAATGCCTCGTTGCCGGCATCCTTCAGCGTTCTGGACCCCGAGGTGACAGGGATCACTTCCGCGCCAAGCAGCTTCATGCGAAATACGTTCAGCTGCTGGCGGACTGTGTCTTCCTCGCCCATGAAGACCTTGCATTCCAGTCCCAGCAAGGCGGCTACCGTAGCGGTGGCAACACCGTGCTGCCCCGCGCCTGTCTCGGCGATGACCTTATGCTTGCCCATCCTCTTCGCAAGAAGTCCCTGGCCGAGCGCATTGTTGATTTTGTGTGCTCCTGTGTGGTTCAAATCCTCGCGCTTCAAATATATTTTTGCCCCGCCCAGATGCTTCGTGAGCCGCTCCGCATAATAAAGAGGAGTTTCCCTGCCGGAGTACTGCTTCAGCAGATAGTTCAGCTCCTTGTTAAATTCCGGATCGTCCGCATATTTCCGGTAGGATTCCTCCAGCTCAATCAGAGCGTTCATCAGCGTCTCAGGTACGAATCGTCCTCCGAAAACGCCGAAACGGCCGTTATGATCAGGCAGTTGTGCCATGACGCTTCACCCTTTCCACGAATGCTGTAATTTTTGCTATGTCTTTGACACCGTCCGTCTCCACACCACTGGATACGTCGAGCCCCTCCGGACCAAAGGTCGAGACGAGTTCGCCCGCGTTGTCGGGAGTGAGACCACCTGCAATAAATAAAGGGATGCCATGCATCCCCGCACGCTCGTGATAAGCAGGAATGGCCTCCCAGGCGAAGGTGCGACCCGATCCTCCCCCATAGCGGGGATCATAGGTGTCCAGCAGGAAGGCATCTACGAACCCTCCATAGGGGTCCAGCCGCTCAGCGCCAGCCGCTGCATCATCAGCACCTCCCTGAACCGGAAGCGCCTTGATCACCGGTGTTCCGAACCGTTCCTTGACAGAAGCGCAGAAAGCGGGGTTTTCCTGGCCGTGAAGCTGAATCACATCCAGCGGCGCCACGTCCATGATCCCCTGCAGCTGATCGATGTCCGGGTTGACAAACACACCTACGCTGCGCGGTCGGCGGTCCGATTTCCATTCCCCTAGCACCTGCATAAGCTCAGCCGCCTGTTCCGGGTCAATGCGCCGCTTGCTCTCCGCAAATACAAATCCGATATAATCGATATTTAAATGTACCATTGATTTTAGCACTTCAACGCTTTGAAGTCCACAAATTTTTACTGCTGTTTCCGGCACTGAGCTGTCCCTCCTCCATTCCTGCACACACCGTAAAACCTGCTATATTCAGCCTTCCATCAAATCATGGACAGCCTGGCCTACGTCCTGCTGCCGCATCAGATATTCGCCGACAAGCACGCCTTTTGCACCTTTGCTATACAAATACTCAATATCCTGCGGCCCTGCGATGCCACTCTCACTGATGAGGGTGACTCCTTCCGTAACCAGCTTGGCCAGCTCCTCCGTTGTCTGCAGACGCGTCTCAAACGTCTTGAGATCGCGGTTATTGACACCGATCAGGGTTGCTCCAAGCTCAAGCACCATTTCCATTTCCGTCCTGTCATGCACTTCCACCAGCGTATCCAGCCCCGCTTCACGCGCAGTGCCCAGGAAGCGGCGCATGCGCTCCTTATCCAGAATGGCGGCAATGAGCAGCACGGCATCCGCTCCAAGGAGGCGGGCTTCGTAAATTTGCGTTTCGTCAATGATGAAATCCTTCCGCAGCAGCGGAAGTCCGACCGCCTGTCTGATTTCCCGTAAATAATCAGGACTTCCTTGAAAATAATCCACATCCGTCAGCACCGAAATACAGTCCGCCCCTGCAGCCTCATAGGCGCGTGCGATCTCAACCGGGTCGAAGTCAGGCCGGATCAGCCCCTTGGAGGGGGACGCCTTTTTGACCTCGGCAATCAGCCCCAGCCTCCGCTTGGGCCGGTTTGCCAGCGCATCCTCGAACCCGCGCGCCGGCGGCATATCCGCAATCCTGCGCTCCGCTTCAAGAATGGAAAAACGCTCTTTCAGCGCAGCAGTTTCCTTTTGCTTGGTGACCACAATTTTATCAAGATACATATTCATATTCCCCCGTTGCCTGAATTAACTGGTCCAGCTTCTCAAGCGCCCTGCCTGAATCGACCGCTTTTGCCGCCCTGTGAACTCCTTCCTGGAGTGAAGAAGCTCTTCCTGCCACATAGATGCAGGCGCCCGCATTTGCCAGTACGACTTCCCTGTAAGGCCCCTTCTCACCATTCAGAATTCTGCGGATGATGCCCGCGTTGTCTGAGGCGTCCCCGCCGAGCACATCCTCAAGCGAATGGCTCCGCAGACCCAAATCCGAAGGGGTAATTTCGTAAGTTGTCACCTTCCCGTCCTTCAGCTCGGACACCGTAGTCGGTCCGGAAATGCTGATTTCGTCCAGCCCCTCGGCGCTGCTGACAACCAGCGCGCGCTTGGACCCCAGCTGGTTCAGCACCGATGCGATGACTTCCGTCTTGCTGTTATCATAGATGCCGAGCAGTTGGCGGTCGGCTCCGGCCGGATTGGTGAGCGGTCCCAGCATGTTGAACACCGTGCGGACGCCCAGTTCACGGCGCGGAGCTGCCGCATACTTCATCGACGGGTGATACACCTGTGCGAACAGAAAGCAGATGCCGATTCGATCCAGGCAGTGTCTCGCCTGCTCTCCGGTCAAATGAATATTGACTCCGAGAGCCTCCAACACGTCGGCGCTGCCCGCCCGTCCACTGGCGGAGCGGTTGCCGTGCTTCGCTACCCGGACCGACTCCGCAGCCGCGATAATGGCTGACACCGTGGAAATATTGAATTTATGAATGCCCGAGCCTCCGGTACCGCAAGTATCCAGCAGCTGCTCGCCGCTGACACCTATCTTGCCTGCATAGCTGCGCATCGCCTCCGCAAAGCCTGTAATTTCGTCAACCGTCTCGCCTTTCATGCGCAGCGCCGCCAGCAGACCCCCAATCTGCGCCGGTGTCGCTTCGCCGGTCATAATCCGTTCCATGATGGCACGCGCCTCGGAACGGGACAAATCCGCTCCCTGCAATACCTGATTCAGTCCTGCCTGTATAAGATGCTGTCGTTCCACCTGATTTCCTCCTTATCGTCCATAAAATTCTGAAGGCCAGCCGATCCCGCTCATTACGGGGAGGTGTACAGATAATCCTGGTTCAGGACATCGCTATTCCGCTTCGGTTGTGCGAACATGGCTTCTGCCGTACGGATCGCCTTCAGCATGGCCTTGGCTTTATTGACCGTCTCCTGATACTCGTTTTCCGCTACAGAATCCCAGACGATACCAGCCCCGGCCTGGACATAAGCGCGGCCTTTTCTGAACACGATCGTCCGGATCGTAATACAGGAGTCCATATTTCCGGAAAAGCCAAGATAACCGATAGCGCCTGCATACGCACCGCGCGCTTCCCGTTCAAGCTCAGCGATAATTTCCATCGCCCGCAGCTTCGGCGCTCCCGACACGGTCCCCGCAGGCAGGCAGGACAGGAAGGCATCGAAGAAATCCTTATCCTCGGCCAGACGCCCGGAGACGTTGGAGACGATATGCATCACATGCGAATAACGCTCAATTTCCATGAACGAGTCGCATTTAACCGACCCGAACTCCGAGACGCGCCCCAAATCATTCCGGCCCAAATCCACGAGCATAAGATGCTCAGCCCGCTCCTTCTCATCCGCAAGCAGTTCATCCGCCAAGGCCCGGTCCTCGGCTTCACTGGCCCCGCGCGGACGCGTACCCGCAATCGGTCTCGTCTCGACCCGCCCATTCTCCACCTTCACCAGGGCCTCGGGGGAAGTGCCCACGATGATTTCTTCGTCCATTTTCAAATAATACATATAGGGCGACGGGTTCATGGTACGAAGAGTCCGGTACACCTGCAGCGGAGATACCTCAGTGTCGATGTGAAAACGCTGGGACAGCACCACTTGAAAAATATCCCCGGCCCGGATGTAGTCCTTCGCCTGTTCAACATTGCTGATGAACTGCTCCTTCGTCAGGTTGGAGTGGATTTCTCCTAGCTCAACATCACCAGGAACGACAGCCGCACCGCCAAAATCCCCCGCCACGGGCTCCCGCAGCCGCTCAGCAACCATCTCCAGCTTCCGCTCTACCCCGGCGTAGGCAAGCCTGATCTCCTCATCTGAAGCTCCATGGCGTACATGGACATTGCCCACAAGCATCATCTGCTGTTTGACATGATCAAAAACGATAATCTGATCACAGAACATAAAGCGGATATCGTCCATATTCAGATCATCGACGGCATGCTCCGGCAACTTCTCATAATACTGGAGCAGATCGTAACCGAAAAAACCGATGGCGCCGCCTGTAAAAGGAGGCATATCCTCAAGGCGCGGACTGCGGTAGCCGCGCAGCAGAGCTTTCAGCGACTCCACCGGCTTCCCTTCCAGCACCCGCTTCTCTCCGTTCTGTTCAAGGGTAATCCGCCCCTTTTTGCCGGAAATCATAAGAAAAGGATCTGTCCCGATAAAAGAATAGCGGGCCCACTGTGCCCCTCCTTCCACGCTTTCCAGCAGAAAGGCTCTGTCTCGGTCTGCGCAGCGGCGGAAAATCCGGATCGGCGTTTCCATATCTGCCAGCACCTTCTTGTATACCGGAATCAGATTGAATTCAGCGGACATGGAAATCACTTGCTCAACATTTGGGGTTAACATGGGCTCACTTCCTCTCAAATTTGGGAGCAGAATGAACTGAAAATTAAAAAAGCCCCTACCGGCCGGTAGGGGCTTGATCATTATTGAAATTATAAGAATGCTGCCATATGTTCGGTACTCAGATACCGTGTACACGAAAGAAACCTCTCGCTGTAGGGCAGCTGCAGCTTCCGCAAGCAGCATTTTCCCTTTGCTAAAGAAAATATGCCTGTGCCCCTCAAGGGAAAAACAGCATACCGTTTCTTTCTGTCTTATGCATATGGACTCGGCTCTAATCTGCACTCTTCTCAATCTCAACTCAAACTCACTCTACTCTGGCTCTGCTACTGAAACCACTATATCCTATTTGCATCCTTCTGGCAACCATGAAGTTACTCACGTATCCGCTTGGGAGGCAGCCGCCAAATCGGGACGCAGCACCTGTGCTCCGTTCAAATACACATGGTTTATCTCACGCTGCGATTTTTCTGTGTTCACCTGGACCAGCAGCCGGATGCATTTGGCCAGACCGCCTTCGACATCAATTTCAACCGCACACATCAGCGGCACCAGCTCCCAGCCTTCCAGCCGTCGAATCGCCTTGGCGGGAAATGTTGCATCCAGGTCCTGAGTCATCGTAATCCAGATATTCGATATATATTCCGGGTCCAGATCATTCCGCTTTACAATTTCGGACAGCAGCTGCCCGGTAGCTTCAAGAATTTCCTGCTCATCATTTTGCGTGACGGTTGTCGCCCCGCGGATTCCTCGGTTGTACACGGCTTACACCTCCTTCTTCAGCTGTTCCACGATTTCCCTGACAAGGGAGGCCGGAATGTCCTTCCGGATCTCCACCTGTCCGATGGAAAGGGGGACTACAAACGTGATGCTGCCCTCTTTAAACTTCTTGTCATGCATCATCGCGCTCATTAATGCATCAGTCTCCAGTTCACGGGGAAGGACGACCGGAAGGCGCAGCGACTGCAGCATGGCTCTCGTCTCCTGTACAAGAGACGGGTCAGCTCCAAGCCGGACGCCGAGCATGGCGGAGCCGACCATGCCGATGGAAATCGCCTCTCCGTGCAAAAACGTGCCATAACCGGCAATCGCCTCGATCGCGTGGCCGATGGTATGCCCGAGATTCAGAATCGCGCGCAGTCCGTTCTCCCTCTCATCCTGGGATACAACCTTCGCTTTCACCGCACAGCCCATCTCCAGTCCATACTCCAGCGCTTCAGGCTCAAGCGCCAGCAGCCTTTCCGCATTTTTCTGGCACCAGCGGGCAAAGTCGGCGTCCCAAATCAAGCCGTGCTTGAGCATTTCCGCCAGACCGGCAGATACCTCACGCGGCGGCAGCGTAAGCAGTGTATTCACGTCATACAGGACCAGCTCAGGCTGATGAAAAGCGCCGATCATATTTTTCGCCAGGGGGTGGTTAATACCCACTTTGCCGCCGACACTGCTGTCGTGGGCCAGAATCGTGGTCGGAATCTGGACGAAGCGGATGCCGCGCATATAACTTGCCGCCGCAAAACCCGCAAGATCCCCAATAACCCCGCCGCCCAGCGCAATGATGGAGGAGCTTCTGTCCAGACCGGCTTCAATGGCGGCTGTGATGACCCCTTCGTACACGGACAAAGATTTGGACTTTTCCCCCGCTTCCACGACAAATGAAAACGTCTTGTATCCGGTGTCTGCAAGACTCTCGGTCAATTTGTGCAAATAAAGCGGCGCCGTATTGCTGTCGCTTATAATCAAATGAGGGCTCTTCCTGGACAGTCCGCGCTGTTCAAAATAGGCTCCCGCCTGTCCCAGCAGATCCTGCCCGATATATATTGGGTAGGATCTTTCGCCAAGCTCAACAGTCAATGTACCCATAATCAGTACCTTTCCAGCTGCGCCTGGTAGGCTTCCATGTTGGCACGGATTTCCTCGATGGAATCCCCGCCGAACTTCTCAAGCAGCGCCTTCGCAATTTCCCATGCAACCACATGCTCCATGACCACGCTGGCCGCCGGCACAGCACAGGCGTCCGAACGCTCAACCTGGGCCGTGAACGCTTCCTTGGTATCGATATCCACGCTTTGCAGCGGTTTGTAAAGTGTAGGAATGGGCTTCATGACTCCGCGTACGACTACGGGCATCCCGTTTGTCATACCGCCTTCAAAGCCGCCGAGGCGGTTCGTCCGGCGGTGATAGCCGCGCTCCTCTGTATGCAGAATCTCGTCATGCACCTGGGAGCCGCGCAGCTGGCCCGCTTCAAAGCCGATGCCGATTTCCACACCCTTGAATGCGTTGATGGACATGACTGCCTGGGCAATGCGTCCATCCAGCTTGCGGTCATACTGCACATGGCTGCCAAGGCCGATCGGCACACCTTCCACGATGCATTCCACGACGCCGCCGACAGAATCCCCTTCCTTTTTGATTTCGTCGATATAGGCTTCCATTTTCTTCTCCGTCTCCGGATCGGTTACACGAACGGAAGATGCCTCGGTTACGGCGATCAGCTCGTCAATTGGCATTTCCTTGTACGGAGCCTCGATTTCCCCGATACGGATGACCTGTCCGGCCACCTTGATCCCGAATTCGGCCAGCAGCTGGCGGGCCAGCGCACCGCAGGCGACGCGAATCGCCGTTTCCCGAGCGCTTGAGCGCTCCAGCACATTGCGCAGATCCTTCAGATTGTATTTCAACCCGCCGTTCAGATCCGCATGACCGGGACGCGGGCGATGCACCCGCCGCTTCTCCTCGTCAGTGCCCTCGATCGGTTCAATGTTCATAATGTTCCGCCAGTGCGTCCAGTCCTTGTTCTCTACGACAATGGCGACAGGCGCTCCTGTAGTATATCCGTGCCGTACACCACCGACGATATTGGCCGTATCTGTCTCAATCTGCATCCGGCGTCCGCGGCCGTAGCCTTTCTGGCGTCTTTGCAGCTGAAAATTAATTTCCTCGAAATCCAAGCGCAAGTTGCTTGGCAGACCCTCCACAATAGCCGTCAATTGGGGTCCGTGCGTTTCCCCTGCTGTTAAGTAGCGTAAACTCATGCTGCGTTCCCCCTTTAAACTGTTAAACTGCGCATCGCTAAAATCCGTTAACTCATTATAGTACAGGGTATGCGCTTTGACAAGAAATGCACTTGTTATGTAAGTAAACATGTAAAAAAATCACCCCTCCCTCCAGTTGCTGGAAAAGAGGTGTGATTCGCAATCGGCATTACGATTTTTTGCGGTAAAAAAACGTCTCCGTCGCTTCAAGCTGATACTGCCCAGGCGAGAAAATCTGCTCTGTGCTGCCTACGAACAGCACCCCTCCCGGACGGAGGCTTGCCGCAAACTTGTGATACAGCTGATGCTTCGCTTCTTCCGTAAAATAGATCATGACATTTCTGCAAATAATCAGATCATACCCATTCTCGAACTTGTCCAGCAGCAGGTTCTGCTTCTGAAAGCGGATCGCCCGCTTGAGCCGGTCATCGATCCTGAACATCTGTCCGTCCTGCTTGAAATACTTGCCGGCCACGTCCTGGGGCACATCCTTCAGCGAACGCTCCAGATATTTGCCCTCTTTGGCTTTGGCCAAAGCGCCTTCATCAATATCCGATGCCAGAATGGTGCAGTCCCCCAAAATGCCTTTGCCGTCAAGCACCATCGCCAGACTATACGGCTCTTCGCCGGTGGAGCATGCCGCGCTCCACAGCTTCAGCTTGCGGTTGTTTGCCAGCAGGCCGGGAAGGACAATATCCCTGAGCACCTCCCAGCGGTTGGGGTTGCGCCAGAATTCCGATACATTGATCGTCATGCGGTCCAGAAACTCATAAAACAGCGGCTTTTCCTTCATCATGGCCTCATAAAACGAAACAAAGCTGGTAAACCCGTTCTTGTTGCGGAGTGTCGTTAGCCGGCGCTTCATCTGCGCTTCCTTGTATTGTGCGAGATCAATGCCTGTGCTGTCTTTGATGCTGCGGATAAATGCGCTATAGTCAGGGTCCGGCTGACCGTGTTCCAGCTCACTCATGATACCATTCCTTTGTGCAATAAGTTTTGCTTAGATCCAGGCCGTCACGCTTTTATCGTATTGAACCTCTTCATCAGGACCAAAAAAGTTGGCAATCTCCCGTTCGGCACTTTGAGGCGAGTCTGAACCGTGAATCAGGTTAAAGGGGGTGTGCGCGGCGAAGTCTCCCCGAATCGTCCCGGGAAGCGCCTCAGTGACCGACGTTTTGCCGATCAAAGTGCGCGAAAGAGTGATAATGTCATCCCCCTCCCAAACCATGGCGAGAACCGGTCCGGATGTAATGAAATTGACCAGATTTTCGAAAAAGGGTTTTCCCTTATGCTCCTCATAGTGACGTTCGGCCTGCTCCCGGGTGACTTGCACAAACTTGGCGGCCGTTAGTTTGAAGCCCTTGTCTTCCAGACGGCTGATAATTCTGCCGATCAGTCCGCGTTGAACACCGTCAGGTTTTACCATCAAAAACGTACGATCCATTGGCTCACTCCCTATCGCAAATACAGTTTTGGCTAGTTCAACGATATTTTAACAGAAAGTTTGCAAACGTTTAAACAATTTTTGTCACACCGCAGCCATTTTCGGAATACATAGCTGTTCTCAATAGGAACGGCGGGTAACAAAATGAGCAATGTCGCGCAGCGTTTTTTTGGTTTTGACCTCAGGCAGAAGATCAAGTGAATCTAAAGCTTTCTTAATATATCGGTCGGCAAGATTTTCCGCTTTAGCGATTCCGTCACTTTTTTTAATCAGCTCGATGGCCGCACGCGGACTATGTTTATCTTCATACTCCCGGATCAGATTGATTTCCGCAAGCAGGGCTGCGCGCAATTCCGGCTGCTGCAGAGCATAAATAACGGGAAGCGTAATATTCCCCTGTCTCATATCGCTGCCCGGAGGTTTTCCGAGCTGTTTTTCCGTGCCCAGTAAATCCAGGATATCGTCATGGATCTGAAAAGCCATGCCTACATTGTAGCCAAATGAATAGAGCAAAGAACTTATGTGCCCCGGGGCATCCGCCGCCATCGCTCCCAGCTCGCAGCTGACTGCAATGAGCAACGCCGTCTTGCGCCGGATACGAAGAAGATAATTGCGCACACTCTGATCAACATTAAAAAAGTCACGGATCTGCTCCATCTCGCCAATGGACATCTGTACCAGCGCTTTGGACAGCACATGATGAATGGCCGGATTCGGGAGCTCCGCCACAATGCTCAAGGCCCGCGCATATATGTAATCACCGGTATACATTGCAATCCGGTTGTCCCACTTCGATTTTACGGTCGGCTGCCCGCGCCGCGTCTCGGCATCGTCAATCACATCATCATGAACGAGCGATGCCGAGTGTATCAATTCAAGCGGGACGGCGACCCGCTTGAGCTTGTGCAGATCATACTCCCCAAACTTCCCGCCAAGCAGCACAAATACAGGCCGCAGCCGCTTGCCCCCTGCCTTGAGCAGGTGCAGCGAAGTATCATTAATCAGTTCTTCCCGGCTGTCGATGCTGCGGTACAGCTCATCCTCTATGAAGTTCATATCCTTATTCAGCAACCCGAATAGTTCCAATCGATTCATTCCTTCACCCGTGTCAGCGTATTGTCACTCCAGATTTGCAGTTTAATCTCGTGCTCCAGCAGGCCCAATTCATGAGCATAATTAAAATACAGCTCAAGCCCCTGCTGCTGCCTCATGCCGAAATCATAACATAAATTTGAAAAATATCCGTGCCAATAATGCTCACTGCCTCCAATTTCCCGCACAGCCTGGTTGATGAGCGGCGTCAAGTTGCTGCGGCTGCGCTCCTTGCTTGATTGAAAGGCTTGTACAATTTCGCTGATCGCCTCCGGAGCGGAAGCGGCCGCCTCGCGGCGCACGGCCCAGACGGCAAAGGTCATGCTAAATCCGGTCCAATTTTTCCACAACTGGCCGAGATCCGTCACATAATACCCTTCATTTTCCCAGGAAGCCTTAATCGCATGATCTCCGATCAGCAAGCCGGCGTCGGCATGCTGCATCATTTCCGTCAAATCCGGCTCACACGTGAAGTATTCCGGTTTTCCCTGCAAATATTTCTCCACGAGAATTTTGAGCAAATTGACCGACGTTGCGGATGTATTGGTCAGGGCGATGGTGCCGTTGACCGCTTTTTCAAGCGGCTCGCGTGAAAACAGCAAAATCGATTTCACGGGTCCGTCCGCACTGACGGACAGATCCGGCAGCAGCATAAAGTGATCCGAGCCCTGCGCATAGGCGAAGGAAGACATTGCGCTGACCTCCAGACCTCCTTCCAGCATACGCCGGTTCAGCAAGGCCGGAACTTCTGTGACCATTTCGACGGAATACTGTAATTGCTCTGGATGAAAATAATGAAAAACGGGCCAGGCGTTTGTATATTTAATTTTGCCCACCCGTGTGGTGCGGCTGATCTCCGTTTCCATTTGTATCCCCCCATCTCGTAAACAGATGATGTTCAATTCGAAGGCTGTCAAGCACTTTGCCTACGAGAAACAACACGATGTCTTCCAGACTGCGCGGCTTGAAATAGAAAGCCGGCATGGCCGGTATGATTTTGACGCCCAGCTGCGCCAGCTTGAGCATATTTTCCAGATGGATTGCATGCAGCGGCGTTTCCCGGGGTACCAGCACGAGCGGACGCCCCTCCTTAAGCATGACATCTGCCGCCCGGGCCATCAAATTGTCCGAGGCACCGTGGGCTACAGCAGACAGTGTTCCCATAGAACAGGGCATGATAATCATGCCCTCTGCCAAGTAGGAGCCGCTGGCAATCGTGGCCCCGATGTCTGTAACCGGATGGTAGACAAGAGAACCGGGACGGTCTCCGAACTTGTCGTTCAGTATGCCTTCCCGGTCAGTAACATTCCAGTCCAATTCTTCTTTCAGCACCCGCCATCCTGCGTTCGACACAACGAGATGGACCTCGAAGCCCATGGACAGCAGAACCTCTGTAAGCCTTACACCATATATGGAACCGCTGGCCCCTGTAATTCCGACGACAATACGTTTCCCCGCATAATTAGTCATACGTAATGGCGCACCACCAAATCAATCAGAGTGAACACGAACACGACGATGCTTAAAATGCTGTTCATATTGAAAAAGGCGGTCTGCAAACGGCTGAGGTCGTTCGGCGTTACAATATAGTGCTCGTAGAACAGTATGATATATGAAATAATCATTCCGGCCAAATACCACCAGCTCAGATCAGCCGCAAAAAACAGCAGGATAAACCCAATCGCCGTAATCACATGAAACGCGCGGGCAATTTTCAGTGCTCCAGCCACACCAAAGCGGGCCGGAATGGAATATACGCCTTCTTTTTGGTCAAAATCAAAGTCCTGACAAGCGTAAATGATATCAAAACCTGCTGTCCAGAATACAATCGTAATGTACAGCACCAATGCCGCCGTATCAAATCTTCCCGTTACCGCGATCCACCCCCCAAGCGGGGCAAGACCGAGGGTCAGACCCAGCACGATATGGCAGAGCCACGTAAACCGCTTCGTGTAAGAGTAAAATACAAGCATAAAGAGTGCGACCGGAAACAGCTTAAGCGCGAGCGGGTTCAATTGGTAGGACGCCCAGAAAAGAAGAGCGAGACAGACAATTATAAAAATGATAACTTCCGACGACTTAAGCAGCCCGGCCGGAATGGCTCTGGATGCCGTCCGGGGATTTTTGCCGTCAATCACCCGGTCAATCATGCGGTTAAAGCCGAAAGCAGCGCTGCGCGCCCCGAACATGGCCAGCAGAATCCAGCCGATTTCCGCCCAGGTAGGCAGCGCCCCGTTGACCATGAAGGACCCGAGAATAGCGCCCATAAAAGCAAATGGAAGAGCAAATAAAGTATGCTCGATCTTGATCATTTCCGAAAAAATAACGATTTTCCTAATCATGCTGACTCTCCTTGACTCCAATATGCAGTGCTGCAATGCCCCCGGTTAGGGAATAGGCCGTTACATTCTGCAGTCCCGTCTCCCGGAAAATGTCGGCCAGCTCCTCCCTTCCCGGAAAAAGCGCCAACGAATCCGGGAGCCATTTGTACTGCTCATACCGTTTGGCGAACAATTTGCCGAGTCTCGGCAAAATCTGTTCAAAATAAAAATAGTAAATGCCTTTGAACGGCTGCCAGGTCGGCTTGGACAGCTCGAGGCAGACGACCCGCCCGCCCGGCTTGACGACCCGCTGCATTTCCTGCAGCACGCGCCGCAGATCCGGCACATTGCGCAAGCCGAAGCCGATGGTTGCATAATCAAACGTATTGTCCGCAAACGGCAGCTCCATGGCATTGCCCTGCACGAGGGTAATCTGGCTTTGTCTGCCTTGCTGCCCGATTTTTTTCTTGCCGACTTCAAGCATGTTTTGGCTAAAATCAAGGCCGTGGATGTGCCCTGTTTCACTTGCATGGGCCATCGCCAGGGTCCAGTCGCACGTGCCGCAGCAGAGGTCGATGGCGGTGTCTCCCTTTTGCATGTTCATCTTCTTCATCGTAAAACTGCGCCACGCCTTGTGCCTGCGCAGGCTCAGGATATCGTTCATCACGTCGTATTTGCCTGCAATGCTCTCAAATACCTCATGCACAAACTGTTCCTTTGGCCGGGCTTCACCTGATTTCATTCATTTCACCTAACCTTCCCTTACGGCAGTCCCGGGCGTATGGAAGAGACGCAGGAAGGGCTCTGTCATCCGTCCGAATTCTTCCCGGTCCCTGTCGTCCGCTTCCGACAGAATTTCCCGAATCCGTCCGATCACAGCATCCAGCTTGTCCAGCAGCAAATCGCCTACCTTGTATTTCAGCAGCAGCTGACGCCATGACTTGCCGTCAAGCGTTTCGTTCAGCAGCAGATCCCTCTCCTCCGCCGTTCCTTTCTCCAGCAGCCTCCAGAAGGCAAAGCTGAATCTGGAACGCTCGGCCGCTTCTAGCCTCGTTAATTCCTCAGCCAGCGTATCGCACAGGCTGAATTCCTGCAGCAGGCTTTCCCACAGCCTCCGGTCAGAATCGCCAATCCATGGAGTGAAGGAATGAAAAAGTCTCTTCTTGATGACCGCCATCCCGTTCAAATATTCCTGAGGCGGCATGAGAAGCTTGCACATGCTGTGGTACATGCTCATTTTGCTCTCATTCACATCACAGATCGCTTTGCTCAGGATCGAGACAGCGTCGATGCTTCCGGCCTGGGCGAGCAGCTGGTAAAAACGCCCGCTAAAATAATCTCCGGCAAGCACCTTGAGCTGCCTGGATCTCATTTTGGACGGGCTGGGCATTTCCTTTGCAGTATCGATCATATCATGGGTATCAAGCCCCATTTGTACCAATGATGTAGCAAGCGGGTACAATTCATCCCGGCCGTCCTTCTGCTCATCGCTCCGGTTGAGGAACGCAAACAGCAGACGGGCGCGGCTGTCAGGAAATGACGGCATGTCCGTGTGCTGCAGTATCATGTCGTATTCCACATATTTTTTTGCCAACTGGGGTACGCGATACGGTTTCATCCTTAGCCTCCGAGCCTTTACTAAACTGTCCATTTAACTTATTGCAATACCGCTTATTATAACATAAATCACTGGGACAAGCGACTTAAGGAGCATTAAAGATTTCCTGCGTTTGCCTTAACAGTGAGTGTTCAAAAAGTCAGGTTTTCAGCACCAAAACGTATGCTTCCGAAGTGCGTTTTTTCAAAACGCCTGAGTTGGATGAAGCTAGGGACTGAGGAACGGAGCGTACTTGGGGTACGTGAGCACCTGAAATGTTTCCGTAGGAAACATGCTTCGGAAGCATCCGCTTAGGCCCGGCTGAATTCAAGATTCGATGTCGAGTCCGCTTCCTGACTTCCTTCGTGATCAAAAGATGACTTTTTGAACTACCTCTATGAGGACGGCGGTTCGACATGGTAGCGGGTACGCCACAGCTTCGTATCCGAAATACGGAACTGGCTTTTCAGCTCTTCCGGCAATTCGGGCTCCGACCAGCCCCGTAGCGCGCGCAGCGCCTCAGCCGGCCATTCATCGCGCCTGATGTCCGCGGCAATAAGCAGATATCTTTTTCCCGTCCAAGGATCCTCGGCCACGATTCTGAGCAGCAGCTGCTGCACATTGCTCGTCCCGTAAAAACAATAGCTTGCGGCTTCCGCTATATTTTCGTACACCGTTGCAGGGGCGGCCGCAGTTTCCGGCATTTTGAGGTCAAGAGTCAGCACCGCCTCCTTCCAGCTCACCTTGGCGATGGGCATGGTCAGCGAAAGCCCGTTCAACTGGTCAACCAGATTATATTCGTTCAGCTCCATCCGCGGCTGTGGCAGCAGCACAGCCCTCGTGTTTTCCGCTCTGCCTGCAAAATGGTCGAGCTGCTGCAGGGCGGGAAGAAGCGCGGCCGCGCCAACCGTCAGCAGCAGCGCCCCGGCGAAAACCGTCAACCGTTTCATGCTTCGTTGCCCCCTCCGCTCCTTGCCGGCTTTATTCTGTCCAAGACAAGGCTCCATATCACATTGTACAACGAAAAAAAGCAGGCTATGCCTGCTTTTTCACTCTTCCGTATCTATAACGCCGTGCTTTGTCATCACAAGAGCCTTGCCGCGCACTTTGATGCCGGAGGTATGCTCCGTGAACTGCACAATCAGAACCTCGCCTTTGTCCAGCTTTTCGGAATGATGCAGCTTCGTATCATGGCCGCGGGTCAGACCGAACACCTGGCATCCGCTGCTCTTGGCTTTAATCACGATATAATCGGCACTGCCGTTTCCTTCTTCCATAACGAGTCCCTCCCGATTTCAATACCTTCATGATGCAGAAGCGCCCCTGTTTTGTCAACCCGGTGGTCAAAATTCACTTTTAGAGGTAGTTCAAAAAGTCATCTTTTGATCACGAAGAAAGTCAGGAAGCGAACTCGACATCGAATCTTGAATTCAGCCGGGACTTCCGGGGCTCACGTACCCCAAGTACGCTCCGCTCCTCAGTCCCTACCTTCATCCAATCTTCTCGGTGCTGAAAACCTGACTTTTTGAACACTCACTTTTAGCTCTGAAAACGAAAGGCCGTGAATGGGATTCACGGCCTTGTCGTGCAACAATGGAAATATGTAAGAAATCTTATTTAATTCCGTCTTTGAGCGCTTTACCTGGTCTGAAAGCCGGGATTTTGCTCGCAGGGATTTCGATTTCTTCACCAGTTTGCGGGTTGCGTCCTTTACGTGCGGAACGTTCACGGACTTCAAAGTTGCCGAAGCCGACGAGCTGCACCTTGTCTCCAGATTGGAGAGCTTCGGAGATCGCGTCGAAAATCGCGTCAACCGCTTTGGTAGCATCCTTCTTGGACAGCTCCGCTTTCTCGGACACCTGATTGATCAAGTCTGTTTTGTTCATTGCCTATTCACCTCCTGAACCTAGTATGTTTTTAGAGTAATATTATCTCTTTCCGTTTTGCCATCAAATATACGTATAACCGCTTATTTTTCATCAGCATCGCCGTTCCTGCCTGCTGTACACGGCATTTCCGACGCGGAACAAGGTTTATAGTAATACATGCCAGCAACAATTTCAAGCCCGGCGGCGATTCAGTACGTAAAATGTGACGGAAAGCGCCAAAACAAGCACAATTCCCTTGATAATGTCGTGAGCGAAATACTGCACGTTCATCATCGTCAGGCCGTTTACGAGCACACCGATCAGGATGGAGCCCACAAAGGTGCCGATCACATTCGGCTTGCCTGCCCCAAGCACGGAAAATCCTACAAATACGGCGGCTACCGCTTCCATCAGCAGGGGAGCACCCGCATCAATCTGTCCTGAGCCGACGCGTGAAGCATATAAAATGCCGGCGATGGCGGCAAACAGCCCTGAAGCAACATAGGCCAGCGTCCGCACTTTCTTCACCTTGATTCCGGACAGTCTGGCCGCCTCCTCATTGCCCCCGGTGACATACATTTGCCGGCCATATCTTGTATACGTCAAAAAGACATGCACCAGAATAACCGCAGCGATCAGCAGCACGACAGAGAACGGCAGCCCGAGCCATCGGCCCTGGCCAAGCAGCAGAAATGAGGTTGGTATTTCACCCGGTGCTTTGGTCCCGTCCGGAAACTGCATATGATTATAGATTGTGTAACCCTGCGCATAGGTCTTATGCATCCCGCTGACGATGTACATCACAGCCAAAGTGGCGAGCAGATCGGGAATTCTGAGCTTGACGATCATAAACGCATTCACAAGCCCGATGACAGCACCGATGGCCAGCGATGCCAAAATCACGATATACACCGGCTGCTCATACCAGATCATCAGAGAGGCGGAAGCCACGGTTGTAAGGGAAACCGTTGAGCCCACAGACAAATCAAAGCCGTCCACGATGAGCGACAGAGTCACTCCGATGGCCACAAAAGTAACGATCGCAATCGAACCTAAAATATCGGACAGGTTATCATAAGTAAAAAAGTATGGCAGTGTCAGCGAAAAGTATGCGATTACTCCTATAATGACGACTACAGCCCCATACCGGAACAGCAAATTCAACAATTTATCCTTCATGTCTTACATCCTCTCCACCGCTTGCGTACAGCAGCAGCCTCTCCTGATCAGCTTCCCCGCGCGCAAACTCTTTAACGATAACACCATCGTACATGACCGCGATGCGATCTCCGATTCCCAGCCCTTCCGCAAACTCACACGTCAGGTAGATGACGGCTTTCCCCTTTGCCGCAAGCTCGCCGATCAACCGGAAAATATCACTTTTGGCTCCGATATCGACACCCTTGGTAGGCTCGTCAAATACGAAGACTTCCGCTCCGGAGTTCAGCCATTTCCCGATGGCGATCTTTTGCTGGTTGCCTCCGCTCAGGTATTTGGCCTCCTGCCGGACGGAGGCCGTCTTGATGCGCAGCGCAGATACGAGCTGCTCGGCATGTCCCCGCTCCCTTCTGCGGTTGACGAAACCAAGCGTACTCAGCTTGTCCAGTAGCGGCAGGCTCAGGTTGCGTTCCACGGACTCCTCGATCAAAATTCCCTGCTTGCGCCTCTCTTCGGGAACAGAGACAATGCCCTGGGCCACTCCGTCCGCCGGCTGCTTCATTTGAACGGCCTTGCCGTGCAGCAGCACAGTCCCTCCTTCCGGCCTGTCCGCTCCAGTCAGCAGCCGCGACAGTTCCGTCTTGCCCGCGCCTACCAGTCCCACGATGGCCAACACTTCACCGCTCCGGGCGTACAGATCCACACCACGCACTCTAGTTCCGCGCCGGAGAGCACGGGTCTCAAGCACGATTTCACCCTGCTCGGCCTCCACCTTCGGGAATTCCTCGGCAAACGTTTTGCCAAGCATATGCGTCACGATACCGGCCGCATCAATGGATGCCGCTTCACCGGTAAATACGTGGGTGCCATCCCGCATGACCGTTACCCGGTCGCAATGCTCCGTTACTTCGGGCAGCCGGTGTGTGATCAAAATGCAAGCGACACCGTCCTGCTTTAATTGATGGACCGTTTCAAACAAACGATTCGTTTCTTCCTGGCTGAGCGGAGCCGTCGGCTCGTCAAAAATGATGACATTTGCCTTTTGGATCAGAATGCGGGCGATCAGCACCATCTGCTTTTCGGCCAGCGTCAGATCCACAACTTTTGCACGGACATCGATGTCCGCTTTCAGCCGGTCCAACGCTTCCCTTGCCTGAAGGCGCATACGCGGTCCTCCCGCCCACATTCCTCCGCCTGGGGCGGAAAGAGTGTCCAGCATAATATTTTCGGCAACTGTCAATTGGGGGACAAGCGCAGAGTCAACCTCCTGGTACACGCAATGAATGCCCGCTTTTTTGGCTTCTGCCGGAGAACCGATTCGCAGTTCACTGCCATTCGCGCAGATACTGCCGCTGTCCGGGCTGTATGCGCCTGATAAAATTTTCATCAAGGTGCTTTTGCCAGCCCCGTTTGCTCCCAGCAGAGCGTGAATTTCCCCGCCTGATACGGTAAGATCGACATCACGGAGCGCGGCCACCCCCGCAAAGGATTTACAGATGCCGCTCATTTCCAGCCTGTAGGCACCTGAATTCATGGATTTTCCTCCTCACACAACGGAAAGGCGCGCCTTTAGCGCGCCTCCTGTTCATTCTTGAACGGTCAGACCGGTTACTTGGACGTTTCGTATTCTGCCATCCAGTCTTTCTTGCCCTGCTCGCTTTGTCCCCAGCCCTTTACATACTGGGAAAGCTCAGCCGTGGATATTTGCTGGTCAGGCAGAGAATCGCGGTGCACATAAACCGGCTCCAGCACCACGTTAGCCTCAGGTTCATCGCCATGCAGCTTCTGGTAGACATAACGCACCTGAACACGCCCGATATCCGTCGGATCGACCGCTGCCGAAGCGACCCATGGACTGGCCGGATCCTGAATCATCTGCAAATCCTCGTCGCTCATATCGATACCATATACCTTGATTTCATCTCTGCCGGCCTGCTGAATCGCCCGCGCTGCACCTTTCGCGAATTCATCCCAGGCTGCCCATACCGCCGTAATTTCACCCTTCGGATACTGCTTCAGGACAGCTTCCATTTTGGCCTGTGTGTCCAAGGCCGGATTTTGCGCGCTGCCGAAGGAAGAGATCTCCTCGATTCCCGGGTTTTCCTCCATAAACTTGGCATAAGACTGCTGGCGTCTTTCCATCGGCGCAAAGCCGGCGACCCATATTTTCACGATCTTGCCTTTGCCGTTCAGATCCTTTTTCATCTGCTCCAGTGTAAGCTCCGCCATTTTTTGATCATCCTGGGAAAGGACCGTCGCGCCTGGCACATTGACCGCTGCATCAAACACGACGACCGGAATGCCTTTCTCTACCGCTTTCTTCAAGCCTGGCTCAAGCAGCGAATCGCCATGGTCTGTCAAAATGGCGTCAAAATGCTGGTTAACCGCGCTATCGACCAGGGAGGCCATCTTCGCTTTATCGTTATCAGCCACGAATTTCGTAAGCGTACCGCCAAACTTCTTCACTTCCTCTTCCACGCCCTGCACGTATTGCTGCGAGAAAGTTCCGGTATTGAATTCCATGATCAGAGCAATCCGCTTGCCGCGCAGATCACCACCGGCTGCAGCGGTGCTCTGCTGACCTTCTGCAGCCTTCTGCTCGGGAAGCTGGACACCGCATGCGCTCAGAAATAGGGCCATGACTGCCAGCACGGATACCATCCACATCGTTTTGGATGCTTTCAATTTCATTCTCTCTGTTCCCCCTCAAGTATGTACAACCTTTTAAATTTGATAATTAATATAACGCGTTAAACCGACTATGTAAATAGGTTTTGTGATTTTTCTTATTGCGCTTGTATACCAAACAGCTGCAAACAAAAAAACCGCAAAGAGTTTAACTCTTCACGGTTTTTTCGTACCAGGCATATATTGCATATCATAAGATGATGGCAATCAGACCGCCGGAGCCTTCATTAATGATACGACCCAGGGTTTCCTGCAGCTTGTAGCGGGCATTGTCCGGCATCATGGCAATCTTACCCTGAATTCCTTCTCTTACGATCGAATGAAGCGATCTGCCGAAGATATCGGACTCCCAAATCTTGATCGGATCGTTCTCGAAGTCCTGCATCAGATAACGGACGAGCTCTTCGCTCTGCTTCTCTGTGCCAATGATCGGAGCGAACTCGGATTCGACATCCACCCGGATCATGTGGATCGATGGTGCCGTCGCTTTCAGGCGGACACCGAAACGAGAGCCCTGGCGGATCAGCTGCGGCTCATCCAGCGCCATTTCAGCCAGCGAAGGAGCAGCTATGCCATAACCGGTCGTCTTGACCATTTCCAGCGCTTCCGCAAACCGGTCGTATTCCCGCTTCGCATGGGAGAACTCCTGCATCAGCTGCAGCAGATGGTCTTTGCCGCGGATTTCCACTCCGACCACTTCCACAAGGATTTGGTCATACAGCTCGTCAGGCGCATACAGGTCAATTTCGGCCACTCCCTGACCCATATTCATACCGCTAAGTCCGGCGCGTTCAATAAAGTCATACTCCATAAACTGGCCGACTACCCTGTCCACATCCCGCAGCCTGCGGATATCCTTGACCGTATCTCTGACCGAATTTTCATAGTTCGTACGCAGCCAGTGCCGCTCATTCAGCACCATAACCCAGCTGGGCAGGTTGACATTGACTTCGTGAACAGGAAATTCGTACAGCACCTCTCTCAGCACGCCGGTAACATCCTCTTCCGTCATCGTCGAGGCGCTGAGCGTCATTACCGGAATATCATATTTGGCAGCAAGCTCATTACGCAGCTCCAGCGCTTCCTCGCTGCGCGGCCGGGTGGAGTTGATCACGATGACAAACGGCTTCCCGACCTCTTTAAGCTCCTCAATGACCCGCTCTTCAGCCTCTACATACGAACTGCGCGGGATTTCCGCAATCGTGCCGTCAGTTGTCACCACCACACCCAGCGTGGAGTGCTCCTGAATCACTTTGCGCGTGCCGATTTCAGCCGCTTCCTGGAAAGGGATCGGCTCTTCGAACCATGGTGTCGAAATCATACGGGGACCGTTTTCGTCCTCATACCCTTTCGCTCCGTCCACAGCATAACCGACACAGTCCACCAGTCTGACATTCACCTCAAGCCCTTCGGCTACTTTGATTTGCACCGCATTGTTCGGTACAAATTTCGGCTCTGTCGTCATGATTGTTTTGCCGGCCGCACTTTGCGGCAGTTCATCGGTGGCCCGCAGCCGTTCAGCTTCGCTGGTAATGTTGGGAAGCACAATGGTTTCCATGAAACGCTTGATGAATGTGGATTTTCCCGTGCGGACTGCACCGACGACCCCCAGATAAATATCTCCCCCGGTGCGCTCGGCAATGTCTTTAAAAATGTCTACTTTCTCCAATGAAATCCCCTCCTCAAAAGTCTCCGAAGGAACAATGCTGCAAGAGCATCCGCTTCGTGTTCAATCAGAAGATTTGATCCCCTGCTGCGGCAGAGCAAGCACGGAAGTCGTCCGCCGCCGAGCATTCCGGCACGGTTCGTGTGCTGATCGAATCGGCGTGAGCGGTCTGCACGCGTACATGAATTTGGACTGGTATCATATTATGTATATGCCCTAGTGATTATGACTGCATCTATATCTATTGCATCGGAATGAAAGAATCCCTGTATGAGTTCCCGGGCCGTTACCACGATGTATATGCTGTTTTCCCGCTGCCCATGCCAGTCGGAACAGCAAAAAAACCGCCAAAGGCGGTTTTGCATTGGTTCATAACTTCAGTTGTTTACCAGAGATCGTCCTCGGCCTGCCGTTCCAATTGACGCCGCACAACCGCTTTAAACGGGTCTTCAGGCACAGTGACGTTCATATTCCCTGTGACCCTGGCCTGGCAGGACAAACGTATTCCCTTTTCCAGCAGAGGCCCGAGCTTGCGTTCCTCCGCGGCCGTCGGCAGTGTCATTCCGGCATCTGCGGGATTCACCGTAATTTTGCACATCAGGCATGACGCCTTGCCGGCACAGCGGGTGGGTATGTAAATACCGGCTTTGCGAGCGGCTTCAAGCACGGTTGTACCGGTACGGACAGCTGTTTTCTTTCCGGCCGGAAGAAATACAACTTCATGATTCATACCGATCTTCCCCCTCCCGGTCCTCTTTTTGCTGCCCGGCAACGATATCAGCAGCCCATGGCAGCAGAGCGGCCATCCGGCTTAAATGACTGTCTGACCAGACGTTAGTCTGCAGCAGTCTTCTCACCAGCGGGGCATGAAGGTCAGGACAACCATTCATCACCTGTGCGATGGCTTCATAACGGTCTGGCCTGTCCCGCAGCAGATTAAACATGAACTCATGGCTTAGCGGAGTAAGCTGCAATTGGTGGTCCTCCAGCTCCAGCAGCGGGGCACGCTTCTGCAGAACATGCTCAACCTCCAGTCTGTACATCGAGCCCCCGGCCATGATTTCAAAGCCTCCGACCAGTTCAAGGCGCAGCCCGCCTACCCGGTAATGGCTGAGGAGTGATGTATAAGGGCCGCTGCGATTCATCTCCTGCCTGTCCTCAGGCTCGCCTGGAGCAGCCATGTGCAGCTGTTTGGCAGCAGCGATGTCGGCATATACATCAATATCATTCGGCTGCCGTTCCAATTTCACCTGCTGCAGCAGCAGTGAGCAGCTTCCTCCCAGCAGCCATACCAGCCCAAGCCCTGTCCAGGCCGTGGATACATCATGCAGCGCTGCAGCAAGCGCCGGTATATTGCGGAGCAGTTCCGACCCCTTTAAGATATTCAAAGCCGTTGCTCCTTTCTCCGCTTTGCCGATCGCATTGGGAAAAAAGCCCACAAACCTGTCCGGTTTGCGGGCTGAGCGAAAAGACAAAACAGCCGTTTATTTCTTAATCATCATCTTCATCAACCCTTCCAGACTGGAAGGATTCATGCCGCTTTTCTTGACCGCAGACACAATATCCTTGATTGTATCTTCCGACACAGGGATATTGGCCATGGCTGACACTTGTTTGATCAACTGGCGAAGCTTGGCTTCACTTTGCAATGTCTCCGGTTTCACGGTACTGGCCAGTTTTTTGACGGCATTTTCGGATATCGACTTACCACTTTTTTTGTTGATCGCGTTCAGTGCTTCCTTAGGAAAATTCTTGCTCACTGTCTCCCCTCCTCCGGCAATGCTCCATTCAGTGTATGAATGCCGGAAGTAAAAGGTGAGTATTCTAGGAGTGCCATTGCTCCCATGTTTTTAAAGGCATGACTTCCATCTCTGTCTTCGGATCACGCCCCATGAGCGCTTCCACCGCGCTTCGTACATCCTTCTGTTCAAACAATACCTTGTACAGCTGCTCCGCAATGGGCATTTGCACATTCAGCTTGCGGGACATGGCATAAGCGGCTTTAGTTGTCCGAATTCCTTCTACCACCATGCCCATCGTGTCCAGCACCTGATCCAATGGCTGGCCCTGGCCGAGCAGCGAGCCTGCGCGCCAATTTCTGCTGTGCTTGCTTGTCGCCGTTACGACCAGGTCTCCGATGCCCGCAAGCCCTGCAAACGTCAGCGGGTTGGCCCCCATGTCCACGCCAGCTCTGGTAATCTCGGCCAGGCCGCGTGTCAGCAGGGCCGCTTTGGCGTTATCGCCAAAACCAAGACCGTCCGACATGCCTGCTCCGAGGGCAATGATGTTCTTGAGCGCCCCCGCCAGCTCCACACCGATCTGGTCACGGTTCGTATAAACTCTGAAGTAGGAATTCATAAACAGATCCTGGGCAGCCTCCGCGCCATGATCATCTTGAGACGCAACAACAACGGTCGTCGGGCATTGGCGGACAACCTCCTCTGCATGGCTGGGCCCGGACAGCACTACAACTTGACCTTCCGGGCAGCCAAGCTCCTCCGCGATTACGGTCGACATCCGCTTCAGACTCTCGGTCTCAAACCCTTTGGTCGCATGCACAACGAGCATACCGTCCCGGTAAAAGGGCTTGAAATCCGCGCATACCTGCCGCATGGCCGCAGAAGGAGCAACAATAACGACGGCATTCGCATTCTCGGCCGCCTTGCTCATTTCCGTAGCCGCTGAAATGCGGGAAGACAGCTCGGCGCCAGGCAAATACCGGCTGTTCGTATGCAGTGTATTGATCTCTTCGGCCTGCCCGGCATTGCGGGTCCAGATCGTTACCTCATGCCCGTTGTTTGCCAGCACCGAAGCAAGGGCCGTTCCCCAGCTGCCGGCGACCAGTACAGCAACCTTCTCAGCCAAGTCGATCTCCTCCCTTGGAGCCCAGTCTGTTCTCTTTACCTTGAATCAGCTTGCGGATATTCGATCTGTGTCTCCATACGGCGAAAACACAGATGATCAGGCTGCTCCAGAACAGCGGCCACGAATAACCCAGGACAAGAATCATCCATGGCGTCAGAATAACGAAAATTAATGAGCCAAGCGATACATATCGGGTAATTACAATAGATAAAATAGCGATGATTCCGGCGATCAGCGCCGGGAAAAAGCAGAGTGTCGCAAGCACACCGATAGCTGTGGCGATGCCCTTTCCACCGCGGAAATGAAAATAGAGCGGCCAGTTATGACCCGCGATGGCGGCAATGCCGGCCAGGGCGGCAGTCCATTGCGAACCGCCTCCCAGCCAGTAGCCAAGCCATACTGCGGCAATGCCCTTGCACACATCAAGCAGCAGCACCATAATGGCCGGACCTTTGCCCAAAACGCGCAGCGTATTGGTCGCCCCCGCATTACCGCTTCCGTGCTGCCTTACATCTACACCCTTCATAAAACGTCCGATCAAAACACTAAAGCTGACCGAGCCCAAAAGATAGCTGAGCACTACGGCTGCAATCTGTAAAATCAAACTGCTCTCCCCTAACCTTCATCAGACTTGTGCCGGGTAAATATGCGAATCGGTGTTCCTTCAAAACTGAAAGCGGCACGAATTTTATTCTCCAGATATCTCTCATAGGAGAAGTGCATCAACTCCGGATCATTGACAAACACCACCATCGTCGGAGGTTTCACCGCCACCTGTGTCGCATAATTAATGCGCAGTCTGCGTCCTTTATCCGTAGGCGGAGGATTGATGGCTACTGCATCGGACACAACGTCATTCAGCAGATGTGTCTGCACTCTCATCGCATGCTGCTGCGATACATGCTGAACGACGGGAAGCAGCTTGTGCAGGCGCTGTTTCGTTTTGGCTGAAAGGAATACTACGGGGGCATAGGTCATAAAGAGAAAATGATCACGGATTTTCGTTTCGAACTGCCGCATCGTCTTGTCATCCTTCTCTACGACATCCCATTTGTTGACAACGAACAAGGAAGCCTTGCCCGCTTCATAAGCATAACCGGCAATATGCTTATCCTGCTCGATAATGCCTTCTTCGCCGTTGATCACGACCAATACGACATCAGCGCGCTCAATGGCGCGCATCGCACGCATGACACTGTATTTCTCGGTCGTTTCATACACCTTGCCGCGCTTGCGCATACCCGCCGTGTCGATCAGCACATAACGCTGCCCATCCCGTTCAAACGGCGTATCAATCGCGTCTCGTGTCGTACCCGCAACGTCGCTGACGATGACCCGCTCTTCCCCCAGGATCGCGTTGACAAGCGAAGACTTGCCGACATTAGGACGCCCGATCAAAGCCACACGAATCACGTCCTCGTCGTACTCGTCATCCGCAAGCTCGGGGAGGCTGTCTGTTATGGCATCCAGCAGGTCGCCAATGCCGGTTCCATGGCTGCCGGAAACACCGATCGGATCACCGAAGCCAAAAGCGTAAAATTCATAAATCAGATCGCTGCGTTCAATATTGTCAACCTTGTTCACAGCGACAACGACCGGTTTGCCGGAACGGTACAAAATTTGTGCGACCTCTTCGTCCGCCTGTGTGACTCCGGTTTTGGCATCACACATAAATACGATGACATCGGCTTCTTCAATTGCCAGTTCGGCCTGCATACGGATGGATTTCAGAATGACATCCTCTCCGTCAATCTCGATGCCGCCGGTATCGATGATGCTGAAAGGCTTGCCGTTCCATTCTGCCACACCGTAAATCCGGTCACGGGTAATTCCGGGCTTGTCCTCCACAATGGCCAAACGATCACCGATGATCCGGTTGAATATCGTTGACTTCCCGACATTCGGACGACCTACAATCGCCACGACGGGTCTTGCCATATTGCCATTCCTCCTGTCCATTTTTCGCTATCTAATCATAGCAAAAAAATGATGTTTGCAACAACAATCGGCGAACCCTCTGGGTCCGCCGATGGTGTATGTTCATGCGTTATATTGCTGCTTGCCCAATCACTTGAACTTGCTCAGCTTGTCGCCAAAGCGCTCTCCAAGAGTAACGCTCATGCCTTCATTGTTCAAGGACACATTCGGGTTGTTGAGCTGCTCTCTAGGAGCGCGGTCACGCGATCTTTCAGATCTTTCAGCTCTAGGTGCCGGTGCCGGCGCTTCTTCCGTTTCCTTGATGCTCAGGCTGACACGCTTTTCCGCCGGATTCATTTCCAGAATCTTCACTTTCACTTCTTGTCCCTCTTCAAGCACTTCCTGAGGAGTTCCGATATGCTTGTGCGAGATTTGGGAAATGTGAACCAGTCCTTCTACGCCAGGAGCGATTTCAACGAAGGCGCCGAAGTTAACGAGACGTCTTACTACGCCTGTCACAATGTCACCGTTGTTGAATTGTCCTGCAGCGGTTTCCCACGGACCTGGTTGAGCGGCTTTCATGCTCAGGCTGATTTTTCCTTTTTCAGGATCAACCTTGAGTACTTTGACCTTAACCTGTTGTCCTTCGGATACGACGTCGGAAGGCTTGTCAACATGAGTCCAGGCAATTTCGGAAACGTGAACCAGTCCGTCTACGCCGCCAACATCAACAAAGGCTCCAAACTGGGTCAGGCGCTGAACTGTACCAACAATCTCCTGGCCTTCCTGCAGCTCGGACATCACTTTTTGCTTGCTCGCTTCGTATTCAGCTTCCAGCACGTCTTTCTGGGAAAGAATGACCTTGTTGTTCTCACGGTCCAGCTCTTTCACCTTAACGCGCAATGTACGCCCTTTGTAATCGCTGAAATCTTCGACAAAATGACGCTCCACCATGGAAGCTGGAATGAATCCGCGCACACCTACGTCTGCTACAACGCCGCCTTTTACAACATCGGTTACGGTAACCTCGAATACATCCTGGTTATCGAAATGCTGCTGCAGCTTCTCCCATGCATTCTCGCTGTCAATAGCGCGCTTGGACAAAATCAGCTGCTCTTTGTTGTCGTTGATGCTTACAACCTTGGCTTCGATTTCTTGTCCGACCTGTGGTTCCTCTTCACCGGAAGACAGCTCGCGAACTGGAATTACACCATCGTATTTATATCCAATGCTTACTACCGCTTGGTTATCTTCCAGCTTCACGATTGTCCCCTTGACGGTATCCCCTTTTTTGAGTGATACCATTTGGTCCAGCTCGTCTTGAGTTGCCGCTTCAGCAGCTTCTTGGTTTCTTGTTTCTTCCGACATGTCAATACCCTCCTCAATTCAAAAACACCTTTATTCAAACCTGCGTGTAGCAGAGTTCAAAACATTCATGCATGCCCAGATTGTCAAGCTCAGCTCTGTGTCGGCTGGCCGGTCTCTTTCATCGTGCGGATTCTGGACATAATGCCTTCGGTTGCCAGCTCCAAAGGGTCGCCTTCCACTGCCGTCTTGTACTGCTCCAGGTCAACCGGCTTCCCGTAAATGACCTTTGTCTTCCGGAACAGCTTGTATTCGCCCACGATCGCTACAGGCACGGCGGCGGCACCGCTGCGAAGCGCAAAGCTTGCAGCCCCTTTCTTGCCCATTCCCTGGGCGTTCCGCGACCCTTCCGGGAATATGCCCATAACCTCTCCATCACGCAAAATCGTGAGTGCCAGCTTGATCGATTCCTTGCTCACTCCGCCGCGCTTCACCGGAAAAGCTCCAAGCTTATTGATCAGCGGTCCAAGGACCGGAACATCAAAAAGCTCTGCTTTGGCCATAAAGCGAACCTTTCGGTCGAGCAAGATACCAACAGTGGGCGGATCCAGATTGCTGATATGATTGGAGCAAAGCAGCACACCGCCTTCGGCCGGCACATTCTCCATGCCGATCGCCTCCAGTCTGAACAGGAAACGATACAGGATGCGCAGAATCCCCCTGCACAATTGATAAATCATTGCTTAATCTCCCCATCCTATCGCCGTTTTGCAGTAGGATACGATCGTATCGACAACCTCGTCGATTCCCATTTGCGTCGTATCCAGCATAATGGCATCTTCGCTGCGACGAAGGGGGGAAACTTCCCTTTCTTCGTCCAATTTGTCCCGAGCCGCAATATCGCGTTCGAGCTGCTCCAGCGTGATGTCAGCCGCTTCCCGCAATTCTTTGAATCGGCGAAGAGCACGTTCCTTGACGCTGGCGGTCATGAATACTTTCAACTCTGCGTCTGGCAGCACGGTCGTACCGATATCACGGCCGTCCATGACTACACCCTTGCGTTCCGCCATCCGGCGCTGACCTGACGTTAAATGCTCCCGCAGACCAGCGATACTGGCATACCTGGATACGTTGCCGGTGACGTCCAGCGAACGAATTTCCACGGTGACATCCACTCCGTTGCAGATCACCTTCTGCCCGGACGGATCCGGTTTTAATTCAATCACCATCTTTGGTACATGTTGAAGCACTTCCCGGACATTTTCCGGAGAAATCTTATGTTTCATCAAATACCAAGTCGCTGCCCGGTACATGGCGCCAGTGTCCACATAGACATAAGATAATGCTTCAGCCACCCTGCGGGCAACCGTACTTTTGCCTGCCCCGGCAGGCCCGTCAATGGCGATGTTGATTTTCCCGTTCGATGCCGTACTCTGCCTTGCCAACGGGGCACCCTCCTCAACCCTGAGCCTCAATAAAAAAGCAGGCATTGCCTGCGACGTGAAAATTATACCACACCTAGCACGATGATGCAAAAACAGGCCTTTTGAAAAAACCTGCCAAAAGCCACAAAAAATGCTTGATTACAGCCCGTTTGCGTCCAGCGGCCATCCTTCCATTTCGGAAATAGGCGAGATATGCCGCGCGGCAGCGGGGATGTGAAGCAGCAGCTGAGCGCACACCATGACAACGGTTAGCAGCGCCAGCAGGCTCAACACCCCCAGCGGCAAAAGCTGGTGCAAATCCCGGACAATCCGGCGCATATTTTTCTTTTTCAATGGGCCACCTTCCGTTTTTTGCTTTTATTTTTCCTCCATACCGGAAAAATTACTCTCTCCACTCGCTCATTTCTTACTGCCGCTGCTCCAGCTGTTGTTCAAAGCAGTATCTGATGACCTTCTGACGTTCATGGTCCGGGATTTTTTTGTAGGCAGCCATGACCTGGTTTGTCCCGTTCTCCTGCGCGACAACCCTTACAATTTCCGCATCAAAGCTAACGTGCTCCCTTGTTCCGTTTCTGTATGGCACCAGCAGCCAGCAGTTGAGGTTCCAGCCTGCCTGCATTGCGATCTCGGGCTTGGTGTAAAAAGATACGCCGCCCCCACCCACGTCAATCGTATGTGCCAAAAAATGAACGGCCTGCTCTGTCGACTGCACGGCGATTTCCAGTGATGCAGGAACCCGTAAATAGCTGCGCCGCTGAACCTTTGTAATTTCATCTTCCAGCGGCTTGCGAATATGTATCAACTGCACCCTGTCTTTTCCAAAGCCGGTAACATGGGAATTAAAATAATGCCTCAGCCCATTTTCATTTACATAGACGACGGACAACTCGTCACCGAGATGCAGCATCTTCATTTTTCCCGTTTCCACATGGATCGGTACTTCGATCAGATAGTTGCCTTCTTTCATATCCATAATTCTGGATCTATAGTCAAATGTCTCCTTGTTGTCGTCTGAAGTAGCCAACTGAAAAAACAGCATATCTGTTATTTTGGGCAACATCCCTGCCACCATCCTCATCCTGCAGTAATCTTCATCGTTGATATAACCCCGCCATTATACCACGACTTTTTCACAGGAAGATGAAATTTTTTTACGAAAAGTGAGTGCTCAAAAAGTCAGGTTTTCAGCACCGAGAAGGTTGAATGAAGCTAGGGACTGAGGAGCGGAGCGTACTTGGGGTACGTGAGCACCGGAAGGCCCGGCTGAATTCAAGATTCGATGTCGAGTCCACTTCCTGACTTCCTTCGTGATCAAAAGATGACTTTTTGAACTACCTCTATGAGGACGGCTTGCAAATAAACAGCCCCCTGAACGATCAGGAGGCTGTCGGAAATGAATGAAAAGCCTAGCTTACAAGCTGTTTATTATGCTGATCCTTTGTAAAATTGTCGTCCGCATCCTTCACTTCCTCGATCTTCTCTTCTTCTCCCGTATTTGCATTAATGTATATCCGGTACACCGAGCCGTTGATCCGTCCGCCGAATTCATAACAGAGAACGTGCTTGGACAGCTCATTTTCAATGACGGCTTTCCGGTGATACATCTCCTTGAACCCGGGATTGAGGAATTTGCGGGCCTGAGCCAGGCTCAGCTTTGCTTTCTGCGGCTTCTGGGCATTTTGATGTTCATAGATATAATCGCTTGCCTGCAGACCGATGACTTCTCCGTTGTCCAAAGCCGAACGGACCGTAACCTTTTCCGGGTAAATGAGCGTATCCCCTTCGGTCGGCACAAAAGTGATGTTGGCCATATTATCGTATTCATCATAAGCAACAGGCTTCATTCCTTTGTAGCCTTTCTGGCTGAGGAAGGAATTCGCCTTGGTAATCGCCTGCTTGCGATCCGTTGCTTTTTTGCCTACTGGCCGCTGATCACTGTAGGAAATGAGCAGACCGCCGTTGTGTGTAAAATCCATGCTCTTCCCGCCGCCTTGTTTGGCATGAATAACAGCGGTGTAGGATGGCCACTCTGTATTCTTGCCGTTTTCAAGGACTTTTACCTCTTCCGGCCTGGCGGCGGCAAACCTGGCCGCTTTTGCCCGGATATCCTGCGGCGTGGTCGGCTGCAAATTCAGCTTTTTCACGGACCGCTTATCGTACATATTGGAAATGGATGGGCCCCAGTCGAGCTCGGAATACTGCTCCACCTTTTTATCCACTGTCTTGAAGCCATCAATAATCGTGTTATCCGCAGGCTGTTTCTCTGTGGCGATGGCCGACTCCACATCCATCCAGCGCAGGTTATGGGCCAGTACCTTGCTCTGCATTTCATGCAGATCCTTCGAAATGTCCTTGGAATTTTCATAGAGCACCTTGAGGTTTTTCAGCTCCTTCTCGCTCAGCGGCTCCTTGTTCAAATCCCGGACAGAGGTCTGATAAGCAAAATTGGACATCCGTGAAAGCAGGTCCTCCGCATGATTGAACGAGGCCAGCGAGAGCGGGAGCTGGTTAACCTCATTCTGCGCTTCGCTTGTGAGCCTCCATACGTTGACCAGGCTTTTACGGTGCATTCCTTTAGAGGTTGAATTCACCGCAATGGCATTGCCGAGCTGGGAATGAAGCTGGTCCATATGGTATGACAAATCATGAAAAGCCCGCTGATATTGGTTCTCCGCTTTGATCAGCAGCGAATTCTTCTCCTGATTCTCCTGATATCCCCATACTAATGCTCCGACCAGCAAAACTGCTGTAACAGGGAACAAAAAAGCGCTTATTCGCTTATACATCGTGAGAGTCTCCTTTCATCAGGTACACTAACCATAGTGTGACAAGATGACAGGACTCTTATGCATGGGCTTTGGGCAGCCTACAACGCCTCTTCTTCGATGATGAATTCATCCACATTATCGCACAGACAGCGCTTGAATCCGGTTTCAATTCGATCCGTTTCTCTGCGGCCGCGCAGCACAAATTTTTCTCCACACCGCTTGCAGTAAATTCTTACTTTAACACGCATAAAAAAACACACCTCCGTCATCAGGCTCAGAGCCCGTATGTCAGACAAGTGTGTCCAATTTTGTTACAAATTAACCTCTTCCTCCGGTTTGACCAACCGGAACGGGGAGCGGCTGTTCGCTCTTGCGAGTTTGCCCATGCCCAAAAACCAGAGCAGCAGCATCAGCGGCACAATGAACCAGATCCAATCATGGGTCAGCGTATTCAGGATAATATCGTAAAGTCCGTGCCAAAACCACGGGAACAGCAGCGAGAGCGCAAGAAAAAGCTTGCTGCTTCGGCCTTCCGAGAACTTGGCCCGGCCGAGATAATAACCCATAATGATGCCGAACATGGCGTGCCCTGATACCGGCAGCAGCGAACGGATGATCAGCGTGCCGATGGACGAATAACCAGCCCACGCATAGAGCAGGTTCTCTACGGTCGCAAATCCAAGCGAAACGGCTGCAGCATATACGATCCCGTCATAAGGCTCATCAAATTCCGTATGATTATAAATAATGTGATACACAACAAACCACTTCAGAAACTCTTCGACCCCGGCGGATATGCCAAAGGAGGCAAGCAGCGTATGGTCGCCGAGCCAGATCGTAAGTCCCCGTTGAAAGATCATGACCGGCAGCACGACGAGAAAGCCCAGCAAAAACACCTTGATTACCATATGCAGCGGCTCGGAATCATACTTGTCTTTGAGATAAATATACGTCAGTAGAGCGATACCCGGCGCAATCGCTGCCGCAAGTACCGAAAACAGGAGCACCGTCATCCCTCCAAAAAAACTGCAGCCGGCCCGTTTGTTCTGCAGGGCCGGCTGTCGTTCAAAAATGCTGCAGCAAAGGGACCGTCAAGGTCTTCTGCTGCGGTTTACCTGAGCACCGGATTAGCCGCGGCTGTCAAAATGCGTGCAGATGGTTGCCACCGCATTCTCGGCCATGACCAGCTTGCCATACTCTTCAAGCACCGCCGGAGTAAGGGAAGAGGCTTCCCCGAATTCTGCCAGCACCGCGATGAGCGCAGCATGCCGGTCTTCATCCACTTCCTCCGGCTCCAGATATAGAACCCATTTTCCTCTATAGTGATACAGCTTACCTGCCTCCGTAATACTGCTGCGGAGCATGTGAGCCGCTTCAATTAGCACCTCGAAATCGCTGAAGGCGTAGATGATGGAATCACTTTGTTCAAGGGTGACCTCCATCTCATACACTTCTTCAGGCAGCTCATCATCAGATCCCGAAACGTATTGCTGGTGATCGTATTTCCCCCGGGTTACGATAACGACCATTCCTTGAGCGGGAAGCGCGAATACTTCAACGGCTAACGGGCCGGTGGCGTCAAAGCCGAGCTCACTGTATGCCTGATCCATCATTTCAGTGAACAGCTCATGCACCTTCGGAATCTCCTGCCACATGTCCTCCCTTTGTATGCCACGCTCGCTCAGATCGTCAAATGTTAGGAAAATCCGTATCTTGTCCTGGCTTAATCTTTCTATTTTCATACTGGATCCTCCTCTGCAACCGAGTATTATAAACAGAATATGATGCAACAAAGTCAGCTGTGATGAAAATGGTTCTATGTAGATATGTTATCATTTTATACCCTCAAATGCACGCAATAAAAACGACAAAAAAAGAATCATTTGCACAGCCGGAAAAAAAGCCGCGAAAATGATTCTTTAACAGGCATGCGGTTTATATTCCCGGTACCGCTGTATGAGTTTCTTTAAGGATCTGTTCAACCTCGCGCTTGACATCGGGACTGTTCCGGATAAATTCCTTCAGCATTTTAATGTTTTCCGCTTTTTCGCTGCTCGAGAAGGTTGTTTTCTTGGCCTTGTCCCCATCCTGCTTTTCTGGCTTGGTCAACGAAGCGCCCAGATCCGATCCACCCATACCTGGAAAAGCCGCATCCATCAGTCTGTTTCTTGCCTTTTCCATCATCCTGCCGGCATTGCCGCCATTGCGGTTCATGCCCAGCATAGCGGATCCGCCGTTTCTGGATATCAGCGAGGTAGCAGCAGCTCCAAGAAGCACACCCAGAAAAAATGAAGAAGTTTTCACAATATGGACCTCCTTTTGTGATAAGATCGTCCATAGTGTTCTCTGGAGCCAGGGAACTCATGCGGTATAAATACAGGAAAGAGTGATGTGTACATGAGCAAGAAAGCGGCAGCGGTACTGCTGGCCTCCAGTCTTTTGCTCGGGGCTTGCGCTTCCGTCACGGAATCACCCGCCCCGGCCGATCCCCCATCCGCCGGGAATGAAGCGGGCAAATCCGGTGCGACAGAGCCGACATCCCCCTCATCCGGAACGGATGCAGCTGCCGGCAGCGAAGCACCCGCCGAGGGGAAGGATAAGCCGGCAGAAACAGGAAGCGGCGGCGATGAACAGCCCCCAAAGCTGTACCGGATGGACAGCGCCTATAACATCGTTCCCATCAAGGAAGACGGTACGGAGAAAAAAGTCGTGCTTCTGACCTTCGATGACGGACCGAAAGACCAGGCCATGGTTGATTCCCTGCTGGATACCCTGGATAAGCACAAGGCAAAGGCCATATTTTTCGTGAACGGATACAGGGTTAAGGAGCACCCCGAGCTGCTGAAGCAAATTTTTGAACGGGGCCATATGATCGGAAATCACAGCTATGACCACATTATCCTGAAAAATGAACCCATAGCCAAGGTACGGAAACAGGTTAAAGATGTTCAGGAGCTGGTAAAGGATACCATCGGGACTGCACCGGTCTTTTTCCGTCCTCCGAACGGAGCCGGCGGAGATGTGGGACATCAGGTAGCCAAGGAGGAGGACCTCCTCTATATGACCTGGTCCAACGGCTCCCTGGATTGGACCATGAAAAAAAGCGACCCGAACAAAAAACAGGCCATTATCAAAAATGTGATGGATCAGCTTCATCCCGGAAGCAACATTCTGATGCACGAGCTGCCCTGGACCGTGGAAACGCTGGACGAGCTGCTGACCAAGCTCGAACAGAAAGGATATTCCTTCGTGGACCCTCACAGCATTGACACGGGGGTGATTGAATAGAGCTTATCCGCAAATGGCTGGAAAAGCGTTCATCCCCCAACAAGGTACCAGCCAGCTTTTACCAACATCTTCAAACAGAAGAACCCCGCTCTGTCGAGACGGGGTTCTTCTGTAATGTATTCAGGCATCAGGGCTTGCTCGACAAGGAGGACATAATGACCCGCAATGGGGGCGCGCCCTCGATGCCCCACCAAAGTAACGCCGCTGTAATAAGAATAAATAAAGTGCTCAAAAAGTTCATAAACCACTTGCTTACACGAATGCGCCGTGACGGAAACAGCTCCGTTCGGGACACGTGGACTTCCCCCCCGGCCGCTTCCTCTTCCGTAAGTGGCACCGTGTCCGTATAAGCGGCTGTGTAAGCTTCCGCCTTGGCAGGCTGCTGCTTCGTTTCCTTTTGAGCTTTTTTCGGCTTTCTGTTGCGGCGTTTCCCGTATTTTTCTACTCTGCTTAGTTCCTTGTTCATGACTCCCTCCGAAAACGCAGCGCCAGGCCGGATATAAGGTCTATGACAAAATGGCACAGGATCGGCGCCCACAGGCTTCCGGTCTGCAGATAGATGTAACCCAAGCCATAGCTGCTTAAAAACACCCACCCGGTCGGAATCCAATGCTTAAGGTAGCGGATATGAATCAGGGCAAATATGATGCTCGTCCAGTAAGGACCGAATGCGTATTGGATCGCCCCCCTGAAGAGAAGCTCCTCACAAACGGCAACAACAGCTGCAATACATACGATATGCCATACCGGCCGGTTGCGGAACAACATGCGGTTAATTCCCCCATCGTCCATGGCGTCTTCCGGCATCACAGACGAAATCAGCAAATCAACCAGCAGCATCAGGGCGGCAAGGCCCAGGCCCCACCATAGAAAGCCCATGCTTTGAGGTAAAGCCAGCACAGCTGGAACGCTGCGTCCCTGTAAAAAGATCCACACCGCTCCGATCACAAGGGTCAGCAATTGGGTGAGATAAAGATTGAACAACAGCAGACGGTCATTAAGCTCCTGCGTTTCCGCTTTTCTGAGCTTCAGCTTGATGTTCTTCAGGTTTAGTTTTTTCATTATTTCCTTCTCGGTCCTCTGCTATTTATTCATTTAGCATCATAGCCAATTTCCCATCATTATTCAAGGCATCGCTATACCTGATCTGCCGTGCCGACATGCACTTCAGAGCCCTCCGACGGCAAGTCTTTTTGCCTATTGACATGCTCATGTAAGCCATGATACATTATGAAAAAATTTATTTGTGAGCATAGACATTGACGGAGAGAAGGCGCTGCAGGTTCTTTCAGAGAGCCGGTGGATTGGTGCAAACCGGCGGCAGGCGGCATCCCTTTAGCGCTCCTGAGTTATTGCCCCGAAATTTTCGGTTTTTGCTGAGAATAGTAGGCGCAGTCGGCGGAAGGCCGTTATCCTTCTGGTCATTCAGACCGTTAAGGCTGTCCGTTGCGAAACGGCTGCGAATTAGGGTGGTACCACGATAACTCTCGTCCCTTACTATGGATATAGTATGCGGGTTGGGAGTTTTTTTAATGCCTTGGCACCCCCGCGCCGTATCTCAGCGCTGTCGGCAGGGTAACCGCCCTTTAATCCTTTGGTACTGTAATGCGCCAATGTATCTCACAGCAATTATCTTTTGAGGAGGAAACGCAAAATGTACAAAGTGCTAGTATCGGATCCGATCAGCGACATGGGGATTCAACAGTTGGTGGACGCAAATGATGTGACAGTGGACAAAAACACGGGCTTGACCGAAGATGAGCTTGCAGCCATCATCGGGGAGTACGACGCGCTGCTTGTCCGCAGCCAGACGAAGGTTACCGAACGGATCATGGCCGCAGGTACCAGGCTTAAAGTAATCGGCAGAGCCGGCGTTGGGGTCGACAACATTGACCTGGAAGCCGCCACACAGCGCGGCATTATCGTCATCAACGCGCCGGACGGCAACACCATTACGACGTGCGAGCATACCTTTGCCATGATGATGGCACTGGCCCGCCATATTCCGCAGGCCTACGCCAAGACGATCGGCGGCACCTGGGACCGCAAATCCTTCCTCGGGGTCGAGCTGCGCAACAAGACGCTGGGTGTTCTGGGCATGGGCCGGATCGGCAGCGAAGTGGCCAAGCGCGCCAAAGCGTTCGGGATGAACATTCTGGGCTACGATCCTTTCCTGACTGAAGAGCGTGCCGAAAAGCAAGGAGTCAAGCTGGCGAGTGTTGATGATATCGTCCGTAATGCCGACTTCATCACCGTTCACACGCCTTTGACACCGGAGACACGCCATATGATCTCCAGACCGCAGTTCGAGGTCATGAAAAAAGGAATGCGGGTGATCAACTGCGCGCGCGGTGGTGTAATCGATGAATTCGCGCTTGTGGAGGCCATCAATGAAGGTATCGTCGCCGGTGCGGCATTCGACGTATTCGAATCCGAGCCGCCTGCTCAGGATCATCCATTCCTGAATCATCCGAACATCATCGTGACTCCGCACCTTGGCGCATCAACGGTGGAAGCACAGGAAAATGTGGCTATTGACGTGTCCGAACAGGTTCTTCATATCCTGCGCGACGAGCCGTTTAAAAATGCGGTCAACATGCCGCCTGTCGCACCTAGCGTGATGAACAAGCTGCAGCCTTATTTCAGTCTCGGTGAGAAGCTCGGCAGCTTTGCCGCCCAGATCACCACGCAGGCTGTGCGCGAAATTCATATCGAGTATGCCGGCGACCTGTCCGAGGACGACACCCAGCCGTTGACACGTTATATCCTCAAGGGTGTGCTGCGCCGCCACCTTGGCAGCGATGTAAATATCGTCAACTCGATGCATCTTGCCAAATCGCGTGATGTCGGCTTTGTCGTGACCAAGGCTCTCGCTACCAAAGGCTTTACGAACCTGATCAGCGTCACTCTGAAAACCCAGTCCGGTGAAGAACGCCGTGTGGCTGGCACCCTGCTTGCCGGTTATGGCGAGCGTATCGTCAGACTGGACCAGTTCCCGGTCGACGTTGCGCCGGAAGCTCATCAGGTGCTGATTTCCCACAATGACAAGCCAGGCATCATCGGCCGCGTCGGAACCCTGCTCGGACAAAACGATGTCAACATCGCATCCATGCAGGTCGGCCGGAAGGTGATCGGCGGCGAAGCCATCATGATACTGACCGTGGACAAAGCCGTCCCTAAGCAAGTGCTCATCGAGCTCGCCGGCCTGTCTGACGTGAATTCCGCCCAGGAGATCGTGCTGGAGTAGTTGTTATATTTTGTTATTTTATTAACTAAAGGTCGAGAACCGGAGCTTTTCGGTTCTCGACCTTTTTTTACTACCCCAACCAAATGGCAAATGAAATGGCCATTTGACCCTCATGCGGGGATATGCACGCAGTCAGCGGAGAGGACGAAGCAATTCCGGAAAAGCGAAGCGTTCGCCTTTGGCCCGAAGGGTCAACAGCGATTGTAGGAATGCTTCGTTCTCGGAGCGCCTCTAAAGAGCAAAAGTAGCGCCTTAGGTCAACAACCCGTTCATTCTGCCATGTTCCACGATGAACAATTTTTTATTTTAAATTTCAACAAAAAAAGCGGATTTCGGGCATTTTCAGATCTATTTCCGCGTTTATCCTACTTCACAGGCAGCGTTATTGTAAACTCAGAGCCCTGTCCGATGACACTCTCGGCGGTAATGGTGCCATGATGTGCCTCCACGATATTGCGAACAATCGCAAGGCCAAGTCCCGTTCCGCTCTCCTCACCGCGTACCCGCGCTTTATCCGCTTTGTAGAAGCGCTCGAAGATATAGGGCAAATCCTCGCTCGGTATGCCCACACCCTCGTCCCGAATCCGGATGATGATGGATTCTCCCTGTTCATCTGCAGTCCGTCCGGCATGCATATAGATGTGCTTGCCCTCCGGCGTATGTCTGAACGCATTATCAAGCAAATTGGTCAGCACCTGCTCCAGTCTGTCTTCGTCCGCAGCAGTCAACCAAAGGGGAGCGCCCGTGATCCGGCATTCAAGCACCAGGCCCCGCTCTTTGGAACGGACGGCAAATTTACGGTGAACACGCTCGACCAGCTCATCCACCCGTACCGGACTGCGGTCAATGTCGATGTGTCCAGCCTCCATTCTCGTCAAATCCAGCAAATCCTTAACAAGCCTGCCCATCCGCAGCGACTCGTCATGGATGACCTGAATCAATTCTTCTGTCTCTTCCGGCGAACCGGCCATGCCGTCCAGCAAAGCTTCACTGTAGCCTTGCATCATGGATAGCGGCGTGCGAATTTCATGAGAGACATTAGCGACGAAATCGGCGCGTACCTTTTCCAGCCGTTCCTCTTCGGTTACATCGCGCAGAACAGCCACCGCCCCCCGGATCATATCATCCGTATACAGAGGGGCCATCTGAACAGACCATACGCCCTGCTTCACATGCACCTTCGCCCCCGCATCCTCGCCGCTCTCCATCACCTGTTCAAACAACGGCTGCAGCGGCTTGGGGACAGCATAGCGCCCTTCCTCATTCCCGCTGTCCTCCCATTTCACTCCCCGCCAGCTGGCGACGGTCTGCTGTCCGGGAGGGTTGGTCAGTATAATTTCACCATTACGGTTAAAGGTAAGCACGGCATCGGTCATACTGCGCAGCACACTGGACAAATGGTTCTTCTCCGCATTCAGGCTGCGGATGGTCGACTCCATTTCGGCGGCCATATGGTTGAAGGTGGTAGCCAAAGCGCCTATTTCATCGCTGCTCACCACCGATACCCGTCTATCATACCGGCCCTTGCGAATCGCGTCTGCCGCTTGAATGAGCTGCTGCATGGGCTGTGTAATTTTGGTGAATAAAAACAGGGCGAAAAACGTCGTCAATAGAAAACCAACGATGCATGTGTATGTAAACAACCGCTTAATGTCCGACGATTCCGCAGCGGCGAAATTGGTATCGATATAAGGAAGCAAAAATAATCCCAGGAAAATAAGCACACAGCCGACCAGGCATATGATTGTGATCCACAACTTGCCGACAAGTGATCTCCAGAAGCTCAATTTATTTCGGGACCTCCAGTTTATAGCCTACTCCCCAGACGGTTGTGATCATGCCTGCCGCCTCCGGCGATACTTTGTTCAATTTTTCACGCAGACGTTTGACATGGGTGTCCACGGTTCGTAAATCACCGAAAAATTCATAATTCCACACATCCTTCAGCAGCTCTTCCCGGGAAAACACCTTATCAGGTGAAATGGCCAAGTAATGAAGCAGCTCATATTCCTTGGGCGTAAGACTGACTTCCCTCCCTCCGGCCGTTACGCGGTGGGCGTCATTCTCAATCACGAGATTAGGAAAAACGATGCTGTTGCTTGGCGTTGTCTCTTTCGTTAAAAACGCCGTTTCCGATGATCTCCGCAGAATGGCCTTGACCCGGAAGATGACTTCGCGCGGGCTAAAGGGTTTTACGACATAATCATCAGCGCCTACCTCAAAGCCCTGCACACGATTAGCCTCTTCACCCTTCGCTGTCAGCATAAGAACAGGAGTAGCCTTTACCTGCCGCAACCGGCTGCATACCTCTACCCCATCCATGCCCGGCAGCATGACGTCCAGCAAAATAATACTGTAATCGCTCGCTGTCGCTTTACGCAGTGCGGTCTCGCCATCCTCAGCCTCATCAATGGTGTAACCCTCTTTCTCAAGATACATGCGCAGCAGCCTTCTGATCCGTTCCTCATCATCTACAACCAGAATGCGGTTATTTTCTTCCGACATATCCAACAACCCCTTATTATGGTAAATACCTCTTTAAACCATACAAAGCCACTTTCTCTATTGTACTATTTTCCGGGATTAGGTCAAATTCAAAAGAAAACAGAGGCTGTTCGCCTCTGTTTTTCCTTTTATCCCAAAAATACGCTACTTCGTTCCCTGACGCTTTTTTTCTGATTTAGCCAGCTGAGTAAGCCGGTTTACCTCGTCTTTGGTCAGCGGCCTGGTCAGTCCCCGCTTCAGATTTTGCAAAAGAAGATCCCCGAAGGCAATCCGCTTTAGCCGGATGACCGGATGAGAAATCGCCTCAAACATCCGTCTGACCTGACGGTTGCGACCTTCATAAATGGTGATCTGAATCACGGATTCTTTGCCGTCCGGATCCACATCCTTGTACTCCACTTCGGCCGGAGCGGTCATTCCGTCCTCAAGCTGAACACCCTGTCTCAGCTTGTCCAGCTCCGTTCCATGCGGGACTCCTTTTACAGTCGCCAAATACGTTTTGGGTACATGGTGCCGCGGATGCGTAAGCAGGTTGGCAAATTCGCCGTCATTGGTCAGCAGCAGCAGCCCTTCAGTATCATAATCCAGTCTGCCTACAGGATAAACCCGTT
The DNA here is from genome assembly GCF_042138595.1 of Paenibacillus terreus. NCBI lineage: Bacteria > Bacillati > Bacillota > Bacilli > Caryophanales > Paenibacillaceae > Paenibacillus > Paenibacillus terreus. The sequence goes on along the minus strand of NZ_JBHIRX010000005.1, from coordinate 97,278 downwards.
CTTTCACACCCTTTAAATAATCGGACACAATTTTGCGTCCCTCCGGATCGGAAGCGCTCGTAATGACTCCTTTGGGTTTGTTCATCATCAGGTATACTTTCGATTCCGTTTTAATCGGCTTGCCGTTTACCGTTATGATATCCTGAGCGGGGTCCGCTTTCGTGCCGAGCTCCGTAACGGTCTCCCCGTTAACCTCCACTTTGCCCGCAAGAATGAGCTCCTCGCATTTGCGCCGGGATGCCACGCCTGCCTGGGCAAGAATTTTCTGCAATCTCTCCATGTTCGTGATTTCACCTCATGCTAATGATACCCAGTAGGGCCCAAAATCACAAGTTGAAATCCGGGAGAAGCTTGACAGCGTTCAAAATACGAGCAGACATACGGCAATCGCCGCCGCAAAACCCACGAAATCCGAAAACAGTCCGACTTTCAGCGCATACCGCCCGTTGCGGATGCCGACGGCTCCAAAATAAACTGCGATCACATATAAAGTCGTATCCGTGCTGCCCTGAATGGTGGAGGCCATACGTCCGATCATGGAGTCGGGACCGTATGTACGAATTAAATCTGTCGTGTAAGCAAGGGAGCCGGAGCCTGTCAGCGGCCGCAGCAAACCAAGCGGCAGCACCTCGGGCGGAATATCCCATAAGCGGAACAGAGGCGCAAACCAGCTCAAAATAAAATCAAGCGCTCCCGATGCCCGGAAAACGCTGATCGCCACCATCATGCCGACCAGAGAAGGGATAATGCCTATAGCCGTCGAGAAACCGTCCTTGGCTCCTTCTGTAAAGGATTCGTACACCGGTACCTTCTTCATATATGCGTAAAGGGGGATAAACGCCAGAATAACAGGAATGGCCCAGGCAGAAATGAGATTTATGAATTCAAGCATGCAGCTCCCCCTTTCACATGGACTTGCCCGTCGGCTGTCTTGGCACAGGCGGCTGCCGCCGCAGCCGATTGCGGAACCAGCGGTCAGCGGCGACCGCCGCGAAGGTAGCGATGGCCGTAGCCATCAGTGTGGTACCGACAATTTCAGCGGGCTCTGCGGAATGGTAATTCATCCGGATTGCAATCAGTGTCGTCGGTATGAGCGTAATACTGGCCGTATTCAATGCAAGCAGAGTACACATGGCAGGAGTGGCCGTATGTTTGTCCGGATTTAGCTTCTGCAGCTCCTGAATCGCTTTAAGCCCCATGGGAGTTGCCGCATTCCCCAGTCCGAGCAGATTGGCGCTCATATTGGATAAAATATACCCCATCGCCGGATGATTGCGCGGCACATCCGGAAACAGAAAGCCTATGACAGGCGCAAGCATCCTGGACAGCTTCTTCATAAGTCCAGCGTCCTCCGCGATCTTCATCATACCCATCCAGAATACCAGAACACTGATCAAGCCGAAGCATACGGTGACAGCGGAGGCAGCCCCGTCAAAGGCCGCCTTGGTTACAACGTCCATCTTTCCTTGCACAGCCGCAAATCCGACGCCAACAACAATCATGGCCATCCATATCAAATTAACGATAAGATTCACCGCCTTTCAGTTCTCCTGCAGCTCCCATTTATGCAGAAAATAAGCGCTGCATCACTTCAGTCCAAGCGTCCCTCCATGAGCTGTCGCGCACATTGCCGGACGCGGGAGCGGGAAGCGCTTCTTTGGCCTTGGGAATATAACTGCCCTTCTCGTACACAGGCACGGAGCCGATAAGCTTGCCATCAAGCAGCATGTCAATCCTGCCGCGCAAGCCGAAGGAGGCCCGTTCTGATGTGATACCCCCAGAGGCTGTTTTGGTCAGTACCAGCTTCTTCGTCAGCATTTGTTCCTCCCCTTCGGCAAGGGGATAGGAGAAGGAAGCCCCTGTGACAAAATTATACCCGCTCAAAGGCGTGTTTTTCCGCGTAACTTCCACAATCGGATAATAGCGAAAGCCGTAATCCAGCATCCGGCCATGATCATTCCAGTCGTCTCCGTCGTTCAAAGTAACGGCGGCCAGCTGTCGTCCGTCCCGGGTGGCCGAGCTGACCAGACAGCGGAATGCTTTTTTCGTATAACCGGTCTTCACCCCGTCCGCGCCTTCGTACAGCCGCAGCATCTTATTTTTGTTATGCCAGGAATAGTCCCACTGCTCGTTCGGATTGGGAGCCTTCTTGTTTTCTGTCTTGACGATTTCCCGGAATACCGGGTTCCGAAGCGCATATGCTGTAAGCTTCGCCATATCATTGGCTGTGGAATAGTGGCCTTCCGCGTCGAGTCCGTGCGGATTGGCAAAATGGGTATGCTCAAGCCCCAACTGCTCAGCTTTGGCGTTCATGAGAAACACAAACCCTTCCTCGGAACCGCCAACATGCTCGGCGATCGCTGTGGCTGCGTCGTTGCCGGAACGAAGCATCAGGCCGTACAGCATATCCTCCAGCTTCATCTGCTCTCCCAGCTTCAAAAAGAGGGAGGACCCTTCTTTGCCAAAAGCGTTTCGGGACACGGTAACCTTGTCTTTAAGATTGCCATGCTCTATAGCCACGATGGCGGTCATGATTTTGGTCAGGCTGGCAATTCGCATTTGCTTGTCGCCCTCTTTTTCATACAATATACGTCCTGAAGAAACATCGATCAGCGCTGCAGCTTCCGCATGATTGGCCGGCTCGGGTGGAAGATCTGCTTCCGGAGCAGCCACAGCCGCTGCGGATTCGAATAGAAGGACGATGGATATGAGCAGGCTTATTGAGACAATCCTCTGACGTGTTAACATGGCAATCCTCCGGTTCGCGAATGGTCTTGTACCATTTTATGTACTTGCTGTCGAAAGTATGTCCTTTGCAAAGCCGAAAAATCCTTCCCGCTAAGACATTCACCGGCTGACCCGGAGAAAGCTATTACGGAAAGGATTAAACATCGGCTCAATACAGATTACAGGTAGGATGTGGTAGTACGATCCGTGCTGCTGACCGGAACTTGAGGCGGTATTTGGTTTTCGGTCATTCCGGCTGCTGCAGTTCCACCTGACATACCCGTTCGTCCCATCATGGTCTGGATTTTATCAATCAGTTGCGGCGTGGAGTCGATAATCTTCTCAAAAAGATGGGTCTGATTATCAAGCGGCACGATCTGAACACCTTGACGTCCGACAACGAGGAATGCGATCGGCTGGATGGACACGCCTCCCCCGCTGCCGCCACCAAACGGGTGCCCGGCCTTCACACCTGAAGATCCTGAATGATCCGCTACGTCATCCATCACGTTAAAATCGCTGCCCCCTGCCGCAAATCCGAAACCTACTCTGCTTATAGGCAAAATGACGGTTCCGTCAGGCGTTTCCACCGCTTCACCAACGATGGTGTTGACATCCACCATGCCTTTAATATTTTCCATCGCCGTTTGCATGAGTCCTTGAATCGGATGATCAGACATATAAGCTCCCTCCAGTCGTTAAGCTTGGTTTTTTTCTTCACTTATCATCCCCAAATGCATTTGAGTTATGTAGCACAATTATGGGTTGATTACCTCGCTCCCTGGAGGGGAGTCATTTGTTTCGTTTAACAGGAGGAGTTACGCCTGTGCAGTGGGACGCACGATCATTTCGTTAATATCCACATCGGCCGGCTGCTCCATCGCGAACACAATGGAACGGGCAATCGCTTCCGGTGAAATCGCCTCCTTGTCTCGGTACCTCTCAAGCTCCCCCCTGATCTCCTGATTGGGAATTGCTTCTACAAAATTCGTCTTCACAAACCCGGGGGAAATGATCGTTACGCGCAGTTTATCGCCTGCCTCTTGGCGCAGCCCCTCGGAGATCGCCCGCACCGCAAACTTGGTGCCCGAGTAGACCGCCATGTTCGGGGTAGTCGTAAGTCCTGACGTGGAAGCGATGTTGATGAAATGTCCAAAGCCCTGCTCGCGAAAGACCGGCAGCCCAGCGGCGATGCCGTACAAAACACCTTTGATGTTGACATCGATCATATCCTCCCAATCCTCCACGCGGAGTTCATCAAGGGGGGATATCGGCCCGATTCCAGCATTGTTGAGAAGAACGTCCACTTGACCATACTGTTCACAGGCCAGCTTGACGAGATGGGTCAAGTCGTCACGCTTCCTCACATCTGTACGAGCATAGATGGCCTCACCGCCAACCGCGGTTATACGGGCTGCAAGTGCTTCAAGACGCTCCACCCTGCGTGCACCCAGAACGATTTTTGCTCCTTTTTCGGCGAGAAGAAGTGCTGTTGCCTCACCAATTCCGCTGCTTGCTCCAGTAATGACAACGACTTTTTCTTTAATCATATCAGGTTCCTTCTTTCGTTTTATTTTAGCTTAAATCCCTGTCTGCACTTAAAGTATAGGATGTAGCCCTTTTATACAGGTAGTTCATTCATGTCCGGTTCTTGCCTAATCCTGTACAGCACGGATACAATATGCTTACCAACAGCCGATAAAGGAGCCTGATTATGCACAAATTCGCTCAATCTTCCGACCCGTCAATCTGCCAGCAGGAGTTGGCATGGCTTATTCAACAGCATGCGCCTTCCGATGGTGCTCACGCGTCGGCTGTGCCCGAACTCAGTTTTAGAAGAGCATCTCATGAAACGGAGCATTTCAATTCGGTGAGCGTGCCCTCCTTTTACGTCATAGCCCAAGGAGGGAAGGACGTGACTTTTGGCGGTAAAACCTATAGCTGTGATCCGAGCAACTGCCTGGTCACTTCCGTTCATCTGCCGGTGGTCGGAAAAATCACGCAAGCCTCGCCGCAGCTCCCGTACCTAAGTGTACAATTGGAATTCAGCCAGGATATGATCGTGGACATCCTTAAGTCATCCAAGCCAATGGTGAATGGAACTACCGGTCCCGGCTTGGTCGTGAGCTCATCCACCCCTCCACTGCTTGAAGCGGTAATCCGGCTTGTCCGGCTGCTCTATACACCCGGCGATATTGAGGTCCTTGCACCGCTCATCATCCGTGAAATTCTATATAGAGTCATGCAAGGCGAGCAGGGTGAGATCATCAGACAATTTGCCCTGATCGGCACCCAGGCTCAGCGCGTTGCCAAGGTGATTCACATGATCAACCGTGACTATGCCAAGCCTTTCCTGATTGAAGAATTGGCGAAAGAAGTTAACATGAGTCCCTCTGCCCTGCATAAGCAATTTAAAAAAGTAACCGCCATGAGTCCGCTGCAGTATCAAAAAGCCATCCGGCTGCAGGCAGCACGGCGCTTGCTTCTTACAGAAGACCTTGAAGCTGCTGAAGCCGCGTTTCGTGTCGGTTACGAAAGCCCCACTCAGTTTAGCCGGGAATATGCACGCCGGTTTGGACGACCGCCAATGACTGATATGAAGCAGCTGCGGACCTCCATCATAGAGGAAACAAAAAAGGCTGATCTTTAATAAGACCAGCCTGACTCCGTTTTTGCTTTTGTATCGAAAATATGTAACTGTTCTGAGCCGCACCATTTTAATGTTCCGGCAGATGATCGGACGGTTCTCTGGTAAACATTTTTTTCCATGTTTTAAAACCTCCTGGCACTTTTAAAATGCTGGCCAGCAGCCTGAACAGTGCGATCACCACATAGCCCATGGATATGGAGGCACTGCATACTACATTCGTGGAAAAATAATTCCGTTCATCCCATGAAGGAATGACAGATAAAGCCGGCATGCAGTCATACCGCACATGAGCGGTTGTCCAACCTACAACAGAGCTTTTCAGGGCCCACACTGCTCCGGTCAGAACAGCCGTCTGCGAGCAATCCCGTACTCCCAGCTTGGTTGTCCATTTCAGCTGGGAAAGAGAGAGATGAGCGACCGTTGTTTTTATCCACTGCTTTAAGGAATCCGTACTCTCAAGGAGAACTCGAAAATTTCTTAGCAGCTCCTCAATTTTGCTCTTGTCAACAACCGCCTCGTCCTTGTCCGTTTTATCCTCTCCAACATTGATGTACCTGTCGAGCCTTACCGATATCCCCTTGCGGAACCGGTCGATGAGGACGGAGGGCAATTCGTATTGGAAGCGGACAAGCCCATAAAGCATGTGAATCTGCAAACGGGCATAATCATTATTAGCCTGTTTCAGCACCTCGGCGCGAATCTTGATTCTGGAGAGCAGAACGGCCAGAACCAATAAAATCAAAGCCGCAATAACTATCCATATCCACACAGCAGGCTTCACAGCTTACCTCCTCTCCGTCCAAATACCTGGATGCACATTATGTCGTTTAGTATAGCCTTGGAAGAGGAAAACATTCGTTACAGCTCTGCTCTATGGGCAAAACAAAACAGGGATTCCGCACAGTCGTAACACTGCTTGGGCATCCCTGTCATGAATATAATTAATCTTCTCTATTCCCGATATCATCAAAGGTCAGCTGCTGCTCGTCAAGCTTGCTGAACAGAAGCTGCGTCTCTTCCTCCAGCTGATCCGTATCCTCAAACTGTTCAGGCTGCGGGAGCTCGTCAAGACTGCCGAGCCCAAAGTACTCCATAAACGCTTTGGTCGTTCCGTATAGAATCGGTCTGCCAATGGCGTCTGCCCGTCCTGTCTCTTCGATCAATTCTTTGCTGACAAGTGTATGAATGGCCCGCTCCGATTTTACACCACGTATTTCTTCGATCTCAACCCTGGTGATGGGCTGCCGGTAGGCGATGATCGCCAGCGTTTCCAGAGCAGCCTGGGAAAGGGAGACACGAGCCGGGGAATAAGCCAGCTTCTCGAAATAAGGGGCGTGCTCGGGAAGAGTGGCAAGCTGATATCTGCCGGCCAATTTCAGCATTTGCAGGCCTCTTCCCTCCTTTTGCATGTCATTCTTCATGTCCTCAAGACAATCCGTGACCAGTTCAGAACGCTGCTCCGTTATGTCGGCAATTTGCTTCACGGTCAAGCCTTCTTCGCCAGCCAGAAACAAAAGCCCCTCAATAATCGATTTCAGCGTCGGATAATCTATCAGCACGTAAATCCCCTCTCCACTCCATCACAATATCGTCAAAAACTCTCTCCTGAAAACATACAATCTGCTTCATCTTCATCAGCTCCAGAATGGCGAGAAAGGTCACCACGATCTCATGGCGCTGCATGTCGTCATGCATCAGCCGCGAGAACAGCAGCCTGCTGCCCTGCCCAGCCTTCTCGAACACGGTCAGGACCTGCCTTATCCGATCCTTTACGGAGATTTCATCCCGATGGATCCGGGCCACCGTCGTTCTCCGCTCGGCCCTGCGCAAGGCCCGTTTAAAGGCAGCGATTAAATCTGCCGTATGCAGACCCTGTACCGGGTTAGCCGGCTCGCTTGGAACATAGGAACTCAGATCCTCAGGCTCCTTGCTGAAAATCAGGCTGCGCTCCCATTCCTTTTCGCTGAGATGGCGGGCAATTCCCTTATACTTGCGGTATTCTATCAGCTTCTGCACCAGCTCTTCGCGCGGATCATAGTCCTCGTCCTCGTACATATCATATTCGTCCATGTCGATGACCGGCGGCTTAGGAAGCAGCAGCTTGCTTTTGATCGACAAAAGGGTCGCCGCCATTACCAGAAATTCGCTTGTAACGTCCAACTCCAGCTCCTGCATCGTATGAATATAGTCCATATACTGATCCGTGATTTCACTGATCGGTATATCCTGAATGTCAATTTCGGCTTTTTCGATCAGATGCAGAAGCAAATCAAGCGGCCCCTCAAACGTTTCCAGTTTATAAGTTACTACCGTCAAAGCATTTTTCCTCCCGCCAAATTCACAAACTGCATTGTATCAGAATGTCAGAGTATCCGATAGCCCGAGTCAGAACTGTTTTGTCAAATTAGCCATTTCAATCGCGGCAACGGCCGAATCCCAGCCTTTATTGCCGGCCTTCGTGCCTGCGCGTTCGATAGCCTGCTCAATGTTTTCCGTGGTGACGATCCCGAAAATAACCGGTATGCCTGTTTTGAGATTAATTGCCGCCACACCTTTGGCCACTTCGTTGCACACATAATCATAATGGGTCGTTGAGCCGCGGATGACTGTTCCGAGCGTTATGACGGCGTCGAATTTTCCGCTTTCCGCCATTTTTTGAGCAATCAACGGAATTTCAAAAGCTCCCGGCACCCATGCTACAGAAATCTCTTCATCGGCAGCACCGTGCCGCTTGAGGGCATCAAGCGCTCCGCTCAGCAGCTTGTTCGTAATAAATTCATTGAATCTTCCAACTACAATACCATATTTTAATCCGGAGGATACAAGATTTCCTTCAAAATAATTCGCCATACTGATCATCAGCCTTTCCGAGTTTGGTTTTAGTTATAATCCGACTATATCAACGCTCATTCTGCTCAAGCGTTTCGAACGTAAGAAGATGCCCCAGCTTCACCTGTTTTGTATGAAGATAATTCGAATTATCCTCGTTCTCCGGAATTTGAATGGGCACACGTTCGACCACTTCAAGACCGTAACCTTCCAGACCTTTGATCTTTCTGGGGTTATTGGTCAGCAGCCGGATTTGGCGCACCCCCAAATCCCTGAGCATTTGGGCGCCGATGCCGTAATCACGCAGGTCAGCTGAAAAACCAAGCTTCAGATTGGCGTCTACCGTATCAAGACCTTCTTCCTGAAGTTTATAGGCTTTCAGCTTATTTATCAACCCGATGCCTCTGCCTTCCTGCCTCATATAAAGGAGAATACCGGCGCCTTCTTCTTCAATTTGGCTTAAAGCAGCCGCGAATTGCGGCCCGCAGTCACAGCGGTGCGAATGGAATACATCACCCGTGAGACATTCGGAGTGAACCCGGACCAGAACGGGCTTGGCGGGATCGATCTCGCCTTTGACCAGCGCAACATGCTCCTTGTTGTCCACCTCATTGGAATAGGCCACGGCCTGGAACACTCCGAAATCGGTTGGCATCCGCACGGCCACCTCCTGCTTCACAAGCTGTTCGCTGGCGATCCGGTAACTGATCAGACTTTTAATGCTGATCAGCTTCAAGCCGTGCTGGGCGGCGATCATCGCGAGATCCGGCAGCCGGGCCATGGTACCATCCTCCTTGATCACTTCACAGATCACGCCGGCCGGTGCAGCACCGCTCAGCTTGGCGAGGTCCACAGCAGCTTCAGTGTGGCCTGCCCGTCTTAATACGCCGCCTTTCTTGGCGATCAGCGGAAACATATGGCCCGGTTTGCGGAAATCGCCCGCACCAGCCGCAGGATCAACAAGCGCCTTGGCCGTCATGGAACGCTCCACTGCGGAAATGCCCGTCGTTGTTTGAGCATGGTCTACCGACACAGTAAAAGCCGTACCATGATAATCCGTATTTTGCGACACCATCGGCTTAAGCTCCAGCTCATCAGCCCGTTCCTGCGTGATCGCCACACATACGAGACCGCGCCCCTGGGTAATCATAAAGTTGATCGCCTCGGGGCTTGCCTTGTCTGCGAGCACCACAAAATCTCCTTCATTCTCACGATCCTCATCATCCACCACGATCACAATCTTGCCCTGCTTGAGATCGGTTATGGCATCCTCAATCGAATCAAAAACGATGTCCTGTTCCATGTCTTTTCCCTCCTTGTGTATGCAGTGATGATACCGGGCTTGGCTCAGGAGAACCCGTGCTCGGCCAGGAATTCAAGATCAAGCTGCTTTGGGGCTTGTGTCTGCCGATCTTTCCTGCTGAAGAACAGCAGATGCTCTACATATTTACCGAGAATATCGCATTCGATATTAACAGTATTCCCCGCCCGCTTGCCGCGCAAAGCTGTCGCTTCCAGCGTGTGCGGAATAATGGATACGGCAAAAGACGAATCGTACAACTGAGCTACCGTGAGGCTGATTCCGTCAATGGTTACAGAGCCTCTAGGCACCAGATATTTGAACAGCGCATCGTCATCGGGCATGATCTCATACACGACTGCATTCTGGTCCCGGGTGATACGGACAATCCGGCCGGTGCCATCCACATGCCCCTGCACGATATGTCCGCCGAACCGGCCGCCCGCCGCCATGGCCCGCTCCAGATTCAAGGGATTGCCGGATTGAAGCTCACTTAAATTGCTGTGCCGATACGTCTGGGGCATCACATCCACCGTGAAGCTTCGTTCGCCGATTTTGGTTGCTGTCAGGCAAACGCCGTTAACGGACACACTGTCGCCGATCTTGAGATCCTCAAGCACCACCGCGGCGGAAATCTCCAGCTCCATCGCTTCCCCGCTGCGTGCTGCCTTGCGGAGAATGCCCACCTCTTCAATAAGGCCAGTAAACAACGGCTTCTTCCTCCTTTCTTGTGATGCGAGACCATCATCGGTCCGTATTCTTACAACCGGAATGTTCAGAACAGTAAAAAAGCGTCTATCGACTAAAAAGCCCCCGGCGATTAGATCGCCAGGGGCAGGGATTACAGAGTGAATCAGCTTTCATAGACATGACACAACAAGCTTCAAAAGTTCAGTTCTATGTACATAGAGGCTACAACAAAATAAACCTCCGTACGCATGCAAATTGCTGTAGACGGACTGAACATTTTGAAAATGTGTATGCGAAAGTCAGCGCTCCATTACAGGTGCGCTCATCCACGATCCTTCTCCCATCCAGACTATACTGTCGGTCCCGGATTCGCACCAGGTCCACCATCAACCGCTTGTCACAAGCAGTATCCGGGTCACGGACTGAGCCGCTTGATATAAACCATGTCCATCAAGCGCCATCACCGCCGGTAGGGAATTTCACCCTGCCCCGAAGGATAGATATTCGATTATTTCCATAAGTCGGTTGTAATTGAGCAAATCGTAACACTTTGAAACACAAAAAGCAAGCGGCAGATCCTGAGCCTGCCGCTTGTCCGTTAAAATTCATTCAAATCAATTATGCCTGAAGCTCCATATATTTTTGCGAAAGCTCCTCAAACCATAGCTTATCATTCATCTGCAGCGCCAGGTCGATTAAATCCGCCAGCTCTTCTCTTTCCAGTTCAACATCATCATCAAAGGAAATGACGGCCGCAGCCATCGGGTTATGCTCCGAGCCCTTACGAAAATCATAATCCAGCCGAAGATCGATAACCCCGTCAATATATTCACACTTCAGGAAATATATGATTTCACACATTAGTACTGGACGCACTTCATTCTCCAGAATGCAATCCATTACTTTTGCGGAGTAATGCTGATTGGTAAGGCTGAATTTATGGTCGGCCGCCGGTCTTTCTCTGCCAAAATCGTCCGTGAATTTCAACTCAACCGGGTACAGGTTCATCACTTTGCCCATCTGCTTTTTTGTTATTTCAATTATTTCACTTGTATCCAGGGTAATCATTCGGCACCTCTCCATATTTTCTTATTCCATGTAAATAACGCCGTTGTTTCAGGCCGTATGCCTTTACACCTATATCGGATGTTCGTCCCTAATTTTTAACCCTTAGTTTAGCACTGTTTATTGCTTTGTTCAAAATTAATGCTTCCAAAACAAACAAGGCGATCTATCCCCGGCAGAGTACCGGGAACAGATCGCCTCTTAAACCTCATTTTTTATTACGCTTCAAACACTGTAACTTCCTTCATTTTGTCGCCCTGCTTTACAGCATCAATGTGCTCCATGCCGCTGATCACTTTGCCAAAAACGGTGTGCACACCATCCAGGTGCGGCTGCGGAGCATAAACGATAAAGAACTGGCTGCCGCCCGTGTTGCGTCCGGCATGCGCCATGGAGAGCACGCCTTTTTCGTGTTTGGTTGTGTTAGTAGCTGTTTCGCAATCGATGGTGTAGCCAGGACCGCCTGTGCCGTTGCCGACCGGACAGCCGCCTTGAGCTACGAAGCCTGGAATCACACGATGGAAGCTCAGACCGTTATAAAACCCGCTGTTTGCCAGCTTTTCAAAATTTGCTACCGTATTTGGAGCTTCTTCAGGGAGGAATTGAATCTCAACAACTCCGCCATTTTCAAGCACGATTTTACCTTTTTTCATTTCTTGAACACCCCGTCCATCAAATTTGGCGCCCGGTGGATGTTAATGCTCCGTCCGGACTGCTGTCAGAAGAGACATCAGACTACAGTTTACTATGGATCCCTGCAATTGGCAAAGTCTTCTGTTTCCTTTACACAAGTGTGCGGCTGCTCACACGCTCAGGAATAAGATCGTTGCGCACCAGGTCTTCATAACTCTCGCGGCGTACAACAAGCTCTGCCTTGCTGTTGGCCGCAAACACGACGGCAGGACGGCGAATCCGGTTGTAATTGCTTGCCATGGAGTAGTTATAAGCCCCGGTGGATGACACAGCAAGCAGGTCACCGCTCTTCACTCTTGGCAGCTCAACATCCCAAATGAGCATGTCACCGCTCTCGCAGGCCTTGCCGGCGATGGATACCGTTTCCTCGGCCGGATCATTCGCGCGGTTGGCCAGCATCGCCTCATATTTCGCCTGATAAAGGGCTGGTCTCGGATTATCCGTCATGCCTCCATCGACGGAAACATATTTGCGCACCTCGGGAATATCCTTGATGCTTCCGACCGTATAGAGCGTGGTGCCTGCATCACCGACGATGCTGCGGCCAGGTTCGATCCAGATTTCCGGCAGCGTTGCGCTGATTCCGGCAAAATGGGTTTTGACCGCTTTGGCAATGGCTTCCACATAACGGGACACCGGCAGCGGAGTATCTTCGTCCGTATAACGGATGCCGAAGCCGCCGCCAAGATTAATAACCTTAAATTCCGCCCCGAGTTCTTCTTTTACGGACTTTGTAAAGGCAGCCACACGCTCGGCGGCAACCTCGAAGCCGTCCACCTCGAAAATTTGGGAGCCGATGTGGGAATGGACGCCGAGCAGATTCAGCTGACTTTGCTGAAGGGCCAGCTTAACAGCTTCCATGGCTGCCCCGTTGCCAATATCGAATCCGAACTTGGAATCGGTCTGCCCTGTCGAAATATATTCATGCGTGTGAGCCTCTACGCCCGGCGTCACGCGCAGAAGAATATTGGTCCGCATGTTCCGCTCGGCGGCAAGCGCCTGCAGCAGGTGCAGCTCAGTCAGGTTATCCACAACAAAACAGCCGATCCTGGCGTCAAGCGCCATTTCCAGCTCGGCGGGCGTTTTGTTATTTCCGTGGAAATGAATGCGTTCAACGGGAAACCCAGCTTGAAGAGCAGTGTACAGCTCACCGTCAGAAACTACGTCCAGGGACATTCCTTCTTCTGCAGCGAGGGAGCACATCGCCACTACACAGAACGCTTTGCTTGCGTAGGCCACCTGAAAAGAAAGCCCCGTCGCGCGGAAAGCTTCGATAAATTCACGGCAGCGGCGGCGAACCAGCTGCTCGTCGACAACATAAAGCGGTGTGCCGAACTGCTCTCTCAGCGCAGTCGCGTCACAGCCGCCTATTTCCAAATGCCCTTGGGCATTGATTTTGCTGGTACCATGTAAATACATTTCCTGGGGCCTCTCTTTCTGGAACAGCTCTAATTCCAAAGAATGTTTACATAAGTATAGCAAAAAATGCGCAGCGGGCAACGGATTTTTGTGCGGAAACCGTCCCGGTTTCAGCCTATCCTTCAGGTGCCGCCTTGATGCTCAGGCATGCGTGTGGAATCGCGCGGCTTATTATACGACGGTCTCTTTTCATCCTCCATCACGGATTTACGGATAAGGATGGACAGCATGCCCTTGGCACTGAAAGGAATAAAGGGCCACATATACGAGGAATTGTAGGAACGGTGTACCGTAAGCAGCACAAGAATGGCGGTTACGCCGATCACAAATCCTTTGATTTTAAAGGCAGCCACCAGTACCAGCAGCACGAGCCGTATCAAACGGTTGGCAAGCCCGAGCTCATAGCTTGGAGTTGCAAACATCCCGATTGCCGCGATCGCCATATACAGAACCACCTCGTTAACGAACAGTCCGGTCTGGACAGCAATATCGCCGATCAGAATGGCTGCGATCAGTCCCATGGCGCTGGCAAGAGGTGTCGGCGTATGTACAGCCGCCATTCTCATCAGATCCACCCCGAACTCAATCAGCAGAAACTGAATGATCAGGGGCAGCTTCGCGGCCTTCTGAGGACCAATAAAGTCGAGTATAGGCGGCTTCAGCTCAGGGCTGATCACCATGAGCATCCAGAGCGGAAGCAAGAACAACGAGGCAAAAATGCCGGCAAAACGGATCCACCGCAAATAACTTCCCATAAACGGAGACTGTCTGTTTTCCTCCGCATGCTGGCACAAATCAAAAAAAGTTGTGGGCAAAATCATGACGCTGGGGGACGTATCGACAAACAGTACAACCCTTCCCTCGAGCAAATGGGAGGCCACTACGTCCGGACGCTCCGAATAACGCACGAGCGGGTAAGGGTTCCATTTTTTGTCGGTCATCGCCTCCTCAAGCTGCTTGTCAGCCAGCGGGATGCCGTCAATAACAATCTTTTTAACTTTGGCTCTGACCGAGTCCACCAGCTTTTTATCCGCAATATCATCAATATAAGCAAGGCATACATCAGTGCGTGTGCGGCGGCCAACCTGCATGATTTCATATTTAAGCCCCGGGTCTCTCAGACGCCGCCTTACCAGCGCGATGTTCGTCATCAGCGTCTCCGTGAAGCCGTCTCTTGCTCCCCGTACAACTTTCTCAATGGTCGGCTCCTCAGGCCCTCTTACGGGATACGAACGGGTATCGACAAGAATCGCCTGGTGCGCTCCATCGATAAAAAAAGCGCTCACTCCGGTCAGCACTTTGTTAATGACGGCAGACATCTTGTCCTCCAGCTCCACCTGAACATGCGGGATAAAGCGTTCAAAGTATGACTCCAGCGCATTGGAAGAGATGTCCCCAGGCGATACATAACTGAGCCGGTCAAGCACTTCGGACAGAAGCAGTGAATTGGCAAATCCGTTGATAAAGAAAATGCCTACCTTTCTGCCCCCAAAATTCATTTCCCGCAGAACCACATCAAAGGATTTGCCAAGCCCCACAGTATCCTGCAGCGTCTGCTTGATATCCTCCATGCTCACAGGAATCGTATCCTCTTCCTGCCAATACAGCACGGATTCTTTGACATTATTGGAGATTTCGTTGTCTGCCTTCTCCTGATGCCGCTTGCGGGCTTCAGCATCCTCCCCGTGTCCGCTCTCCCGGGTTGGCGGGTGCTGTACAGCCTCTGTATCTCCTTCATGCTGTGTAGTGTGATTCATTCGCTCTATATCCCTCCTCAGCTGTCCACTAATGTTAGTATGAGGAAGCTGACGGATTTTATCCTTATTACAAAAGCTCTTTTCGTGAACATGAATTGTTATTGTGATAGCAAAAAAGACATCTGCACACTCGCGGCAAGCCGCGGGTGAACACATGTCCAGAATTATAGATTTATCTGCAGCGCTTATATTATTGGGCAATCTGGTCCTTGATGGACTGCAGTATTTTTTTCTCGAGGCGCGATACCTGCACCTGTGATATGCCAAGCCTGCTGGCAACCTCGGACTGGGTCTGGTCCCGGAAATACCGAAGATATACGATGAGCCGTTCCCGTTCGGTCAGTCCCCCGATCGCTTCATTCAAAGCAAGTTTGTCAAACCAGCGCTCCTGGGAATCGTCCGCAATCTGGTCCATAAGCGTAATGGGGTCGCCGTCGTTTTCAAAGACAGTTTCATGAATGGATGTAGGCTGTTTGTTGGCTTCCTGGGCGAATACGACATCCTCCGGCGACACCCCGAGCTCATCGGCAACCTCCTTGATCGTCGGCAGACGATTCAGCTGCTTGGAGAGCTCGTCCCTTTTTTTCCGGACCTTGTTGGCCATTTCCTTCAGGGATCGGCTTACCTTCAGCGTTCCGTCATCTCTGAGAAAACGCTGAATTTCACCTATAATCATAGGTACGGCGTAAGTGGAAAATTTGACATCATAGCTGAGATCAAACTTGTCCACCGATTTCAGAAGGCCGATACATCCGATCTGAAACAAATCCTCCGGCTCATACCCGCGGTTCATGAAACGCTGCACCACAGACCATACCAGCCGGATGTTGCTGTTCACCAGCTTGTCACGGGCACTGTTGTCGCCCGTCTGGCTTAAGGCAATCAGTTTTTTGACTTCCCCATCATCCAGATAAGTGTTAGTACCGCGCTTGATTTCAGCATTCATAGGCCCAACCCCTACCTAATTATATAAAGCTTTCTTGGATTCGATCCTTTTCTTCATCCGAATGACCGTTCCGCCGTTCAGTTCGCTGGTCACTTCAAACTCGTCCATAAAGTTTTCCATGATGGTGAAGCCCATGCCAGACCGCTCCAGCTCCGGCTTGGAGGTATACAGCGGCTGCTGCGCAAGCTCCAGGTCCTCAATTCCCTGACCCGAATCCTCGATCACGAGTGTGACGGTATCCCCTTCGATGCCCGCTCTGATTGTTACAATACCTGAAGGATCATTATTGTACCCATGGATGATACAATTGGTTACCGCCTCGGAGACGACCGTTTTCAAATCACTCAACTCATCCATGGTAGGATCGAGCTGTGAAATAAAGGCCGCTACTGCTACACGCGCAAAAGACTCATTTTCCGACTTGGCCGCAAACTGCAGCGTCATGAAATTGCTTCCACCCGTTTCTGTCATGACACGACCTCCATTCCCGAGAGAGCCACCTCTTCGTTCTCGTAACAAGTCATGATTTTGAACAGTCCTGACATTTCAAGCAGCCTGTAAACTGCAGGAGTTGCATCACATACCGCCATTTTGCCGTTCTTTTGCTTAAGGAGCTTATACCGGCCCAGAATGACCCCCAGCCCTGAACTGTCCATGAACTGCAAATCCTTAAAATTCAGAACAAGATGCTCGCATTGCTGGCGCATAATCGCCTCATCGAGCTGTGCCCGCACCTGATCCGAAGTATGATGATCCAGCTCACCGGCCAGTCTGGCGATCAGAACCCCCCGCTGATAATCCATCTCCACTTTCAGCTTCATGTTTGCTTCACTCTCCTCCCTGACTTGGACAAGGATTTCTACGAACCAATGATAGAATCCTGCCCTGCGACAAAACTAGAAGAAAACTGTGCCCAATCTACAAAAGCAACCCCCACGGGCGATTCATGTCAGGAAAACAGTTTGGAGGTGGTGCGTTTAAACAGTCTCCACCAGCCTGCCTTCTCCACGGCAACCGGAGACTTCAGCTCGAATTCCTTCAGCTTGGCATTATTTTGGTAAACAATCAGCTTGCCGATCACCTCTCCTTTTTTGAGCGGCGCTTTGATCCCGCTGTCCAACTGAACTTCGTGACGGATCTCCTCTTGACGGCCGCCCTTTTTGACAAGAACGCTGTAAGGCTTATCCGCTTTAATCGTTAATTCCGGAACCACCCCTTTTTCAATGCTCAGCTTGCCGATCTCGTCACCCTGGTTATACAACGATTTCATGGCATATTGAGAAAACGCATAGTCAAACATGGAGGCGATCTCACTATTGCGGGTTTTGGTGTTGGGTTCCCCGAGCACCACTGCCACAACGCGCATTCCGTCACGCTTGGCGGTAGCGGAAAGGCAGAATTTAGCTTCGGAAGTATAGCCTGTTTTCAAGCCGTCGGCTCCTGTATAAAAGCGGACCAGCTTATTGGTATTAACCAGCCAGAACGGTTTATCACTGCTTTTGCGCAGATAGTCCTGATACGCTCCGGTATATTTCGTAATCTGCGGATATTTCAGCAGCTCGCGGCTCATCAATGCGATATCGTGTGCAGAGGAATAATGATCCTTGGCCGGCAGGCCGTTGCAGTTGGCAAAATGTGTGTCGTTCATGCCGAGCTCCTTGGCTTTATCATTCATTAAACGCACAAATGCCTGCTCTGACCCCGCAATCTTCTCCGCCATCGCTACAGAAGCGTCATTACCCGAGGCCATGGCAATCCCTTTGAGCATTTCCTCAACGCTCATTTCCTCACCCGGCTCCAGAAAAATCTGCGACCCGCCCATGGAGGACGCATATTCGCTGGCCCGGACAGGGTCCGTCAGCTTCAGCTTCCCATTCTCCAGCGCCTCCATCGTAAGCAGCATCGTCATGATTTTCGTGATGCTTGCCGGAGGCAGCTTATCATGGCTGTTTTTCTCGTAAATGATCGTACCGGTGTACGCATCCAGCAGGATAGCAGAGCTGGATTGAGGTGCCAGGGATACATCGGCTTGCTGTGCGCCTCCTTTCTCTTCGGCAGAAGCTGGCGGCAGCAGCAGACCGGCGCTGATGCTGAATACGAGCAATAAAGATAGACTGATTTTCTTCATGTTCGGTACCTCCCTACTAACATTGCGGAAGAACGCCGGTTGTCGGAAACGGACGGCGCCTGCCGTATACTGCTATCCATTGTCGTCAATCGTCCAGCAAATTATTCCAGCCAAAAGGGAATGTACACAAAAAAAGCGTCTGACTATTAAGCAGGCACTGAAAAATCTATGTGATACCGCTCATGTCAGCGCACGCAATATGGACTTATATGCTCTTGGATTTGGTTGAATCGCTTGTAATAGAAGATGTTTTTGGCAACAGGGTCCGGCTATAACACACTTGTTGAGAACGCCTTTTTTCCTCTTCTCCGTCAAGAGTACACAACTTTTTGAACGGCATGGACAAAGGCCAACACTTTTATAGAAATGCGAGAATAGATTACTACGTGGAACTTCTATTGTAAGAAAACGCCTTTCGGCGTGCTTTGGCAGCAGTTATAAAGAGTTCCACATTATTTCTTAGTATTCATGGGCAATTCTACTTTTTTAGTGAAAAAGAGGGGGGAACGATAAAACTAGAAAATTGCTTCGGCTGATCTTTATATGCCACTGTTTAGATCCATAGAGTAATGAAACCGCCCTCTGACTCCGGAAGAGGCGGCAGCAAATCCTCTTCTGTTAACCTCAAAGAACTCACTTGACGAAAAGGGGGACAAGCACAAATGTCGCAATCCAATCTACCCAATATCACCCCGATTATATCTGTTACCAGAGATGATGCACTTAACCTGCTGTTATCTTCTATCGCTCTCGAAGAGCTTGCTTTAAGTCACATTCTCAATGCAGAAGGTGAAAAAATACAATACGTCCTGGGAACGCTGCCTGGCATAAGCGGACCATCACCCACAGTGAGCGAGCTCTTGGCCGTCAATGACAGTGTCAGAAGCACGCTCAAGGAAGCAACCAAGAAAGAGTGGGTCCTCCAAAACAAGCTGGATAGTATTTTGTCCCAGCTTCCCGGAGAGTTTTTCTTTAATGTGAATGGTCAAAACGGTTCGGCTACTGTGACAAACGGAGAAAGCATTAACTTTTTTTCCGACACGCTGCAAATCGAAGTCACGAAAGGATCGGCAAATGTCCGTATAGAAGTGCCAACATCCGCGATCGGGGCCACGGGGGCGACTGGCGCGACTGGCGCGACTGGTGACACCGGGGCCACCGGAGCTACTGGCTCTACCGGGGCCACGGGCGTTACTGGACCGACCGGAGCTACAGGCGAAACCGGGGCGACGGGCGCTACGGGCGACATCGGGGCGACTGGGGCCACGGGTGACACCGGAGCGACTGGGGCCACGGGGGCCACAGGCGACACCGGAGCGACTGGAGTCACGGGCGTCACCGGCGATACCGGAGCCACGGGCGACATCGGGGCGACTGGAGCCACGGGCGACACCGGGGCGACTGGAGCCACAGGTGACACCGGAGCGACGGGGGCCACGGGCGACACTGGACCGACGGGAGTCACGGGCGATACTGGGGCGACTGGCGCTACGGGCGACACCGGCACGACGGGAGCTACAGGCGACACCGGCACGACGGGAGCGACAGGCGATACCGGAGCCACCGGGGCTACGGGCGCGACTGGAGCCACGGGCGACACCGGAGCTACAGGCGACACCGGAGCCACAGGCGACACGGGGGCGACTGGCGCTACGGGAGCCACAGGCCATACCGGGGCTACCGGGGCCACGGGCGACACGGGAGCTACCGGAGCCACTGGAGCCACGGGAGCCACAGGCGATACCGGGGCTACCGGAGCCACGGGCGGCACTGGAGCCACAGGCGACACCGGCGCTACGGGAGCCACGGGCGATACTGGCGCGACGGGGGCCACGGGCGACATCGGAGCGACCGGAGCCACGGGGGCCACAGGCGATACCGGAGCGACTGGAGTCACGGGCGTCACTGGGGCGACTGGCGTTACGGGCGACACTGGCGCTACGGGCGGTACTGGCGCGACCGGGGCCACGGGCGATACCGGGGCCACGGGAGCTACCGGAGCCACAGGCGACACTGGGGCGACAGGGGCCACAGGCGACACCGGAGCGACTGGCGCTACGGGCGTCACTGGAGCGACTGGCGCTACGGGCGACACTGGCGCTACGGGCGGTACTGGCGTGACTGGAGCCACCGGTGATACCGGAGCCACAGGCGACACTGGCGCGACCGGGGCCACGGGCGATACCGGAGCCACAGGCGACACCGGGGCTACCGGAGCCACGGGTGACACCGGAGCGACTGGGGCCACGGGCGACACCGGAGCCACGGGCGACACCGGAGCGACTGGAGCCACGGGCGACACCGGAGCCACGGGCGACACTGGCGCGACCGGGGCCACGGGCGAGACTGGCGTGACTGGCGCTACGGGTGACACAGGAGCAACGGGGGCCACGGGTGACACCGGAGCGACTGGGGCCACGGGGGCCACAGGCGACACCGGAGCGACTGGAGTCACGGGCGTCACCGGCGATACCGGAGCCACGGGCGACACTGGACCGACGGGAGTCACGGGCGATACCGGAGCCATCGGCGCTACGGGCGCTACGGGCGACACCGGAGCCACTGGAGCCACAGGCGACACTGGGGCGACTGGAGTCACGGGCGTCACCGGCGCGACGGGGGCCACGGGCGACACCGGAGCCACCGGAGCTACGGGCGTTACAGGCGTGACTGGAGCCACGGGCGCTACCGGGGCCACAGGTGCCACAGGAACCACAGGTGCCACGGGTACTACGGGAGCCACTGGCTCCACTGGGGCGACCGGACCTCTGGTGGCAGCGAATGGGTTCTCTGCTTTTGTAGGTTCTATTACCGGAATAGTGACCGACACTCAAATCAGTGGTTTTACAGTGACCAGCCCTCATTACTCCAATACTGGATTTAACCCTGCCACAGGTACGTTCACAGTCCCGCAAACGGGAAGATACAGCATTAAGGCGACAATTAACTATTCAACCACCGCAGCCCTTTCTCTCTCTCTTGGCCCAGGGATCAATCCGGCATTTGTCGTAAGAAGAACATCGCCTTCCACTTCGAATCTGATAGCCGGACTTTTCCCAATATTAAATATTAGCGTGACTCTGCTGACGCTGCGGGCTGTACTGGGGAGCGGTACTGTAACACTCACCGGAGATGTCGAGCTGAATCAGAATGATGTGCTTGGACTGTTCTATGTTTCATCAGGGCTTACCATCGGGTTAAATTTAGGTGGCAGCTCCTCAGCAGGCATCGTATGGTCTATTCATCAGATTGCTTAATCGTTTTTGAGCTTTGACATGAACGGCGGTTAATCCGCCGTTTTGTTCCTAATAGAGTGCAGAAAGGTACTATGCTCTAGCACTTTTTCTTCGGGTTTATGATTAGAGGAAAGTTTCGTTTCCGTAGCGCCTTACAGTAGACAAAGGGAGTGCCCCAGGTCAATAGACCTTACGGACACTCCCAACTTGCAAATGCTGTATTTGTTACATACCTGGAATGACTCCGAGCACCAAACTCAGAAACTGGCCCCGCACCCGCTCAGCAGTTTCCATGACTTCACTATGCGACAGCGGCTGATCCAGAATGCCGGCAGCCATGTTCGTAATGCAGGAGAAGCCGAGCACTTCAAGCCCTGCGTGACGGGCAACAATAACCTCCGACACCGTGGACATACCTACCGCATCCGCTCCCAGCGTACGCAGCATCACGATTTCTGCGGGTGTCTCGTAAGTAGGCCCCAGCAAGCCTGCATAGACACCTTCACGAAGCTGCAGTCCTTGTCCCTCAGCTACCTCCTTGGCAATGGAGCGCAATCGTTTGCTGTACGCCTCTGTCATATCAGGAAAACGCACCCCAAGCGCATTGTCATTCGGGCCAACCAGCGGATTTCTGCCGGTCAGGTTCAGGTGATCGGTAATGAGCATCAGATCACCCGCCGCAAAAGAAGTATTCACTCCGCCAGCCGCATTTGTAACGAGCAGGCTTTTGACGCCAAGCTCCTTCATCACACGCACCGGAAAAGCGGTCACTTCAGGGCCGTAGCCTTCATACATATGGAAGCGTCCCTTCATCATCACGACCGGACGTCCATGGACCGTCCCAAGCAGAAGCTCCCCTTCATGCCCTTCTACTGTAGATACCGGAAAATGAGGGATATCCTGGTAAGGAATGCTGACCCCTTCTTCGATAAGATCGGCCAATATCCCAAGCCCTGATCCGAGGATCAAACCGATCTCCGGGATGATTTTGGTTTTCGAACGGATGTAGGCTGCTGCCCGCTGGATCATTCCCAGACTGATTGTGTTCATGTTCTCTTCTCTCCTGACATATCGCTATATCGCTATTTAAGCAAATTCAAAAAGCTTTTTCCATGTGCCGGCGCCTGCACGCCGAAATTCTCCGCTATGGTGGCGCCAAGATCCGCATAAGTGTCCCGTACGCCTATGCTGGCAGGTGACTGCAGCGACGGGCTGTAGATCAGGACAGGCACATACTCCCTCGTATGATCCGTTCCGCTGTGTACAGGGTCATTCCCATGATCCGCCGATATGATCAGCAGATCGTCCGGTCCGATTTTGGCCATAAGGTCAGGAACGGCTTGGTCAAACACCTCAAGTGCGTGTGCGTACCCTTCCGGGTCGCGCCGATGTCCGTACAGGGAGTCAAAATCGACGAGGTTGGTGAACAGCAGACCATTATAATCCCTGCTTAGCTGCTCCAAAGTCACTTCGATCCCGTGCTCATTGCTTTTGGTCGGATAGGCTTCCGTTACTCCTTCACCGTCGAAAATATCATTGATTTTCCCCACAGCAATTACGTCATGACCGGCATTAGCCAGCGTGTTCATAACTGTCGGCTCCGGCGGCTTGACCGCGTAGTCATGGCGGTTCGGCGTACGCTTGAAGCTGCCGGGCTGTCCCACATATGGACGGGCAATGACCCGACCCACGGAATACTCTGGTGCCAGCGTCAGTCTGCGGGCGATTTTGCAGGCTTCATAGAGCTCTTCTAATGGGATGATATCTTCATGGGCAGCAATTTGGAAAACACTGTCGGCGGATGTATATACGATCCACGCCCCTGTTTTCATCTGCTCTTCGCCATACTCCACCAGTACCTCCGTTCCGGAAGCCGGTTTATTGCACAGCACTTTCCGTCCGGTCAGCTTTTCAAATTCATGAATCAGATCCGCCGGAAAGCCTTCAGGATACGTGTTAAAAGGCGTATTAATCTTCAGCCCCATAAGCTCCCAGTGCCCGGTCATCGTATCTTTGCCGACAGACACCTCATTCATTTTGCCATAATACCCCGCAGGCTTGTCCACCGGCTGCAAGTGAGGCAGCTCGGCAATATTGCCCAGTCCGAGCTTTTGCATATTTGGAAGCTTTGTTTGAGGCACCCGCTCCAGGATATGGCCCAGCGTATGGGCACCTTCATCACCGAACTTGGCGGCATCCGGCAGTTCGCCGATGCCCACGCTGTCCAGTACGATAAAAGCGATGCGTTTAAAGCGGTCTGATGAACGTTCAGTCATACCTGCTGTCACTCCTTGGCTGTGATAAATTGATCATTTCCAGGGAGGCTCTGCTGCCAGCCCTGGGATGAAAATTTTCGTATACTTCTTTCATGCTTTTCTTGGGTGAACCCAGATACATTCTTGCTGCCGAAATCTCTGAGTGGCCCAACATCTCCTGCACCGACCGAAAATCGGCTCCATTCTCCAGCAGGTGGGCGGCAAAGGAATGCCGCAGCGTATGCGGTGTAATATCCGTTTGAATCCCGGCCTCGACGCCATACTTTTTCAGCAGCTTCCAAAAGCCCTGGCGGCTCAGCCGCTTTCCCGAGCTGTTTAGAAACAGTGCTTCCTCCTGTGTACTGGAGTTCCGGGATCTCAGCAAGGTTTCCCGGGATTCGCTTATATACAGCTTTAACCATTCAGCGGCCTGTACACTCATGGGCACGACACGCTCTTTGCCTCCCGCGCCATGACAATGCACAAATCTCATGTCAGTCCGTACATCCTCCACATTCAGGGTAACCAGCTCCGACACTCTCAATCCCGCCGCGTACAGCAGCTCAAGCATGGCCTTGTCACGCATGCCTGCAGGTGTTGACCTATCCGGCGCTTCCAGCAGCCTGTCCATCTCTTCCTGCGTTAAAACAGAAGGAGGCTTCTTCTCCTGCTTGGGCAGCTCCAGCAGCAGGGAAGGGTCTTGTGAAGCCTTTCCTTCACGGATTAAATAATGAAAAAAGGAGCGGATTGCGATCATGGATCGTGTAATCGTCGCCGGCGCCTTGTTCAGCTCCTGCAAATGGCCCGTATAGATGACAAGATGTGTCCGTTTGACGTCATCCGGCACCGTCACCTGCTGACCGGCTGCAAACTCGGCAAACTGTTCAACATCACGGCGGTAAGCTTCCAATGTGCTTGGCGACAATCCCTTCTCGTCTTCCAAATAGCGGATAAAGGGCGTTATATAATGCTTCATAAGAGCAAATCGCTCCTTTGTCTTCCGTATTTGGGCAGAAGCCCATCTTACAACATTCTACGCGGTTCAAATGTTATCCTGCCCCGCCGTCATTCTCCGTACCAGTAAAAAAAGCGCAGCCTCTGCCAGAAGCCGCCCTCCGGCTGCTCCTCGGCAATGGAACCGCCCGCCACCTTCACCACGTTTCCTGCGGGAATTTTATATTGCTGGATCGGGGTCACCCAGGAAGACAGCCGTTCGAGCGCGGAATAGAGCAAAAAAACCAGTACACAGAACAGGACGATAAAACGGATAAATCTCCAGCCCTTTCTCAGGGAGAATATCACGCCGCCACTTCCCTTCCTGTTTAATATACAGCTCATTGTATGACAGGCTGTCCTTAACTATGTACCACCGGGACAGGTTCGGCACCAAAAAAGCTCTCTCCGCAGAATATGCGGGGAGAGCTTGTCTATTCTATTCATTTCAAAAGTGCAGGAAGAATCAATCCTCCTGCTCCGCCTGGTCATTCTTGGCCTTGCAGCGGTAGCAAATGCCGTGGAAATCAAGCCGGTGATCCAGCACAGTGAAGTCGAATTCTCTCTCCAGTCGTTCCTCCAGGGGACCAAGCCAATCTTCCCTGATTTCATCCATGCTTCCACACTGAACACATATCAAATGATGATGATGGTGCTTGGAGGTATCGCCCCGCAAATCATAACGGGCAACTCCGTCACCAAAATTGATTTTCTCCACCACGTGCAGTTCGCTCAGCAGTTCAAGGGTACGGTATACGGTTGCCAGACCGATTTCAGGAGCTTTTTCTTTCACGAGCATGAAAACATCTTCCGCACTCAGATGGTCTTCTTCATTCTCCAGCAAAACTCTTACGGTGGCTTCCCGCTGAGGCGTCAACTTATAGCCCTGGGACTGCAGCTGCTGCTTAATTTTGTCGATCCGCGCTTCCATTTTATCCCTCCCCCTCAGGATTCTCTGCGCACTGCCCCAATTTCACTTCTATCATTATAGGGGGAATTCTCAAATAAAGTCAAACATTTTGCACGAGGATCAAACCGCTCCCGCAGACATCAGCAGCGGTGTTACCCATCGCATCATGACCGGAGTCACCCAGGTTTCAAACGATGCGCTCCCCAGCAGAAACAGCATCATCACGGCTGTCAAGCCGGCGTAGGATGCAAACGGTTTGACAAAGCCGGAAGGACGGCGAGTCAGCAGCATCCGGTCCTTGATCATCTGTATCGAAAAAGTCATGGCAGCCACGCTGCACACGAGCAGCACCGGGATGACCACAACATTGTGGGGAGCAACGGAAACGAGCGCAAACAGCAGCCCTTTCCAGGAATACTGCCCAACCACAAACCCGACCGAGAAGCCGATCAGCACTCCTTTCAGGAAATTCAGCACCAAAATACCGGGCAGACCAATGACTGACAGACCACAAATCCATATCAACGCCGCCCATTTTAAATGAAGCGATGCAATTTCCCAAAACTTCGTTAACGTGGGATCGGCCGCACCACCATCCTGACCGACCGATACAAAAAAGTTGTTCAGATACCGCCCCAGCTCCTGCTGCTGCTCCAACGTAAGCGCATTGACCATCAACGCGCCAAATACGACTCCGACCAGGAACAATACACCCAGAAATACATATAGCGGCATCCGGTGAGCAAGTGAATGGCGTAAAAGCTGCATCAGCAAGTCGGCCTCCTTCATTAGCATGTTCCTATCCTATGAAGAAGACCATTCGCCTATGACAGCATGTACGAAGTCAGCTGCCTGCCTTGTTAGCTGCGGTTTGCCTGCTACCCTTTTCTGTCAATCCTGCCGTAGGTTCCTCCTCCTCCGGCAACCAGCTGCAGCCGTCCTTCTCTTGCCATGACGATAGACCGTGCCAGCTCCGTGCCGACCTCGGCAGCTATCGCCTCCTCGTCCGCCTGATGGAGAATATTCATTTCCGTGCCGAACCGTTCAAGCAGCCGGTTCAGCTTGGCTTTGCCCAACCCTGGAATAAACTCCAGCGGCACCTGGTAAATATAAGAGGGACGAAGTTCAGGTATGAACGGCTCGGTCCGGTCGGCAATATCCAGAATACGATCAAACACCCCACGCACCAGCTTTGCATGTCCGCATGCCGGACAGCGGTCCGCTGCAATCTCCTGTTCATCAAGAATCGTGCCGCAGCCCATGCAGAAGGAGCGGTGATATTTGCCGAGGCGAGGGTTCAATCCATAGTTGCCGGTTACTTTTCTGCCGCCGCTGCGCTCCAGTGCCAGCCGCAGCTCGGCAAAATTCGGAGCCGCCAGCAGCAGCTCGTTGTATTCCCGTCCGATTTTACCCAGGGAGTGGGCATCGGAATTCGTAAGAAAGCTGAAGCTGTCAAGCTCGGAAATATAACCCGCCATTTCCGAATCCGCACTCAGACCGAGCTCAACCGCGCTGATTTTGTCAAGATCCAGCAGCTCGGCCATGCGTCTCGCGGAGCTGCCGTAGATCCCTTTATGAGGCGTAAATACATGAGCAGGAATCATGATGCCTCCCCGCCCGTAAATTTCGGCCTGCAGCTCCCGTGGGGGAGCATAAAGCCTCTGGGAGCTCAAATTGACATTTTTCATATGTCTGCTCATCCATCCGCTAAAGTCCGCCATCGTGACCAAATCCGGAAAAAAGGCCAGCACATGCGCCTCAGGCCGCACCCCTTCCCGGATTTCGATTTCCGATCCCAGCAGAATGACCGTATTTTTATACGCTATTCCCCCGCCTTCAATTTCGGTCATGCTGCCATCGTCAAGATGGCGTCTGATATCCTCCTGAACGTTGGGAGCATGGCAATCGATAACACCCGTAAGCTGGATTCCCTTCCGTTCCGAGGCCTCCCTGGCAATATTGGCAAAAGTCAAATTCCTGCTGCCGCTGATTTTGACCGCTGCGCCCTTCTCCGTTTGTCCGATGTGAATATGCAAATCTGCATAATACTTATGCAGTGGTGTCAGTAGCTGATCCGTCATCAGAAGCTCCCGGTATATTGCTGAAGATGCCAGGCATATACGGCCATGACCGTTTTCGCATCACTGATTCTTCCTTCACGAATCCAGGCGTAGGCCTCCTCCAGCGTCAGCTCGGACAGCTCCAGAAATTCGTCGGCGTCCGGGGACATTTCACCGGCTTCCAGCTCCTCAGCCACGTACAAATGAATGATTTCATCGGCAAAACCGGGTGATGTATAAAACGACTGCAGCAGCTTGAGAGATTTGGCGGTATAACCTGTCTCCTCCTGAAGCTCGCGGGCGGCCGCTTCCATCGGATCTTCTCCCGCCTCAAGCTTGCCCGCCGGGATCTCTACCTCACAGCGCCCGAGCGGCTGTCTGTATTGATCCACTACGAGCATTTTGCCGTTGTGGATAGCCAATACAGCAACGGCGCCCGGGTGACGGACAACCTCCCTCGTTGCCGTGCTGCCATCCGGCAGACGGACCGTATCCACCTGCAGAGAAATCACCTTCCCGGTGAATATCGAATTCGTTGTGATCGTTGTTTCTTCCAAAGCTGGATTTGAATAAGGTTTGCTGGTGCTCATGTGCTGCCTCCTCTTGGCCGAACTTGATTTAGGATCAGGTATAGTTTGTCTCTTTAATACATAGGCTGTAAATAATTCATGCCTGTGGGCAAAAGGGAGATATCCATAATGAAAAGCTATCGAACAGATAACTCGCTCTGCATTTCAGGAAAGGCTTGGCAGGTTCGCCTGCTGCTCCGGCAATGGCTGAAAGACAATAAGGCCGGCACGAAAATGATTGATCTGATCCAGTCTCATGGCAAACAGGCCTGACGGCCGGAATGCCGCTGCAGGCCCGTACTACGGCAGTTCTGCACTTCATATTCTTTTTAGGCAGCAGAAAGTTAACTTCGAAGCAAGGACTTCCTGATATCCCAAGAAAACCTTCCGTCGGGATGCGGTCTGTCTTCCATAAAAATACTTAGATAGACGTTATGCTTGCTTAGATTCGCTAGCCTCGCGAATAATCGCTACAACGACTTCGGCCAGCTTTGCCAGATCCTCTGCCTTGATTCGCTCCTGTGTCGTATGGATCTGCTCATAACCGACCGCAAGATTTACCGTAGGAATGCCGAAGCCGTTAAAAATATTCGCGTCAGAGCCGCCACCCGAAGTGAAGGTAGGGCTGGCCAGTCCTACTTTGCCGATGGCACGCTGCGCAAATTTGACGACATCATCATGCTCCGAGAAGCTGAAGCCTGGATAAACAATCTCGCTGCGGAATTCACCCTGTGCGCCGAAATCCCGGCATGTCGTCTCCAGTGCATCGCGCATTTGCTGGACCTGATGATCCACCTTTTCCTGGACAATGCTGCGGGCTTCGGCAAATAACTGCACAAAATCGCACACAATATTGGTCGGACCGCCGCCTTCAAATCTGCCGATATTCGCTGTCGTTTCCTTGTCAATACGGCCAAGCTTCATGGCGCTGATCGCCTTCGATGCTACCTGGATCGCACTGACCCCGTCTTCCGGATTGACTCCGGCATGCGCGGACTTTCCTGTAATTTTCATTTCAATTTTAGCCTGGGTTGGGGCAGACACGCAGATCGAACCAACATCTCCATTGGAATCCAGGGCATAGCCGAAATCCGCATCTATATCGTCCGGATTCATGGCTCTGGCCCCCGCCAGGCTTGATTCTTCCCCGACCGTAATGACAAATTGTATCTGACCGTGCGGAATACCCTGCTCCTTGACAGTCCGGATCGCTTCCAGCATCGCCGCAACCCCCGCTTTGTCATCCGCTCCCAGAATCGTCGTTCCGTCACTGCGGATCCAGCCGTCATCACCAAGCTGCGGTTTGATGCCTTTGCCGGGAGTTACCGTATCCATGTGCGAGGTAAAATAGATTTTTTGGGCTTGTTCCGCGCCTTCCGCCTCCCACGTAATAATCAGGTTGCCCGCTCCGTGCCCCGAACGCTCCTGCGAATCATCTTCCTTTACAATTAAACCAAGCGAGCCGAATTTCTCTTTCAGCACCCCGGAAATTTCCTGTTCATGCTTTGTTTCGCTGTCTACCTGTACCAGCTCCATAAATTCATTGATTAACCGATCCTTTGTGATCATCGAAACTTTCATCTCCCTCCGGATTGCGATACAATAATGACACACGCTTTGTTTTTTCAAACCTAATTTTCATTATAAAGGAGTTGCCTATGCAGCACAAAAAATGGTTCCGCATTTTTGTATATGTCATGCTTATTGCGATGGTTGGCTCAACCCTGTTGGCTGTTCTTGAGCCTTTACTTTTTCAATAAATTAACCATATCGCTTGACTATTACGCATTCTGAATCGTCCGGAAAAAATGCAGAAATTCTTCATCCTGCTCATATCCGGCATTCCTGTATATTTTTTGCGCCTGAACATTGGTCACGGCGGTCGACAGCTCAATTCCTTTGGCGCCAGTGGCTGCAGCCAGCTCCTCAGCCTGTGCAAGCAGCAGGTGTGCAGCCCCTTGTCTGCGGAACGGGGAAGCTACGAACAGATCGTTCAAAATCCATATTCTGCGCATGGAAACGGAAGAGAATGAAGGATACAGCTGCATGAAAGCTGCAATGGCTCCCGATTCTTTATGTATGGCATGATAAACGACGGACTCTCCGGCTGCCATTCTGTCCCTCAAAAAGCTCTCAGCCCCCGCCGGATCAGACGCCTGGCCATAAAACATTCTGTATTCGTCAAATAATGGAGCAACCCCGGAAATATGCTGCGCCTCCGTCCGGACAACCCTAAAACGATTCTCCACAAAGTTTCTCTCCTTTCCAAACAAAAAAGGTTATTAAAATAGGCCGGCCACATGGACCGGCCTTGCTCTACTCTTTTAACACAGGCTCATAATCAAACAGCTCCGCAAAATAAGGAACAATCCCCTGTGCCACCTGCTTCACCGTAAATGACTGGCCTGTGCAGTCCTCCAGCGAGGTGACCCCATATTCCTGGATGCCGCATGGAATAATGCCGCTAAAGCCTTCCTGCTGAATGCCTGACTTGATATTAAAAGCGAAGCCATGGCTGGTGATAAAACCTTTGCGTTGCCTGCATCTGTTAAATTTCACGCCGATGGCGGCAATTTTCAATTCCCCGACCCAAACCCCGGTATATTCGGATTTGCGGCTGCCTTCAATGCCGAAGCTTGCCAGATAATTGATAATCACCTGCTCCAGGCTGCGCAAATACCCGTGCAAGTCAAGGCCTTTGCCATATCCCAACATCAGCAGCGGATAGCCGACAAGCTGACCGGGACCATGATAAGTGATGTCCCCACCCCGGTCAATTTGGAACACGGTGATTCCGCGCTGCTCAAGCTCCTTGGGGGTGAGCAGCAGATGCTCCGGATGGCGCTGCGAGCCAATGGTATATGTAGGGGGATGCTGAAGCAGCAGCAGGGCTTCCCGCCGCTCCCCGGCATCCAGCTTGGCCACAATTTCCTTTTGCAAATCCCATGCTTCGGCATAAGGCATCATCGGTGTGTACGACACGTCGAGCAATCGTCTGTTCACAACCTGCTCTCTCCCTCCAGCCGGACATCGTGGCCGGCATAGAATCAGTAAAGCTTGGTGTCTAGCGAATAACCTTCCAGGTTTTCCTTCACACGCTGCAAAAATCTTCCGCAGATGACTCCGTCCAGAATCCGGTGATCAAGCGACAGGCACAGGTTAGCCATCGAACGAACAGCTATCATGTCATTAATAACAACAGGCCGCTTCACAATGGACTCAAACGTGAGAATGGCCGCCTGCGGGTAATTGACGATCGGATAGGACAAAATAGAGCCGAAGGAACCGGTGTTGTTGACCGTGAAGGTGCCTCCCTGCATATCGTCCAGCTTCAGCTTGCCTTCGCGCGTTTTGCGGGCAAGATCATCGATCTCCCGAGCCAGACCCGCAATATTTTTCTGATCCGCCTTCTGGATAACAGGAGTCAGTACAGAATCCTCCGTGCCTACAGCCAGGGAAATATTAATATCCCGCTTCACCACGATTTTGTCCACAGCCCAGAAAGAATTCATGATCGGATAATCTTTGATCGCATTGACTACCGCTTTAAGCAGGAAAGCCAAATAAGTAATATTAATTCCTTCCTTGCTTTTGAATTCATCCTTGATCTTGTTGCGCAGCATGACCAGATTGGTTACGTCCACCTCTATCATCGTCCATGCATGCGGTATTTCCGTCACACTCTGCCGCATGTTGCGGGCGATCGTGTTGCGGATTGGCGTGACATCAATATAATATTCCGAACGTCCCGAAGCATCACCCTCCACTTCAATGGCAGGTATCTTCGGTGACTCTGTCAAATGAATGCCGCTGTTGCGCACAGGCGGGATGCTCTGAGTAGGAACAGCCGCAGGCTCATTCGCCTTGCTGGCCGCAGTAGTCTGTACGGTTTCCTGGCCTCCCGTAGCAGCAGCACCAGAAGCTCCGCCTGTGGCTACATAAGCCAGAACATCTTTGCGCGTAATGCGCCCGCCCAGTCCGGTTCCCGGCACGCGGCTTAAATCGACCTGATGCTGTGCGGCAAGCGTCTGCACAGCCGGTGAATAACGGCCGCGCATGGATTGATCCCCCTGCTGGGCCGTCTGGGCCGCAGCAGGCATTTCGGCTCCGACAGAGGAAGCAGGCGCTGCATCGGCGTGTCCGGCCTCTGCTGCGGTCTGAATACGGCAGATCAACTCGCCTACGGCCACCGTCTGCCCTTCCTCAGCCAGCAGCTCGCCCATGACTCCGTCCACCGTTGAAGGGATTTCCGCATTTACTTTATCCGTAATGACTTCGCAGATCGGCTCGAACTGCTCCACGCTCTCCCCCGGCTGCTTAAGCCACTTGGCAATGGTTGCGGAAACAAGCGATTCCGCAAGCTGAGGCATGGTAACATTGGTCCATTGCGTATTATTCTGTGTCATTGGTTCAACTCCTTGACTGCGCAGCTACATTAATACAAGGCAAGCTGGCGCATGGCTTCTTTCACTTTGTCCTTATTGAGCAAAAAGAATTTCTCCATCGGAGGGCTGATCGGCATGGCCGGCACATCCGGGCCGCACAGGCGCGCAATGGGCGCATCCAGCTCAAACAGGCACTCCTCGCTAATGATTGCGGACACCTCCGCCCCGACGCCGCCGGTTTTATTATCTTCATGCACAATCAACACCTTGCCGGTGCGGCGGGCGGCTGCAATAATCGCTTCCCTGTCAAGCGGCTGCAAAGTCCGCAAATCAAGCACATGGGCGGTAATGCCCTCCTCACGCTCCAGCTCCTCGGCGGCCTGCATGACAAAATGCAGCGGCTGGCTATAGCCGATAACGGTGATATCGTCGCCCTCACGCAGCAGATTGGCTTTGCCGATTGGTACAACATAGTCCTCTTCAGGAACTTCTCCTTTAATCAGCTTGTAGCTCTTCTTATTCTCAAAATACAGCACCGGATCAGGATCACGGATTGCTGCCTTCAGCAGTCCCTTGGCATCGTAAGGAGAATACGGTGCCACAATCTTGAGACCCGGTGTTCCGAAAAAGATCGACTCAGGGCACTGGGAATGATACAAACCGCCGAATATCCCGCCGCCGATCGGAGCGCGGATGACAACCGGACAGCTCCAATCATTATTGGACCGGTATCTGATTTTGGCCGCTTCGCTGATAATCTGGTTTGTCGCCGGCAGCATAAAGTCCGAATACTGCATTTCAGCAATCGGCTTCATGCCGTACATGGCTGCTCCAATAGCCACCCCGGCTATGGCGGATTCAGCAAGAGGGGTA
The DNA here is from genome assembly GCF_042138595.1 of Paenibacillus terreus. Lineage (NCBI taxonomy): Bacteria > Bacillati > Bacillota > Bacilli > Caryophanales > Paenibacillaceae > Paenibacillus > Paenibacillus terreus. The sequence continues at coordinate 63,793 of NZ_JBHIRX010000005.1, read as the reverse complement.
TCCATGACACGCATTTCGCCGAACTGATCCATCAGCCCCTTGGTGGTGGTAAAAACACCGCCCTTGACACCTACGTCCTCCCCGAGGACAAACACGGTGTCATCCTGCTCCATTTCTTCCTTCATCGCCAGCCGAATGGCGTCGATATATTCCATAACTGCCATAATTAACGGACCTCCCCGCTGCTGTCCGCGTACACATGCAGCAGCGTATCCTCAGGCTTCGGATAAGGCGCGCGGTCAGCATATTCAATCGCTTCTTTCATTTCCTGGACGAGCTCGGCGGAAAGCATCGCGTCCTTGTCTTCATCCCAAATACCGCATTCAATCAAATAATTTTTCATGCGTTGCACACCGTCTTTTTTCCAGTTTTCTTCAACCTCTTCCTTGGTCCGGTATGCCAAATCATTGTCCGAAGTCGAGTGTGGAGACAGACGGTACATCATCGCTTCAATCAGGGTTGGGCCCTCACCGCGCACAGCGCGTTCCCGCGCTTCCTTCACAGCGGCGTACACGGCTAGCACGTCGTTGCCGTCCACCCGTATTCCGGGAAATCCGTAACCGAGCGCGCGGTCGCTTACCTTCCCGCTAAGCTGCTTGTGCACAGGAACGGAAATGGCATACTGGTTATTCTCGCACATAATGATGACAGGCAGCTTATGCACGCCCGCAAAGTTGCAGCCCTCGTGAAAATCACCCTGATTGCTCGATCCTTCCCCGAAGGTTACGAAAGAAACGATGCTCTTCTTCTGCATCTTCGCGGCCAGCGCCACGCCAACGGCATGAGGTACCTGTGTCGTCACGGGACTTGAGCCTGTAACGATCCGCAGCTTTTTGCTGCCAAAATGCCCCGGCATCTGACGGCCGCCGCTGTTCGGATCCTCGGCCTTGGCAAAGGCCGACAGCATCAGCTCGCGCGGAGTCATGCCAACAGACAATACAAAACCGTAATCGCGGTAATAGGGAAGAAAATAATCGTTATCCCTGTCAAGGGCAAACGCTGCTCCAACCTGGGCAGCCTCCTGCCCGATTCCCGATACGTGAAAATTAATTTTACCGGCACGCTGGAGCAGCATATTCCGCTCATCAAACGTTCTTGCCAGCAGCATATATCTGTACATTTCTATGACCTGGTCATTGCTCAGGCCCAGTTCTTCATGCCTGAGCTGCGCGTCGACAGCGCTTTTTGCGTTCATCGAGGCACCTCCTTGTTATAAAAGCCATATTTAATTATACCATCTTGTCTTAAAACCTGGTACTAAAACTTGGCTTAACCTTATTAAAACACTTTCACACCGAAAAGGAAAGCGCGCCTTATATCCCAATCGCTTTCCCGTTCACCGCCAGCATCGCTTCGCCCAAAATTTCAGACAGCGTCGGGTGCGGATAAGCAAGCTGGCCTACTTCCCATGGGGTAGCGTCCAGCAGCTGTGCCAGTGCCGCCTCACTGATCAGGTCGGTAACATGCGTGCCGATCATATGAACGCCGAGAATATCATTGGTCTTCCCGTCCGCAATCACCTTCACAAAACCGTCCCTGCTGCCATACACGAGCGATTTGCCGATCGCCTGAAAAGGAAACTTGCCTATTTTCACCTCGTGCCCTTGTGTTCTCGCCTCCTGCTCGGTCAGGCCGACGCTGGCTGCTTCCGGTCTTGTATAAATGCAGCGCGGGATCTGGTGAGAAGGTATCATATGAACTTCCTCGCCGCAAATATGGTTTACAGCTGCTAGCCCTTCATGGCTGGCGGCATGTGCAAGCTGAACGCCGCCGATGCAGTCGCCGATGGCATAGATATGAGGCTCAGCCGTCTGATAATGAGCGTTAACTGCTATTACCCCGTTTTCAATCCGGATATCCGTATTTTCCAGTCCGATATTTTCCACATTAGCCTGTCTGCCCACAGACAAGAGCAGCTGTGATGCGGTGAGCGTGCTTGTTTCATCACCCCGGCGCACCTCAATTTGAATTCCCTCTTCATCCTTGCCGAGGCTCTCCGGCAGCACCTGGGAGCTGGTCAGGACCTTAACACCTCTTTTCGTCAGCAGCCTCTGCATCTCGCGGGAAATCTCCTCATCCTCAAGCGGAATCAGCCTGTCTGCTGTCTCTACCACGGTCACTTCCACACCGAAGTCGTTCAGCATGGAAGCCCACTCCACACCAATGACACCGCCGCCGACAATGATGATTGAAGCAGGAAGCTTGTCCAGCTGAAGAGCCTCGTCACTCGTCAAAATAAACCTGCCGTCAGGCTGAAGCCCCGGAATATGTCGCGGCCGCGACCCTGTCGCAATAATCAGATGCGCAGGCACGACTGTCTCCATTTCCCCATTCTCCAGCTCGACGGCGACTGCGCCGCTTTTTGGCGAGAATATGGACGGTCCAATAACTCTCCCTGTGCCGTGCAAAACCTTGATTTTATTTTTGCGCATCAAATACTGAACACCCTGATGAAGCTGCTCCACGACCTGCTCCTTGCGTTCCTGCACCTTTGGAAACAGCAGCTTGGCCCCGGACGTCTCAACACCGTAGGATTCGCTTTCCTTGACAGTTGCATACACTTCCGCGCTTCTAAGCAGTGATTTGCTGGGAATGCAGCCGCGATGCAAACAGGTGCCCCCCAATTTATCACGCTCAATGATGACTACATCCTTGCCCAGCTGGGCAGCCCGGATCGCGGCCACATAACCTCCCGTTCCTCCGCCCAGTATCGCTATATCACATGTGATTGCCATATTAACCTCCACTATTGCTGCATGATTATTTAAAGTCTATTTTACTCTCTTTGAACGGCATTACAAATAAGCCGGCAGCCTCGGCTGAACCCGGCCTGTTCTTAATCAGGCGCCCGATCTGGCAGCTTATTCGTAAAGCGCATCTTTCAGCTTGCTGGACATGCGCGGTGCTTTTGATGAGCTGCGAAGCGACCGGCGAAGCGCCGTATTCCGCTGCTCCAGCATATCAACCTGTTCCAGCATGTCATTCACCAGCGCCTCCGCCTCAGAGCTCAGCAGACCGAGACGTGCCAATTCAGCCTTTCTCTGCTTGAAGCGAGAGTTGACATCATCCATCCGGATTCCTCTTTTCTTCTATGTAATCCCGTCTTTCTACAGTAGCAGACTTGACGGCTTCGAGCAATGAAGCGGCTGCGTATCCTGTCAAAATTCAAGCATTTGTCTCTGGCCTGTCTCCCTTAACATATGGTAATCTATAGTGGCGTTTTCTTTAAAGAAAGAGGGGAATTGCTTTGTCTACAGGGCGTATTACTGTAATTACAGGTCCTATGTTCAGCGAAAAATCGGGGGAGCTCATCCGCCGCTGTCAAAAATTAATGAAATACGGCCGCCGCAAGGTGGTCGCCTACAAACCTGCTGAGGACAATCGTTTTGCCAAGGATGAGATCGTCAGCCGCATCGGATACCGCCTTCCTGCTATTTCCATACCGCGCAAGCTGACGGAAGAGACTGTGGCCAAAATTTTGGAACAGACCCGTGACGCGGACGTTGTCGCTTTTGATGAGGTGCAATTTTTTAACCGTCCGATCATGAACCTTGTTCAGGAGCTCGCTTATTGCGGAAAGCATGTCATTGTCGACGGCTTGAATATGGATTACCGTGGAGAGGAATTCGGATATATCGGAGGACTGCTGGCCATGGCAGACGATATCGAAAAGCTGAGCGCTTTCTGCGCCGTTTGCGGCAGTGCCGAAGGCAACTTCACGCAGAGAATCATCAACGGCGAGCCCGTAAAAGTAGGCCCAATCGTCATGATTGGAGATTCCGAAGCATATGAGCCACGCTGCCGGCGCTGTTTTGTGCCGCCTCACAAAGTGGATTGTGATTAAATATAAAGTTCACCAAAAAATTTTTTTATTTCGTCGTTGTTACAGAAACCTTGTCGCCCCCTTAACGTATACTCCTGTATCATACATATCTTTTAGGGGGTTCTTTCCATGTCTTTTTTTAACAAAATGCTTGCAAGTGTAGGAATTGGGGCTGCGGAAATTGACACTCATCTCGAAAAGGCCTCTTACCATCCAGGCGAGGAAATTCGGGGAATGGTCCATATCCGCGGCGGCAATGTCGAACAAAAGGTAGATCATATTTACATCAAAGTAATGACAGAGTATATCAAAGAGCATGATGACAAAAAGGTCAAGGAGACCTGCACAATAGCCAAATATCATGTGGCTGACCGTTTGCTCGTCCGGCAGGGAGAGAGACTGGAGATCCCGTTCTCCTTCCCGCTTCCGCTGGAAACGCCCATGACACTGTCGCGTCAGCCGGTGTGGATTCAGACGGGCCTTGATATTGATAATGCCATTGATCCAAACGACCGCGACTACATTGAGGTGACTCCGCATCCTTACGCCACCGTTGTATTACAGGCTGCCCAGGAGCTTGGATTCAGATTCAAGGAGGCCACCTGTGAATATCATCCACGCCTTGGACGTGGCGTTCCGTTTGTGCAGGAAATCGAATTTTACCCGGGACGGGAATTTTCCAGCAGGGTGGAGGAACTCGAATTTATTTTCAACCTTGAACGTGACGGCATTCATGTGCTGGTTGAGGTTGATCGCCGCGGCAGAGGCTTCTCCGGCTGGCTTGAACGGTCGTTTGACATGGATGAGCGCACGGCATGGCTCAGTCTGAGCAGGTCGGATTTGCAAAGAGGAAACAGATATGTAGCAGACGTGCTTGGAGACTTGATCTACAGACAGGCTCGTTAATATATTTTAACCCCGCCATCTTGGATGGTGGGGTTATTTTTGCCAGAAAAACTACTGCTAAATACGGTCTGGCTTCTGAGAAGTACGTCGATAAACGTTTTTCTTAAGATTTCAGAAAGATAAACTCCTTGGTATAAGCTTCCTGAAATCGCAAGAAAAACTACTGCTGAACGCGGTCTGGCTTCTGTGAATGTATGTCGATAAACGTTTTTCTTATGCTTTAATGGCTGTCAATGCCTGCAGAGCTGTCTGCTCATCCTCGGGCCGTACATAAATTTCGTATTGAGTCGTGGAAGAGGGGACCGGGTATGCTCCGTCTCTTCTGGAATTGTTGGCGCGAATAAACCGGGTATAATGCCGAATGCCTCTGCTTATGAGAACAGATTTAGCCTTCATGTAATCCTCTTCGATAAAGGAAGTATAGATTAGCACATTGCGGGCTAACAGCCTGCTGAACCAATGTTTAAGCCTTGACACAACAAAAGCTCCTTTCCATGCATGCGTAATCCAACCGGCTGCATGAAACTACAGCGGCAGCATATCCCTGCGTTCCGCTTTCGGTTTGCAGTGCCTGCAGACGCCCTTTATCACTCCATTGTCACCTGCGTAGAAGGTCAACAGCTCTTCTTTGCCGCAAAAGCTGCATTTCTGCACAGAAGGTTTGCCCTTGCCTCTTTTACGCCGGAAAGGAACTACATTATCTCCCTTAGAACTGGAAATCTGCATTTTTTTGCTGCGCCCTTTATTCAAGCGTAATATGGTGAATAAGATAATTCCGGCGACTGCGGTTCCGGCAACAATCCACAGATACAGCATATGCAATCCCCTCCTGCCTTTATGATGCATGTCAGCTATTGCAACAGCATGCCGGAATGAACGAACCCAATAAATCGTTGATTTATTGGGCCGGCTTCCGGGCATATGATTGGTGTGACTTTGATTGGTGTGGCTTACGATACTTTATGCTCGATCCGCAGCTTGTCGGCGACCATCGCGATGAATTCGCTGTTTGTAGGTTTCGACTTGCTGATGTTGATCGTATAACCAAACAGGTGGCTGATGCTGTCAATATTGCCGCGGGTCCATGCGACTTCAATCGCATGACGGATAGCGCGTTCGACGCGTGATGGCGTTGTTTTAAATTTCTCCGCAATCGCCGGATACAGCGTTTTGGTGATAGCCCCCAATATTTCGATATTATTGTACACCATGGTGATTGCCTCGCGCAGGTATTGATAGCCTTTGATATGCGCCGGCACACCGATTTCATGAATGATGGATGTTATGCTGGCATCCAGATTTTTGACTTTCCCCATTGGAACGACATTCGATTTGGTCATGGACATTCCGATCGCCGAACTGCTGCTGACTGTCTGCACACCAACCAACTGACGCACGCGGTTAGCCAGCACCTCCATATCGAACGGCTTCAAAATATAGTAGGAGGCTCCAAGCTGCACAGCCCGTTGTGTAATGTTTTCCTGCCCGAAGGCCGTGAGCATAATAATTTTCGGTTGTGTCGGCAAATTCATTTCGCGAAGCCGCTCAAGCACGCCCAAACCGTCAAGATGAGGCATAATGATGTCCAGGATCAATACATCGGGGATTTTGTGGGAATCAGAAATACGCTGGAGTACTTCTTCACCGTTGTAAGCGATTCCGGTAACTTCCATATCCTCCTGGTCCGATATATATTCAGCGAGCAAGTTTGTAAATTCACGGTTATCATCTGCCAAAAGCACTTCAATTTTTTGCAATGGACTTCCTCCTTTAATGGGCTGCATAGAATTTTTTTTGATTTGGCAATTTCTTCTCTCGGAAGTATATAATTTCGACACATCGAATTCAATTCCTTCTGTCGAAAAATATTTTTATTTATTTTTTTTATGCTTTCCGATATAATTTAAGTTTTTTGCACTTTTTCAACTTTATTAGCTATAATTCTTCATATTGTTCCATAAAACGACACGTCCATATTACAGGAAAACAAAAAAATCTTAAGGCCGTTAACCGGCCTTAAGATCGGAAGCATTGCCCTGTTTATGTTGAATAATCCCAGCATCCTTGAGCATCCATTCAATGAAGCATCCGTACCCCGATTGCGGGTCGTTCACAAAGACATGTGTGACAGCTCCGACGAGCTTGCCGTTCTGGATGATTGGGCTGCCGCTCATCCCTTGAACAATGCCCCCGGTTTTCTCAATAAGGCGGGGATCCACAATGCGGATGACAAGCCCCTTTGTTGCTGGAACGCTTTGATGGGATACATGCAGAATACGTGCTTTAAAACGCTTGACGGATTGACCGTCAACCACGGTTAATATTTCTGCAGGTCCCTCTTTGACTTCTTCAGCCGATGCTACCGGAATTGGCTTTGAATAAACGCTGTGTTCGGGAAGATCGGTCATTTTGCCGAAAATTCCAAATTTCGTATTGCTTTCGATACTGCCTAAAACTTTATGGTTTTTTGTAAACTGGGCACGCTTCTCTCCCGGTTCGCCATTTTGGCTCTTGGAGATGGAGGTGACGTTGGATTGGACAATATGCCCACTGCCAACGACAATGGGGGTTTGAGTATTCATGTCCGTGATGACGTGGCCAAGCGCGCCGTATACGCCATGCTGAGGAGCATAAAAGGTCAGTGTTCCAACCCCTGCCGCTGAATCACGGATATACAAACCAAGCCTCCACGCCTTATCCTCGCGGTCATATGCCGGAGTCAGTTTCGTATGAATGGTCTGCTTTCCCCGCTTGAGCGTGATCTCGAGCGGCTTTCCTTCTTTGCCTGCACGTTCTACAGCTTCCGTGACAAGTGACAAATTATCGGGAACAAGGCCGTTAATATGAGTGATGCGGTCTCCCAGCCTGATTCCTGCAGTCTCTCCGGGCGACAAACGGGTCTCCCCATCCTGCACCACAAGGTGGTGACCCACGACAAGGATCCCCGCTGATTTTACCTTTACGCCAATGGTTTGGCCGCCGGGAATGACTTGAATTTCCTGAACAGGATGAACCTCAGACCGGTTGGCAAGCAGAGAAGAAAAAACCGGGCTTCGCTGAACCAGCTTATTCAGCTGCAAAATTGAGCCCTTATAATGGCTGAGGGAGTCACCATGACTCTCCGGCTGTGCTTCCGCGTGCCGGACGAACATAAAAACACTTCCTAGACAAAGAAAGAAGACAAGCAAAAGTCCGGGCAGTTTGTTCCTGGAGTTCACTTTCAATGGCTGTCACGCTCCCTTTGCTTCTTTCGCTTGACGAGTAAAGGTCGTCGCCAATTGCGTACCTATAAGGTAACCTTGCCCCCAGGCTTTTATTACTGTCAATCATTACTCTATCCGCTGTTCTTCCCTTTTCTGCGCTTTTGCCAAATTCAGCATTTCCTGTGCATGATGCAGCGTTTTCTCCGTAATTTCCACGCCGCCCAGCATTCTGGCCAGTTCCTTCACCCTTCCCTCATCCGACAATTCCTCAACCTGTGTCATGGTGCGGCCATCATGCACGGTTTTCTCGATGAGATACTGGCTGTCAGCCATGCAGGCCACCTGCGGAAGGTGGGTAATGGAAAATACCTGGCAGACAGAGGACAGCCTGTACAGCTTCTCGGCTATGGACTGCGCCGCTCGTCCGCTGACCCCGGTATCCACTTCATCAAAAATGAGCACCGGAATCTGATCATGGCGGGCAAAGATGCTTTTGAGCGCCAGCATCACACGGGACATTTCGCCTCCCGATGCGATTCTGCCCAGCGGCCGGAGCGGTTCGCCCGGGTTGGCTGAAATTAAAAATTCCGCATTATCAATGCCCTGCTTGGTCGGCCGGACTTTGCGCCCGTTCCATTCGTAGCCGCGCGGATCTTCCAGCGGATCGATACGCACACGCAGAGAGGTCCGTCCCATCTGCAAATCCTTGAGCTCCCTTTCCACCTGTACGGCCAGATCCTCTGCACATTGCTTCCGTGCGGCAGACAGCTCATCGGCTGCTGCAAGCAGCCTGGCAAGCAGCTTGTCACGCTGTGCGGTAAGCTTCTCCAGACGCTCATCCTTGTTTTCCAGCTTATCCGTTTCATGCTCAATTTTTTTGTAATACTCCAGGATTTGCTCAACACTGTCTCCGTATTTACGGCGCAGACCTGCAATCAGGGCGAGTCGCTGCTCGACCTCCTGAAGCCGTTCCGGATTAAATTCAATCTGCTCCCTGTAGGAGCGAAGCTGAAAAGCAGCGTCCTCCAGCTGGTAATACGCGGACTGAATCTGTTCCGTAATAGGCTGCAGCTGCTTGCTGTCATAGTGGGAGATGTCCTCCAGCATGGCGGCGGCGCTGCTTACGGCATCCAGTCCATGCTGGCTTTGCAGCAGTTCATATGCCCCGGCAACAGCATCCATCATTTTCTCGCTGTGGGATAGTTTGACCCGTTCTTCCGTCAATAATTCATCCTCGCCAGACTGCAATCTTGCGGAGGCGATCTCCTCCAGCTGAAAGCGGTACATATCAAGCATTTGATACGATTTCTGGCTTGATTCCTGCAGTTCTCTCAGTTCCTTCTCGGCTTTGACAAAAGCGCTGTATTTTTCGCGGTAGCGGGATTTTACAGGTCCGATGATGCCGTCGCCGTATGTATCCAGCAGCGCCAGATGCCGGTCGGTCCGCAGCAGGTTTTGCGGTTCATGCTGTCCATGGATGTTGACAATATGCTCGCCGACTTCACGCAGCATGCTTAAATTGACAAGCTGACCGTTAATCCTTGAGGTGCTCTTGCCGGTCGAGGCAAGCTCTCTGCGGATCAGCAGGTGCTCATCCGCATTTCCCTGAATGCCCAGCCTGGCAAGCACCTCCCACACCGGGTGTTCGGCGGGAAGCTCGAAGAGAGCTTCCATTTCGGCTTTGTCGCAGCCATAACGCACCAGATCCGCTGCTCCTCTGCCCCCCGAGATCAGTACAAGAGCATCGATGATAATGGATTTCCCTGCCCCTGTTTCCCCTGTCAGCACATGAAAGCCCTGGTGGAAATGAACATCCACCGATTCAACCACTGCCAGATTTCTTATCGATAATGAAACAAGCACTGCTGCTACACCTCCAACATCATACGGTAATTCATCAGGATATATAGGACATGATCTGTTTTACAACGTCCGTGCTGTTCTCATGGGTGCGGCAAATGATCAGGATCGTGTCGTCACCGCTGATCGTGCCCATGATCTCCGGCCATTCGATGCTGTCAAGCAGAGCTGCAATGGAGTTCGCAGTCCCTGGCAGACATTTCATCACGATCAGATTGCCGGTGCTGTCGATTTGCAAAAAATTATCCACCAGCGCCCGCTTTAATTTGTGAACCGGATTATAGCGCTGGTCGCTCGGGAGCGAATATTTATATCTTCCGTCATCCATGGGCACCTTAATTAGGAGCAGCTCCTTAATGTCCCTGGATACGGTGGCCTGCGTCACCTGAAAGCCCGCTTCACGCAGCGCCTCAACCAGCTCGTCCTGTGTTTCTATATCTTGATGTGTAATAATCTCCCTGATTTTGATATGCCTTTGACCCTTCATAAAGTCCTCCTTGTAAATTGGTTAATCATGGTTCCACTCATCTGCATTCAGCTCGATCCGGCGAACGGTTCCCTCTTCCGTGTCCACATAGAGAATCCCCGCCACTTCGGGGTAAAGCAGCAGCAGAGGCAAAAATTTGTCCCTGATTTCCGAGCCGCTCCACTCTATCGGCTTGCGGCGCCGCGAGGTTTTGACAATATAGACGCCTTCATCCCGCTCTGCTATGTAATCAATGTATAAACCGCTGTTTATACTTTCCCCATTAACGTCAAATGAAAGAGGAACGCGAAGCCGCCCCCCGATAACTTCGTAGCCATTCTCCTCCAGTATGGCCGAGGCGGGCCCTTCTTCGATCTCCTCATTCAGTTTTATGGCATAAAGCCTGGGATGCTCCGGCTTGCGCAGCCAGGAACGGAACGCGTATAATGCCCAAATGGCCAGAACGGCACAAATCGCCGTAACCAAAAACGTATCATACCGTGAGTCCATCCAGATCCCGCCTTTATTGTTCTGACGTTCAGTTTGTTATTTCGTGATCGTTCCCGAAAACTCCTTTACCCTTCTTTCAATATTATAGGCGAACGTGAGTTCGTTAATCAATCTTTGCTCTTATTTTCGAAAAAAAAGGTTCCCACAGTTCTTGTGAAGAACTCATGAGAACCTCTTGCCTATTTGCCGCCAAATGTCTGCCCCGCCTCTGCAACGATACGGTCAATGAGCTGATCAAGGTTTAGCTCCGTCCCCTCATCAGGCAAAGCCGGGTCGTTCAGCCGCAGGTGGGCCAGAAATTCAATATTGCCCTCGCCACCTGTGATCGGAGAAAAGGTCAGTGCCCTCAGAGAAAGTCCAAGCTCCCTGGCAAAAGTAAGCACCGTATGCAGCACCTCTTTATGTGTCGCGGATTCCCTGACAACTCCTGATTTGCCGACTTTCTCCCGCCCTGCTTCAAACTGCGGCTTGATGAGAGCCGCAATGTCTGCCGGGCGTTTGAGCAATTCAACCAACGGAGGCAGGATGATGCGCAGCGATATGAACGACACGTCAATGCTTGCAAAATCAGGCGCCGGGCCTTTTAAATCCTCCGGGGTCATATAACGGAAATTCGTGCGTTCCATCACACAGACTCTTTCATCATTGCGGAGCGACCAATCGAGCTGATTGTAGCCGACATCTATCGCATATACATAGGCTGCCCCATGCTGCAGCGCACAGTCCGTAAACCCCCCGGTAGAGGAGCCGATATCAAGCATCGTGCGCCCCTGCATATCCAGGCCAAATTCCCGTATTGCCTTCTCCAGCTTCAGCCCTCCGCGGCTGACATAGGGATGCACAGAGCCCTTTACCTTCAGCTCGCTGCTGCGGGAAACCTTCATTCCCGCTTTTTCAATGCGCTCACCGTCCGCGAACACCAGACCGGCCATAATGGCTGCTTTGGCCTTCTCCCGGCTTTCGTAAAATCCCTGCTCAACGAGCAATACATCTATTCTTTCTTTCGGGTCAGACATGTTGTTCTCCTATCTCTATACGGACCGGCCATAGCCGAAAGTAGGTTGTGCAGCCATTTTGCGCAGTTCCGCAATAACCGCCTCGGCCGTTAAGCCGACCTGAGCTCGCTGCTCCTTAATGGAGCCATGCTCCACAAAAATATCGGGAATGCCCATCAAATGGACATGCATATCATGTACGCCTTCACGGGCATAAAATTCAAGCACAGCACTGCCAAGGCTGCCCGCCTCGGACGCTTCCTCCAGCACAATCAGCTTCATCCGCTGCTGGGCGAGCTCGCGCAGCATTTCCTCATCCAGCGGCTTGAGGAAGCGGGCATTGATGACTCCTACCTGAAATCCCTCACGCTTCATCGTGTCAGCAGCTTCACCGGCTACCTGCAGCATCGGGCCGCAAGAGATGACTGCATACTGCTCACCCTTTCGCAAATACTCCCACTTGCCGATCGGAATGGCGTGCAGTTCCTCATCGAGCGGAACTCCCGGTACATTGACCCGCGGATAGCGGTAAGCAATCGGTCCGTCGTTATATTCAAGCGCCGTTTTCATCATATGGCGCAGCTCATTTTCATCCTTGGGCATCATCATGACCAGATTAGGGATATGTCTCATAAAGGCAACATCAAACACACCATGATGAGTCTCACCGTCAGCACCGACAAACCCGGCACGGTCGATGGCAAACATTACGTTGGCGTTATGGCGGCAAATATCGTGTACAATCTGGTCATAGGCGCGCTGCATGAAAGTGGAATAGACAGCATAGACCGGCTTCATCCCTTCCATGGCTAAAGCAGCACACAGCGTGGCCGCATGCTGCTCTGCGATACCCACATCGATCATCCGGTCCGGAAACACCTTGCTGAATGGTATCAGTCCGGAACCGCCCGGCATGGCCGGGGTGACCGCCACGATCCGCTCGTCCTCGCGGGCCAGCTCGATCAGGGTCTGCCCGAATACTTCCGTATACATCGGGTTGCCTACGGCCTTCAACACCTGGCCGGATTCCATTTTATAGGGAGAAATGCCGTGCCATTTATAGGAATCTGCCTCTGCCGGCTTGTAGCCCTTGCCCTTCGTGGTAATCACATGCACCATGACCGGACCACTCACATTATCCGCCTGGTTGAACGTATCAATCAGCTTTGAAAGATCATGACCGTCAACCGGCCCCAAATACGTAAAGCCCAACTCTTCAAACAATACGCCGGGCACCATCATGTATTTCAGGCTGTCCTTCATCCGTCCCGCTGATTTCGCCAGCTTGCCGCCGATGGCGGGAATTTTCTTCAGAATCTGCTCTACCTCATCCTTGGCGCGCAAATAATGGCGGTCTGAACGGATTTTGCTCAAATAATTGTGCATGGCCCCTACATTGGGTGCAATGGACATTTCATTATCGTTCAGGATCACCATCAAATTCTTGCCTTCATGACCGATATGGTTAAGCGCTTCAAAAGCCATTCCACCCGTCAAAGCGCCGTCCCCGATCAGAGCGATGACCTTGTTGTCTTCCCCTTTCAGATCACGTGCGAGCGCCATACCCATGGCCGCCGACAGCGATGTGCTGCTATGGCCGGCTTCCCAGACGTCATGCTCGCTTTCGCTGCGCTTGACGAACCCGCACAGGCCATCCTTCTGGCGCAGCGTGTCGAACCTTTCCATTCTTCCCGTCAATATTTTATGAACATAAGCCTGATGGCCTACATCGAAAATCATTTTATCCTTAGGGCTGTTATAACAATAATGCAGGGCGACCGTGAGCTCAACCACTCCCAGGTTCGATGCCAAGTGCCCCCCTGTTACCGAGAGCTTCTCAATCAGAAATTTACGGATTTCTTCGGACAGAGAAGCCAGCTCATCAACAGATAATGTTTTCAAGTCGCTTGGTTGCTTTATTCGTGGAAGCAGCACGCGAATCTCCCCGCTTTCCTTCAAGTAATAAACAAATGAAGCTGCAAATCTGCCTGAGCTTAATCGTAATAACATTCATTATAACACAGATCGGGTTAGGCAAAAAACAACATGCCTTGTCGGTCAGGTTAGTGATCTCTTTTCATCAGGTAGTCAGCAATTTCCAACAACCGCGTGGCATCGGGAATGGCGGCATCAACAAGCGCCTGCTTGGCGGACTGCGTAAGCCGTTCAACCTCACGCAAGGATGCGTCCATCCCTACAAAATAGGGATAAGTCACCTTCTGCTGCTGCACATCGCTCTGCGTCGCCTTGCCCAGCTTGGCTTCATCGCCGACAAGATCGAGAATATCATCCTGTATCTGAAAGGCCAGGCCCAGATCCCTTCCGAAACGGCGCAGCCCCTCAAGCTGCCCGGCGGACGCTCCCCCGATACGGCCACCGGCGAGCAGTGAGAAAATGATCAGATCGCCTGTTTTATGCAGGTGAATGAACTCCAGTTCCTGCAGCTGCGTAATGCCCTGCTCCCCGGCCATATCCGCCGCCTGGCCGCCAACCATGCCACGGGCCCCGGCCATTTCCGCCAGATCCTCAACAATGCAGAGCAGCCGCTCAGCCGGAACACCGTGCGACCGTCCTGCCTGTACTATGCAGTAAAAGGCGTGTGTCAGCAGCGCGTCCCCCGCCAGTATGGCTGCAGCCTCCCCGTACACCTTATGATTCGTCAGCTTGCCCCGCCGATAATCGTCATTATCCATAGCGGGCAGATCATCATGAATGAGCGAATACGTATGTACGATTTCAACCGCACAAGCGATCGGCAGCGCCGCCGCTCTGCTGCCGCCGAACGCTTCAGCTGCCGCGACAACCAGCAGCGGGCGCAGACGCTTGCCGCCGGCCATCAGCGAGTAGTACATCGAAGACTTTAGCGTCTCCGGAACCTCCCAATGCTCAGGGATGATGCGGGACAACTCCTCCGACACTTCCGCAGTGGTGCTTTCCATATATTCCTTGAAGCCTAACCTGCTGCTCAAGCACGTTCACCGCCGTTTTCTTCAAAATCAGCCCCGAATGGCTTCGTCCGGGTGTCTCCGTCTTCATCCACAATCATTTCAATTTTGCGCTCCACCTGCTCCAGCTTCTGGCTGCACAGCTGTGACAGCTTCATACCGCGCTGAAAAAGATCTATTGCCTGTTCAAGCGGAACATCTCCATGCTCCAGTTGTCCGACGATATCCTCAAGGGCTGCCATCGCTTCTTCAAAAGTCAGCTCTGTCTCATTCGCCATGCTGCTTGTCGACCTCCTTCATTCCCCACACCTGGCAGTCCAGCTGCCCGTCGCTCATTTTTATTTTGATTAAATCCCCGGGCTGAACGTCCCGGAGCGATTTGATAAGCTTGGTCTCCTGTTCGTCGTACACGAGACTGTAACCTCTGGCCATCACCTTCAAGGGGCTGAGCGCATCCAACTGCCGCACCGCAGAGGCGAGCTGCTGCCTGCTGCTCTTGAGCACCCCGCCCGCCGCCGACAGCATCCGGCGCTCTGATTGCTGCAGCTGGCGTCTTGATGCCTGCACCTGCTCCCGTGGATTAAAGCGCTCAAGCGCATGCAGGAGCCGCGCGTTCTGCTCTTTATGCAGACGCGCGCGGCTCGCTGTGGCCCGCTTCAGCCTGTCGCGCAGCATGTCCAGACGCTCGGCATGCTGCAGCAGACGGCGCCTTGGATGGACCAGCACCGGAGAGCGCTGCAGCCTGGCCAGACGCCCCCGTTCGGCAACGACACGCTGCTTTAGCGCGATCCGCAGCCGCCGCTCGCGCTGCCGTACCTGGTCGATAAGCTCTAACAGATGCGGCACCGCCAGCTCGGCGGCAGCGGTCGGTGTGGCGGCCCGCAGATCGGCCGTAAAATCGGCGATTGTAAAGTCCGTCTCATGGCCAACGGCCGAAATAACGGGAATCGCAGATGAATAAATGGCACGGGCTACGATTTCCTCGTTAAAGGCCCACAGCTCCTCCAGCGATCCGCCGCCCCGCCCGACAATGAGCACATCCGCTTCCATCATCTCGTTCAGCTTCGCTATCGCTTTTACAATCGAGGCAGCCGCCCCTTTTCCCTGCACCAGCACAGGGTACAATAACACCCGCGCCTGCGGGTAGCGGCGCTGCAGCGTTGTTATAATATCGCGGACCGCCGCGCCCGTTGGGGAGGTGACCACCCCGATCGTCCGCGGAAACCGCGGCAGCGCGCGTTTGCGCTCCTGAGCAAATAAACCCTCCGCCTCAAGCTTCTGCTTGAGCTGCTCGTATGCCAGATAGAGACTTCCTATCCCGTCCGGCTGCATATGCGTGGCGTAGAATTGATACTGCCCGTCCCGTTCATAGACCGACACGTTGCCGCGCGCGATCACACGCGAGCCCTCCTTCGGTACAAAAGGCAGGCGCTGGTTATGCGATGCGAACATGATCGATTTGATGCGGCTGCTCTCATCTTTCAAGGTGAAATACATATGCCCGCTGGAATGATGCGTGAAATTTGAAATTTCACCGCGGATCCATACATCGGACAGCACCCGGTCGGACTCCAGCTTCATGCGGATATATCTGTTCAATTCCTTGATGGAAAATATTTTTTGCTCCGCCATGGCAGGCCCGCCTTATTTAAAACCGCGAGAGCGTTTGGCTGCGATCAGCGTATTTTTCATCAGCATCGTAATCGTCATCGGCCCGACACCGCCCGGCACAGGCGTAATCGGCCCGGAAACTTCCTGTACGCTAGCAAAATCAACGTCGCCTGCCAGTTTGCCGTTGTCCAAGCGGTTCATGCCGACATCAATGACGACGGCTCCCGGTTTGACATAGCTGGCATCAATGAAATTGGCGCGGCCTATGGCAACGACAAGAATATCCGCTTGTCTGCACAACTCAGCCATATTGCTTGTGCGGGAATGACACATCGTCACGGTTGCGTTTTCACGCTGCAGAAGAAGCGAAACCGGCTTGCCCACAATATTGCTTCGGCCGATGACAACGGCATGCTTGCCCGCCATCTCAAGGCCTGTGCGCTTGATCAGCTCAATCACACCTGCCGGAGTGCACGGCAGCAGGCTGTCGTCCCCGATCACCAGATTGCCCACATTGACCGGATGAAATCCGTCGACATCCTTATGTACGGCAATGGCGTCGATAACCGCCTTTTCCTCAATATGAGCAGGAAGCGGCAGCTGCACAAGAATACCGTGAATGGAGTCCTGACGGTTTAGCCGATCAACCAGCGCAAGCAGTTCCTCCTGTCCGGTATCCGCAGGCAGGCGATGTACTTCGGAATAAAACCCGAGATCATGGCAGGCCTTTTCCTTGTTTCTGACATAAACCTGGGAAGCGGGATCCTCGCCTACAAGAACAACCGCCAGGCCTGGCACCAGGCCCTGCGCTTTCAATTCCTCGACTTCTTTTCTGATATCCGCGCGGATTTCCTGAGAAACTTGTGTACCACTAATCAACGGTGCTGCCATGTTTACACTCTCCCTCAATTCACTTAATAATTAGCTGCTCTATTTTAGACAAAGCGGGATTTCAGCTGCTCCAAATCCTGAATCATGCGTCCGAGGACACCATTAACGAATTTACCGGACTCCTCTGTGCCGAAATGCTTGGACAGCTCAATCGCTTCATTGACGGCCACCTTAGCCGGAATGTCTTCACGGAAGATCATTTCATACGCTGCCAGGCGCAAAATTTGACGGTCCACCCTGGAAAGCCTGCTGACCTGCCAGCCTTTCAAATAGTCGGAAAGCAGGGCATCGATGGCAGAGCGCTGCTCCCAGGTTCCCGCAACCATATCGAGTACATATTGCCGCAGTGCAGCCTCATCTTTTACGACGACCTCAGCCTCATTATCCTCGGCTGCTTCCTGCAGCAGCATGTCCACCGCTTCCTCCGCCTTCACCTCATTCATTTCCATATGGTACATGATTTGTACCGCCAGTTCCCTTGCTAAACGTCTTTTCATGCAGGCCTCCTACACTTGCTCATAATCATCACAGTCAGAATTGCTTTTTATCTTGCCCTAATACCCTTTCAACCAAGCTCCGCTTTGAAAACTTATAGAGGTAGTTCAAAAAGTCATCTTTTGATCACGAAGGAAGTCAGGAAGCGGACTCGACATCGAATCTTGAATTCAGCCGGGCCTTCCGGTGCTCGCGTACCCCAAGTACGCTCCGCTCCTCAGTCCCTAGCTTCATTCAACTCCAGCGTTTTGAAAAAACGCACTTCGGAAGCATAGGCTTTGGTGCTGAAAACCTGACTTTTTGAACACTCACTTTTACATCAGATAATCTAAAAAAACCCGGTGAACGCTGGCTCCAAAAACAACGGGCGTAGACAAGCTGCGGCTCTGGTTTTGGAGAAAGCGTATCACAGGGTTCATTTAAAGGGCCGCTTACGGTTGAAGATCCAGTCCCCGAGCTTCACTAGCGGCTCAAAAACATCGAGCTTGGCATCAAACCTTTTTCCCAGCGTATATCCGATGAACACCAATAATGCAAAGATCAACATATCTACTAAACCTGATACTAAATATACAATACCAAGGCCGATACCACACGCAATCCCTAAAATCCGTCCCTTGTACTCCAACCATATTTCATACCAGGAAGGCATTCGTAACCCCCCTTATTCCACACGGCTCTTAAAAGCCGGGGATGCGGCGACATTCGCAATGTATACCGACACGTTGGACACCGGGATGCCGGTAATTTCCTCCAAATGATCATGAACAGCCTTCTGCATATCGGAGGTCAATCCGGGAATGGACATGTCACCCTCAACCACCGCACGGATGGTAATATCCAGACCCGATTCCGTTACCTTGACGCGTGATTTTAAATCGCTGACCCCACGGAACCTGGAGACCGCTTTGAGACACAGGTTCTCAATCGTCTCCACAGAAATCTGGATGTCCCCATACTCTGTACGCTGATCAATGGTGGTCTGGCTTTGCCGGTCGCGGCGGAAGGAAACGTAAATAAACCGGAGGCTGAGCAGAAACAAAATAATTGCGACCGTCAGCGCTGCCGTCCATAGTTTCCTCTCATCCAAGTTGCCCAACTGAGGCGGGATAACACCGCTCAGAAGGAGGATGGCAATAACGGATGCAATTCCGATACTCAAGCTGTACACAAACAGCAAAAGTCTATCCACAATTTTAGCCACGAACTGCACAGCCTCCTTGAAATTAGAGTAAACCCTCGACCCAAAGGTCGGGGGTTTTACGCAGAAAGATCTTATTTAACGCGGCCTGAAAGATCGCTCTCTTCCGCAGTGCGTTCTGCGTTCTTGAACTGTACGTCATGAATATGGACGTTCACTTCCACCACATTCAGGCCGGTCATGTTCTCAATGGAACGTTTGACGTTATGCTGAATCAGGGAGGCCACCTCTGGCAGGCGATTGCCGTATTCGATAATGACAGATACATCCACAGCCGCCTCGCGCTGGCCTACTTCCACCTTAACACCCTTGGACAGGTTCTTGCGTCCGAGCAGCTCGGCAAAACCGCCTGCAAAACCGCCGCTCATGCCCGCAACCCCTTTGACCTCAACCGTAGCCAGACCGGCAATGACTTCGATGACTTCAGGAGCAATCTGAATTTCACCAATTTCCGTTCTTTCAAATTCCGTTGGCATTGTGCCCATAATTTACACACCTTTCGGTTAGCTAGGATCACCGTAGCCTGCAGACACAGGCGTACTTTTATCCATACTATATCATCTGGAAAACATTATGACAAACACTGCAGCAGGCGCTCAGACTTCGTTTTCCTCAAGGAATTTAATATCAAAATTACCATTGATGAACGTCGGATGCTCCAAAAGCCGCTGATGGAAGGAAATCGTCGTTGGAATGCCTTCAACGGCAAACTCCGAGAGCGCACGCTTCATTTTCGCGATGGCATCTTCACGCGTCTGTCCCCATACGATCAGCTTTGCGATCATGGAATCGTAATAAGGCGGGATGCTGTACCCCGGATAAGCGGCGCTATCCACCCGTACTCCAGGTCCCCCCGGCGGCAGATAAAAACCGATTTTGCCCGGCGCCGGCATAAAGTTGCGGGAAGGGTCCTCCGCATTGATCCGGCATTCGATGGACCAGCCGTTAATGACGACTTCCTCCTGCCTGAATGACAACTCATGGCCCTCGGCTACAGAAATCATCTCTTTGATCAAGTCCACTCCAGTGATCATTTCCGTCACAGGATGCTCTACCTGAATCCGGGTATTCATCTCCATGAAATAAAAGGAATTGTCCGGACTCAGCAAAAATTCAAGCGTTCCCGCCCCGGAGTACTGTACGGCCTTGGCTGCACGCACTGCCGCTTCTCCCATCTGCTGGCGGGTTTCTTCGGACAAAACGGGGCATGGCGCTTCCTCGACAAGCTTCTGCCGCCGGCGCTGCACGGAGCAGTCCCGTTCGCCCAAGTGGACAACGTTGCCGTGTTTGTCCGCAATCACCTGGATTTCAACATGCTTCATACCTGTCAAATACTTCTCAAGATACACGCCAGCGTTGCCAAACGCCTTCTGCGCCTCCTGCTGGGCGGTCGTGATCTGCTGGATGAGCATCTCTTCATTCTCCGCGATTCGGATGCCTTTGCCGCCGCCGCCGGCTGTCGCCTTGATAATGACGGGATAGCCGATATCGCGGGCGATCATAACCGCTTCCTCAAGACTTTCCACCAAACCGTCGGAGCCAGGGATAACCGGTACACCTGCCTCCTTCATGGTCTGCTTAGCAACAGCCTTGTCTCCCATCTTCGTAATCGCCTCGGGAGAAGGCCCGATAAAGGTAATATTGCAGGATGCGCAAATTTCGGCGAAGTCCGCATTCTCGGCCAAAAATCCGTAGCCAGGGTGAATGGCATCACATTCGGTCAGCGTAGCCACGCTCATAATATTCGTGAAGTTCAGATAACTGTCCTTGGACAGCGTTGGTCCGATGCAGTAAGCTTCATCGGCAAGCTTCACATGAAGAGAGTCTTTGTCGGCTTCCGAATAGACCGCCACCGTTGAAATATTCATTTCCCTGCATGCCCGGATGATGCGGACCGCTATTTCTCCGCGGTTGGCGATTAATATTTTATGAAATTTCATGATCATTTATCCTCCTTAGAGAAGCAGCCGTACCAGACTGCGCAAACAGCTTACTCCGGCTTGACCAGAAACAGCGGCTGACCGTACTCCACAAGCTGGCCGTTCTCGGCCAGAACTTCAACAATTTCGCCTTTGACCTCGGCCTCAATCTCGTTCATCAGCTTCATTGCCTCGATGATGCAGACCGTCGTTTTCTCCCCGACCCTGTCGCCTGCGCTGACGAATGGCGCAGCGTCCGGAGAGGACGCTCTGTAGAAGGTCCCTACCATCGGAGATACAATTTTATGTAAATTGGACGCAGGTTCAGCCGCTTGATCCACCGCTGCGGCTGCGGGCTGAGGCTGGGCTGCAGGACTGGACACGATCGCCTGCGAAGCCGCAGCGTAGACAGGTGCCGCCGTCGGTGCCTGAACCGTTACGACCTCACTCTTGCCGGGCTTGCGGATCATCAGGCGAGCACCTTCATTCTCAATCTCCAATTCCTGAACGGACGTCTCATCCACTAGCTTGATCAATTCCTTAATCTCGCTTAATTTAAACATCGCAATTATTCACTCCTTCAGCATTATGCCGGTTGCAGCGCATCTTCACATCAGCATGGCCTGCCGGTCATACAGAACAGGACGCACTGCCGCATGCGCTGCCCGCATCTGTCGCTTGGACAGCCTGACAGCTTTTTGTATTATATCACAATCGACCGAAATAGAAAGAGCCCGGAGTATTGTCTCTCCCGACAACCCCTGATTAATCTTTATCAAAATCATAAACGGGTTTTTAAACCGATTCTTCCCCCGGTAATGGAAAGCAAAATAAAAGATACCGATCAGCTGCCATCGGTATCTTTTATTTTTAGCTGTATATGGCTCCCCATTCAGGAGAATGCGCCTGTTACTCGGATACATACTGAACTTTGATTTTGTCCTGTGTTACATTAAGCTCCTTCATGACTTTATCCACAATGCTTACTGCCTGCTTGGCATCCATTTTGTCGCTCAGCACAACCACTTTGTATACGTCGTTATCCTCTTCCTTGACGACCGCACTGGCAAACTGCTGCTCAAGCTCTTCCTCGATGCCTGTAATTTTCGCCTGCTTGTCTTCAAGCGCCGTCAGTTCCTTCTGAGCCGCCGCCGCTTCCGTGGAGGACTTGTCATTCATAGCCGCCATCAGTTCTTCCTGTTTTTTCTGATTGTTCACCTCGCGCTCAAACAAATAATCGTCGATAACCGCAGCTGCCGTTTCTTTTGCTTCCTGACCCGCTTGCTGCCCTGCCTTAACTTCTTCCAGCACCTGTTCGTCTGTCTTAGCCACTTCCGTCTGCTGTCCGGCGGACTTAGAAGAGCCTTCCGTTCCAGTCGCAGCGGTTTGCCCCTCTGTTCCCTTGGAAGCACCTCCTTCTGTCGCCTGCCCTGTTCCGGAAGCCGTGTCATTGGATGCCGCTGTATCGTTTGACGCTGTATTGTCGGATGCTGTTTCACCAGACGCAGATTCACCAGACGCTGTTTGATCCGATGCTTCTTCACCGGATGCCGCATCAGCACCTTCTGTGACCACCTCATTGACCGTCAGTTCGTCGGAGCCCCCGGTTCCGGGAGCTGCAGCTTTCCCGCCATCCATAACCTGTGCGCTGTCCGCAACCGGATCGGTGGCTGTGCCGGTGTCCTCCGTAAACAAATAGTAGGCTGAAAGCACAACCATCAAGCTAAGCATGGAAACAAGCCAAATCGTTTGTCTTTTATTATTCATTCCAAAACCCTCCTGCCTTTTCTTGTAAATTACTCCTGCTTGCGCGGGACAACCGAGATGCGATATGAAGGGACGTTAAGCCCTTTTTGCACCGCATCCGTGATCAGCTGTTTGACCACCTGATTCTCCGCCCCCTTGGCGACAACAAGAACGCCTCTGACCTTCGGCTTGATTTTCTTCGTAATAATCGGTGTATTTCCTCCGCTGTTCTCATAAGTCACGATTTCCCCGTCACGGGTATACTGGGTTGTGTGACGCTTGCCGCCGCTGGCGTCCGTCTCTTCCGTCTCCTCCTGGGTATCCTTCGTGTTGCGCTGCACGACAATCTCCTCCGTTGAGTCCACCGTTACCATGACATCTACTGCGCCTACACCAACAATTTGCTCCAGCATCGTCTTCATATTATCCTCAAACGTCTTCTCAACCTGATCAAAGGTCCCGGCCTCTTCCGCTGCCGGTTCCAGCACCGGGCTGCTGCCGCCCGCCGGCGGCTCCCGCCCAACGTTTTCGGGGTCGATTTCCCTAACATTCACGAAGGAGTTGAACAGCATGATCGCAACCCCGACCAGCCCAAGGATAAGCAACCAGCGGAACGTATTGAATCGCTTCTGCGCACCAGGCCCCCCGCCGATCCAGCGCTCCCATAGATCCTTCCATTTCCCCAAAACCTCATCACCTCCCGCAGCATGGTCATACTGCTTCCTCCGGGATCAGCACCTGAACCTTATCCATGCCGATTCCCCATTGCTTATGAAGCAGCTCTGCAATCTCCTCCGCTTTCCTGTCTGTCCCTGTCTGCTTCGTTTGCGGCACCGTGTCCTCCCCGTCTGCCGCTTTCGAATCCTGCCCGATTTGGACCTCAATTTCCGTCTCGGGGACTGTCGGGACGGTGACAGGCTCAATGCTTTCAACTGTCTTTTCCCCATCCGGGGGTTTATCCGGATCGTCAGCGGCAGTTTGGCCGGCCAGTTTTACCTTGACCGAGGCAATGCTCGTGCCCGTGCTCATTTCCTCTGCTGTCTGCTTATCCTGCGCAAACGCAACCTCCACCGACTGCACCCTTTCCCCTGTTTCCTGTTCGATCTGTCCCTTCATTTGCCGCGCTACCTCGCCTGCTGCGTATTGCATCGCAGTCTGCTCCTGCTTCTTCTGCAGTTGCTGGCCCTGGGCCAGAATTCGTTCAAGACTCTGCTTTTGTCCGCTTTCGGCCCGTTCTTGGGCCAGGAAAGCCTGGCGCAGTTCAGCGGCCGGATTGCCGCGGAGCAGCTGTGCGATCGGGGAGATCAATGCGAGCAGAACGAGCAGGCTCAGCACAAGCCTGACATACCTTTCCATGGATCGGCTTGGCAGGATCAAATCCACGAACGCGGCCAGCAGCACGACCATGACCAGATGCCTTAACCATTCGCCCAACCACGACATGACCGGTTTCCCCTTTTCCTTCTGCCATCACTTTTCCCGGCTTGAGCCTCAGCACTCCTCTGCCAAGCTTTCGATTTTTGCCTGGAACCATTTTCCTCACCTCATCATAACGGTCATATTTCCTGCAGCGAGCATGATCGTAATCGCCAAAAAAGACATCAGCCCCACTGCCGCCACCGCCCCGAACACAAACAGCATGCTTTTCCCGACAGCCTGCAGGCAGCTGACAATGGGCGTATCACCAAGGGGCTGCATGATGGCTGCGGTCACATTATAGATCAGGGCAAGTGTCAGTATTTTCAAGGCCGGAAAGGCGCATAAAAACAAAATGATGATGACTCCCGCCAGGCCGATCGCATTCTTGACCAGCAGTGACGCGGAAATTACAGTGTCCGCCGCATCCGCTAGCGCCCTGCCTACCACCGGTACAAAATTGCTGGCGACAAATTTGGCGGACCGCAGGGTCATGCCGTCGGTTACCGATGATGTCCAGCCCTGTACGGAAATCACTCCGAGGAATACGGTGAGCAGCGTCCCCAGCAGGCCTGCGGCGATGTTGCGGAGCAGATCCGCGAGCTGGGTAAGCTTGTATTTATCGGATATGGAGCTGACCAGGTGCAGCAGCGCCGAGAAAAACAGCAGCGGAAACACGACGGTATGGATTATCGTGCTGATCGTGTGAATCATGAATACAATCAGCGGATGTGTAACCGATACGGTCACGATGTTGCCCATGGAAGCGAGCAGGGTGAATAGCAGGGGCAGCATGGCCAGCATGAAATCGGTCATGCTGTCGATGGCGTTTTGGGCATATTGGATCGCTACACTGAAGCTGTTGATGGCAATGATGATAATGACCATGTAACACAGCGCGTAGGCGATTTTACTCACCTGGTTTTTCTCGAACGCCGTCTGCAGCGTTTCCATCACCATACTGAGAATGCTCAGCATGACAATGGTCACGAGCAGCTTGGCGTTAATCAGGATTTCATTCCACAGAAAACCGCCGAGCGCCGCCATAACCCCCTGCATACTGAAGCCTTCTCCGCCCGGAAGCAGCATATCCATGAAGGAGGGCATCTTCTGCTGCGGAAAAAAACCTCCGTATTGCTTCATAAGACCGTCCCAGTACCGCTCCACCTCATCCTTTGGAAGCTCCTCCGCCTGCTGCCTGATCCAATCATTCGCCGGAGTTTCCGCCAGAATGATTCCCGCCGATGCGAACCAGAAGCAGATCAGCAAAATCCATACGTTTTTCCCGCTCGGCATAACCCTCATTGCTTTCACCCTTTATGCAGGCATCAGCTTCAATATCGTTTCAATGATGATGCCGATAATCGGCAGGGCCAGCACCATGATCAGCACCTTTCCCGCCATTTCTATTTTTGCCGCAATGCTTTCCTGGCCGGCATCCCTGACAATCTGTGCCCCGAATTCGGCGATATAAGCGATGCCGATAATTTTGAGCACGGTTTTGAAATAAATCATGTCCATTCCCGAGGAGCGCGCCAGCCTTTCCAGCATACTGATGACGGAATCTATTTTTCCGATCAGCATCAGGAAGATCAGAATACCCGTGCCTGCCGCAATGAGAAAAGCGAACATCGGCTTTTGCTCCTTCACGACCAGAATCAGCACCGTGGCGATCAGCCCGAAGCCAACAACCTGAATGATTTCCATATGTTTCACCTACTGGAACAGGAAAATCGATTTGATTTCCTGCAGGAGGTTATCGAGCAGACGAACTACCATAAACAAAACGACAACAAAACCGATGACCGTGACCCAATGCGCCATATCTTCCTTGCCCATTTGCTTCAGGACAGTATGAATCATGGCAATGATGATCCCGATCCCCGCAATTTGGAAGATCGCGTTCACTTCTAAATTCATGCAAGCACCCCGCTAATAGATCAGTATGACGATCAGTGCTCCGATCAGCAGGCCAAGGCTTCTGCTCATTTTTTCATATCTGGCCTGATCAGCCAAAGCGGACGCTTCCTCGTGCTTCAGCTGCTGGGCTGCCAGCTCGATGTGGCGCATCTGATCCGCACGGTCACTGGTCCCGAGGCTGTATGCCAGCTGCATCATCGTGTCCTGCTCGGGCGCCTTCATCGCCGTATGCCGCCAGGCCCTTTCAATCGCTTCATGCAGGCTTTCCCTCGCCGTCCTGCCGGATGGAGGCAGCATGGATGCCGCCGCCTGCTTGAACATGGTCCTGAGCGGTTCTCTTAAAGGCTCGCCCGTTTTGGACAGGGCGTCAGGCAGCGGGGTCACGCCGTAAGAGATTTCAGTTGCAAGGCGCTGCAGCGCAAGGATCAGCTCCCTGATCTGCCTGGGCCTGTCGGCAAACTGTCTGGCCTTCAGCCATCCGCCCACAGTTGCCGCCAGCAGAATCAACGTGGCGCCGATCAGCTTCAGCATGGACCGCTCCCCCCCTTGCCGGTGGCGGTTAAAGACAGCATCCGCTGCTTGGCATCGGCGGCGCGAAAGGAAATTTGCCGGCCCTTGCGTTCAAGCAGAATGTACCGTTCGAACAGCGCCTGTCCTGCCAGTGCCTGAAATGCGGGTCTCCTCGACAGCTCGGACAAATCTCTTCCATGAGCGGAAGCAATGACACTGATGCCGGCATGGAGCGCTTCCTGAATGGCCTCTGCGTCCTCGATGCGCCCGATCTCGTCCACAATGATGACCTCGGGGGACATCGAGCGAATCATCATCATCATGCCTTCAGCTTTCGGGCAGGCGTCCATGACGTCCGTGCGCGGTCCGACATCAAAGCCCGGAATTCCCTTATAGCTGCCGGCAATTTCCGATCGCTCGTCGATAATGCACACCTTCATCCCGCCGGGCGTGTGGCGCCTGCCCGCCGTCCCGGAGCTGATCTGTCTTGCCAGATCCCGCAGCAGCGTCGTTTTACCTTGCTGGGGCGGCGACAGCACCAGCGTGTGCAGCACCCGGCCGGACCTTTCGTCAAGCACATAAGGCAGCACAGGATCGGCAATACCGGGGACGGCCCGCGCAATTCTGACATTAAAGCCGCTGATATCCCGCAAATGCTCAACCTTGCCGCCGCTCAGCACCGCCCTGCCGGCTAGTCCAATCCGGTGCCCTCCGGGGATGGTGATGAAGCCTTTACGCAGCTCTTCTTCCATCGTGTACAGGGAGTGGTTGCTGATCAAATCAAGAAGACGGCTCGTATCCTCCTTGTCCGGCCGGTAAGCTTCCCCGGGCTGCAGCGTCATCCTGCCACCGGGGGTAAGGAAGTGATGCTCGCCGCTGCTGTTGATTTCCAGCGGTCTATTCTCTCTGATCCGGACTTCTTCGAGGCGGTCGAACACTGTCTGCGGAAGTCTGCGGAGCATGCTTCTCACCGGTTCGGGAAAAAGGTCTAACCAATCCATTGCCATAAGAGGACCCCTCCGCTGTTGTGGTTATGATCCAGTCTGATCTTATGACAAGTCTATGCTTGGACCGGTCGAATATGACGCTCTTCTATCTATCATTTTTTTAAAATACCAAACATGAGGCAGGCGACACCGCATCCAACCCACATCAGCTTGTCCCATGACAGCTTGTCCGCCATACCCACCAGACCGATCGTCGTTGTCGTAAGCAGCACCAACGGCCCTACCATGGCCAGACCCGTGTTGACAATCAGCGCTTTCTCGACCTGGTTCAGCCTCAGCATAATCAACGCTGCAGCAATTTCTATACAGCCGGACAACAGGCGAATCATCCCCATTCCGGCTACGAATTTGTCCAATACCGTACCCTCCTTCCGTTTCTGCCCTGCTAATAGATAGATATGCAAGAGTGTGAGAAATTAGTTCTCACTGAATAGGCACCGGGCCAAAACTTCCGGCATATATTGACCCATGAAAAACAGGGATTTAATTACAAGGAGGCTTTACCGATGAGAGAAGCTCAATCGGACCGCTGGCATCCGGCTCTCCAGGACCCCGCGGGAGGCAGAACGGGCACAGCCGGCGGCACCGGAAAAACCATGGTCATGGACAAAGGGCTCGGGCCCAATGCTTTCAGCGATCTGCTTCGCATGTCCTCACCGTATATCGATATCATTAAACTGGGCTTCGGCACTGCGGTCCTGACTCCGGACGATATCCTGCTGTCCAAAATCGATCATGCCAAAAGCCAGGGCATACTCATCATGACCGGCGGCACTTTGCTGGAGACCGCCCTGGCACTAGGCTTGCAGAATGAGTTTCTGGCCCAGCTCCGGCAGTTCGGATTCAACGCTCTGGAAATATCGGACGGCAGCTTTCCGATGACACGCCAGAAGAGGTCCGAACTGATTCTGCGCGGGCAGGATATGGGGTTCACCGTCATTACGGAGTATGGCAAAAAGCTGGGCGGTCAGCCGCTCGCCATAAAACACTTTGTGGAGACGGCAGCCATCGATCTCGAACTCGGAGCCGAACTGGTCATTATTGAAGGAAGAGAATCAGGAAGCGGAGCGGGTGTCTATAACGCGGACGGAAGCTTGAAGGAGCAGGATTTCAAGAGCATTCTGCAGGTTATGTCCTCACCCGAAAAGGTCATGTGGGAGGCTCCACGTAAAGAACAGCAGGTTTTTCTGCTGCAGACGCTGGGCCCGAATGTACATCTGGGCAACATCTCATTTCAGGATGTAACCGCTCTGGAGGCGCTGCGGAGGGGGCTGCGTGGAGACACCGCCTGCTGGGTGACAAACCCGACAGCCGATATCGAGGGGAAGCTTAATTGAAATGAGGAGGCACCAGAATGCGCATTGATGTAATCGGGAGTGTCAATGAAGTTATAGCGGAAGAAGCTGCCAATAAATGTGTGGTGGTAATCGACGTGCTGCGGGCGACCAGCACGATTGTAACGGCGCTCGCGAATGGAGCGGACTGTGTGGTGCCTGTCGAGACGGTCCCTCAGGCCAGACAATGGAAACAGCCGGATGTGTGGCTTGGCGGCGAACGGTACTGCCGCAAAATCGCGGGCTTTGATGCAGGCAATTCGCCGGAAGAGTACACCGGCCAGGCTGTCCAGGGCAAGCGGGTTGTACTGACAACGTCCAACGGGACGCGCGCATTTTTCAAGGCCCACCGCGCTGCATGCATTCTTGCCGGTTCATTTCTCAATTTAAGCGCCTGCGCCGAGGCGGTGAAATCGATCGGCCGCAACACTATGATCATCTGTGCAGGCAGCCAGGACCGGTTTGCATTGGAGGACGGATTATGCGCAGGGTATATGATTGATGAAGTGTATAAAACACTTGGAGAGGACCTGGAGCTCAATGATTTCGGGAAAATGCTGCACTTTGCCGCCCGGCACACCAAAACCGAGCTGGTTCAACTGATTCGGGACTGCAGCGGCGGCCAGCGGCTGAGACAGCTGGGATATGATGAAGACATTGAATTTTGCGCGCGCGTGGATCTGTATTCCGTCGTACCCGCCCTCGACCAGGATCATGCCATTCGGCCGTTCGCCGCGGCCAAGGTCGCTTCCTAGCTTGTTCTAAATTTCAAACACGGCGACATACACTGATAGAGGTTGTTCAAAAAGTCATCTTTTGATCACGAAGTCAATCAGGAAGCGGACTCGACATCGAATCTTGAATTCAGCCGGGACTTCCGGTGCTCACGTACCCCTAGTACGCTCCGCTCCTCAGTCCCTAGCTTCATCCAATCTTCTCGGTGCTGAAAACCTGACTTTTTGAACATACACTGATAACATGACAGATATGGACTGGAGTGTCGCCGCTTTATGAACGGAGAAATAATCCTTGTCATCCTTATTGTCGTCGGCTTGGTCGGCCGGTCACCGATCATTACAACCGCCGCCTGCCTGCTGCTGGTCATGAAGCTTGTTCACCTGGAAAGATATCTGCCCTCCATGGAGCGCAGAGGGCTGGAGTTTGGCCTTCTTTTTCTGACCATCGGTGTGCTCGTGCCGTTTGCGCAGGAAAAAGTAACTCTCCGGGACATTACGGATACGCTGACAACCTGGCCGGGCATTGTTGCATTGGCGGGCGGGGCAATCGCCACTTATATGAACGGAAAAGGACTCGCCATGTTAAAAATAGACCCACAAATGATTGTGGGTCTTGTGCTCGGTTCAATCCTCGGGATTGTATTTCTGCGCGGCATTCCTGTCGGGCCATTGATGGCGGCGGGAATCACCGCTTTTTTGCTGAAAGTGACGCAGTGGATTGCGGACAAGCTGTCCTGACCGTTTAACGGCGGTCCTGAGGCCCCCCGACAAACACCTGCTCTTCCGTATCCAGGTTGTATGCCGTATGCAGTGCCTTGACGACTTCCTGCAGCTTGCCTGCTTCAATGACGCAGGACACCTTGATTTCCGATGTGCTTACCATCTTGATGCTGACGCCGAGCTTGGAGAGCGCCCCGAACATTTGTGCCGCCACACCGGGATGGCTGACCATGCCTGCACCGACAATAGACACCTTCACCAGTCCATCCTCCGTGTTAACCTCCCTGTAAGGAATTACTTTCCGGATCCCTTCCAGCACGCTGAGCGCCCGCTGCTGATCCGACAGAGCAACCGTAAAGGAGAAATCCGCTTTGCCATCCAGTACCCCGCTTTGCACGATGATATCGACGTCAATTTTGGCTTCCGCCAGGGCCCCGAAGACCGTTGCCAGCACGCCGGGCACATCCTCAACTCCCAGAATGCTGATTCGTGCTACATTTTTATCATAGGCAATACCGCTTACTACTACACCCTGTTCCATGACTGCTTCCTCCTTCACAAGCGTTCCTTCATTATGATTAAAACTGGACCGTACAATCAGCCGCACGTTGTTATGCTTGGCATACTCCACAGCACGTGGATGAAGCACCGCTGCGCCGAGATTGGCAAGCTCCAGCATTTCATCATAAGAAATTTCCTTCAGCTTGCGCGCACATTTGACGATGCGCGGATCGGTAGAATAGACACCGTCCACATCGGTATAAATCTCACAGGCATCCGCCTTGATCGCAGCCGCCAGAGCGACAGCCGTCGTATCGGAGCCCCCTCTGCCAAGCGTCGTAATCTCTCCGTCCTCCGATATGCCCTGAAAGCCGGCCACAATGACGATTTTTTGCTCTTCCAATGCCTTGAGCACGCGATCCGGGCGAATATCGATAATTCTGGCCTTGCCATGCTCGGCCTCGGTCAGAAACCCGGCCTGCCATCCCGTAAATGAAACAGCGGAACGGCCCAGCTGATGTATCGCCATAGACAGCATCGCGATCGATATCTGTTCGCCTGTCGTCATGAGCATATCCATCTCACGCGCAGGCGGCTCATCATTCAGAAGCTTGGCCTGATCTATCAAATCATCCGTTGTATCTCCCATCGCAGACACAACGACCACGCATTGATGCCCTTCATCCTGCTTCTCAACGATGCGTTTGGCAACACGCTTCATTCGCTCCGTATCCCCTACAGAGCTGCCTCCAAACTTCATGACATACAAAGACAAGCCTATTCACTCCCTCAAACTGAACGTATGTAGCGCAATCAGGTCTGTTTAGCCCTCCACAAATACCTTATATGATTGGGCACAACTTTAATACAGTATAATACGAAAGTATTTCCTTGTTCCAATGTTTTTTGATAAGATATTTGAATGCATTAATTCCCTGGAATAAGCTTCCTAATATCGCAAGAAAAACTTCCGCTAAGCTGTCGTAAACCAGTATGTGATTACAAAAAATCCCCTGCACCGCAAGGGCAGAGGATTTTGGGTTCCAGGGTTACCGGATTAGGCGCGGGACATGTACTTGCCGTCGCGCGTATCGATCAACAGTACATCATCCTGGTTGATGAACAATGGAACCTGAACGTTAAGGCCAGTTTCAAGCTTGGCGTTCTTCGTAGCGCCTGTAGCCGTGTTCCCTTTAATGCCTGGCTCCGTTTCAACCACTTTCAGCTCAACGCTTGTTGGCAGGTTAATACCCAGAATCTCGCCGTTGTAGCTGATGATGTTCACGTTCATGTTTTCTTTCAGGAAGTTCAACTCCCATTCCAGCTGCTTGCTGGTCAGGGTAAACTGGTCGTAGGTTTGGTTATCCATAAACGTATGCTCATCACCGCTGGCATACAGATAAGATACGCCACGGTTTTCGATTTGCGCACGCCCGATCGTCTCGCCTGCACGGAAAGTACGCTCTACAGTGTTGCCGTTGCGCAAATTTTTCAGTTTCGAGCGCACAAATGCCGCGCCTTTACCCGGCTTGACATGCTGAAAATCAAGTACTGTGAAGATGTCGCCGTCTACCTCTACGGTCAGGCCTGTTTTAAAATCGTTAACGTTAATCAAAGAATAACCCCTCCTACAGGATCAGTAAAATAAATCCGCACGCAACTATGTCGTACAGAGATAAGCTTTAAACAACCGTGAATTGCTTGCTAGCTTTCGTCAGCACCCGAATACCGTCAGCCATAATTACAATATCATCCTCGATCCGCACACCGCCAAGTCCCGGCAGGTAAATTCCGGGCTCAACCGTAACCACCATTCCCGGCTGCAGCACATCGTCACTCAGCTTGGACAGGCGTGGAGCCTCATGAACCTCCATCCCCAAACCGTGGCCGGTACTGTGGCCGAACTGGTCGCCGTAACCGTATTTGCTGATGATATCCCGGGCGAGCGCATCGGCTTCGCGTCCGGTCATTCCGGCTTTGATATGTTCCAGAGTATGGAGCTGAGCCTCCAGTACGATATCATAGATTTCCTTTAACTGCGGTTGAAGATTGCCGGTTGCTACCGTACGGGTCAGGTCCGAGCAGTAGCCGTCCAACAGCGCGCCAAAATCAAAGGTGATCAGCTCATTCTCCCGGATGACCTTGTCGCTCGCACGACCATGGGGCATGGCCGAGCGTTCACCTGAGGCAACAATGGTGTCGAACGAAGAAGATGCGGCTCCATGCTTGCGCATGAAAAATTCAAGCTCAAGATCCAATTCCCGTTCCGTAACCCCTGGTTTGATGAGCGGCAGGACATGCGCGAACGCCGCATCTGCCAGATCGGCGGCACGCTGCATCACTTCAATCTCGCCTTCATCCTTGATGATGCGAAGCTTCTCGATGATGCCGGAAACCGGAACAAGCTTAACCGGTCCCAACTGCTCTGCATAGGCTCCATGGGTTCCGAACGTAACATGATCCTGCTCAAAGCCCAGCTCGCTGATCTGTTCGGATTGGAGCAGCTCCTTCACCGTATCCATAACCTGCGAAGCATGCTCTATTACAGTAAATCCCTTCGCTTGCTCGGAAGCCTGGGTCATATAACGGAAATCCGTCAGGAAAAAGCTCCCTGTTTCTGTAATGAGCACATAACCGGCCGAGCCTGTAAATCCTGTCAAATAGCGGCGGTTTACAGGACTTGCTACCAGCATGGCACGCAAATTCCGCTCTTCCATTGCCTGACGCAGTTTCAATACTCTCTCCATCGGCCAGTCCTCTCTTTCACCTTCAAGAAATCACCAAATTATTTTAACACAAGCTGTGGCCGCTTGAGAAGTTTTAGTTGCATCTTCAGCTTACGCCGCTTCCTCGCGCAGCCGCTCATCCGTAAATTCAAACGCAACCGTATAACCGATAAAAAGCCCCCACAGCAAAAAAACGCAAAATTCGGACACTAGCGTATCCCATGTAAGCTTGGTAACCGGGGGAAGCATGCCGAGCAGCGGTCCGGCCCATACAAAGAGCACCACCCAGCATAAAGCGCCGAAAACCAGACCGGGATAAGGTCCCTTCAGCTTGCGCAGCAAGGCTGTATAAAGGAAAGTTATAATCATGGAAAACGCAATAAAAAAGAGCAGCCCAATCAAATGTCCGGCAGCGGTCTTCATGAACGAGTGTTTAAAAAAGGGCTCTGCAATAAAACCGGGAAGGACAACGGTAAAGTGCAGAATATAAAACAGCCAGCGCACCAATCCCCAGATCAACCCGGCAAAAAAACCGAGCTGAAGGGAAAACCGGAGCGGTGAAGTTAGCCCTTGGCCGGTCGGACGCGCACCGCGATCGCCTTTTGCTATCGAGCTCATGCCGAACCTCCTCTGCTTTTTGCGGCTTGTAATATCGTTTCCGAGACTATAGTATGTACAATCCCCGGCAGCTTCATTAGGAAATATCGTCAGTTTTTCCCTGAGTCTCATTTGCCCTATCCTGTCTCAACTAGAAATCGCCCGCAAAATTCGATACAATAAAAACAATCAGGCTGATCTGACAGAGGAGCTGCCCTGCAGCGCTTTTTGCAGCATACACAATATTAAATCAGGGAACATATTCAGAACGATATTCCCGGAAACGGAAGGTGAACCGGTTGTCTCAAACATCGAAGCCCGTCAGTTATGGGGGCCAGGCGGTTATAGAAGGCGTGATGTTCGGCGGCAAGCGGGTCAATGTTACGGCAGTCCGCCGCAAGAACGGTGACATAACTTTTCTGGAGGTGCCGCGCCGGGAAAGTCCGCTGCTCAACAAGCTGCGCAGAGTTCCGCTGCTGCGCGGTATTGTCAGCATTATCGATGCCAGCGCCAAAGGCACGAAGCATTTGAACTATTCGGCTGATGCTTATGCTGAAGATGAAATGGACCCGGAAGAACGGGCAGCGCAGAAGGAGAAAGAGGAATCCAAGTGGAGTCTGAGCATGATCATCGGTGTTGCCGCCATCGGAATTCTATCATTCCTGTTCGGCAAGCTGGTGCTGACGCTCGTACCTGTCGTTGTGGAGGATTTTCTGTTCGGAGGCATGTTCACCAGTCAAATCGGCCATAACCTGGCCGAAGGCGTGATCAAGCTGATTCTGCTGTTAGCCTATCTGTGGGGAATTTCCCAGACTCCAATGATCAAGAGGCTGTTCCAGTACCACGGAGCGGAGCATAAAGTGATCAGCGCTTATGAGGCAGGCGTCGAGCTCACGCCGGAGAACGTGCAGAAATTCAGCCGACTTCATTACCGGTGCGGCAGCAGCTTTATCATGCTTACGGTCATCATCGGCGTCATCGTATATTCTTTGTTCACTTATGAAAGTATATGGGAACGCATGGGACAGCGCATTATCCTGCTCCCGGTCGTATTGGGGCTCTCATTCGAATTTCTCAAGCTGACAAATTCGCTTCGTGACGTTCCCGTGCTGCGTTACTTGGGTTATCCGGGTTTGTGGCTCCAGCTTCTTACCACGAAAGAACCGACCAATGATCAAGTGGAGGTCTCCATCGCTTCTTTCCAACGGATGCTTTCCCTTGACGCTGAACTGGAGAAAGCACCTGTAGAGGAAAGGTTGAACAGCCCGTCTCTTGATCCTGTGAAAGGATGAGATCAATATGAACAAACAGGCATTCGTA
This sequence comes from Paenibacillus terreus, assembly GCF_042138595.1. Classification (NCBI taxonomy): domain Bacteria; kingdom Bacillati; phylum Bacillota; class Bacilli; order Caryophanales; family Paenibacillaceae; genus Paenibacillus; species Paenibacillus terreus. The sequence goes on along the minus strand of NZ_JBHIRX010000005.1, from coordinate 28,434 downwards.
TTTTGGGGATTCATCGCGCTGGCCATTGTGGGAACGGCATTCTCCATCATCCGTGGGGATTTAGGGATGTTGAGCGTGCTCCTCATCCCATTGATCGTCTTTGGTATCGTGCTGCTGCTGTACAGATTCCCGCCCCGCCGGGCGGCCAAGACCCCAAAAATCAAACCTTCCGCAAAAACGATGGCCAAAGCAGCCGGTGGCCGCAAGCCGACTGCAGCCAAAAAGCGCAAGGAATATCCCTTCTACGTCATTGAAGGCCAGAAGGGAAAAAACAATGACGATGTGCCCAAGTATCATTAACAAGTCTCAGACACAGCAAGCACCTGACCGTTTTCTAACGGCAGGTGCTTTTTTTGCTGCTTTTTCATACTAAAATCCGCTCTTTGGTTAGCTTCAACTTTTTGAAATGCGACTGATAGGCAGTGATGCTCCAGTTGCGGAAGAAATCATTGCCGGCCTTAAGGCCCGAAGCGAACAGCATCTCGCTCTGCTCTAGGGTGATATCGAATTCAGTGGTGCGAACGCCAAGTGTGGGGATTTTCACGGTACGAAAACGGTTCACCTGCTCGATATATCGCTCATCATGCGCCGACAGCATCGTATCGACAATAGCCTGCAGCATGCTGAGCGGTCCGCGGATTACGGATGACTTGGTCTCGTTTTTACCGACCATCTGAAAGCCGACCGTCGGAATGGCTTCTGCCGGATTGGCCCATTCCTGATCAAACAGCCACAAGGGGAGGTTGCTTAACATGGCTCCGTCCACAATATACACAAACTGCTCCGCGAAGGACTTGCCTTTGGCCTTTTTGGCGTCCAGGCGCAACATCACCGGATCAAAAAAATAGGGGATGCTTGTACTCATGCGAATGGCTTTCGCCACTTCGAATGAAGGCGGTTCCACATTAAAAAGCTCCATATCGTCCGGCAGCACCATAATGCGTCCGTTGGTAATATCTGAGGCTATTAAACGAAGCTTGCCTGATGGAAGATCGCCAAAGTACCGGATTCCCTTCGCCTTTAACAGCTCTCTAACCCACTGCTCCAGTACCTCTCCCGAATAAAGTCCTTTCTTTAACCAGATCCGGGCGGCCGGTCCAATCCATTTCACGTTAAAAAGGGGGGAACGGTGCAGCAGCCTGACAAAAGGAGTCGTTTCAATGACCTCCCTCATCTCCTGCGCCGTATAACCCGCCGCAACAAGAGAAGCTACAATGGATCCGGAGGAGGTTCCCGCGACTCTGTTGAATTTTACCCCGTTTTGTTCAGCCGCTTTCACTGCGCCAGCGAGGGATATGCCTTTCATTCCACCGCCTTGAAATACAGCATTAATCAGCATATGAATAACCCCCGTTCTCTCCGCAGCAGTTGACAATCGCTACACTGCTTATGTATGAGCACGGGGGCTGAATTATGACCTTATTCGTTATAATAAGACTGTAAAAGTGAATGAAGTCCAAGCGATTTTTTCCGCAAATATTGTGCACTGAAGAAAATATCGCCTTTAACCTCGGAATAATTCTCGTTCCATTGCAACTGGTCGATAATCTGCTGTGCGGTCTGCCAGCCCTGTTCCGACGTACCAATCTTGTAAGGCGCGTGACCGACATAAAGCTTGACGTTTGTCCCCTCTACCTCGTCTGACCACCAGGAAACGAGCTTGTCATAGGCTGCTGCGGAATAACCGATGCTCCAGTAAATTTGCGGAGCGATATAGTCCACCCAGCCTTCCTTGATCCATTTCCGGACATCGGCATAGGTTGTGCCGTAGGCCGTTACCCCTGCACGTGTGTCGGGGCCAGTTGCATCATCCGCTTTATTGCGCCACACACCAAACGGACTGATGCCGAACTGCAAATCCCGTTTGGCCGCATGAACCTCTGCTCCGAGCTCCTTAACAAAACGGTTGATATTATCCCTGCGCCAGTCCCCTTTATTCAAGCCGCCATCATTATAAGAAGCGTAAGTGGCGTCATCTTTAAAGGTTCCGCTGTAAGGATAAAAGTAATCGTCCAGATGCACACCGTCTATATCGTACTTGTTTACAACCTCCATGATGTCATCGATGATCTGCTGTCTAGCGGCAGGGATACCCGGATTGATATAAAGCTGAGATCCTGTATTCACAATCCAGTCGGGATGCTGAACCGCTACGTGGTTAGCTGCAAGCCCGGCCGTACTGGCGGTTGTGCTCGCTCTGAACGGGTTGAACCAGGCGTGGAATTCCATTCCCCGTTTATGCGCCTCCTCAATCATAAAAGCCAGGGGGTCATAACCCGGTGATTTTCCCTGAACGCCAGTCAAATATTTGCTCCAAGGCACCGTATCAGACGGATAAATGGCATCCGCGCTTACCCTGACCTGAACAAAAACTGCGTTGATCCCCATGCCGGCCAGCTCATCCAGCAGGCTGGTAAATTCCTTCTGCTGCGCAGCCATGCTGTTTTTTGTCGATGGCCAGTCCCCATTGATGGTGGACACCCAGGCCCCTCTCATCGACCCGGGAGCGTTAACCTCTGTCGCGGTTTCATTCTGCTCCCCGGAAACGGGAACGGCAGCGGTTGCTCCGCTTGACAGTGTTATCGTCCTTGCAGCAGCATTCCAGTTCACTTCCAGTCCCAATTCTTCACCTATAAAACGAAGGGGCACCATAGCTCTTCCAAATTTCATTTCCACCGGACTGTCCAGTGGCACGTTCGCTCCGTCAACGATGGCCGAGCCGGAGCCTGAAGTCATGGTTAACACTTTGTCATTACCGGTAATGGTCACTGTGGATGTAGCCTGCGACCATCCCACCTGTGCGCCAAGTCCCTGGCTGATCACGCGCAGCGGCACCATGGTGACTCCGTCGCCCTGCTTTATGTACGGTGATACATCCGAATCAAGCTTACCCCCATCGAGATAGATTTCAATCTCCTTGGCCGGAGCAGCCAGTATCTGCCAGGCCCCTGTCTGCAGAGTCAGTACAACCAGCAGAGCAGCGATCAACCACTTCAAACGCTTCATGTTCCAGAACCTCCAAAAAGCTAGTCTTGTCCCTTTTTCACGCTATGTATATGCAGCGCTCTCTATCTATATAATGGATAGACGTAATTTACCAGAGGATGTTGCGGCAGCAGCAAAATAAAAAGCATCTGCCCTTGCGGACGGATGCCCGTTTAAGATTCTTCAGCCGTTTCTTTCTGAAGATCACGCAGCTGCTGCAGCCTGGTCGCATCCCGCTCGAAATACTCGACCAGCGTCTCAATGCAAGTGATGGAATCCCAGCTCAGATGATGCTCAATGCCTTCCACATCTTTGTAAATATGCTCTTCTCTGACCCCGATCATACCGAGAAACTGTTCAAGGAGATGGTGACGGTCCACCAGACGCTTGCCGACCTTTTTCCCTTTCGGGGTCAGGATCAGCCCCCGGTATTTCTCATACACCAGGTACTCGTCCTTGTCCAGCTTTTGAATCATTTTGGTGACTGATGAAGGGTGAACCTCAAGTCCTTCCGCAATATCCGACACACGGGCATAACCCTTTTCATCAATAAGTTTGTAAATCCTTTCGAGATAATCCTCCATGCTTGGCGTTGGCATCTGCTTCCCTCATTTCTATTATTCCAACCATTGCTGTCCGCCGTATGACTGCTTAAATAATGATACATGTTCTCATTACCCATTGGCAAGTCCTGCAAGGTGTACCCCCTTGTATTCCCACGTTTGCAGGAATTCATGCAGCCGGATGAACAGCAAAACGCTCTGCGAGAGCTGATCACAGAGCGTATTTTCGAGCATTTTCCAAAAAGTTGGAATGGATGGCTTTACATAAGCCATTGAGGATTAAAACGCTGCAGGAACAAGGACAGCCTGCTCCAGTGATCCGTCAGCAGCAGAATGCCGGTTGCTAGCAGCATCAAACCACCGAGCTTCATCAGGGCAGAGCTGTACCAGGCTTGCGGCCTGATTTTTCCGGCATAGAAGGCGAGAATGAAAAAAGGAAGGGCAAACCCTGCCGCATAGCCTGTGACCAGTAGAAACCACGTGCTGTGCTCAACCGCTGCCAGAGCGATAATCGCTGTCAGCATAGGGCCGATGCAGGGAGACCAGCCTGCCGCAAAGCCGATTCCCACAGCGAAGGATCTAAGGTAACCAACCTGTTTACGGGCAGCGGAGATGCGGTAATCCTTCATTAGCGGTACGGGTCTCAGCCAGCCGAGCGCAACAAGCCCCATCGTCATCATCAACAGGGCGGAAATCAGGCGCAGCCCATCCTTGTGCATGTGAAACCAGGACCCGAGCATCCCCGCTCCCGCTCCGAGCGAATAAAAAACAGCCGAAAACCCCATAACAAAAGCCAGCGTGTGTGTTATTGCGCGAACACGGTGCTCGTGGGATGCTTCTTGCTTTGCTGCTGGCGTGAAGTTCATACCTGTAAGATATGAGAGATAAGCAGGGTACAAGGGAAGACTGCAGGGAGACGCAAATGAAACAAGCCCTGCCGCAAATGCTACACCGATATGGATATCCAGAATGTTCACCCCGCTTGTATACTCACTTAATGTGAGCATACGCTCCCCTGCCGCTGAATATGAGAGATGGTACTTGAAAGAAAATCGACCTGGCTCACTTTCACCAAGCTTTAGAAGGTTTAGAAGTGAGGGACTTTTTTCGGAGGAAGGTTAAAAAACCGGAAGCTATTACAGCTTCCGGTTCAATATTACTTCACGATCGCGCCGTTAGGCATGCTGTCAGGCACGGTAGCAAGTGTCAGCTGATCGCCCTGGGAGGCGGCAAGGATCATGCCTTGAGACAGTTCTCCGCGCAGCTTCACAGGCTTCAGATTGGTGACGCAAATGACCTTCTTGCCGACCATCTCCTCAGGTGTGTAAAACTTCGCAATGCCCGAGACGACCTGACGCTGCTCGTATCCGAGATCAAGCTGCAGTTTGAGCAGCTTATCGGCCTTTTTGACTGGCTCACAGGCGATGACCTGAGCAACGCGCAGCTCCACCTTGGCGAAATCCTCGATCCCGATTTCTTCCTTGCTCTCCGGTGCTTCCGCCGGGGCGGCTGCAGCTGGCGCTTCAGTGGATGCAGGCTTGGCGCCGCCTGTCATGGCCTCCACGATAAATGCCACCTCCTGCTCGGCATCCAGACGCGGGAAGATTGGGTCTCCTTTTTGCAGCTGCGTGCCTTCCGGAATAAGCCCGAACTGCTTGCCGCTGTCCCATGAGGTAAGCGCCCCTTCCGTCAACCCGAGCTGCTCCCAGATTTTGCGCGGCGCGCGGGTGAGGAACGGCTGCAGCAGAATGGACGCAATGCGCAGGCTTTCCACCAAATGATACATGACAGAGGCCAGCTCGCGGCGTTTGCCTTCATCCTTTGCCAGAGACCACGGCTGTGTTTCGTCAATGTATTTGTTGCTGCGGCTGATGAACTGCCCGATTGCTGTCAGAGCGACGGAAAACTCCATTTTTTCCATAGCCTCTTCTACCTTGGCATAAGTTGCTCCTGCCATCTCTTCAAGAGCGGCATCAAACTCTGTAACCCCCTGCTCATAGGCCGGCACCTTGCCGCCGAAATATTTGTCAACCATTGCAACGGTGCGGTTCAGCAAATTACCGAGGTCATTAGCCAGGTCGGAGTTGATACGCTCTACAAAGCTTTCTGGCGTAAATGTACCGTCCGCTCCAAAAGGCACCTCACGCAGCAGGTAATAACGAAGCTCATCCAATCCGTAACGGTTGATCAGCGTCACCGGGTCAACGACATTTCCCTTGGACTTGGACATTTTGCCGTCCTTCATCAGCAGCCAGCCATGTGCGAACACTTTCTTTGGCAGCGGCAGATCAAGCGCCATCAGCATGATCGGCCAGTAAATGGTATGGAAGCGGACAATTTCCTTGCCGACGATGTGCACATTGGCAGGCCAGAATTTATCATACAGCTCCGTATTGGAGGAACCATAACCGAGGGCGGTGATGTAGTTGGACAAGGCATCGATCCACACATAAACTACATGCTTCGGGTCTCCTTTTACCTTAACACCCCAGTCAAAAGTCGTACGGGATACGGCCAGATCCTCCAGCCCAGGCTTGATGAAGTTGTTGATCATTTCCTTTTTACGGGATTCCGGCTGGATAAAGTCCGGATTTTCCTCATAGAATTGCAGCAGACGGTCTGCGTATTTGCTCATACGGAAGAAGTAACACTCTTCCTTCACAAGCTCTACAGGATGCCCGCTGTCCGGACTTTTGCCGCCGATTACATTCCCGGCTTCATCCTTGATCACGTCGACAAGCTGGGTTTCCGTGTAATACGTTTCATCCGGAATACTGTACCAGCCCTCATATTCGCCTTTGTAGATATCCCCCTGTTTGAGCAGGCGGTCAAAAATGTCCTGAACAACCGTTTTATGCCGCTCTTCCGTCGTGCGAATAAAATCGTCATTGGAGATGTCCAGCTTCTGCCATAGCTCCTGGATGCCTGCAACGATATGATCCACAAACTGCTGTGGTGTCTTGCCGGCCGCCGCCGCCTTTTGCTCGATTTTTTGCCCATGCTCATCCGTACCTGTCAAATAACGGACCTCATACCCGCGCAATCTCTTGTATCTGGCCATGGCATCCCCTGCAACCGTAGTGTACGCATGCCCGATATGCAGCTTGTCGCTTGGATAATAAATTGGCGTCGTAATATAAAATGTGTTCGTATTCGCCATACTTTTCCCTCCTGCAGTATTGTTCAATTTCCGTTTTTCAGCGCCGGGAACGGAACACAGGGCTTCGAAGCGTAATGCAAAAAAGACCCCCGCCCCTTATGGGGCGAGAGTCTACTCACGCGTTACCACCCAATGTTCTCCGCTTCCTCGCGGAAGGCGGACTCCACCGGTCCATTCAGACCGTCCATTAACGCTGGAACACGCTGCTTGCTTACGCCGTTTTAATAAAAAAGCGGGCCGCTCACAAGCAGTTCCTCCAGGACCATCTTCGGACAGCCCTCCAGACCGGTTTGCAGCTCCCCCGGCTCTCTGTACTGGATGGTGGTGTCGTACTTATCCCTTCACTGGAAAAACATATTAGAGGTTGTTCAAAAAATCATCTTTTGATCACGAAGGAAGTCAGGAAGCGGACTCGACATCGAATCTTGAATTCAGCCGGGCCTTCCGGTGCTCACGTACCCCAAGTACGCTCCACTCCTCAGTCCCTAGCTTCATTCAACCTTCTTGGTGCTGAAAACCTGACTTTTTGAACACGCACTATTACTCAAAATATAGCGAAGCGATGATACTCTGTCAAGTTTGGCCCTTATTTTTGGGGGAAAGCCCGTCCTGCTTGCTGTTCCCCTCATTGCCCATTGGCCGTGCCGGCGGCACGGGATCAAATCCGCCGGGGTGAAACGGATGGCATTTGCTAATTCGCTTCACCGCCAACCAGGAACCCCGGACAGGACCGTGTACCTCGATAGCCTCCAGCGCGTATGCCGAACAGGTCGGATAAAAGCGGCAGGTCGGGGGTTTTAACGGAGAAATGACACGCCGATAAAAATGGATCGGCCCTTGGGCAAGCCTGCGGGCCAGCACTCCTTTTCCGTCTGCCATAACCTTCCCTCCTCTGGGCACCATGCAAGAAAAGCGTCCCGGGGCGGGGTTCCCCAATGAACCTAAGCCCGGGACGCCTTTACAGGCCTGTAAAAAGCGACTTTTTTACGGTGGAGCTTGCTGATTGCTTATTGTTGCTTGTATTCAGGCAGCGGCTGAATCAGCAGATTGACAGGCAGGTTGCTGCCAGCGGCTGCGGTAAAGTACATTTCAACACTTTCGGCCATATGTCCGGTACGGTACAGGACGCTGTTTTGATTAGGCGCTCTTACACCGCTGTTGTTAGCGATGGCTATAATTTGATTATTAACCAAGGCATAACCGGAATACAAGCCTCCGCGCGGATTGAATGTAATCAGGGAGTATGGCGCAACATTGGTCAGTCTGATTTTGTACAGTACCCCGAAGTTGCCGGCATTGGAAGCTGCGGAGCCGTCGATTCCATCCGTTCCGGTGAGGTTCGGATCGATATTGTTATCCCCGATTACGATGCGCTGTGCTTTTCTTCCGACTTCTTCCGTGTACTCGATCGTACGGTCGGCATCCATATACGTACCACGGTTATGGATGCCGTCCTTGTCAAGCTTCGGCAGCGTCTGGAACGCCACCAGCGGATCGGCGGACTCTTCAACCATAATTACAGTATATTGCACCGGCTGGTCCGAGTTCAAATCCGACAGCAGGGAAATAACCTCATCAGGCTTCATTTTGATCGCACTCAGATCCGGCAAAATCACTCTGCTCTCGCCCGGATTCAGCACCGTAGTGGAGCGTTTGGTGCCATCGGTCAGGGATTGCAGATAACGCATCGTTCCCAGCTTGCCCGCAGCGGTGGCAAACGGGCTAGGTCCCCCGAAACCGGATGCTTCCACGTTAATGGTAGCAGGGAGCATGTTATTATTCGTGGCCACCACGTACATTTTCACATTGCGGCCCGTTTCATTGACATAGTGAGCCAGAATCCGCTGGCTGCCTGTGCCAACCTCCTGATAAACGATCCCATCCTGGAACACCCGTTCCGGACTGTTGGCACGGATCAGCAGGCGCGGTCCGGAAGTCACGGAAGCCGGCACAGTTTCCATTTGTGGCACTTCGCTGCCGTCAAATTCATACAAATCACCATACGGCGTGAACAGCTTGTTGAAGTCGTCTTCTTCATACAAGGTTTCGTTCTTAATCGTAACGGTCTGCGTATAGGTATTTGTCAGTCCCATGTGGTCCGTAACGGTCAAAGTAATTTCCTTCTCCCCAGGCTCGAAGAAGGCAAGCTTGTTGTTCACCCATTCACGCTTCTGAATACGGTTCTCATCATCCGTACTCAGATCGGTATAAGTGATTTTCTCACCCATCATATATTCCTTCTTGTCTGTCGTAAACATAGCGACAGGCGGCTGGTTCTGCGGTTTGACCGTAATAGTCTGCGAGTATGGATCACTCCACTGGCCGGACGAATCCTGAACGGAATAGGTAATCGTATAAGTGCCCGGCTCCTGGAACACATCCTGACGTCCTTCCCAACGCTCATTAACAATCGGAAGCCCTCTTGGAGAAGAGGATTGGGTCAGGTATGTAACCTGCGTCTGTGTAGCATAAATATCTGTGCTTGGTTTTGTCGTAAATGAAGCGACAGGCTTTGAGACCAGATCGAGAATAACCGTTTTATTGACATTATCTACAGTGTAAGGAATGTTCAAAGCCTGGGTAATGGATGTCAAAGGAACCATGAATACGTTCTTTTGCTGGAAAGCCGCACCCTTCATTTGTCTCTGCTGCCCGTTGACGGTGTATACCTTGCTGTCCGTTTTGAAGCGCAGAACCTGCTCTCCCTGGGTAATGACCGTTTCCTTGGTGGCTGTATCATAGTAAAATTGCAATCCAACACGGTTGACGAGAGAGCGAATGGCAACGTAGGAAACGCCATCCTTAACGGTCATTGGCTGACTGGCCGTATAGACCTGCCCACCCTGCATCATTTTGGCGCTGTTCATATACAGAATCAGCTGATTGGCTGAAGCGGGAATATACACATCGTCTGTAACGCTGGTATTCCCTTGTGTATCTTCCGAATTTGGAACATCCCCTACAGAATCGGCAGAATTTGTCGAATCTGTGTCCTCTGAAGTCAGAGCATTGCCATCAGCGTTGTCATCGATGCTTCCGGTTCCATCAGTCCCATCGGTTGCTTCTGATTCAGTACTTTCATTTGTTGTGTTCACCAGTTGATCACTGACATCGGATGTTTCTGTAACCGGTGCCTCTGCTGCTGCTGCCGGCAAAACCGCCGCGACCTGGGATACGGCCAGTGCAGTGAGCATCGTCCATTTCTTAAGATTCATTCTCTGTCTCCTTCTATAACCAAATTCTTGGCTTCCCCGTAAAAAGTCATACTATTAGACGCTGATGTTTGTAAAAAGTTGCTGTTAATTTTGCCGAAAAAGTAAGAATTATATTATTGACGTCATCGAAGAAGACAGATAGCGCTTTCATGAATTGAGATTAAGGAAAATTTATGCTTGGGGTCATCCAATCTTCCAAGATGCCCCCTCACCCGGTCGCATGTATGCCCGCACGCAGCCGGTCACGGTACTCTGATGGCGTGAGCCCGAAATGCTTGTGAAACACTTTGGTAAAATATCTTCGTTCCCGGTAGCCTACAGCCGAGCAAATCGTCGAAATGCTGTAGCTGGTTCCGGCGAGCAGCGCTTTGGCGGCAGCAAGCCGTTCCCGAGTTACATACTCCAGGAAGGTCATGCCGCAACGGGCTTTAAATAGATGGCAAAAATAACTGCCGCTGATGCCGGTATAATCCGCTAACTCCTCCACCGATAGGTCAGAGCCCAAATGGGCGGCAATATATTGCTTGGCTGTCTCAATTGCATCATCCGCGTTTTTGCGGCCACCGCCATATTCGTCCCCGTTCAGCAGACACAACCGCTCCCCCGGCGGCGGCTGGACATGCCTGGAAGCATGGTATACCGCCGCCAAATCCAAAATCTGCAGAGGCCCCGGATGCGCCAGCAGCCGTCCTTCCATCCCCGTGCCTGCGCTAATGCCGCTGAACTGTTCCGCAATTTCCTGCAACACTGCAGGCTCGGACAGCGGCTCTGTCTGCAGAACATCTTCAACCGCTATGCACCATTCCCCTTCCCGTACCTGGAACACGAACGGGTTTACAAAACGGGTCTGCACGATGGCTTCCAGTTGTTCCGACATCTGCTTATTCCATTCTCTTTTGCGCTCGACGCCCCACTGCCGGGTCTGTTCAAAATACATGCAGGCTTCCGCCACAAAAAGTGCATACGACTCCCCCTCTTCTTCTGCCAGAGAAATGGGTGGGGATGGAGTGCTCCAGGCTTCTCCTGTAAGCACCTCCCTGATCCGGTTCCGCTTGACCCAGAATCCGATTTCCTTATTCCTCGCCTGCAGCTCGGACTCTTTTTGCTTGCGCAGGGTTATCTCGGCGGCAAGTGATTTCAGCACATCTTCAAGCATGCCATAATCTATAGGCTTGGTAATATATTCCCTCACCCCATGCTTGAGAGCTGTTTTGGCATATTCAAACTCCTGGTAACCTGTCAGCAGAAGGATTTCACTGTCAATCCCCCTCTCACGCAGCTCGGCGATGAAAGTCAGTCCATCCATGACCGGCATGCGGATATCGCAAAGGATCAAATCGGGCTTGTCTTGTTCCGCCAGCCGCAGTGCGTCCATGCCGTTGCCGGCCGTGCCCGAGACTTTAATGCCCATGTCGTGCCAGGGCAAAATGCTCTCCAGATTATCGAGCACAGGTCTTTCGTCATCCACCAGCAGTGCCGATACCATCATGCTTCCTCCCTCCGCTTAGCCATACTTCGGTATTTTACAGCGTATGACGGTTCCCGAGCCTTTATGGGAACAAATAATAATCCCGTAACGACTGCCGTATTGAATCCGGATTCTGTCAGCAACATTGCGCACGCCCAGCCCTCGTCGTTCGTCAAGCCACCTGTTGTCCTGTGCCGGGTCATCCTGTTCCCTGATCATATATTGGAACGACCCAAGCACTTCAGGAGAAATACCGGACCCGTTATCCGCAGCTTCAAGAATAATGTCTCCCTGCTCCTCCCACACGGATATACGCAGCAATCCACCGTTCGTTCTGCCTTCAAAGCCATGCTGGATCGCATTCTCGACCAGTGGCTGCAGCGTCAGCTTCAGTACCAGGCAGGATCGCAGCTCCTCCGGCATGGAAATTTCATAGCTAAACAGGCCGGAAAACCGGTACTGCTGAATTTCAAGATAGCTCCGCAGATGGCTGATTTCCTCAGCCAGCGTAATTTCCTCCTTCTCCTGAATACTGGTGCGCAGCATCCCGGCCAGGCGGATAACCATTTCACTCACCTTGCGCCCCTCCCCCCTGACCGCCAGGCCATTGATCGACTCCAGCGTGTTGAACAGGAAATGGGGCTTGATTTGCGCCTGCAGCACGCGCAGCTCCGCCCGCGCTTTCTGTTCCTGCTCTGAGCTGACTTTGGCGAACAAAACGCCGATTTTATCCATCAAAGAATTTAAGCCTTCCCCAAGAACACGCAGTTCAGCCTCTTTTCCGGGTTTGACGCGGGCGTTCAAATCCCCTTCCTCCACCCTGCGCATAAACCGGACCAGAACGGCGACATATCCCGTGATACGGTTCATGAACAGCATATTGAACAGGACGGCGGCGGCAAGGCAGACGATCATGACGATAACGAACCAGAAGGCGTAGACGGAGGATTCGGCGGAAAGGGAGCTCCATGGGGTCACGGATATGAGACTCCATGGATAGTCTTTGAGATGATAGATGGAAATCATGCTTTGTTCTCCCTGGAAGGAGGCTCTGAAGCTTTGATATCCGCTGCCATAGCGGATGGAATGCTCCATAAGTTCCGACATGTTTTTCCCGCTGTTCTGCCCGGCCTGATCATATACGATTAGCCCCGTGTTATTTGCAAGCATGAATGTCGTTTCCCCTGAAAGATCATTCAGCCGGAGATTTCGGAAAATCCGGTCAAACTGCCAGTTTTTGATCTGCACCACCAATATACCGATATTCCGGAAATGCTTCAGTTCCTTGACCAACCGAATCTGGGTGAACACCGGCTCGGTGCTGGTAAGCTCGGGATATTCATAGGGAGCGATCCAAATGGGATTGCCGTTCCTGGCCATCACCTCCTGATACAGGGGGTGAACCTTGAAGCTTTCAAACGGAAGCGCTGTAAAGTCTTCTTTCGTAAAAATGGACACCATGCCGGACGACATTCCGTTTCTCCGCAAATTGTAGAGGTACGCATAGCTGATATCCGGATAGTTATACAGCAGGTTTCTGAAACTGCGCTGGCTGTCGTTAAGGGTCAGCTGGCCGTCGGCATTCAGGTTCTGCTTCTCCGGATCATCGGCATTCAAAGCCATATGAAACACCGAGGTCGCAATCCCGTTATCCGTCACCTTGTTCATTTCCTCAAAAACACCGTTCAGGCTGTAGCTGATGGCCTTCAGCGCATACTCGGCCTGCTCGCTGTACCTGCGCGCCGCCGCATCCGACGAAACCCATAAGGTCAGTGCACCCAGCAGGCACATTGGTACGATGATAAGAAAGATAAAAGCGGCAAAAAGCTTCATGCGCAGCGTCATGGTCGTCCATCCCTGCGGATCAGGCGTGCGAAGGCGTGGCTATCCTTTGACACTGCCTGCCGTCAGGCCTTCCATAATTCTTTTCTGCAGTACAGCATACATCAGCAGCACAGGCAGAATGCTGTAAACAATGCCTGCCGACATTTGGGCATAATTCATCTGGTATTGATCTCTGAACTGGACCATGCCTACAGGCAGGGTGCGCAGCTTGTCGGTTGACAAAAAATAATTGGCGAGTAAAAATTCATTCCAGTTGCCGAGGAAGTTCACGATAAAAACAGTAACCATGGCTGGTACCGATAGAGGTATTACAATTCTAGCAAAAATTCCCGGAGCCCTCAACCCGTCCATGACCGCGGCTTCCTCCACTTCAGAAGCCAGCGAACGCATGAATGCCGCCAGCACAATGACCGTAAACGGAATCGCATTCGCGATATACGGAATAATGAGAGCCCAATGAGTATCGAGAACACCCAACCTGCGGACAAGCAGATAGATTGGAAGCAATAAAGAGTTGTTGGGAATGAGCATGCCGATCAGGGCAAGCCCGAACACGGCGCTGCCAACTTTCGGATAACGCATCCGGGTCACCGCAAATGACAGCATGGAGCCGATCAGAATGGACACCGCCGCGCTCAATGCGGAAATATACAGGCTGTTCAGGAAATAAACGCTGATTTTCGCCTTGACCCATACTTCCACATAATTGGAAAAGACAATTTTCTCCGGCATTCCAAAAGGATTTATAGCGATGGCGTTGTTGTCCGTTTTCACGGAAGAGAAAAGAACGAACAGGAACGGAAACAGAATCACCAGCAGATACAGCATTAGCAGCGTATGCGGCAGCCAAAGCGTCTTCGCCCTTTTCATCAGAATTCAACCCTTTCACTGCGCCTTGCAAAAATCAGTTGATACAGGACTGTCAATACAAGCGTAATTGCGAAAATAAGCACAGCCACCGTGTTGCCGTAACCATATTTAAAATTGGTGATCGCGTATTTGATCATGTAGGTGGCCAGTACGTCCGTAGAGCCGGCCGGACCGCCTTTGGTCATGACAATGACGATATCCGCCGCCTTCATCGCCCCGGCGATCGAAAGCATCACAACGACCGAGATGATGGGACGGATCAGAGGCAAAATGACATGAACGGACTGCTGAATACGGCTGGCCCCGTCGATGGCTGCGGCCTCTCCAAGCTCCCTGGGCACGGCAAGGATGGCCGCCAGCACCATCACGATATAAAAACCGGTCCACTGCCACGCGTTCGTAATCAGAATGGACAGCATGGCGTACTTTTCGTCAGACAGCCAAAAGACGGGCCCGATACCGAGCAGGCCGAGCAGCCGGTTCATGAGGCCGATATTCGGCTCGTAGATGAAGCCCCACAGAATGCCGATCACGGCCGTCGACATAATCGAGGGCAAAAAGACGGCCGTTTTGTACAATCCCTGCAGCCGTTGAACATTCGCAATCAGCAGGGAAAACAGGAGAATAAGCGGCACCTGTATGCCGATGGAAAAAACGATGAACCAAACGTTATTCAGCACCGAGCTCCAGAAGCGCTCATCTCCCAATGCCTTGATATAATTTTCCGCTCCGATCCACTTTGGATGGGCCGAAACCCCGTTCCAGCTTGTAAAGCTGTAATAGATGGAGCTGAAAATCGGATAAATGAAAAACATGAAAATAAGCACCACAGCCGGAAGAATGAATGCAATATATACTGCGGGGTTGCGCATCGCCTTATTCATCTGTTCCTCCCCGCTTACTGCACTGCGGCGTTCGCTTCATCCTGCACCTTCTGGATTTGCTCTGCCGCCTGCTCAGCGGTACTCTGGCCGCCGATCAGCTTTTGAATCTGAATGTTGCTGATTTCCGTCGTCACGTCTGCTTGCACGAGCGAGTCGAAAGCCGGGAAGGACGATTGCGCTGTATTTAATACCGAGACAATCTCTTTCATCAAATCATCGGTAATATTTTCTTTCAATACAGCCTCATCCAGCTTCATCGAAGGAAGAACCCCGTCCTCCACAAGCCCGCGGAGCTGCATCTCCTCATTGAACATATGCTTGATGAACGATTTGACGGCCTCCAGCTTGCGCGGATCCTCTGCTGCAGAGGCTGAAAATCCGTATCCGTTATTCACATCCCGCATCAGTGCCGTCTGATCCCCTGTGCCTCCTTCAACGGGCGGCATATTGAAAAATCCGACCTTTCCGATCATGCCTTCACCAGACTGCCCTTCCTTGAACACGGAGGATTTCCAGGTCCCATCATACATGAGAATTGCTTCGCCGCTTGTGAATTGAGTGGTATATTCCGCATACTCAAAACCAAGCTCACCCTGTTTAAAATAACCTTTATTCACCCATTCCTGATGCTTGGCGAATGCTTCAACAACCTTGGGATCCGTCCATTTCGCTTCGCCTGTTGTGAACTTGGCCGTAACGTCCGGCCCGGCATAGCGGGACCAGAGATGGTTGGTCAGCATCAGCGGAACCCAGCCTGCCTTGGATGCCCCTGCCATCGGCACTTTACCGTCAGCCTTGATGTCGGCCAACAGCTGCTCAAATTCCGCAAACGTCTGCGGCGCCTTTAACCCTTTTTCCTCGAAATAAGCTTTATTGTAAAAGAATCCTTCACCGGAGCCTCCGAGCGGCAAACCGTATACCTTTCCCTCATAAGTAAACGGCTCCAGGGAGGTAAAGCTGTCACGGATGCCGAGCTCCTCCAGAATTGGCGTCAGATCAAGCAGCATGCCTTCCTGTGCGTATACCTTGGAGTCCGGACTGCCGAACAGGTCAAAAACATCCGGAGGATTGCCGGCAGCCATCTCGCCGCGCAGCTTTTCTTTGCGGTTGACATCGGAATCCACTCCGTCCAGCGTGAACGTTAATCCAGGCACATCCGCCTCCACCTGCTTGACTACATCCTCCAGAATCGCAAGCCGCCGCTGCTTGTCTGCGCCCACCTGGGTATGGCGGATGGTCATTTCAAACGGCTCCCCCGAGTCCGGGGTCCCGCTGCTTTCCGGGCCTTCCGGTTTTCCTGCTCCGCCACAGCCTGCCAGCAGCCCTGCAAGCAGCACACCAGTAAGCAGCCCTTTTATTCCTTTGCTCATCCCTCAATGACCTCCTTCTTTTATGTCTGATCCATTACAAGACCCATTATAGAAAAAGCAATGTGACATCGTAAGGATGACAATTCTTGGATTCAGGGATAAATTTGTAAGATACGAAAAACCGCAGCCCCCGGATTGTTCCGGAAGCTGCGGTTTGGAAGTACATGGCCAACAGCTATTCGCTGTAGAGCCCTCCTTATATTGTGATAAATAATGATTGCTTATTCCGTCCAAAATTTACCTGTATGCCGCAACACGCTGCGCTTGCGCCTCCTCGCGCCCTTGCGCAATCAGCCTGTAAGCCCGCTCCACTTCCTCTTCCGTAGGGGTCGGCACTCCTTCCAGCGGATAGGCTTTGCCCAGCGCCTGCCATTTGTAGATGCCCATCTGATGATAGGGAAGAATTTCGAACTTCTCAACCCCGTTCAATGTACCGATGAACCGCCCCAGGTTGAGCAGATCCTGCTCTTCGTTGTGAATGCCTGGCACATAAACATGGCGTATCCACATTTTGCGTCCATGATCGGACAGCCACTGTGCCGTATGCAGTGTACGTTCATTGGATTTTCCGGTCAGCTTGATATGCTTCTCATCATTGATATGCTTCAGGTCGAGCAGCACCAGGTCGGTATGATCCAGCAGCTCGTGAATCCGTTCCGGATCATTGAAGCCGTTGCTGTCCAGGGTGGTATGCAGCCCCCATCGCTGCTTGACCTCCTTGAACAGCTCAGCGACAAAATGCCACTGCAGGGTAGGCTCCCCGCCGGATACCGTCAGACCGCCCCCGGAATTCCGGTAATAGGGCAGATACGGCTCAATCTCCGCCAATATTTCCTCTACCGTCACTTCACGGCCACCGTCCAGCGCCCAGGTATCCGGGTTATGACAGTACTGGCATTTGAGCAGACATCCCTGCATAAAAAGCACAAAGCGGATGCCTGGGCCGTCAACCGTCCCGAAAGTTTCGAGTGAATGAATATGTCCTTTGACCATGCTGCCTCTTCCTTTCTTTCCGCATCCGCTGTGCGTGTATTAGATGATGGGCTTACATGGTACCGTGGAAGGTCCGGTTGATGACATCGAGCTGCTGCTCGCGTGTCAGCTTGATAAAGTTAACCGCATAACCCGATACACGGATGGTGAGCTGCGGATAGTTTTCCGGATGCTCCATGGCGTCCATGAGCTGTGCCCGGTCAAACACGTTGACGTTCAAGTGGTGGGCATTGCTGCCGAAATAACCGTCCATCATGGACACCAGATTGTTTTTGCGAACTTCCTCTTCTTTGCCCAACGCTTTTGGCACGATGGAGAACGTATTTGAGATGCCGTCCAAGCTGTACTCGTACGGCAGTTTGGCTACCGAGCTGAGCGATGCCAGCGCGCCTTTTTTGTCCCGTCCGTGCATTGGGTTGGCGCCAGGGGCAAATGGTTCGCCCGCTTTGCGTCCGTCAGGCGTCGTGCCTGTCTTTTTGCCATATACCACGTTGGAGGTGATCGTCAGTACGGATTGCGTAGGAAGCGCATCACGGTAAGCTTTATGCTTGCGGATCATACCCATGAAGCTTTCCACCAGCCCTACAGCGATGCTGTCGACACGGTCATCATTGTTGCCGTAGCAAGGGAACTCCCCTTCAATTTCGAAATCAACGGCAATGCCCTGCTCATTGCGGATCGGTTTCACCTTCGCATATTTGATCGCACTCAGGGAATCCGCGGCTACGGACAGACCGGCGATGCCGCAGGCCATTGTGCGAAGGATATCGCGGTCGTGCAGCGCCATTTCAATACGTTCGTAGCTGTATTTATCATGCATGTAGTGAATAACATTCAGGGTATTCATGTACAGCTTGGCAAGCCATTCCATCATCGGCTTGAAGCGTTTCATCACTTCCTCATAATCAAGCACTTCGGAGGTGATGGCCGGGAATTCCGGTCCGACCTGAGCACCGGATTTTTCGTCCTTGCCGCCGTTAATGGCATATAGGAGCGCTTTGGCCAGATTGGCGCGTGCGCCGAAGAACTGCATTTGCTTGCCGATTCTCATGGCGGATACACAGCAGGCGATACCATAATCGTCGCCATAAATAGGCCGCATCAAGTCATCATTTTCGTATTGGATGGAGCTCGTTTCTATCGATACCTTGGCGCAATATTTCTTGAACGCTTCAGGCAGCTTCTCGGACCATAATACCGTCAGGTTTGGTTCCGGAGCAGGCCCCAGGTTATATAGGGTGTGCAGGAAACGGAAGCTGTTTTTGGTGACACGCGTTTCCCCGTTGACAGACATGCCGCCGATGGATTCCGTTACCCAGGTAGGGTCGCCGCTGAACAGCTGGTTGTAGTCAGGAGTCCGCATGAATTTGACGATCCGCAGCTTCATGACAAAATGGTCCACAAGCTCTTGCGCCTGCTCTTCGTTCAAGGTTCCTTCAGCCAGATCGCGCTGTACATAAATGTCAAGGAAGGAAGATACACGTCCCAGGGACATCGCGGCTCCGTTCTGCTCCTTGATGGCTGCCAGATAACCAAAGTACAGCCACTGGAACGCTTCCTTCGCATTCACGGCAGGCTTGGAGATATCAAAGCCGTGCTCGGCTGCCATCTGTTTCAGTTCGTTCAGCGCCCGGATTTGCTCGGATACCTCCTCGCGCAGACGGATGACATCCTCGCTCATGGCATCCACTTCAAGGCTTTTCAACTGCACTTTTTTATCCTGAATCAGGAAATCCACACCATACAGCGCCACCCTGCGGTAGTCGCCGATAATACGTCCCCGTCCGTACGCGTCCGGCAGGCCTGTAATAATTCCGGCTTTACGGGCTGCTCTCATCTCGTCCGTATAGGCATCAAATACGCCCTGGTTGTGCGTTTTGCGAATATTCGTAAATATCTCTATGATATTTTGCGGAACTTCAAAGCCGTAGGCCTTACAGGCGTCGATCATCATCCGTATGCCGCCGAACGGCTGCAGGGAACGCTTGAATGGTGCATCCGTCTGCACACCAACGATCTGTTCCTTGTCCTTATCGATGTAGCCCGGTCTGTGGGATGTGATGGTCGAAGGTGTATTCACATCAACATCCAGTACGCCACCGTTCGCCAGCTCCTTCTTGGTCAAATCGGAAATAATCGCCCAAAGCGCCGTCGTGTCGGAGGTTGGACCAACAAGAAACTGTTCATCCCCATAATATGGATCAATATTCAACTCAATAAAATTGTTGACATTGACTTCCCTGCTCCACTTGCCATTTTTAAACCCGCGCCATCCCGATTGCTGCTCCTGTACTTCTCTCTCAATCACCGACATGTCTATCCCTCCATGATTTTATTCAGGATTTCTTTACATTTCCATTGTAAAATAATGAAGCTTGTTCTTATGTGATAAAAATCACAATATAAGTGATTTTTATCACAAGGTTAACTTATACCAGCTGAAGCCCAGGCTCTCCTATATCGGGAGAGCCTGGAGTGCTGGAATAACAGCCATTATTATTGGTCAAAGCGCCCATAGAAAGCGTTGCGGTATACCTCGGCCAGCTCGCTGACCAGCGGCAGCTTCGGATTGGCAGTGGTGCACTGATCCTCAAACGCGCGGTCTGCCAAATAATCGACACGTGATTCGAAGTCTTTAGGGTCAATGCCGAGCTGCTGGAACGATTCCTCGATGCCCAATGTTTTGTTGAGCTTGCGGATCGCGTCAATCAGACTGTTAACCCCTTCCTCCGTCGTCCGTGCAGGCAGTCCAAGAATGCGGGCGATTTCCGCATAGCGTTCATCCGCCACAAAGTGCGAATACTTAGGGAACGACGCGAATTTCGTAGGTTTCTTGGCGTTGTAACGAATGACATGCGGCATCAGAATCGCGTTGGTGCGTCCATGCGCCGTATGATACTGGCCGCCCCATTTATGCGCAAGGCTGTGGTTGATGCCCAGGAAGGCGTTGGCAAACGCCATGCCCGCCAGAGTGGACGCATTATGCATTTTTTCGCGCGCCAGTTTATCGCCAGTCAATGCCGATTTCTCAAGGTACTGGAACACCAGCTGGATCGCCTTGATTGCCAGACCATCGGTATAATCGCTGGCCATCACCGAGACATAGGCTTCAATCGCATGGGTCAGCACGTCCATACCGGTATCGGCAACAGCAGTCTTAGGCAGCGAATATACAAATTCAGGATCGATGATCGCTACATCCGGAGTCAGCTCATAGTCTGCCAGCGGATATTTCGTATTGCCCAGCTTTTTGTCCGTAATGACCGCAAAAGATGTCACTTCGGAACCGGTACCCGACGTTGTTGGAATGGCTACGAATTGGGCCTTCTGGCCAAGCCGCGGATATTTGTAAATCCGTTTGCGGATATCCATGAATTTCTGCTTCAGATTGTTGAAATCCGTATCCGGATATTCATAGAACAGCCACATGCCTTTTGCAGCGTCCATTGGCGATCCGCCGCCCAGGGCGATGATACAGTCTGGCTGGAAGCGTGCCATCATTTCCGTGCCGCGTTCCACCGTTGTCGTTGACGGATCAGGCTCAACCTCGGAGAACACTTCGATCGCTACAGGGGTCTGACGCTGGCGCAGGTAATGCGTTACCCGGTCAACATAACCAAGCTTCACCATCATCGGGTCGGTAACGATCGCCACCCGCGAAATGTCCGGCATTTTGGCAAGATACTGTGTCGAGTTTTTCTCAAAATAAATTTTGGAAGGCACCTTGAACCACTGCATATTCACCGTACGTTTCGCCACCCTTTTCACGTTGATCAGGTTCACTGCCGATACGTTGGACGCTGTCGAGTTCCGCCCGTAAGAACCGCAGCCCAGCGTAAGGGACGGCAAATTCGTATTATAGATATCCCCGATGGCGCCGTGGGTTGAAGGCGAGTTAACGATGATGCGGCCGGTTTGCAGACGGTTCGCGAATTTCTGAATAACCTCTTCGTTATGGGAATGGATGGCCGAAGAGTGGCCCATGCCTCCGAATTCAACGACCTGCGCCGCACGCTCGATGCCCTGCTCCGCATTTTTTACTTTATAGCAGGCCAGCACCGGGCTCAGTTTTTCTGCAGACAATGGGAATTTCGGTCCTACGCCTTCCAGCTCGGCAACGATAATTTTTGTGCCTTCAGGTACGGTTATCCCGCAAATCTCGGCGATTTTCATGGCAGATTGGCCAACGATGGCCGGATTGACCGCACATTTTTCAACATTCATCGCACCGCTGGTCAGCTTGGCGGCCTCTTCCTTGCTGACGAAGTAACAGCCGTTTGCGGTCATCAGCTTTTTCACCTGGTCGTAAATGGCTTCTTCAATAATGACAGCCTGCTCCGAGGCACAGATCATGCCGTTGTCGAACGATTTCGAGAGGATGAGGTCTGTCACCGCCTGCTTGAGATCGGCAGACTTTTCAATGAAGCAAGGTACGTTGCCTGGGCCCACGCCAAGCGCCGGCTTGCCGCAGCTGTATGCTGCCTTGACCATGCCGGACCCGCCGGTTGCCAGAATGAGCGCCACATCAGGGTGATTCATCAAAGCATTCGTTTTATCCATGGTCGGAGCTTCTATCCACTGGATGCAGTTCTCCGGAGCGCCATGCTTGACAGCCGCTTCATGCAGGATTCTGGCCGCCTCCTTGCTGCATTCCTGTGCGGAAGGATGGAAGCCGAAAATGATCGGGTTGCGCGTCTTGATGGAGATCAGCGCTTTGAACATCGTGGTGGATGTCGGATTTGTGACCGGGGTGATGCCCATAATAATGCCGACCGGTTCGGCAATTTTCTGGAAGCTGTCAAAATCGTTATCTTCAATTACACCTACCGTTTTGTCATACTTAATGTTGTGGTAGATATATTCGGTAGAGAAGATGTTTTTCGTAATTTTATCCTCATACACACCACGTCCGGTTTCTTCAACAGCTTTTTTCGCCAAATACATATGCTTATCGAGGCCGGCCAAAGCCATGGCCTGCACGATATCGTCGATCTGCTCCTGGGTCATATCCATAAACGCTTTTTGCGCGGCATTCGCCTTGTCAATCAAGGTCTGGATATACTGCTCTGCCGTCTGCTGCGCTTCCGCCGCTTTGGCTGCCTCATTTTTTACTGCCATTCCCCTCATCCTCCTGATCACTTTGGATTGGCTCCTCTTTGCGGACTAAGTTTAACTCCCTGCCACATCCATAAGTGTAATGTTATTGATAAAATTCAGATTCATTTCGAACGGATTAGTGAAAATATTCACATGATATGGTATGCTTAAGAACAGATCAGGTGGCATCACGGCTTCGGAGATCTTTCATCTGCAGCATGGTCCTCATCCTCCCCGTTTTATATTGATTTCTCTTTACGGCTTGATCGTATCATAGGTGTCATTTCAATTATGTGATTTTTTTCACAATTTAATTCAATTTTGATTTTAGTTGTAGTGAAAATAATCACAAAGTTTTGAAATTCGCCACTTTTCACCTTCCGATCACCCCCAAAAATCACCGCCCCAGGTATATAATTAATTTTGAAATACAAAAGTTGCAAATACACAGATTTACAAAACACAGACATTAATAAAGGGGAAATGGAAGATGAGAAACCCTGAAATGGTCATCGAACACCGAGGCAACACCGTTTGCTTCTCGCCGGGAAGCTTCAACCAATTGCTCGCGGTCATGAAGGACCGGCACATTCCTGAAGGCGCCCATCTGTTCTGGGAAGGGGATACGTCGGACAAAATCTTCTATCTGAAGCAAGGCCGCGTCAAAGTTACAAAAACGACAGACGAAGGCAAAGAACTCATTCTCTATATGTATCAGACAGGCGACATGATCGGACAGGCGGACCCTTTCTTCGGCTCTAAGCACAGCTTTTCCGCCGAGGTTCTGGAAGACAGCGATGTTGGCGTGATCGATCATCATGATCTGGAGCTGCTCATTTGTCAGCACTGCGACTTTGCCATTGACTTCATGAAATGGATGGGGTCTTATCACCGAATTACGCAAACCAAGTTCCGTGACCTGATGCTGTATGGCAAGCCGGGGGCGCTGTGCTCCACCCTGATTCGTCTGCACAACACATATGGTGAGCCTCATGGCGAGGACGTAGTGATCAATAAAAAAATAACGCACACCGACCTGTCCAATATGATCGGAGCCACGCGAGAAAGCGTAAACCGTATGCTGAGCGATCTGCGGAAAAAAGGGGCTGTCGAGTATGACGGAGGCATGATCGTGATCAAAAATCTCGAAATGCTGCAAGGGATCTGCCACTGCGAGCTCTGCCCCAAAGAAATCTGCCGCATTTAAATCGATCGGAATATCAGATAACATTATATACAAGAGATGCCTTGCAATGCAGCGTATTGCAGGGTATCTCTTTTTTTTCTATAAAAATAGGCATATTTCATAGACTAGGAGCATAAACTATTCTGGGGAGAGAAAAAAACATGCGAAGCTAGTATAAATATCCTATATTTACATGGATATAGTCTTATGGTCATAGTATTATATTACTATATAAGAAATGGGGGGACCGGCATGAAGCTGCAAGTTTCCAACTGCCCAAAATGCGGATCTGTCTATCAAAACAATCTAAGAGAGCTCTGCCCTGCTTGCTCTGCCCAAATGGATCGGCAGCTCGACCTCTGTTTCGATTATTTGTGGCATCACCCGGCCGCTACCGTCGAGGAAGTCAGCGAAGCGGCAGGAGTACCGATTCCCCTCATGACAGCGTGGGTCAAGAACGGGAAATTCCCCAGCGTGTATAACAATCTCTCCTATCCTTGCGAATCCTGCCGGCAACCTGTCCATACGGGCCGTCTGTGTCCATCTTGCAGCGGAATGTTCAGCGAAGCAGCCAGACAGATTGAAGCCCGCCTGCCGCGCCGGTTTCAATCAGGCACGTATAAAGTGGCAGGACATGCGAGAATCTGAATACAAAACCAATACAAAAAAACGAAAGTCCCTGCCATCAGGCAGTGGGACTTTCGTTTTTTAAGTCAAGCTATCCATTCTTCTTAACAGATGAAATAAACCAGTAAGCCATCCCCACAAAGACTCCCCCGCCGACGATATTTCCAAGCGTTACAGGAATCATATTGTGCAGCCAGCCCGCCAGTGTCACGGTCTCAGGGTGATTGGGCAGGATCATGGCTACTGTCAGCAGCGTCATATTGGCTACACTGTGCTCATATCCGCTTGCAATAAAGGCGAACAGACACCACCATATTAATACCAGCTTGGCCGCCTCGCTTTTTGCACGTCCTGCCATCCATAATGCCAGGCACACAAGCCAGTTGCACAGGATTCCGCGGAAGAACAGATCGGAGAACGGCAGGCTCATCTTTTTCGCAGCAGCGCTGAAAATAAGGTGATCAGATGCGGCCTCCCGAAATAAACCTGTACCGGAAATGAGCAGCGCCAACAGCACGGCCCCCGCCAAATTGCCCAGAAAGACGACAATCCAGTTCTTGACCGTATCCGCCACTGTTGTACGGCCTGCCAGCGTACTGATGGCGAAAAACATATTATTGCCCGTAAACAGCTCGGAGCCCGCGAATACGACCAGGGTGAGGGCGATCCCGAAGGAGGCCCCCATAATCAAGGGCTGCAGCGGTGATTTGATCGCCGCCAGCGGTGCGCCGAGGGTAAATATCAGAATAATGCCAATCCCGACATAGGCCCCGGCCAGCACAGCTGCCAGCGCATAGCGGCCCAGGCTTTCATTCATTTTATTCTTCTTGTTGACTGCCGTTTGAATGACGGCCTCCACTTCCTGTGCGAACATGCTGATCTCCCCTATTCTTTGCTGCCCGATTCAGTGCTTTCATTTATTTATTGAGGTATGGAAAGGACAACCTGGCCTTCCCGCAGTTGTACGGGATATGTCTGCACCTTTCCATGATCGGGAGCCTGCACTTCGCCCGATTCAAGATCAATCTTCCAATCATATAAAGGATCATAAATAAAATGGCCTGATACGATAGCCTCTGCAAGCGGCCCTCCCTTTGGGTGCGGGTTGCGGTTATCAACCGCATACACACGTTCGTCCAAGGTCCGGAAGATGGCAATCTCCCGTCCGGAAAGCTGAATTACCCGCCCGATCCGCTGCTGAAACTCCTCTATGGAGCCAACCGTAACTGTTTGCATGGAATCTCCTCCTGTTGATAAGCTCTTGTCTTCTTCCGCCTATAACACCGGCTCTTTATGCTCGAACAGCATGCCTCGCTTGTGCGGATTGCGCAGCAGCTTCTTCCAGGGATCTTCAACCTGGGCAAGCGCAAGCTCGATGCGTTCCATGAGGGCTTTCCGGTTCGCGGCATCTTCCACGACCTGGGCCCGGATGGTATCGAGTCCCAGACGCTCCACCCATTCGGAGGTGCGTTCCAAATAATTGGCCGTTTCACGATACAGCTGCATAACCGCCCCGCAAATTTCCACCAGCTCATCGTCGGATTTTACCTTGCTGAACGAATCCGCAAGCCGGGCCTTGATGCCTCCATTACCGCCGATAAAGATTTCCCAGCCCCCGTCATTGCCAACGATCCCGATATCCTTGGTGGAGGACTCGGCGCAGTTGCGCGGGCAGCCGTTCACGGCAAGCTTCAGCTTCGCCGGGAAATCAAGGCGTTCAAACTTGCGCTCCAGCAGCTCGCCCATGCTCATGGAATCCTGCGTTCCAAACCGGCAGAACTGGGAG
This sequence comes from Paenibacillus terreus, assembly GCF_042138595.1. Classification (NCBI taxonomy): domain Bacteria; kingdom Bacillati; phylum Bacillota; class Bacilli; order Caryophanales; family Paenibacillaceae; genus Paenibacillus; species Paenibacillus terreus. The sequence goes on along the minus strand of NZ_JBHIRX010000005.1, from coordinate 2,385 downwards.
CCGACACAGGTTTTTACCGTACGCAGCGATTTGGCGTATGCATAACCTGAGGGCATATCCAGCTCTTCCCATACCTTCGGCAGATCTTCTTTTTTCACCCCGATCAGATCCAGCCGCTGACCGCCTGTCACCTTGACAACCTTGACATCATATTTTAACGACACGTCCGCAATGCGCTTCAAATCCTCCGGTGTGGTTACACCGCCATACATGCGCGGAACAACCGTAAAGGTACCGTCTTTCTGGATATTGGCGCTCATGCGTTCATTGACAAAGCGGGACTCGGCTTCATCCTCATACGTATCGGGATAAATCATGCCGAGGTAGTAGTTGAGGGCAGGCCGGCATTTGGAGCAGCCTTCCTCCTGGGACCAGCCCAGCACATGCATCACTTCCCGGATCGTCCGCAGCCCCTTGGTTTTGATCTCTGCCACAATTTCGTCCCGATCCATCGTTGTACAGCCGCAAATTCCTTTTTTGGCCGCAGCCGCAAAGCCGTCCCCCAGCACATATTTGAGAATATCCTCTACGACCGGCTTGCAGCCGCCGCATGAACGGGTTGCCCCGGTACAAGCTTTAATCTCATCCACCGTGGTCAGACCCTGCTCCGTAATTGCCTGCACGATCGCCTGCTTTGTCACCCCGTTGCAGCCGCATACGATTTCGTCGTCAGCCATCGTTTCCACCGAAGCTGCCTTCTTGGTCCCGCCACCACAACAGTCTGTTCCCATTATGGATCCGTAGATCTCATCATTCATCTCGGCCTGCTGACGAACGAGCTTCTGCAGATTCGCGGCTTCGCTCACATCTCCGAACAGCACGGCACCAACGATTTGATTGCCGCGCAGCAGCACCTTTTTATAGGTCCGCTTCCAGTCGTCTTTTGCCGAAATAACCGTATGCTCATCTGTATCCATAAATTCTCCCGCCGAAAAGACATCCACACCCGAAATTTTCAGCTTGGTTGCAACAACAGAGCCCTCATATGGCTTCGTATCCACTCCGCACAAACGCTTGGCCAGCACGAGGCCTTGCTCGAACAGCGGCGCTACGAGGCCATAACACACGCCTCTATGCTCGACACACTCTCCTACGGCGTACACGTCAGGCAGAGAGGTCTGCATGTAATCGTCTACGACAATGCCTCTGTTGACCTTCATCCCGCTTCCGGCTGCGACCGCCGTATTCGGCTGGATGCCCACTGCCATGACCACAAAATCCGCATCCAGACGGCTGCCATCTTTAAACAGCAGGCCATTCACCCGCTGATCGCCTGTTAATTCCACCGTCTGCTTGCCCATGGCAAATTTGATACCCTGACGTTCCAGCTCGGCCTGCAGCATGGATGAGGCATTGTGATCCAGCTGCCGCTCCATCAGGTCCTCCATCAAATGCACGACGGTTACATCCATGCCCAGACTGACAAGCCCCTTTGCCGCCTCCAGACCAAGCAGCCCCCCGCCGATGACGGCGGCCTTGCGGTAAGAGGACGCAGCTTCCTTCATCCGTTGACAGTCCGCAATATCCCTGAAACCGACAACACCATCCTTGTCAATTCCGGGGATGGGCAGCATAAACGGCTTCGAGCCTGTGGCAATAATCAGCTTGTCATACGGGATTTCGAGCCCTGTATCCGTAAGAATCTTGCGGGCCTCGGCGTCGATCCGCGTCACCGTTGTCCCTGTATGAAGCTGTATGCCATGCTGCTCGTACCAGCTCCAATCATTCAAGACAATATCGTCAATCGTCTTTGTGCCTTCAAGAACGTAGGAAAGCATGATCCGGTTATAGTTCGGATGCGGCTCACTGCCAATAACCTGAATATCATAACGACCGCCAAGCTTAATAATTTGCTCCAGCATTCCAATGCCTGCCATTCCATTGCCGACAACAACCAGCTTCTCTCGTGTTGTACTCACGTGAATGCCTCCCCTGAAGCGATGCTGCTTTTAAGCCTTATAATCTAACATCGCTTGTAATCTCGTTAAGGCAAGTATAACGAAAGCATTAAATTTAATTTGTGATTAAAATCACAAATTAAGCGTTTTCCTATAAATTTCCTAAAATATAAGAAAACTACCTGTCGATGTATATGCTAAGAAGCTGCGTTTAGCAGAAATTTTTCTTGCGATTATAGAATTGTTCAGCTCCGCTGAAAACTTATAACTCAACTTTCGCAGACACAAATCCAATTAAACCTTTGTAGTTGCTGGGTTCTGAGGAATTCGAATCCCCTCCTTGCAAGTTTGCCAGTTTCATGCTGCGAATGTTAAGTTAACTCATTTTATGGACTCCACCTAATCATCCTTGCTTGATAGTCAAGCCGCCCGTCGATCGTGGCAAGGCATGTGAACTCGCTGCCCAGAAGCCTTGCACGATTATCCC
>NZ_JBHIRX010000048.1:0-418 GCF_042138595.1 Paenibacillus terreus | reverse complement strand
CTGCTCTTCCCAAAGGGAACAATCAGGCGATAAAGACCTCGCGGCTGTCATCAACGAACACTTAAACGGAAGGCGATACAATTGCAGCTTGACTGCCGAGGGATTTGCAGCTTCTGATCGTATCGAATTCTCCTATATTTCTTCTGAGTTGCCTTTTTGCCGCCTAGTTCCCATTTACCAATTAAGAGATAAATGAAAGGAGAGGTAAAAAAATGGGCACAAAACTCAGAACTTGTGAAGAAGTTGAAAAGGGGTTCAGCAACTATATTAAACTATGTCTTAGACATGCAAGCAGGGATTATTTCAAAAAACTATATCGAGACTCTGTTCTCATACCGTTTGATGAATGTGAGCCAAAAATCGCCATTAACATTAGGACAAGCACTACAATAACTTTTGAAGATTTTGCAGTACTCTC
>NZ_JBHIRX010000047.1:0-446 GCF_042138595.1 Paenibacillus terreus | reverse complement strand
GGATTCGAACCCTCGCACCACTTACGCAGTCTAACCCCTTAGCAGAGGGTCCCCTTGAGCCACTTGGGTATCTCTCCGAGTAGCGGCGGAGGGGATCGAACCCCCGACCTCACGGGTATGAACCGTACGCTCTAGCCAGCTGAGCTACGCCGCCAACTTCTTATATAGTAAAATCAGTAATTTGCAAGAATGGCTCCCCGAACAGGACTCGAACCTGTGACAACTCGATTAACAGTCGAGTGCTCTACCAACTGAGCTATCAGGGAATATTGGTGGAGCCAAGGGGGATCGAACCCCTGACCTCCTGCGTGCAAGGCAGGCGCTCTCCCAGCTGAGCTATAGCCCCTAAATAAGTATAGATACTCGTGGTGGGCCCTAGTGGACTCGAACCACCGACCTCACCCTTATCAGGGGTGCGCTCTAACCAGCTGAGCTAAGGGCCCCAA
>NZ_JBHIRX010000046.1:0-461 GCF_042138595.1 Paenibacillus terreus | reverse complement strand
GATGATTGGGGTGAAGTCGTAACAAGGTAGCCGTATCGGAAGGTGCGGCTGGATCACCTCCTTTCTATGGAGAATCGTCTTCTGCAACGAAGACATTCAAATACAACTCACTCGTTGTTCGGTTTTGAGAGCTCAAACTCTCAAAACACTGCATGAAATTCATTCGCTCGAAGAGATGAACCGAATTTCATACAGGTCGCGCTTGTACCAAGCGCTTTGCACCTTGAAAACTGGATACCGAAACGAAACATTGCGTTTTAGAACAATCCTTTTAGCTGAGCTTGTGTCGTAAGACCAAGATCAATAAAAGTAGCCCATAAGGAAAGATATTTTACCTTCGGTAAAAATCACTTCTTTATGGAACATCGCGTTTACAAGTAAACGCTAGGTTAAGCTACTAAGAGCACACGGAGGATGCCTAGGCGCCAGAAGCCGACGAAGGACGTGGCGAACGACGAAAT
>NZ_JBHIRX010000045.1:0-507 GCF_042138595.1 Paenibacillus terreus | reverse complement strand
GTGGGCGTAGACCCGAAACCGGGTGATCTACCCCTGTCCAGGGTGAAGGTGCGGTAACACGCACTGGAGGCCCGAACCCACGCACGTTGAAAAGTGCGGGGATGAGGTGGGGGTAGCGGAGAAATTCCAATCGAACTCGGAGATAGCTGGTTCTCCCCGAAATAGCTTTAGGGCTAGCCTCGGAAAACAGAGTCGTGGAGGTAGAGCACTGATTGGGTGCGGGGCCCGCAAGGGTTACCAAGCTCAGTCAAACTCCGAATGCCATAGACTTATGTCCGGGAGTCAGACAGTGAGTGCTAAGATCCATTGTCAAAAGGGAAACAGCCCAGACCATCAGCTAAGGTCCCCAAGTGTGTGTTAAGTGGGAAAGGATGTGGAGTTGCACAGACAACCAGGATGTTGGCTTAGAAGCAGCCACCATTGAAAGAGTGCGTAATAGCTCACTGGTCGAGTGACTCTGCGCCGAAAATGTAACGGGGCTAAACACACCACCGAAGCTATGGCTTG
>NZ_JBHIRX010000004.1:0-427447 GCF_042138595.1 Paenibacillus terreus | reverse complement strand
CTTTTGATCACGAAGTAAATCAGGAAGCGGACTCGACATCGAATCTTGAATTCAGCCGGGACTAAGCGGATGCTTCCGAAGCATGTTTCCTACGGAAACATTTCAGGTGCTCACGTACCCCATGTACGCTCCGCTCCTCAGTCCCTAGCTTCATCCAACTCAAGCGTTTTGAAAAAACGCACATCGGAAGCGTAGGCTTCGGTGCTGAAAACCTGACTTTTTGAACATGCACAATAAGTAAAAAGCATTGTCATTTTGCAAAAAAGCGGGTCGGGCAATTATGATGCCTGTCCTGCTTTTTTGCTGCACACGTACCACGATAGAAGTTTTTCCTTTTGATCAATCGATTTTGCATATTGAACATTGTCCAGCGGATCAGCAGCGCTTACATTGGAGAAGCACACAGACAATGACATGGAAATGGAGGTTGTAATTTTGGCAACGCAAACCGGAAAGCTAACAATGAAAAAGCTGATCATCTTTATGACAGGTCTGGCACTCCTGACGGCCGGCTGCAGCGGTTCAAACGACAGTAATAATGAAAGCGCTTCTAACCCATCCGGCAGCAGTGCATCCACCGAGGAATTTTCTTATCCTATGCCCGGAAGCCCGGAGCTAACCTTTATGAATGAAACGCTGGGGGGAACACCTGAACGACTGCCGATTGATGATGAGTATGAAAAACGGACCGGGATTAAAATCAAAAACCTGGGCGGGGCTCCCATGACAGACCAGAAGTTCAGTCTCATGCTCGCTTCGGGCGAGCTGCCGGATATTTTTCTGAACACCTGGCTGCAGTACCCGGGCGGCCCGGAAAAGGCAGTAGAGCAAGGGTACATTCTCAAGCTGAATGATCTGATTGACCAATATGCCCCCAATTTGAAAAGAACGCTGCAGGAGAACCCGGAGATTGACAAAATGATCAAAACGGATGACGGCACCTATTATGCCTTTCCGTTTATCCGTTCCGAGGCCGGACGAGTTTACGGCGGACCGATTATCCGCAAGGACTGGCTTGACGAGCTGAATCTGAAGATTCCGGAAACGATGGACGAATGGCATACGGTGCTGACTGCTTTCAAGGAAAAGAAGAATGCCGGAGCGCCTGTCACCTTCCGCACGATGTTTCTGGGTGAAAGAACGGGCGGTTTTGCCGGGGCATTTGGTGTGATGGGCAATTTTTATGTCAATAACGGTAAGGTCGTCTATGGTTACATGGAGCCAGATTATAAGGAATACCTGAGAACGATGGCTCAATGGTATAAGGAAGGGCTGATTGACAAGGATTTCGCTTCCATTGACGCACCTACGGTAGATAAAAAGATGACCTCCGGTGACAGCGGAGCCACGATCGGATGGCAGTTTTACATTGAAAAATACAATGCAGCGGTACAAGAGACCGATCCGAAAGCCGATTTTGTGGCAGCTCCATACCCGGCTGCGGCCAAAGGGCAGCTTCCCGAATTCGGTCAGCTCGACAATGCATACGCAGGAACCAGCTCGGCGGCCATCTCCGCCACGACCAAAAATGTGGAAGCAGCCATGCGCTGGCTGGACTACGCCTATTCGGAAGAGGGCAGAATGCTCAATACGTTCGGACTTGAAGGCGTGACTTACAACATGAAGGACGGCAAGCCTGTATACACGGATCTGGTTGTGAACAACCCCGAGGGGCTTGGCAGCGACCAGGTCATGATGAAATATGCGCATGGCACCAACTTCCCGATGATTCAGCAGGATAACAATCTGCCGGCCAAATACAAGCAGACGGCCGAGGCACTGGATGTTTGGAGAAAAACCAATCACGAAAAACATCTGCTGCCGCCGGTTACGCCTACAGCCGAGGAAGCGGATGAAATGAGCAGCATCATGAACGATATCAACGCGCTGGTGAAGGAAGCGGAGCTCAAAATCATTTTGGGCACCGAGCCTGTAGACAATTACGATCGCTATGTGCAGCAAATGAAGGATATGGGAATTGAGCGGGCGCTTGAAATTCAGCAGGCTGCTTATGAGCGTTACCTGAAAAGATAATGCTTCTGTCGAGAGGCTGCAGGGAGGAGTGAAGTGAAATGCTCAGAGCTAAATTAGCAAGGGATCTGGTACGCAATAAATGGCTGTACCTGATGATCCTGCCTGTGATCATTTATTATATGATGTTTCACTACGTGCCCATGTACGGGGCAGTGATCGCGTTTAAGCAATTTATCCCCGCCAAGGGCATTTTGGGCAGCGAATGGGTGGGATTCAAGCATTTTGAAGAGTTTTTCTCCAGCATCTACTTTTTCCGAGTCATCAAAAATACGGTTTTGCTCAGCCTTACGAACCTGCTGTTCGGGTTTCCGGCTCCCATCATTTTGGCGCTGCTGCTGAATGAAATGAAAAGCTCGGTCTTCCGCAGAATAACACAGACCATTACGTATATGCCGCATTTTATTACACTTGTTGTCGTCGCGGGCATTATCCGTTATTTCACTCTGTCTGACGGACTGATTAACGATGTGATTGCTTTTTTCGGGGGTGAACGGACGGCATTCCTGCAGCAGCCAGAGTCCTTCCGCCCCATTTATGTCATCAGTGAAATCTGGCAGCAGATCGGCTGGGGCACGATCATTTATCTGGCGGCCATATCCGGTATTGACCAGCAGCAGTACGAGGCAGCCAAAATTGACGGTGCGACCAAGCTGCAGCAGATTCGGCACATTACGTTTCCGGGCATCCTGCCAACGGTCATGATTATGCTGATTCTCGCGCTCGGGAACATTATGAATGTCGGGTTTGAGAAGATTATTCTGCTGTACAGCGCGAGCATTTACGAGACGGCGGATGTCATTTCCACCTATGTGTACCGCAAAGGCATCCTGGAGTTCAATTACGGCTACAGCGCCGCGGTTGGGCTGTTTAACTCCTTAATCAACTTCAGCATTCTGATCCTGGCGAACTATATAAGCAAACGTGTAAGTAAAAACAGTCTCTGGTAGGGAGTGAACATGTATGATCAAGCCATCCATCGGTGAACGGATCTTTGATGTGGTTAATGTGACGATCATGGTCATTTTGATCATCCTGACCCTTTATCCGATGCTGTACATTCTGTTTTCCTCGGTAAGCGAAGGGAATCGCTTGATTTCCTTTAACGGCGTTCTGCTCTGGCCGCAGGGTTTTTCACTGGACGGTTACAAGGCGGTGTTAAGCAATCCCGTCATTTTGCAGGGCTTCAAAAATACGCTGTTCGTACTCGTTGTAGGACTGATCATTAACATGACATTAACCGCACTCGGGGCTTATTTCCTGTCCCGGGAAGGAGTCATGCTGCAAAAGCCGATCATGTTTTTTATCGTATTTACGATGTTTTTCAGCGGGGGACTCGTTCCTTTCTTCCTGATTGTCAAAGCCTACGGACTGCTGGATTCCCTCTGGTCGCTGATTCTGCCTACGGCAGTCAGCACCTTCAATCTGATCATCATGCGCACCTACTTTCTGTCCATTCCGAAGGAGATGGAGGAGTCGGCCGTTCTGGACGGGGCGGGGCATTTCACCATTCTGTTCCGCATCTTTATTCCGCTGTCGATGCCGGTAGTCGCTGTCCTGATTTTGTACTATGGCGTAGGCCACTGGAACAGCTGGTTTAATGCCATGATTTTTTTGCGGGATCAAAATCTGTTCCCGATCCAACTGGTCGTAAGGAACATCATTCTGGAAAACGACAACGCAAACATGATTGGCACCACAACATTAATCCAGAGCCGGGATGTGCAGGAGACGTTGAAATATGCGGCGATCATCGTAACCACAGCACCCATCCTGCTGCTGTATCCGTTCCTGCAGAAATATTTTGTAAAAGGTGTTATGGTGGGAGCTTTAAAAGGATAACTGCGGCTAGTCTTATATCACTTAGGAGGTTAAATGATGACGAGCAGAACGATATTGCCTTTTAATACGGACTGGCGATTTACGGAAGGCAACTATGCAGGCGCCGACAAAAAGGACTATAACGACAGCAAGTGGCGGCAGCTGAACGTTCCCCATGATTGGAGCATCGAGAAGCCATTTGATCCGCACATGGAATTTGGCGGTAATCATGCTTATTTGCCCCGCTGGACGGTGGGCTGGTATCGCAAGCATTTCCGTTTGGCGGCTAACGAGGCGCAGCAGCGGGTCTATATCCAGTTTGACGGGATACACAATAACAGTGAGGTATGGATTAACGGTCATTTCCTGGGCAAGCGCCCTTACGGTTACGTAAGTTTCCAGTATGATCTGACCCCGTACATCCTGAGAGATGGGGAAAATGTCATTTCCGTTAAGGTCGATAATACCCCCATGCCGCCGGACCGCTGGTATTCCGGTTCAGGCATCTATCGCAACGTATGGCTGATCTCGACCAGCCGGGTGCATGTAACCGGATGGGGAACTTATATCACCACGCCCGAGATCACAGCCGATAAGGCAAAGCTAAACGCTGAAATTCAGGTGAAGAATCATGATGATCAGCCGGTTGAATGCACTATTGTGACTGAGATTGTGGATGCGGCAGGAACCCTCCAGGGAAGGGTTGGGACTCAACAAGACTTGGCTGGGGGAGAGACGTTGAAGATCGTACAGGGAGCCGAGATACATAACCCCGAGTTATGGTCCCCGGAATCTCCGGTGATGTACGAGGCGAGGACAACAATCTATTGCGAAGGTGCGGAAGTGGATCGGTACACAACTCCTTTTGGCATAAGAGAAATTAAATTCGACGCACAGGAAGGATTTTTTCTCAATGGAGTTCATATGAAGCTGAAAGGAGTATGCATACACCACGATCTGGGCTGTCTTGGCGCGGCCTATCACGATACGGCGATGCGAAGAAGGCTGGAGACGCTGAAGGAAATGGGCTGCAACGCCATCCGCTTTGCGCATAATCCGATGGCACCTGAACTGCTGGATCTTTGTGACCGGATGGGCTTTCTCGTCGTTGACGAGGCCTTTGATAAATGGAAATCGTTATATTATGAGCATTTGTTCGAGGAATGGTGGCAGAAGGACCTGGAAGCGATGCTGTTCCGTGACCGCAATCATCCCTGCGTCATCATGTGGAGCGTCGGCAATGAGGTGGAAAATCAGGGGCAGGCGGCCATGCTCGACATGCTGCAGATGCTTGTGGATTACTGCCACGAGGTGGACCCGACTCGCCCGGTGACCTGCGCCCTGGAGCCGCATAATACACCGCTCAGCCTGCGCGACGGCTCGATCGAAGGCAAGGTGCAGCATACGAAGGGGCTGGCCGAACGGATGGATATCCTCGGACTGAACTATCAGGAGCAGTGGTATGAGTATTACAGGGAGGCCATGCCGGATACTCTAATTCTCGGCACGGAGACCTTCCCGTTTTATCGCGGCAAGGACAATCGGGTGAAGGGGTACTTGCCGCTAAATCCGTGGTTCGATGTGCTCAAGCATAAGTATGTGATCGGTCAATTTGTGTGGGCAGGGATTGATTATCTCGGGGAAGCCGGTTACCCGTTAAAAGGGTGGCCGTCCGGCCTGATCGATACGTGCGGCTTCCGCAAGCCAATCTCCTACCTGCAGCAGAGCTTCTGGTCGGAAGAGCCAATGGTTCATATCGCCGTCTTTGACGACACCGTCAAGCAAGAGCATAATCCGCAGTGGACGATGCATTGGAAATCCCCGGCGCTGAAGGATCATTGGACGCTTCCTGATTATACTGGAAAGCTGGTGCGGCTGGTGACTTTTACGAACTGTGAGTCTGTTGAGCTGTTTGTGAATGATGAATCGTATGGAATCAGGGAGCTGAAGGATTATCCGGATCAAATGATCGTATGGCACCTCCCGTATGCGCCAGGAAAAATTCGTGCGGTGGGCAGAAACAGGGGACGGCAGGTATGTGAGCATGAATTGACGACAGCCGGAGAGCCATGCCAAATTGAACTTAAGTCTGACAGGAGTGAGATGCCTGCTGACAATCATGAAATTGCTCATATAGAGGTGATCATTGCGGACCAGGAAGGGGCTCTGGCTCCTCAGCGGGAATATGAGCTGCATTTCGAACTCACCGGAGAAGGACGTATCCTTGGCGTTGATAATGGAGATCTTACGAGCGATGAACCGTATAAAGGTAATCAAAGAAGCACACGGGGCGGCAAATGCCTGGTTATTGTGCAAGCAGGCGGGCAAACGGGGGAATTGATACTTCACGCCAAGGGGGAGGGGCTGCAGAGCGGGGAGATACAGATTAAGATCAGAAATTAAATATGGATATTTGTGGCTGCCAGGCTTGTTGGCAGCTTTTTTCTATTCGTGGCGTCAAAAATTACATGGCAACCCGGAGCTGATTTTGTCAATTTTCGATCTCTTCAAAAGTTCTACATATATTCCGCGCTATGATTGATTGGAAAAGCCAACTGTTTTAACAGGTAAAGAAATTAATTTGACTGCCTCTGTAAGCAATCAGGAGATCGCACCAGGCCAAACTTTGCCGGTATGGACTTTCAACAATTCTGTTCCTGGCCCGCAAATTCGGGTCACACAAGGTGAAACGATAAAAGTCAACTTGAAAAACCAGCTGCCGGAGCCAGTCACCATTCATTGGCACGGCGTTCCTGTCCCGAAAAGAATCAACATTACCAGCCATTCTATAATCGTATTCCAGAAGAAAATCAGGTATAATACAGCCAAAAAGAAACGGCATCATGGGGCAGTCACCGTTATAGCTTGTCTTTCGAGCAATTGTGAAAGCGCCTTCTTGATGAGGGCGCATTTTTTGCGCTTATCGTTGAAAGGACAAACTGGAGGGGAAAGCAGGTGCATCGGCATTGTTAAAAGATTTTTCCCGGCGTTTTATCCATCCTGTGCAGCGAAGTATCCGCAGCAAGCTGATTATCACGATGGTGCTGCTCGCTGTGCTGCCCATTATCGCCATCACGGCGCTGGCGGCCGAAAACAGCAGGACATCCATGGAATCTGAAGTTATCGATACCAATTTATCCAATATGAAATGGACCGGTATTTATTTGGGGGAACAATTTTCGCAGCTGAACAACCTGATTTATACGATTCAAGTCAGTCCGGGGCTGAGCGAATATTTAACAGACCGGGAGGAGGACAGCCTGTCGAACCGGTTTGCTGAGCAGCGTAAAATTTTTGAAATCCTGAACAGCGTATATTACTCCGCAGGCAATCATGTGGTCGGGATCAGCTTGTATGTACATGAAACCAGCACACTGTTTACGATCAACTCCATGCAAAACGATTTGCAGACACTTTCTGCTCCTCCTGTGGCCTATGACGATCTCGCCCGCCAACATAAGGATTTCATCATTGACACCAGTGGGAAGGATCCGGAAAAATTCACGCTGATCCGCAGCATCAATCGCTTTGAGAACCAGGAAAGGCTCGGGGCCATCACCTTGGAAATCCGCTGGTCAGCCTTTAACCAGACGCTTGAGCTGCTGGGCGGTATGGACAAGAAGGGGGTGCTTATTGCCGGAAGTGATGGGAAGGAGATGTACGATCCTTCGGGCGAAAGCGCTTTATCGAGTGAAGCTACAGAGCATCTTGCCGCATTGGGTCCGGGTCCGGGCTATTTCCGCACATCTCTGGAATATGTGTTTTATAATACCGTTGATCCGATCGGGCTGAGGCTGGTCAAGGTCATTCCGAAGCGGGACATTGACCAGAGTGCGATCAATACCATGACCTACGGCCTGCTTGTAGGCGCCGTGTCTGCGGTGTTGTCGGTGCTGCTTGCCGTTTTTGTCGCCTGGCGAACGGCCCGGCCCATCGTCAAGCTAGCCACATCAATGCGCGGCATCGACCTCATCGATGAACGCAAGGAACTGCCTGCCCGCAGCGGTAGGACGGATGAGATCGGTTATCTGGAAAATAATCTGCATGATATGGCTGTCCGTATCCGCAGTCATATTCAAAATGAATACAAAATCAATCTGGAAAAAAGAACGGCCGAGCTTAAAGCACTGCAATCGCAGATCAACCCCCACTTTCTGCAAAACACGCTGCAGCTCATTGGCGGTATGATTTTTGCGCGCCAGCCGGCGGACAGCTACGAGATTATCCGTTCACTAAGCGAAATGTTCCGTTACATCGTGCGCGAGCCGGATCACCTTGCATCCCTGCAGTCGGAGCTGAATCATCTGCAGCATTACATGCACATCCAGCAGAAGCGATTCTCAGGCAGGCTTCATTATACGCTTGAGGTGGAGGATGAAGCGCTGCAGAGTGAACTGCCCAAGCTCTCCTTGCAGCCGATAGTTGAAAATTCATTTACACACGGGCTGGAGTTCAGACAGGAGGATTGGAAGCTGGACGTATCGATCAAGCGCAGCGGCGCAGGGGTGCTAATCCGCATCAGGGATAACGGAGCCGGAATGACGCCGGAGCGGCTGGCAGAGCTGCGCGGCATGCTGGCCGCCGGTACAGACGGCCTCTGGGCAAGGGGAAAGAGCATCGGGCTCATTAACGTTGCGGCACGCATTCGCATGCATTTCGGTCCGATGTATGGAATCAGCATAAACAGCGAGCAGGGGAAAGGCACGGACATTTGCATCCGTATTCCATGGGAATCAGGAGGTTGGCAGATTGATGATCAAAGTGCTTTTGGTGGATGATGAACACTGGAACAGGGATATGATCCGGACGCTGGGGGAATGGGAGCGGCTTGATCTGCAAATTGTTGGTGAAGCCGGAGACGGGATCGAGGCTGTGCGGATGACGGAAGCGTTAAAGCCCGAAATTGTCATTACAGATATGCGTATGCCCGCTGCTGATGGTGTGGAGCTGCTGAGGATCTTAAACGACCGCTTCCCGGAGATTAAAGCGATTGTAATCAGCGGGTATGACGATTTTAATTATGCCAAGCATGCGCTAAAATACCGGGCGGTCGATTATCTGCTCAAGCCGATTGATCCGCTGGAGCTTAATGCAACACTGCAAAAATGCAAAACAGAGCTGCAAAGCACCACCACCCCCGAGCTGGAGCCGCTTGACCTTGAGTTTTCACAGCAGCTTTCCGGGTACAAGCAGCTGCTCCGTTCTCATTTCAATGAACTGAACGGGGAGGCGATAACTGTCGTATTCGAGCAGCTTCGACAGGATCTGTATGCAGACACAGACAGACGTAAGCTGGGACGGGTGGTGCAGGAGCTGCTGCTCCATTTGAAAGAGCTGCTCGCTGCCGTCATGCCGGGAGCGGAGCAGCAGGAGATCAAGGTGACACCGCATATGTTATCATCAGCCGACGCGGCAGTACATGAAGTGCAGCAATACTATGTGCAGGCGCTCGATGCGCTTGTGCAGCACCGTAAATTCAAGAACAAGCTGAATCTGGAGGAAGTCAGGCAGTATATGGAGCAGCATTTCAGCGAGCCGGTTACGCTGGAATTTCTGGCCAAGGTGTTTTTTGTCAGCAAAGAATATCTCAGCAAGGTATTTAAGCAGGAGTATGGGCTGAACGTGACCGATTATATTTTGCAGCTGCGAATGGAAAAGGCCAGGGAATGGATAACGGAGGATCAGCTTCCTATTAAAACCGTGTGCGAGATGGCCGGTTACGAGGATGTTTCTTATTTTTACCGTGTATTCAAGAAATATTTCGGAATAGCACCGGGGGAAATGCGCAAGCAGAGTTAGGTTTAAAAATGTCCAATAAAAAGGTCTAAATCCGTCCAATGAAGCGCTTACATTGATATTTTACAATGAAAGCGTGAACAAAAAAGAACACTGAACATCAGGGAGGTCATGGATGTGAGGAAGATATGGAAGGGTGTAACGGGCTCTGTATTGACTGCTGTACTGCTGGCCGGATGCGGCGCCAATGCGGGAACAAATGAGGCAGAGGGCGGGTCCTCCGCAGGCAACAGCGCCACACTCAAAATGTTCATTGCCCAGCCAAGACTGAAAGAGCATTACGACAAGTACATTGAACAGTTTAAGGCAAAGATGAAAGCGGAGAAAAATATCGATGTAACAGTGCAGCTGGAAATGCCGCCCTCAGACAATGCAGCGCAGATCCTGAAGACCCGGCTCGCCTCCAATGATGCGCCGGACGTGTTCGCGCTCCATGCGGTTAATGAGATTCCATCCTTCTACAAAGCCGGTTATCTGGAAGACCTGTCGAATCAGCCGTTTGTGGATAAGCTGCTGGACAGCGTGAAGCCGTCCGTAACGACAACCGATGGAAAAATCGTAGCCGTTCCACTCGAAACGCTCTCTTGGGGATACTTGTACAACAAGAAGATTTTTAAAGAACAGGGCATTACCCCGCCGACAACGCTGACCGAGATGAAAGCCGTAGTCGATAAGCTGAAGGCGGCCAATATAACGCCATTTGAAATATCTTATAAGGAATCCTGGATTCCGCAGCTGTTCCTGCCGCTTGCAGCCGGTGCCACAATCAACACGGGAGACAAGGACTTTATTGAACGGATGAATCAAGACCAAGGCTCCTTCAGTGAGATGAAGGATTCACTCTTCGGCATCATGGATCTGGTCAATGCCAACGGCACGGAACGCGCGCTGGAGGTAGGCGGAGATGATGGAGCAGCCGCATTTGCTACCGGCAAAGCCGCCATGTGGGTGCAAGGTCCATGGTATGCGGAGACGATTCTGAAATCGAACCCGGATCTGGACTTCGGCGTGGCACCGCTGCCGCTCAACGATAACCCGGATGCCACGATGATCAACCTGAGCACATCGACTTCACTTGCCGTGTCCTCCTCCAGCAAGAACAAGGAGCTGGCGCTGGATTTCATCAACTATGTGCTGGATGACAAGGATTCAAGCGCATTTTATCAGGCATTGAAATTTAATCCGATTGCAAAAATCCACACGTATGAAAGTTATCCTTGGGTAAATGATGCCATGGAGTATGTAAAAGCAGGCAAGTCCTATCAGGATCCGGCCATTCCTCAGGCAGTTAAAGACGAAGCCGGTAAATCGCTGCAGTCCTACTATGCCGGACAAATGTCCCAGGATGATGTGATTGCCGCACTCGATAAAGCATGGAAATCGTACAACAAGGTGAACAAGTAAAACTGCCAAGTGAAACTTGATGCAGCCATACCTGGAGTGGGGAAGAGAGCGATCTTCCCGCTCCTTTTCCCAAAGCTGCAAGGAGAGGAGGAGCCACTGTGTATAACGGGGTATACAAAAAGTACATGTCACTGCTGCTGTTCACGGCCCCGGCGTTTATTCTTTATGCGATCTTCCTGCTCATCCCAACGATCGGCGGCATGTACTACAGCTTCACGGACTGGAACGGGCTGAACCAGAATTACGATTTCATCGGCTTCGCCAACTTTACGGAGGCGCTGCGGGAAGACCCCGATTTTATGAATTCATTGTGGTTTACGCTGAAATATGTGCTGTTCATGATCGTTTTGCAAAATGGAATCGCCCTGCTGCTGGCGGTGCTGATCGAGTCCCGTACGAAGAGCAAAGGTTTTTTCCGGACGATCTTCTTCATGCCCAACATGATCAGCACTATTATCAGCGCATTTATGTGGACGTTTGTATTTTCGCAGGTGCTGCCGCAGCTGGCGGAGCGGTTCGCCATCACCTTTCTGAATCAGTCCTGGCTGGGTGATCCGCAGTATTCCTTTTACTCTATTCTGACGGTGTCGCTCTGGAACGGGGTAGGATACATGATGATCATCTATCTGGCCGCTCTGCAGGGAGTTCCGCAAAGCCTGAAGGAAGCCGCGATTATTGACGGCGCCAGTCCGCTCCAGACATTGCGCAGTGTGGTGCTGCCGATGATTACACATGCGGTCACGATCTGTTTCTTCCTGACACTGAACGGTGCCTTCAAGGTATTTGAGGTCGTGTACGGTTTGACAGGCGGAGGACCAGGCCGGGCCACACAGGTGATTACGATGAACATTTACGAGGAGGCATTCTCCAATAACTTCCGCTACGGATATGCGAGCGCGAAATCGGTCATCTTGTTTGTCATCGTCCTCATTTTCACCCTGATCCAGATCACCGTCATGAAGAAAAGGGAGGTGGAGGCATGAGAAAACACACAGCCAGCTCTCTGCTGATAAGATTGTTCCTGATCGTTGGGGCTGTCATTGCCTGCTTTCCAATCTATATGGCGGTCGTCAATTCCTTCAAAACCCAGGGTGAAATGTTTGCATCCTTTATTTCGCTGCCGACAACAATGCATTGGGAAAACTACAGCGACGCATTTGTTAAGATTAATCTGCTGGGCAGTACGCTGAACTCCGCGACGATATCCATTATCGGCATTGCCGGCATTATTCTGACCGCCTCATTGGCAGGGTACAAATTATCCCGCACACGGGGCAGATTAAGCGGCGCGATTTTCTTCCTGTTCGTTGCCTCCATGCTGGTGCCGTTCCATTCCATTATGATCCCGCTGACACGAATGGCTAAAGCGATGCATGTTCAGGGCACCACCTACGGTCTCGCTTTGATCTATATCGGGCTTGGCGTAAACATGGCCATATTCCTCTATCACGGTTTTGTCAAATCCATCCCGCGCGAGCTGGAGGAATCTGCACAGATCGACGGCTGCAACGAGTTTCAGACGTTCTTCCGGATCATTTTCCCGCTGCTGCTGCCGATTACAGTAACCATTGCGATATTGGATTTCCTGTGGATCTGGAACGATTTCCTGCTGCCCTTGCTGATGCTGACGGATGTGAACACATACACCTTGATCCTGTCGACCAACATGCTGTTCGGGGAGTACAACAAAGATTGGCCCTTGATTCTCTCCTCACTGGTGCTGACGGCGATCCCGGTTGTCATTATTTACGGATTCTTTCAGAAATTCATTATGGAAGGTATCGCGGAAGGCGCGGTTAAGGGCTGAACAGGCTGTCACTTTAGAATATGACCATCTTATTAGGAGAATCGTCGGAATGACGATTCTTCTATATAGTTACCTGACTCAACTTTCGCAGCATGAAATCAGCAAACAGGCCTTGATGTAACTGTGCAAAACAGGGATCCACTGCTGGAGTTGACGCTGAATCAGCAGACAGCTTTTTTCTAGCTTTCTTGGAAGAAGGGTATTCACCCCGCTCAGAGTCTAGTATCCAGAGTGAGAGGATGGCTATAGGGTATGATGTTTGGTGTTTGGTATCTGGTGTCCGTTACCTGATGTCTGATGCCTGATGCTTGGTTCCTGATGCCTGGTTCCTGGTTCCTGATGCCTCTCCGTGCTGCTTTGCATGATTATCCCTTTTGATCAGAGGTAGGGGTTGAGGGAGCCTAGGGGAAGGAATAAGGAGAAAAGAGATACGAAAAAAAGAGGTAGTTAAAGTGGAATGTTCGGATTGAAACAAGAACATATGTTTGGTATAATAAGATAAAGAACGTATGTTCTTATATTATTAATTCGGGGGCGAGCAGACATGGAAGTCCAAGCGGAAACGGAACTTCAATCCTTTAGCAGTCGTTATCACAACGAGCAGGACTGCATGGAGGCATTGATCGCGATGAAGTGGCCGAATGGCTTCGTCTGCCCGCGTTGCGCTCATACCCGCTGCAGTCGTCTGACTTCCCGGCGCATTCCCTTGTTTGAGTGCGCCAGGTGTGCGCATCAAACGTCAGCTTTGGTCGGCACGATTTTTGAACGAACCCATCTCCCCCTGACCAAGTGGTTCCAGGCACTGGAGTTGTTCCTGCTGCCCGACGGCATCTC
Organism: Paenibacillus terreus; assembly: GCF_042138595.1. Lineage (NCBI taxonomy): Bacteria > Bacillati > Bacillota > Bacilli > Caryophanales > Paenibacillaceae > Paenibacillus > Paenibacillus terreus. The sequence continues at coordinate 413,754 of NZ_JBHIRX010000004.1, read as the reverse complement.
GGCGATGCGGCTGAGCCAGGTGATCCAGGTCACCTACAAGACAGCCTGGCTGATGCTCCACAGAATCCGCCATGCCATCGGGGAGTTCGATGCCCGGGAGCTGCTCTGCGGAGACGTGAAGGTGAACAGCGACCTGTATGGGCGTAATCCGGCCCGGCCACAGTTTCCTCATCCGTATGCTTCGGCGGTCGTAGCGGGATGCACGGTTACGGAATCGGGCGAGCCGGAGCGGGTCAAAATCCATCTGGTCCCGCAGGTGAGGGGAGATGGGAACGGAGCGAATCGACTCGAACTCGCTGTGTTCATCCATGAACAGGTAGATGTCCGTGCATCGGAGGTACAGTCGTTCCCTCAAACCTATCGGCTGTATAGACCCTTGAAGAAAGTCGTGAGCGAGGCGTGGACATCGCTGAAGCGTACATATATTGCCTTGGGCACCAAACATCTGCAGGCGTACCTCAATGAGTACACCGTACGCCGACGACTGCGCCGGCCCGGAGTGGAAGAATCGATGTGGCAGAAGTTGTTGTACATGGGCGTGGCGATTCCGGCGATCCCTTACCGCCGATTGATCGCGCGCCAACCGGTTCAGCCTCTTGCGGCTGCGTCCTGATCACAGGGCTTAAACGAGGAAAGGTGAGCATGATGTGCATGGCTTGAACGGTGTGGTCAGCATGAACGAAGACATCGGAAAAATTCAAGTTCAAGCGGCAACGAGGGCCAGGATCTTTTATTTTTTCAGGGCGTTGCTCCGCTCTCTTCTTCTCTCTCGGTCGGTTTCACATCATCTAAACGCTCTGCTTTCTCCTAAGCTCGCCACATCATCTCGAACCGATTTGCTTCCCCATAAGGCACGATCCCAAAATAATAGACCCATTCGATGGTCTTAAATAGCGTAACAACAGGCATTTTCGTGCCTCGCTTGATCCGTTATTTTCTTTAACGTGCCTAAAGATAATTTTCGGTCCCCGGTTTTCTGTTTTTCTTTACCTGATCCAATGGGATAATCGTGCAAGGCTCCCGAGTAGCGAGTTCACATGCCTTGCCGCGGTCGACGGGTGGCTTGACTGTCAAGCACGGATGATTAGGTGGAGTCCATAAAATGAGTTCACTTCACTTTCGTAGCATGAAATCGGCAAACTTGCCAGGAGGGGATTCGAATTCCTCAGAACCCAGCAGTACAAAGGTTTAAATTGGATTTGTCCTCTGCGAAAGTTGAGTTACCTGAATGATCAGGGAGAGTTTGATTATATAAGTAGCAGAGAAGAGTCGCTTTTCTATCTAATCTTAACGAAAATCAGTGCAATTATAGGGAACAATAGAAATAAACCGTAAACTACTCCATAAATTGCAATCTGTGCATTAATCGCATCAAAATAATATAAAAGCCCGAGTAATGAAGTATACGCTAGTGAGGCGGCATAGGAATAATGCCCGATAGTTGAGATATTAGCATGATATGTTGAACTTTTCTTAGCAAAATATAATAGTACCTCAGAGATAAACGATGTAATAAAAAGGTATCCCAGAAAGGTGAGGTTTGCAAAAAAAATTAAAAATATACCCAGAACTGCTTCTAAAACCATCTTAAAGATTGGAAGACCATCACTTTTACCTATCATCTTTTCCCTCCTTCTATGGAAAAATCTTTTGTGGATATTGTAATCTTATTAAGTTAAAAAATTCAAGTTTATTTCCAGTATTGTCTTATCTTATTCCATGATTATCAAACCATCTCCTTAGCGGAATTGCCATCCGCTAGATCCCTTAGGTTTGTGTTAGCCGCAGCTTGGCTGTGTTTTCTATGAATATTTTGGTATAATAAGGTAGTGGTTTGACATATGGAGGAATAATACTCGCTTTGAAATAGATCCTGGATACGGACATCTTGAAATATTTGTGAAAAACAGAGGTCGTTCAACCATTACTTTTAGCCTGGTACATAAAGACAGCGGCAAATTATATATTACCAAGACTGTGGGCGCTGGTAAAAGCTTGGATTGGAATAACTTAGACTCTTTTCCACAAGGGCTACGCTCAGGAGATTATGAAATACAATGGAGAGCTGGCGGCGATATTGTGCATGTCTCGGCATGGGGGGCACCAAGTCGCTACCCAAGCAAAATTGAATAATTAGCTAACAAAACAAGGAAAGCTTAGGTCTATTCATCTGGCCTGGAGCTTTCCTTGTTTCGTATCTCATGGTCACGCCGTAGTTTGGAAAATCGAAAATTGTATTTACGCAAGAAATAAATTGTCGAACACAATGATGAGGAAGAAAATACAAAATACATATTGACATATATCATCTATACCAAGTAGATTATGTTTATGCCAGGTTTACCCAATCACAATAGCAATATGAGGGGGAGATGCAGAGCATACATAAAGTCTATTCAAAGGTCCTTGATCACTAACGTATTGCCTTGGCAGGAAATAAATTTTTTTCTACAGAATTGTAAGCGTTTACTTCGTAAGGCAGGCTGTTACCTATACCATTGCGGAAACGGGGAGATTCTGATGGGATTGAGCAGATACAAGAGATTGGCGACGATTTGTTTGGTAACGGGGGGCTTATTGTTAAGCACGGCTTGTTCCAGTGGAGGCTCGGGTACGAATGCTGGCGGCGGGGAAAGTGATAAAAATGTGATCAGCATTACGTTCCGCTCCGGCGGAGGAGCCAATCAGGCATTAACACAGTGGCTGGAGCAGGAGGTCATTCCGGAATTCAAAAAAGCGCATCCGGATGCAGAAGTAAAGCTGTCTCCGCTGAATGTGTCGGAAGGCGATTATTTTGCCAAGGTTGCTCTGATGCTGAAATCCGCCAATACGGCACCCGATGTGGTGACAGAGGATACGTTCATGGTCAACTCGGATGCCAGCGCAGGTTATCTGGAACCGCTGGATGACAAGGTGAAAGGCTGGAGCGAGTGGGGACAGTTTACCGAGAATGTCAAAAACGGGGTCATCGCCCAGGACGGCAAAGTATATGGAGTTCCATATAATACCGATGCCCGCGGGCTGTGGTATAACAAGGAACTGTTCCAGCAGGCCGGCCTTCCGGTGCCATGGGAGCCCAAGACGTGGGACGACATTTTGACTGCCGCCAAAACGATCAAGGAGAAGCTGCCTGCGGATGTCGTTCCGCTCTGGATGAACTCAGGCAAAGCGACCGGGGAAGCCACCTCCATGCAGACATTTGAAATGCTGCTGTACGGAACAGGAGACCCGCTGTATGACACGGAGTCCAAGAAATGGATTGTCAAGAGCGAAGGGCTGACAAATACATTCAAATTTATCGACCAGGTCTACAAGCAAAAGCTCGGGCCGAATCTGTCCCAGGTATTGAACGGTCAGGCGGGTGCGGTTGCTTACCAGCAGCTCATGCCGAAGGGCAAGCTGGCGATCGGCCTTGACGGCGTTTGGCAGATCGGCACCTGGGGAGAGGGCGGCTCTGCTCCATGGCCGGAGTCCAAGGATGTTATAGGTTTTGCAGCAATGCCGACGGAAAAAGGGCAGGCCCCAGGCTCTGTGTCCATGTCCGGCGGCTGGGCCTGGTCCATTCCGAAAAATTCGGACAATAAAGAACTGGCCTGGGAATTTGTAAAGCTGGCATCCAACAAGGAGCATAATCTGTCCCTCTTGCTAAAAGAGAACAATCTGTCTCCACGCAGTGATGTATCCGAGGATCCGAAGTATCAGGCGATCCCTATGTTCAAGGAAGCTTCCGCTTTCCTGAAGAACACCCATTTCCGCCCGGCTGTTGATAAATACCCTTCCGTATCAACCCAGATTCAGACACTGGTTGAAGATGTCGTCACGGGAAGATTGACACCTGAACAGGCAGCCGAGCAGTATCAGGCGAATGTCACGAAAATTGTAGGCGAGGATCTTGTGACTACACGCTAACCAGCAGATGAACAAGAGAGGAGTGTTACTGTGGCTGCAAATCCGGCTTCCGGGACGGTACGGACGGACCGCGCTGCCAAACGGGATTACACGGCGCTCAGGTCGGTTCTGTTCTTATTTCCCGCATGGCTGCTGCTGCTTGTCTTTTTTGCCGGACCGATCCTGTTGACGTTCTATTTTGCATTTACGAACCTGTCCCTGACAGGCACTGCCGCGCAAAACATAGAGTTTGTCGGCTTCCAGAACTTTGCGGCGATGTTCCAGGATCCGAATTTTCGGATCAGCATGGTGAATACGATTCTGTTTTTGCTGGCATCCGCTGTGTTGGGGCAGCAGATTTTAGGGTTTATGTTGGCCCTGCTCATGAAGGAGAGAAATCCGACGTTCCGGCGTTTGATCGGCATTATTGTCATCGCGGGCTGGGTTACTCCGGAAATCGTAGTGGCCTTTTGTTGGGTAGCTTTTCTTAGCGATAACGGTACCCTGAATGCCATCCTTGGATATGCCGGACTGCAGCCGGTAACCTGGCTGTACACCTTCCCGATGGTCAGCGTGATCGTGGCCAATATATGGCACGGCACCGCTTTTTCCATGATGGTATTCCAGGCTGCGCTGGATGATGTGCCCAAAACGATTGAGGAAGCGGCTGTCATTGACGGAGCGAGCCGGTTCCAGGTGCTTACGCGGGTCGTTATCCCGACGGTCAAGGGCTCCATTGTCACGAACATGATTCTGGTGACGCTGCAGACGCTGGGCGTATTTACCCTGATCTATGCCATGACAGGCGGCGGACCGGGTACGGCCACGCAAACGCTGCCGATTTTCATGTATAATCAGGCTTTTGTCAATTATCAGCTTGGTTACGGTACAGCGATTTCCCTGATCCTGCTGTTGATCGGCATCCTGGCGAGCCTGGTGTACATGCGGTCCATGAACGTCAAAGTATAGGGAAAGGCGGGTGAATTCACGATGAATCGTTTTAAAGCTGAAAAAACCGTCCCCTATATCATTCTGACGCTTATAGGGGTGATGTTTCTGCTGCCGCTGCTGTGGGTGATTTTGGCTTCGGTTGATCCCAATGCGCAGCAGGCTTTGAAAATTCCGGACTCCTTAACGCTGCAAAATTTTACGTCGATCCTTACGGACCCTGCGAATATTCGCTCTTTTATCATCGGTCTGCTGCTGTCCTTCGGGCAAGCCGTACTGGTCGTTGTGATCGCAGGGCTGGCTGCATACCCGCTGTCACGATACAGTCTGAAGTACAAAAAACCTTTTATGTACACCATTCTCTTCATGACCTCGCTGCCGATTACGGCGGTGATGGTACCCGTTTATCAGCTGTTTATTTACTTGAAGCTGGATGATTCCATACTGGGCACGATGCTGTTTCTGACCGCATCCGGTCTGCCTTACGGGATATGGATGATGAAAAATTTCATGGATGCCGTACCGATTGAGCTGGAGGAATCCGCTTGGGTGGATGGCGCCGCGGTGTGGACAGGGCTGCGGAGAATCGTGGCCCCGCTTATGGTACCGGGTATCTGCACCGTTGCTATTTTTACATTCTCAGGAAGCTGGGGCAACTTCTTCGTTCCTTACATTCTGATCCAGACACCGGAAAATTTCCCTGCTTCCGTCAGCATCTATCAGTTCTTCGGCAGCTACGGCATGGTGGAATACGGCAAGCTTGCGGCTTTTTCACTGATCTATACAATGCCGGCCGTTGTACTGTATATCTTCTCGCAGCGCTATATGTCAAAAGGATTCAGCCTCGGCGGAGCATCCAAAGGATAAAGATTCAACGTTGAAGGGAGCTGCACGTATGTTTTGGACGACTGAAAAGCTTGAACGCCGTATACGTGAATTGAGCACATGGCGTTACCGCAATATCCTGCCCATTGCCTCCTTCCAGGCTCAACTGGACGGGGAAGGGGCGGTAGGCCAGCGTCCTCCTCAAGAGGGGCAATGGTCTGTTATGAATACAGGAGACCGCTGGGAAGGGCGGGACAAATATATATGGATCAAGGCGGATGCAGAGATTCCGGCAGATTGGAAAAGTGAAAAAATCGTCGGTGTGTTCGACTTCGGCAAAACGGGCGGGGGCGGCAATTCCGGTTTTGAATCCCTGCTTTATCTCAACGGAGAGCCCTATCAGGGCGTGGATATGAATCATCAGGAGGTGTTCATCAGCGACGAGCTGGCCGGGAGCAGCCTGAACCTGTGCTTCAGGCTGTGGTCCGGACTGGAGGGCGGCGGCAAGCCGACGGTGCAGGAGCACCAGATTAAAACGGCGTTTATCGCTTGTCTGGATACGAGGACGGATGATCTGTATTTCACAGCAAAAGCGGCTCTCGATACCGTCAATTATTTGCCGGAGACGCAGCCGGAAAGACAAACGCTGTTAAAAGCCCTGGATCAGGCTTTTCTGTTGATTGACTGGTCCGCCCCGGGCTCGGATTCGTTCTACGATAGCATATACCGTGCGGGTGCAAGCTTGAATGAAGGGATTGAGAATATTCCGAAGCATTACCCGGTAACGGTAACCTGCATCGGTCACACGCACATCGATGTAGCATGGCTGTGGCGGCTGAAGCACACCAGGGAAAAAGCGGCCCGTTCCTTCTCGACCGTGCTGCGGCTGATGGAGCTCTTTCCGGAATATATCTTTTTGCAGACTCAGCCGCAATTGTACGACTATATCCGGAAGGATTACCCGGACCTTTACGAACAGATCGGAAAGCGGGTACAGGAAGGGCGCTGGGAGACGGACGGGGGCATGTGGCTGGAGGCGGACTGCAACCTCACTTCCGGTGAATCATTGGTACGGCAGCTGCTCTATGGAACAAAGTTTTTCCGGGAACAGTACGGCAGGCAATGCGAATATTTATGGCTCCCTGATGTATTCGGATATAGCTGGGCCTTGCCGCAGATTTTGGTCAAATCGGGAATCCGCACATTTATGACGACCAAAATCAGCTGGAGCCAGTTCAACAAAATGCCGCATGATACGTTTAAATGGCGCGGCATTGACGGCACGGAAATTCTCACCCATTTTATTACGACACCTGAAGACGAGTATTGGTTCTACACCTACAACGGGCGCATTACACCACGTACTGTGAAGGGAAGCTGGGAGGTGTACCGCGACAAGGCAGTGAACCAGGAGCTGCTGCTCTCCTACGGTTATGGGGACGGGGGAGGCGGTGTCAACCGCGAGATGCTGGAAATGCGCAGACGGCTGGATCGGATGCCTGGCCTGCCGGCGGTGAAGACGGGAAGAGCGGACGAATTTTTTGCCCGTCTGCATGAAACGGTCGAGCATACGGACCAGTATGTTCATACCTGGGATGGAGAACTGTACCTGGAGTACCATCGCGGCACCTACACGAGCCAGGCATACAACAAGCGCATGAATCGGAAAATGGAGCTGCTGCTGCGTGAAGCAGAATGGAGAAGCGTATTGCAAAGCGTCATGTCTGGTGACTGGTCAGCCTATCCGGCACAGAAGCTTGAGGAAAGCTGGAAAATCGTGCTGCGTAACCAATTCCATGACATTATTCCAGGTTCATCGATCCGGGAGGTGTACGAGGACAGCAAGGTCGAATATGAAGAGGCCGAACGTCTTGCAAGCGGGGCGTTGTCGGAAGCGGTCAAAGGGCTCATAAATGGAGATGATCCGCAATCATTTACCGTCTTCAATTCCGCCTCCTGGAGCCGCAGAGGTATCGTTCAGATTGAGGGGCAGGCCAGCGAGGAGCTGATCTGGAAAAACGAGAACGGTGCCCTCTTGCAGTCCCAGCAGACCGGCGATGGAAGCTGGCTCGTGCAGCTGGAGCAGATCCCGTCAATGGGAGCCACAGTCATTACCTGCGAACAAGGTGGAGAGGAGCAGAATGATTCCGTATTCCGGATCACGAACAACTCTGTTACAACTCCTTATTATGAAGTTACATGGAATGAGAACGGCCAATTGACCCGCATTTTTGATGTGAAAAACGGGCGGGACGTGCTGGCTGCGGGGGCGAGAGGCAATGTGCTGCAGCTATTCGAGGATAAACCGATGCAGTATGATGCCTGGGATATCGATATTTATTACCAGGAGAAGATGAAGGAAATTACCGAATTGACCGGGTGCAAAGTCATCGAGAACGGGCCGGTCCGCACCGTCATTCAGTTCATCTGGTCGTATAACCGGTCCGTGATCACACAGAATATGGTTCTGTATGCAGCCAGCCCGCGCATTGATTTTGAAACACATATCGATTGGCATGAGCAGGATCAGTTGCTGAAAGCGGCCTTCACCGTGGACGTGCGGGCAACAGAAGCGACCTATGACATTCAGTATGGCAACGTCAAGCGGCCGACTCACTGGAATACGAGCTGGGACTACGCGCGCTTTGAAACGGTGGGCCATCAATGGGCGGATCTGTCGGAAACCGGTTATGGTGTCAGCTTGCTGAATGATTGCAAATACGGCCATGATATCAAGGATAATGTCATGCGCCTGACTTTGCTGAAATCGGCAACTTACCCGGATGTGCTGGCGGATCAGGGTGAACACGTATTTACGTATGCACTGCTTCCACATGCATCCGGCTGGTATGAGGGTGGGACGGTCCGTGAAGCATGGGATCTCAATAACCCGCTTTCCGGAATTGAGGGGCGGAGCGGCAGTCTGTCCATGTTCTCGCTGAACTGCGATCACGTCATGATCGATGCCGTGAAAAAAGCGGAAGAGGGCGAGCGTATCGTCATCCGGCTGCATGAATTTGCAGGGGCCAGAGGACGGGTGGAGATCAGCAGCGGGCTGAACGTTGTCTCCTGGCAGGAATGCGATCTGCTGGAGAGAGCCGCAGACGGTGGTCCCGAGCAAGGGCCTTTCTCCTTTGACATCAAGCCCTATGAAATCAAAACCTTTCTCGTACAGCTAAAAAAATAAACGAGCCAACAGCCCTTCCGGTATAATAGAGAGGTAATTATACTTGAAGGGTTCTTTAAGTGAGTGTTCAAAAAGTCAGGTTTTCAGCACCAAGAAGGTTGAATGAAGCCAGGGACTGAGGAGCGGAGCGTACTTGGGGTACGTGAGCCCCGGAAGGCCCGGCTGAATTCAAGATTCGATGTCGAGTCCGCTTCCTGACCTCCTTCGTGATCAAAAGATGACTTTTTGAACTACCTCTTAAGTAGAGAGGGATGTGCCCGATTCCGATAGATAGAGAAGGTTATGAGGTGGAGGCTGGGATGAAAGCTTTATATGAACAAGTATATCAAGCATTGAAGCAGGACATTGTGTCCGGAAAATACAAGGCAGGCGACCGTGTCCCGTCGGAGAAGGAGCTGTCTGAAGACTTTCGCGTCAGCCGGATTACGAGCAAAAAAGCGTTGGAGAAATTGGTTGAGGACGGTACCGTATACCGGCAGCGGGGCAAAGGCACATTCGTGTCAGGAGATCAGAGTGGGAAGCGGATCGTAGAGGACAACGAGCGCAAACCGCTGTTTGGTCTGATCGTGACCGCATTCGACGATACCTACGGAACCAAGCTCATTTCAAGTATTGAGGAAGCCTCTGACGGCAAATGCTTTGTGATTTTGAAGCGTTCCCTTGGGCAGCCTGCCAAAGAGGAAAAAATGATCAAAGAGCTGCTGGAATTCGGCGTTGACGGGCTTCTTATTTATCCGGCGGAAGCGGAGCATTACGGCTCGGAAATTTTGAAAATGGTGGTCAACCGCTTTCCGTTTGTCCTGATCGACAGATGCTTCAAGGGGGTCGCCGCGACTTCTGTGTCCACCGATAATACAGCCGCCGCCAAAATGGGAGTGGAATACTTATTTGGCCTGGGTCACGTGCATATCGGCATTGTATCGCCGCGCCCGATCGGAATTACGACGGTGGAAGACCGCTTGGACGGGATCGTGCAGGCCTATGCGGAGAGAAACGCCGTCGTAGACAGGCAGCTGTGGCTTACCGCGATTGAGAGCACACAGCCCTCCTCCGGGGCAACGATGGATCAGGATATCGAGCAAATCCAAAAGCATCTGGTGCGCAATCCGCACATCACCGCTTTATTTGCCATGGAGTATAACATCGCGGTTTTGGCCAAGAGAGCCGCTGAGCAGCTTGGTCTGAGCGTGCCGGAGGATCTGTCCATTTTATGCTTTGACGGGCCGGAGCCCAGTCTGCAGAGCTGGAATTTCTCCCGCATTCTCCAGGACGAGAAGGCGCTCGGCGAGCTTGCGATCCAAAGGCTGCTGGATATGATGGAGGGCGAGTTCATTAACCGGCAGGATTTCCTTCCCGCAACACTGGTGGAAGGCAATAGTGTCCTCCCGAATACTGCCACCAGTAAATCGGTGTCCTCATGAACATGAACGATACAGAAAGACAGACCGCTTAACCTGAACCAAGGCAAGCGGTCTTTTAGCGTTAATTATTATTTTGGCATTAATCACATAAATTTTTTTCCAGCAGAAGTTCAATAAATTTGTTGGCCGCACTGGATAACGGCAAATTCTGCATGGTCATGATGCCAACGCGCGAAGGGGGCAGCTGTACGCCCAACTGGATTTCGAACAGAGAGCCCTCCTCAAGCTCCTTTGTCACAAACTCCCTGGTCACGTAGGATATTCCAAGGCCTCGCCGCGCAAACTCGATGAGCAGATCCACGCTTCCTACCTCGATATCCGGCTTCAGATGGTAGCCGTAGCTTTCGAACAGCTCCGTAATACCCACCCGCACCCGGCTGTTGCGTGAGAATAATATGATCGGGTACTGCTGCAGCTTTTCCAATGGCAAAATCTCGTGCTTCAGCTCGGCATACCGCTCCCCTGCCACAAAGCACTCCCTGAGCTGGAAGCTCTCTTTGACATCCAACTGAGGATCCACAATCGGCATGCGTACAACGCCCAGATCAATTCTGCCTTCTTTAAGAAAAGAGATAATTTCCGGAGTCGTTCCGTGGTTGAGCTGCAATCTGACATCCGGGAACTGTTCATGGAATTTCTCTATGAATGGAAGCAAATAATGCTTGAACAGCGATTCACTGCCTCCGACCCGCAGTTCGCCGCTTGCCAGATTTTTCAGCGCAGCCATTCTTTCTTCGGCCAATGTGATTAAAATTTGCGATTGTTCGATATAGGAATATAGAACAGCACCCTCCTGCGTAAGAATCACACCTTTGGCATTTCTGTGAAACAGCGTGATGCCGAAGCTGTCCTCCAGCTGCTTGATCGCATGACTGACGCTGGGCTGGGTGAGGTACAATGCCTTGGCTGCCTGGGACAAGCTGCCTGTTTTGGCCGCCCAATAAAAAACCTTGTAAAGCTCATAATTTATACTCATAAATGTGATCTATATCTCCTCTTAAATTTATCAATTACTTATATGGCTTCTAAAAGTATTATAGTAGAACCAGAAAGAACAAACCAGAGCTTGCCAAAAACAACCGTCAATAAAAAGCAGCACAGTCACCTTGGCCATGCGGGAGATAAGCAGCTCATTGGAAAGGAGTAAGGAAGATGGAGCCAACAACCTTTATTTTGTTTGGAGCAACAGGCGATCTTGCCAAAAGAAAAATATATCCCGCTTTATATAATCTGTTTATCGATCAGAAGCTGCCGGAGTCCTTTTCCCTGATTGGACTTGGACGGAGAGAATGGTCTGATGAAACCTTCCAGGCGAATGTCGAGCAGTCACTGCGCGAATTCTCCAGACGGGAGGGGGCGGACGGAGCCAAAATCAAGCAATTTGTACAGGCGTTCCGCTTCAGCGTGCTGGATATCGGCCGCAAAGAAGATTACGAAAAGCTGCTGCAGCTGGTGGAGAAGCGGGAGCAGGAATTGAGCATTCCGCAAAATCGTCTCTTTTATCTGTCTGTAGGACCTGAGTTTTTCGAACCGATCGCAGCCAACATTCAGGCCAGCGGACTTGGTTCAACCCAAGGCTGGAAACGCCTTGTCATTGAAAAGCCGTTTGGCCATGATCTCAAGTCGGCCCGCGAGCTTCAGGAGAACCTGAGTAAATCATTCTCGGAAGACGAAGTGTATCGTATTGACCACTATCTCGGCAAACCGATGGTGCAGGGGCTTGAAACGCTGCGGGCGACGAACCCTGTCCTACAGGCTCTGCTGAAAAACCGCTATATCTCCAACGTCCAGATTACCGCCAATGAAACGGTGGGTGTTGAAGAAAGAGCGGGTTATTACGATCATGTGGGCGCGCTGCGCGACATGTTCCAAAACCATATGCTGCAGCTGCTCATGATGACGGCGATCCAGCTTCCGCATGACAGCACCATCGATCAGATGCGCGAGAAGAAGAAACAGGTCGTGAAAGCTCTGGAGCCGATTCGCAAGCAGGATGTCAGCCTGAACATCATCCGCGGCCAGTACCGGGAAGGAAGCATCAAGGGTGTGCCGGTAGCCGGTTATACCTCCGAGCCAGGAATTGCTCCGGATTCCATGAACGATACGTTTATCGCGGCGAAATTGCAGATCGATGATTATTTCTGGAAGGGCGTTCCTTTCTACATTCGCACAGGCAAAAGAATGAAAGAGAAATCCACACGGATTGTCATCGAGTTTAAAGATCCGTTAGCGCAACTGGGTTCAGCCAAGGACAGCTCCCTGCGGCCAAATCTGCTCGTCATTGAGATGAGTCCGGATGAAAGCATCACGCTGCAGTTGAATATGAACGATCCTCAACATAAAGGGGAGATCAAGCCTGCGAACATCGAACTGCATTCGAGCCGTGCTGATCTGCCGGAGGCTTATGAAAACCTGATATTTGACGCGATCAATGGCGATGCAACGTATTTTGCCCATTGGGACGAAGTTGAATTGTCCTGGCAGTGGGTACAGCCGATCCTGGAAGCCTTCGCGGAAAATCTCGTTCCGCTGTATCCTTATGCCGCAGGCAGCTACGGACCCGCCGAGGCGGATAAATTGCTCGCAAGGGACGGTCATCACTGGTGGTTTGACGCCAAGGATGAAGAGAACATCAAAAGCACTGAATATTCCCTGGTAACCCCTTAATTCATATATATTAAACACATACTTATTGGAGGTAATTTACGATGAAATTTTTTGTGGACACTGCAAACCTGGAAGACATTAAGAAAGCATACAAAATCGGCGTTCTGTCCGGTGTAACAACGAACCCTTCCCTTGTGGTTAAAGAAGGCGTATCCTTCGAAAAACGGATTGAAGAAATTTTGCAAGCTGTACCTGAGGTAGAATCGGTCTCTGCAGAGGTGACTCCAGACGCGGTAACTGCTGAAGAAATGATTGCCCAGGCTGAAGAGCTGATCAAAATCAACAACAACGATAAAAATATCACGATCAAGCTGCCTATGACGCTTGCCGGCCTTGAGGCTTGCCGCTACCTGACGAAAAAAGGCGTAAAAACGAACGTAACACTGATTTTCACGCCTAACCAGGCTCTGCTGGCTGCTCGTGCAGGTGCTACCTATGTTTCTCCATTCCTGGGCCGTCTGGACGACATTTCGGAAGACGGTGTGCAGCTGATCGTCAAAGTTGCTGAGCTGTTCCGTATCCATAACCTGGATGCGCAAATCATCGCGGCTTCCGTAAGACATCCGGATCACGTTACTCGTGTAGCTATGGCCGGTGCGCATATCGCAACTGTTCCGTTCTCCGTTATCGAACAAATCTCCAAGCATCCGTTGACAGATCAAGGCCTGGAGAAATTTGCGGCTGACTGGAAAAAAGCAGTTCAGTAAGCATCATTTATCACATCCGAAATTCAGGCGGTGCGGCGGCCGTGCTTAAACAGAAAGGCCGCCAGACACATCGTCTTTAATATAGATTAATTAAGAAAAGAGGATAGAACTATGAGCAAACAACAAATTGGTGTCGTTGGCCTTGCGGTCATGGGTAAAAACCTGGCCCTGAATATCGAAAGCAAGGGATTCTCCGTCTCTTTATATAACCGTTCTGCTGAAAAAACGAAGGAGCTCCTGGAAGAAAGCCCAGGGAAAAACTTTGTGGGTACATACAGCATCGAAGAATTCGTTCAATCCCTTGAAGTACCCCGCAGAATATTAATCATGGTTAAAGCTGGCCAGCCAACGGATGACACGATCAATCAGCTGGTGCCTCATCTGGAGCAAGGGGATATTCTGATTGACGGCGGCAATGCCTTTTTCCCTGATACCCAAAGAAGAAATAAAGAATTGTCGGACAAAGGTATCCGCTTTATCGGGGCGGGCGTGTCCGGTGGTGAAGAGGGCGCATTGAAAGGTCCTGCAATTATGCCTGGCGGCCAGAAGGAAGCATATGAGCTGGTAGAGCCTATCCTGACAGCCATTTCCGCCAAAGTGAACGGGGATGCCTGCTCGACCTATATCGGACCGGACGGCGCCGGTCACTATGTGAAAATGGTGCATAACGGCATCGAGTACGGCGATATGCAGCTGATCGGCGAAGCGTACCACATCCTGAAGGATGTGTTGAATGTAAGCACCAGCGAACTGCATGAGATTTTCTCCGAATGGAACAAAGGTGAGCTGGACAGCTACCTGATCGAAATTACGGCTGACATTTTCTCCAAGACAGACCCTGAAACAGGTAAACCGATGGTCGATGTGATCCTCGATTCCGCAGGCCAAAAAGGTACAGGCAAATGGACCAGCCAAAGCTCCCTCGATCTGGGCGTACCGCTCTCCATTATTACGGAATCCGTATTCTCCCGCTTCATCTCGGCCATGAAGGAAGAGCGTGTGGCGGCAAGCAAAAAGCTGAACGGCCCTGCGACAGCAGCCTATGACGGCGATGCCAAAGAACTTATCGAGGCAGTCCGTAAAGCGCTGTATGCGAGCAAGATCGCTTCTTATGCCCAAGGCTTTGCACAAATGAGAGCCGCTTCCGAAGAATATAACTGGAATCTTGACTATGGCAAAATTGCGATGATCTTCCGCGGCGGCTGCATTATCCGCGCCAGATTCCTGCAAAACATCAAGGATGCGTACGACCGCAACCCTGAGCTGAAAAACCTGTTCCTGGACGATTACTTCGGCGGAGTAATTGAAAGCTATCAGGAAGCATGGAGAAAAGTTGTAGCGATTGCCGTAACGAGAGGCATTCCGGTTCCTGCTTTCGCATCCGCGCTGGCTTATTATGACAGCTACCGTTCCGAGCGTCTGCCAGCCAACCTGCTGCAGGCACAACGGGATTACTTCGGAGCCCATACCTTCCAGCGGACAGACCGCGAAGGAACGTTCCATTTTCAATGGATGGATAAAAACTGAGTATAGATAAATGAAAATAAACTCCTACAGATGATCATGGATTCAAAGGTGATTATTTGTAGGAGTTTTTTGACTGAATGTGGTCACCACACGTGTCAGGCTTTTCCTTTTTTACGGAAATGGTAGGGAGAAATATCTTTGTGTTTTCTGAACTGCTGGATGAAATAGCTGGAGCTAGAAAAACCGACTTCCAGCGCGATATCGGTCATGCTTTTATCTGTTGTGAGGAGAAGTTTCTCCGCCTCGGTAATCCGGATGTAGCTCAAATAATTGGTGAATGTTTTGCCCATGATTGCCTTGAATCTTCTGGAAAAATAGCTGTAGCTCATATTGCACAGGCGGGCGGCGGTTTGGGCATTAATATCGTTCATATAGTTATAGTCGATATATTCGAACACTTTCTGCAGCATCTGGTAGTCGCTGTCATTCAGCGAATGCGCCACCTCCCAGTTCCAATGCTGGTGATGGGTCTGGCGCAGGAACCATAAAAAAACGCGGCAGATGAGGGTACGCACGGCAAGCTCGAAGCCAAAGCTTTTGGCGCTGAATTCATTGTAAATCTCCCAGATCATGCCGGGAATTGGCGTATCGTTAATTTCTGGCTCGGTAAAAACTCGCTGACTACTGGATTCGGCTAGGGTAAACGGCAGAATATATTTTGATTCCAGAATGGTCCGGGAAGTCGAATACAGAATCTCGGGATCAAATTTAACGACGATATAAGAGACCTTGTCATCCAAGGAATAAATCGAATGCGTTTCATGGGAATGAATCAGAATCAGATCGCCTTGCCCAAGGACATGGCATTTGCCTCCCAAATAAACCTTGGCCTTGCCGGAAAGAAAATATAAGATTTCAATATACAGATGCCAGTGGGGTTCCACAAGGCAGCGCGGCTCTTTACCGAAGTGGATCATGCTTTCATAAGGATAGTGGATCGACCCGGATTGGGACCGGTTGGATTCAAAATACGGCTCGGTCATCATTTCAGCACCTCGATTAACCATGACAAATATTTTATACTTTCGAATAGCTTCATTGTATTACTTCTGAGTCGATTTTGATATCCTTACCTTACTTATTAATGGAAGGAGGAGGTATTTCAATGGAGAATGTAGCGCTGCAGCTCTATTCGATCAAAGAATTTACGAGCGAGGATTTTTTGGGCACGCTGAAAAAGGTGGCGGAAATAGGGTATAACGGCGTTGAGTTCGCCGGGTATTTTGGTACATCGGCTGCACAGCTGAAGACGGCATTGGATGAATACGGACTGCGGGCAGCGGGCAGCCATATCGGCATGCCTGACCTTGTGAAGCGGTTGGAGGAAATGATCGAGTATTCGCTTGTCATCGGCAGTCCTTACATTATTTGTCCGGGGCTTCCCGAAGAATTCCGTGAAAACGCTGACAGTTACAAGCGGGCAGCTGAAATCTTCGATCGGATCGGTGAACGCTGCAAAGAGCAGGGCCTTCGCTTCGGCTACCACAACCACGGCTTCGAATTCCAAAAGCATGACGGCCTGACAGGCCTCGAACTGCTTGCAAGCAACACACGGCCTGAGCATATGTTCCTGGAGCTGGATACATATTGGGCTGAGTATGCGGGCTTTAGCGCCGCGGATTGGATTGAATCGTTCAAAGACCGCTGCCGTATTTTGCATATCAAGGATATGAAAAGCGAGCAGAATAAGCGGAATACGGAGATCGGCTCCGGCATCTTGGACTTCAAGGCAATTACGGCGGCCGGCAAACGCAGTGGTGTGGAATGGTACACGGTGGAGCAGGAGGAATACGAGATTCCCCAGCTGGAATCGATCGAAACCAGTCTTACCTTTCTTCGACAAATATTATAAACAAAATGTCTATCGAAGCACCTTCACAGAAGAACAATGAAAATCAAGGAGATGACCAAGCCAATGACTATACAGGAACAGAAAATATTACGTGTCGGCATTATCGGCTGCGGCGGAATCGCTAACGGCAAACATATACCAAGTCTGAGTGCCCAGAAAAACGTCGAATTGGTGGCATTCTGCGATATTATCGAGGAGCGCGCAATCGAATCAGCCCGCAAAATCGGCCGGGAGGATATCGCCATATATACGGATTATAAAGAATTGCTTAAAGATGAGAGCATCGATTTGATTCATGTGTGCACACCTAACAAATCCCACTCCTTTATTACGATCGATGCCTTGGAAGCTGGGAAACACGTCATGTGCGAAAAACCTATGGCTAAAACGGCCAAAGAAGCCAGAGCGATGCTGGAAACCGCGAAACGCACAGGCAAAAAGCTCACCATCGGCTATGACAACCGCTACCGGCCGGATTCGCTGCTGCTGAAAAAAATAGCAGAACGCGGCGATTTGGGCGATATTTATTTTGCCAAAGCCCATGCGATCCGCAGACGTGCCGTACCGACTTGGGGCGTATTCTTGAACGAAGAGGAACAGGGGGGTGGCCCGCTGATCGACATCGGCACCCATGCGCTTGATTTGACCTTGTGGCTGATGGACAACTATAAGGTGAAAAGCGTTGTCGGGAATGTGTACCATAAACTCGGCGGCAAAAAAGACGCTGCGAATGCATTCGGTCCATGGGATCCGGAGAAGTTTACCGTCGAAGATTCGGCATTTGGTTTCATTACGATGGAAAACGGCGCAACCGTTGTGCTGGAATCCAGTTGGGCGCTGAACACGCTGGACGTAGGCGAGGCCAGATCTACGTTGTGCGGAACCGAGGCTGGTGCTGATATGCGCGACGGGTTGCGGATCAACGGGGAAGAGCTCGGCCAACTGTATACGAAACTGCCTGAACTGAATACGGGCGGAGTCGCATATTTTGACGGGAAATCGGAAAGCCAAGCTGCCCGCGAGTGCAGACTTTGGATCGAGAGTATCCTATCCGGTACCGAACCGATGGTGAAACCGGAACAGGCGCTTGTTGTAACGGAAGTGTTGGAAGCGATCTACGAGTCGGCGCGAACGGGGAAAACGGTCTATTTTGAATAGGATTGAAGAGGTGGCGGGAAATGATCAAAATCGGAAAAATTAGCTATTGGCATGTTCATGCATGGGATTATACCAAGCAGGCGGGGGCGCATTCTGATGCCGAAATCGTAGCGGTTTGGGATGAAAATCAGGAGCGGGGTAAAGAAGCTGCAGATCGGCAAGGTGTGGCGTTTTATGCTTCTTTGGATGAAATGCTCGCGCAGGATGACATCGATGCGGTCATTGTGGATGCTCCAACCTATATGCACCGCGATGTGATGTTGAAGGCGGCTGCCGCAGGCAAGCATATTTTTACCGAAAAGGTGCTGGCGCCGACGCTGCATGAAGTGAACGAAATATTGGATGCCGTGGACCGTAACAAGGTGAAGTTGACCGTGTCGCTGCCAAGGTTGAACGACGGCTACACACTGGCGATTCGCGACATTCTGGATCAGGAGCTGCTCGGCCAGGTCACTCAGGTGAGAGTCCGCTTATCCCATAACGGGGCGACAGCGGGCTGGCTGCCATCCTCTTTCTACAAGCTGGAAGATTGCCTGGGCGGTGCTTTGATTGATCTGGGCTGCCATCCGATGTATTTGACAAGGCTGTTCCTGCAGCAGGATGTGGAGGAAGTGAAGGCGGAGTTTGGCTATGTTACGGGAAAAGAAGTAGAGGATAACGCCGTTGCAACGCTGTCGACGTCATCGGGTGCAATCGGAATTGTTGAAGCGGGGTTCGTGAACAACTTCTCCCCATTCAGTGTCGAAATTCATGGGACGGAAGGTTCGATTCTCTACGGAACGCCGGATGAAAAGCTGTTGATCCGCACTTCGCGGAAAGAAGAATATAAGGATGCTTGGGTAGAACTTCCGGTTCCAGGACCACGGGAGAGTGCGTTTGAGCAATGGATTAGTCATATTCAGCAAGATACCACGGCTGATGAGAATGTGGCTTATGCCGTTGAACTGACCAAGCTCATGGAAGCGGCTAACCAGTCGGCGCGTGAGCATCGCGGCATCCGGCTGTCCGAGCTGCAAGGCTAAGCGAATAAAATCATAACGTATATAAATGGAATTAGGGAATGGGCCTTATGAAAAACAGCTTTTGCGTGAAATCATGTTTCTGTGCAGGGTCGCCTTGGAATGGCTTGCTTGAAAGGTACTCCTGAAAGAAATAATGACATCTCGCATGCTGTATATTCATTCGACTGCATTCCCTTTTTGAAAACATGGCATTAAGAAAAAAGATAATAATCTGACTTTCTGGCAGCACATCATGAAAATAGACTCCTACAGATGATCATGGATTTAACGGTGATTATTTGTAGGAGTTTTTTTCTTTATGACAAAAGAAGGTTAAAGATGGGACTTTACCGGCTTCTGGCAAGATAAAAATGCTGCTATATGACGACGAATATTCATAGAAAATAGAAAACTACCACATAAAAATCCATGATTATGAAAAAAATGTAACAAAATATCATTTCTATTGCTATATAATGACTATTGTTGGATAAATGAAAGGAGGGATCAAAATTTCTTGCACCTTAGATTGTAACTGCAGAAGTAATAAAAAGCGTTATTTCTCTAACGTAACTGCTAAAAATTACTACTGATTAGGAGGCAAGAAAGCATGAAATCGTCCAAGCCAACTTTTAAATGGGTAACTCTAAGTCTCTCTGCTGCTTTATTTTTGTCGTCCACTTTAGTGGCATCTGCTGCTGAGGATGCTCTAGCGGATGACAAATTATCGCAAGATGTATTGCTTGACCTTGATTCGATCAAACATCAAATACCGACCACTTTTGAACCTGGAACAACTCTTACTTATGATGCAGATCTGGAACCAATCGTAACATACGACACAAGCGCCGAAGAACATGCTGACGAACAACAAGGTTTGAAGAGTTTAGTGCAAGAAGAAGTGCCAGATATTGAAGGAAGAGCTGCAGAGGATGAGTTTTTTAAATCCGTAGCGGAATCTGTAAAGGACTTACCTGTTGTTGACCTCGGGTGGGATTTGCCTGAACCAGCTCCGGGAATAGCAGTGATGTACGGTTCAGACGGACATATCGTTCGTGTTTATGTAGATGAAAGCATGGCATCGAAGCAAGCAATAGCAGCAGACATTCCATCTACTACTGTTCCTTATCCGGGACGCTTACCTGCAGGTACATACACATATGGTTCAGGACAAAAAGTAACTATCTCAGCAGGTGCAGTGACGGGAGAAGGTAGATTCACTGTTTTCCGGGCGGGTGTAGGTGGCTCCGGAACAAAAGGATCGAGTGGTAAAACGCTTGGTGCGGGTGACGTTGCTACTAAACGACAAATTGATAATCCCGTACACAATACTCCGATAACAGCAAGAGCACTAGATACCAATATTTCGAAAACCGTATATAAAAATGATATTGGATCTCTTCCTGATGCAGTATTAGATAACTATTTCTGGGGCTGGAATAGTCAAAACTTCGGTTATACGTATAGTGACACTCTATCCTTCCCAGGTAGATACTATTACCAATTTTAAGTTGTATCAAATATGCCTATGGCGTTCTGCCATAGGCATACTTGATTACAGAACCTAGAAATTAAGGAGAGAGTGATTTGAAGAAACAATTAAAAACCTTGATATCTTTATTGCTGATATTTGTACTACTAATCGCATGCTCGTCTAAAGAAGTCATTTCAGAAGACAAAAACATTCAAAATAACAGTCCTGATGTTAATTCAGAGGTGAAAATAACAAAACCTGTAGCAGATTACATTACCATGTCTTACTCGGAATATGCAACAACCAATGAAAATGGAGAAATAAAGACACAGATTTTAAGTTACGATACTTCTACAAAAAAATTGGAGAAAATTTTTGAATTCGATTATACAGCTCAATATCCTTTGGGCTATTATGATAAAACAAATCAGTTAGTTTATTATACGCAAAGGGTGGGTGCGGATCAGGAATATGGAGATCAAATCTTTGTTAGAGATTTAAGCAGCAATAAAAGCACTCAGCTTACTGATAATTTGTTTGCTGTCAATTATGTGATCCCATCAGGAGATCAATTGTTTTTTGCGGCTAATGTGAAAGGAGAGCAAGTGGTAAGGTTAGGAGCGATCAATCTTAAAACCAAAAAAATGGAACTATGGGGAGATAATGATACGATTATAGAAGCAATTACGGTAGATCACAGCAATAAAAAAATCTATATCTCCGCGTATTCCTTAAAACAGAGAAATTATAGTCTCGCACACCAGGACGGTCCAGCCGGGCAAAATAATTTTAAAATGCCAACCCATACTGTGTATGAAACGGACTTTGATTTTAAAGAGAAGAGAAAGCTTTTTAGCAAGAACTACTGGATTCGGATGCTGATGCATAAGGAGGGTCACGTCATTGCTTTTTCTGATAAAGAATACAATAAGGGGCAAATACCCTCAACTGTGATTGATTATGATCTTGCTGATCGTTCGACTGATGTGAGCCAATGGGAGGCGGTAAGATTACAAAGAGGCGACGCTAATTACTCCAGAGACGGTAACAAAATCTATGCCATTGCGATTGTGAAAAATAAACGCGGATTATATGAATATGATGTGAGAACGAAAAAGTTTACCCCGATATTTACACCAGAAGATGGCTTTATCAATAACATCCAGGTTGTCAATGGATCATGACAGCAATAAGGCATCCTCACTGGATGCCCTATTGGCATGCGCTAACGCAATCAAACTTGTTGCTGAGAAATCGACTCTATCAAGACCTCTTTAAAACTCATTGGGGGGCGACCGATCAAATTAGCCAGGCAGGATCGATTTGCGCGAAATCGCCATGACGTCTTGCCTGAAACATCCCCAACCGCATATTTAACTCGATTCCGGCACATCTTGAGACATCAAACGCTCCCGAAACTCTTCGTCCGACACAACGATGCGATGGATAGTCCGACCCAATTTCCCGTTGGCTCCGGTAACGATAATCACGACAACAACATCTTCTCATTATGTTTTACAGTGTTCTTCTTGTGGGCTCTTTATCCAAGAACAACCTTACCGTTTCTAAATTGCATATTGGGGAAAGAAGCACCAGCGATCTCATGTTCCGGTATCGCATTTTCAATCTCTTTAATATCATCTTCAGTCAGACGAATATCGAGCGATTGCAAAGCTTCTTGAAGATGAGCCGGCGATACTGTTCCAATGAGCGGAATGATGTCTTCCCTCTTGGATAACATCCATGCAAACGCCAGTTGCGATAACGTCATTTGTTTTTTGGCGGCGATCTCACCCAGTTTCTTTGCCAGAGCAACATTTTTCTCTATGTTTTCTTCAAAAAATAACGGAACGAAGCCTCCTTTGCTCTGTTGGATTCGCTTCTCTGTCCAATCACCGGCAAGAAGTCCATGAGCCACCGCCCCAAAAGCGACGACGCCGATCCCCAATTCCCGTGCAGTGGGCAAAATATCTATTTCGATACTCCGGTTAAAAAGCGAGTATTCGGCTTCAACCAAGCGGATCGGATGCGTGGCATGCGCTCTTCTCAACGTCTCCGCATCGACCTGGGTGACTCCGATATGCTTGACATAGCCTGCTTGAACCAGCTCGGAAATGGCGCCGATCGTTTCTTCAACAGGGATCCCCAGATCGATTCTTGCCGGCTGATACAGATCAACATAGTCCAGATTGAGCCGTTTGAGCGAATAAGTAAGATAATTCTTCATATGATGGGGGGAGACATCCAGTCCATACAGGGAGCCGTTAGGCGCACCCAATGCCCCAAACTTCAGCGAGATAAAATATTGCTCTCTTTTATGCCCTTTCACGGCTTCGCCGATGAGCATCTCGCTTCGACCCGCATCATAAAAATCCCCCGTGTTAAGATGATTAACTCCACTCTCTAACGCGGCATGAATGGCGGCAATGCTCGCAGCTTTAACTGTTTCATTGGCATTTGACATACGATCTCAACCGAGTCCGATTCTGGATAACTTCATCATGATAACCTCCTAAATTATAATTTCGTAAGATATGTAGCCGTCTATATATATGTTTAAAAAAATAATCATACACCTGCAAATTCATCACTTTGACAGGTGATTTTCAACATTTTCAAAAGCACGGGTCAGCAAAGAGGCAAACATGGCTTTTTCGGCATCTGACATCCCTTCAGTGATCAATTCTTCCGATTTCGAGAAGGCATCACTCCTCTCATTAAGAAACTGTTTGGCTTTGGCCGTTACTTCAATACGGAGGTTACGGCCGTCGGCAGGGTTACTGCTGCGTGTGATAAATCCGGCCTTCTCCAGACCGTTCAATAAGTTTGTCACAGACGGACCGCTTAAAGCCATTGTTTTTTCAAGAAACTTTCGGTTGATCTCCATATTCTCTTCTATGGATTGATGAATATGCGACAGAAGAATCGCTTGCGAGGCATTCAAACTATGATCCTTCAGAAGCTGGTCGATGATTTCCCGAACCTTTTGCGCGATAAGTTTAATGTATAGGCTATAGGGGTACATGTCGAAAACACTTGGCATAGGCTCCTCCTTGGATTTGTGTAGCTGTCTACACTATATATTCAGCTTTTGGTTTTGTCAACGATAAGGAAGTTACAAAAGTTGGATGACAGGCCCGATTGCTGATGATGCAATTTTGATACATTTTTCAAGTATAATCAATGGATACAACATAAACACCCAACAAAGTTGGAGTCGGAGAAAGGAAAAGAATCCAGCCACCTTTAAATAGGGGACATTGGATGGATTATATGTGACCTACGAATGATTAATATACTTATTGTTGAAGATGAAAAAAACATATCCGACTTAATTAAAATCAATCTTACTGAAGCCGGATATCGTTGTGTTTGTGCCTATTATGGAGGACAGGCTGCTGAAATGATTGAGCAAAATAGCTACGACTTGATTTTGCTTGACATTATGCTGCCAATGATCAATGGATATGAGCCTCTTGAATATATCAAACCACGGGATATTCCTGTTATTTTTATTACTGCTAAAGCGGGCGTGGAGGAGAGAGTGAAAGGGCTCAAGCTGGGGGCAGACGATTATCTGGCTAAACCCTTTGAGATCATTGAGCTGCTGGCCCGTGTCGAAAGCGTTTTACGGCGTAATAAAAAAAGTGATCGCTATTTGGAAATTTATGATATCTCTATCGATACCTTTTCCCGTATTGTTAAAAAGGGAGAGGACATAATTACACTGACATTGAAAGAGTATGAGCTGCTGTTACTCTTTGTTCGCAGTAAAAACATCGCCCTTTTCCGGGAACAAATCTATGAAAAAATATGGGGCGATGATTATATGGGCGACAGCCGAACCGTTGACTTGCACGTTCAGAGACTGCGAAAGAAGATAGGATGGGAAGATAAAATTATTGCGGTCTACAAAGTTGGATATCGATTTGTGGTGAATGCATGAAGCTCTTTTGGAAGTTTTTTTTCAGTACAAGTATTATTACTTTGTTTATGTTCAGCTTGGGCAGTTCCATAATGATCAAGACACTCTTTCAATCTGCTTTAAAGCAGGAAGTAGGTTATTCTTTCAAAGAAAATGATATTCTGCGGGCAGCTTTGGACAAAGAACTTTCGAAAACATACCAAAGTGCCGTCAACGCTTTACAAACCATTACCGTGAGTACTTCCAACGGGACCGTCCCGTTCCGAATCAGCAACAGTAATTATCAAACCATCCATACCACCGGAGCTCCGGGATTTGACAATGAATTGATCAAAAGGCTGGATAACAGTACCCAAGGTTATGAAGTAGTGCCGCTGGACGGACAGTATTTCATCAGGGTTGCCAGCACTATTGTGTCTGACGGAGAAACCTTTTACCTCGAAACCTATCGGGACATTACCTCAGTATTTAAAAGCAGGGAAAATCAATACCAGATTTTTTATAGCTTGATTTTGGGCATGATTGGATTGAGCTTTGTTCTGATATTATTTGTTGCTTACTGGCTGACCAAACCCATCAAAACACTTGCCAGGGCAACCACGAGCATTGCTGAAGGGGATTTCAAACTTCCGACTTTCCGGGAAAGTAATGATGAAATCGGTTTGCTTTCCAAGGCATTCAGCCATATGTCCAGGAGTCTGGAGCATATGGTAGCGGAGTTGGAAGATGCTGCACGGCGCCAGGAAAATTTTATGGCAAGCTTTGCCCATGAGTTAAAGACACCGATGACCTCTATTATCGGTTACGCCGATATACTTCGTTCGAGAAACGTTGAACAGGAGCAGATGATCCTGTACGCCAATCACATTTTTCAGGAAGGAAGAAGGCTGGAAGCCCTTTCGCTTAAGTTAATGGATCTGATCGTATTGAAGAAACAGCAATTCAAAATGAAAATGGTTCCCGCGTCTCATTTATTTGAATCCGTGCAGAGCGTAATTTCACCTATACTCAAGCGCGAAGGGATAGAACTGGTCATGGAGGTAGATGAGGCAAATTTGTTAATAGAGCCCGATTTAATGAAAACGGTCTGCCTCAATCTTCTGGATAACGCAAGAAAATCCATAGAAACTAAGGGGTGCATCCGTTTCCTGGGTAAGATGGAAAACGGGGGATATAACATCATCATTACGGACAATGGTAAAGGGATGGAGCCGGAAGAGCTATCCAGAATCACAGAAGCATTTTATAGGGTGGATCAATCGCGTTCCAGAGCAGAGGGCGGCGCAGGCCTGGGGTTGACCATATGTTCACAGATTATCGAAATACACCATGCCGACATGGATTTTGAAAGCGCTCCTGATCACGGAACTTCTGTATATATCCGTTTTAAGGAGGTATATGGAAAATGAAAACATTTAAAATCATGACCATATTCCTTTTGCTCATTTTATTGATGGCATTTTCTGCAGTATTTCCGTTACTGCTTTCCAAGGCCAGTGATCAGCAACTGTTGGGACAAATCCATTTACAGAAAATTGAAGTTCAAGAAAATAACCATTCCACACAGTATAGTGTGATAGACAAACTGCGCCTTCTCTATGATAAACGTGTTAATTCCAAAGACATTGTTGTCGTTCAGAACGCACAATTATCAAAAGCCGACCTAGAAAAACTCAACGCAGTATGCTATGCCGAATTGCAGACGCTGCGAGAAAAAAAACTGCTTCCTGATCTGGAAGACAACGTAAGTACCGGATTTGAGGGATCTTCATTTACCAGCTTCGATACGTCAAGGCCTGACTTGGTTGTTAATTACTATACAATGACAATGTATTCCAACCAGTATCGAATCTCTTTTACGATGGACGCGGACACAAATAAAATTTACGAGCTGAATATTGATTCGGCAGCCGGGCCACTGGTCATAGATTACGATAATGCATACCTTCATTGGCAAGACTATGTAGGGCTTTCTCTTGAGCAATCAGATCATTCCGGGGAAGTATCTGAAGGCGGTTATAGCGATGATAACAGGCCGTTCCCTTCTTTGGACAGTACGATAGCGGAATCAGACAAGGACTATCCCATTGGTGATAGAACATCCAGCCCGGTAGTGGCATTAGTACATGATTACACCGATGGCAACAAAACAGTTGCATATTCATTTGTCATTCCCAATGACAAAAAAAGCTTTACAATCTCCTGGTCTTTTCAATAAACCGAAAAATGATGCTAGAATGATGGGATTTTGATAAGTCTTGGATGCAGTCACTAGGTAAAGTAATAGTACAGAACGGCCGTATCTGATAAAAAAATTGAATTAATAAGGAGAACATTGAAAATGAAAAAATTATTGATCGCATCTACAATCATTGGATCGCTGGCGCTTACTTCGACTGCAGCATTTGCGATGGTAGAAGAATCTGGTGTAGCACCTGGTGTAGCAACTCAGCCTGTAAAGAAAAAAGCTGCAGTGGTTCAGTCTGCAAACAAAGAAACCCAAAATCGTATTGAATATACGAAGACGACGTCGTATCTTGAGGATGGCAGCGTGAATGCTGTTGTGGAAACGTGGGTGGATCCTGTAACTCACGACAAAAGAATTGATGGACTTGTTAAAGAAGATGATGGAACAGTCCATCCCAAAAGTACGTATTTATTAGAAAACGGAACGAAATGGGTAGAGGTTGCAAGAGATAACAACGGAAAGGCGATTAGGGGAAAATACTATATGCTTACAGAAAAGGAAAGCCTGGAAGCTGAGGATTCCTTTACTTGGGATTCCTTTGCTGACATCAAAGCCATATTTGACGAAACAGGGTGGAAAAATGAAGGGCTTCTTGAATCGAAGGATGGGAAGAAGCTAATAAAGCTTTATGGTCAAAATTTGTTGGTAGATGATATACAGCCGGAAGGTAGCACACAGGTAGTTCATGAATATGTTCAGATCGACAAAGATACCGGACTGCCTGTTAAAGTGGAAAGATACGCTGTAGACCCTGCATATGAAGGAGGGGCCAAAAGATCATTTGGTGTTGATACTTATGAGTATAAATATGTTGATGATAAAAGTTTGTTCGATACAACAGGAATCCCCATGAAGGAGTATTCAAAATTGCAATGGATTCATGGGGTAGAATATTAATTAAGCTATCCCTTCAATGATATAAGGTGGTCAAGACCCTATTTTGTAGATATTGAAATAAACCTAAGTTGCAAGCTGGCATCGGTGCTCAACCGGCGTCAGCTTGTTTGGTTTTCCTCGAAGCCATGATCGCGGACCGCACTGAAGTAGTTCACATGGTCAGACTTCGTTGCCTGTTCTGCCTTGATAGCTGTGGGTGTGCGGAATCCTGCCGTTCACGGTAGTGTACCCCTCAAAATAGTGGTAATGCCCGCCGCTTGGCAAAGGAACGGCGGGACCTGTGGTTCCTTTTAGCAAATGAACATGCTGGTCATTGAAAGTGGTTTCTATATTATAGTGGTGAACGTGGGGGATCCCGGTGGGAGCTGGTTCTGTAGTTCCTGCATACTGGTGGTAATGCCCTACGTCAAAAGATGTTTTTCCTGCCATGGGGTGAACATGCATGTTCACCGGCCTTCCATCCCAAGAGGTGATCACGAGTTTGTGATCATGTTCGGACTTGTGGTCATGCTCAGGTGTGTGATCAAGCTCGGACGTGTGATCTTGCTCAGAAGTGTGGTTATGCTCTGAATCGGAGTTGGATCTGTTCATACATAACAGGATCCCTTTAACTGGTATTTGCATCAAAAATCCTCCATTCTAATCGTTAATTAAAACAAGATTTCTCTTTTGTTTACCTTTATGCCCGACAAGGACCTCTCAAACATATCCAGAATAAACAGAAAACGCTCTGCTTCCCGGAATACATGGTCTGCCAATAAAGGGTGAATAATGCTTTTTATGCGGCATTCCTCGATTAAATCACGTGCTGTTTTTTTGAAATCCCGCAAAGATTTTACGGATACTCGATTCTCGTCAACAAATTGACTCAGCAAAGGAACGGTCTGTGATTGTGGACGCATTGAACTTAAATCAATTGCTTGATACATAAGAGCATCAAAATCATTACTAAACTCCCTTGCTTGTTCAACCAGTTTCCGTTCAGATGGATCGAGTAAATGACCGATAAACTTTGCGTGATCGGCCATTATTTTTAGAAAGAAAATATTCTCATCAATGATTGCGTCGTATAAAGGTTCGAGTCTTCCGGAATTAAGTTCCTCAAGCCGATTTCTAAAGTAGTTTGCTTCCCGACTAACGTGATCGACCAATAAGGGGAAGTTATTTTGACCAGGGAGTTTACATTGGAGAATAAGCCCTAATATTCTTCTTTTAAAGGCCCAAATATGAATGGCGGCATTGCGTACTTCAGTATTAAATTCTTTGATGGTTTGCGGATCGGTACTTAAATCGAACTCATGAGATCTTCTTTCAATGTCCTCAAAAATAGCTTGATGCTGCTGAGCCTCATGGATTAATTGTGTGTCTTCACACCTAAAACCCAAACGAAGGAACAAAGCGTGTTCTTTCATCACCCGGGACCAGAAACGAATTTCGTCAAGTGACTGGGCCACAAATGCATCTGACAAAGACATCCCCCCAATAGAGCATTCTTAAATCGAATAGGCTACTAAAAAGATATGTAGTTCGCTTGTACCAGTATGCAGGCAGGGAACTCATAAATGACAATCTGTAATCAAAACAGGCTAAATTTCACGAAGAAATGTCTTGACCCTCCTCTTAGGGCAGACTTTAAAGTGAAAACAGGGAGGTGAATGACATTCTATACACAGTAAAAGAAGTATCCGAGCTGTCCAATGTAACGATCAAGACGCTTCATCATTACCACAAAATTGGACTATTATTGCCCTGCAAAGTCAATGAGTCCGGTTACAGGCTGTACAGTAAGAAAGAGCTGGAACGTTTGCAGCAGATTTTGTTTTACAGAGAGTTGGATATTCCTTTGGATGAAATTAAAAAGTTAATGGATGATCATTCAGAGCGGTTATCCATTCTTTTGCACCAGGAGAAGCTTCTGCTTGCCCGCAGAACAAGGCTGGACACCATTATTCACACGATAGGGAAGTCAATATCTTCGTTAATGAGGGGAGAAACCATGGATGAGAAGGATATGTTTAAAGGTTTTGCAAACGCGGAAGAGTGGAATGAAGCGCTGAGCGGTCAAAATGAACATTTGCAAGCAACATATGACATGGAGCCATTCCAGGTTGAACAAACGGATGTTGAGAGGCTGAATAATCAAGCCACCGAAGCGGCCGCATTTATGGGCGAAATGGCTCGTTGTTTGCAAGCAGGCATCACGCATGATGATGAGCAAACCGAAAGCTTGATCCGCAATCATCTGGATTTTTTGAACAAGCATGGACACAAAATTTCGGCTGAGGATTTTGTCGCACAAACGCGATTTTTCCTCAGCGACGAGTTTCATCTTCGTATGCTGGAAGACCAGCAGACCGGGCTCTGTACGCGGCTGCGGAGGCGTTTGCCGGCGCAAATCCTTAAACAACTTGCCTAAAAAGACGTATTTGGGTTGTAAGTGTTTTTTCCACTTGCATCTACTTAAAAATACACTCTCGCAAACATAAAATGCGTGAGTGTATTTTTGAGATTAAGCAGTTCATGCTTCTTTCATAATTCCGTTTTATGACTTCAACTATTTAAAATAGGTATTTCTCCAAGCAGATTCTTCAAGTTAATGGCATCCCACGGCATATGCTCAGTTATGCCTAATCCAACTACATCTGTTTCTGCAGATAGTTCTTTAATCAGATTAAGCAGTTGAGGCATTTGCATGGTTCCCGCAGCAGAAAAATCATAAGTTGCTTCAGGGTTGGCGAATAATAAAGAACGAAATGCCCTTGGGTCAAGCACATCTAAATCAAGGTGAATAGCCAGCTGCTTAATGCCGCTTTCTTTAATCCACTCTTTAATAGATTCCGTACTGTTCATTAACTCTTTGGTTCCAGCAGTTTTAATCCCTAGTCTATGAATGATTTCTGTATCTTGTTCTGTGGGAACGTCAAATCCCGCGATGAAGACATTTTCAGGTTTTAGAGGGATCTTCACATGTTTTGCGAACTCTTCATCTCCTTCTCCTAATAGATTGCCGAGTGGTAATGTATGTCCGTAGTCATACCCGACTATTCTGACTAAATCGCTGTGAGCATCGAGCCAAATTAAACCTAATTCCCCACCATATCGTTCGTTTAAATAGGCAAATGGGGCTTGCTCGACTAAACAGTCACCGCCAAACATGACAATGCGATCCGGCTTGTGAGCATCAATGATATGATGAGCAGCCTTTAGTTGTTCCAGCAACTGTTTTCTTCCATACGTACCGTTCTCGTTTACAAGCGGAGTTCCATCATAAGCTTGAACGGGGACATGAATAAGAGGTTGATCACTATCCGGAGCCAGCCAAGCAAGCAACTCGGCTCCGAAAGAGTAGTTAGGGTTGTTTCCCCCTTGCCATTGCGGCATTAACAGGCGTATTGTTTTTTTAGTCATGTTTTACTCCCCTTTATTTCAAAGTAAGGTTAGAATAAACTGATCACAAATAAAAAAACAGTACGCACTATTTTGATAGATACTATCCAAAAAGAAAGTGTGAGTTGTTATCCAGGAACTGCAGAGATATTTCTGCGGTTCTTTTTTTGGCGCCTAAACCAAGCCGTTTCTATGCTCTATTTCACAGAATGAGGGATTTCCCCGTCCGCTTTAGGATATTCCCTAATGGGAACAGGAGCGGGGGAAAGGGATAATGGCAGTAATCGAGTGAATCAACAATGGAATCATTATTAGCTCTTGTATTCCGCAAAGGAGAGTTCGGACTTGATGAGAAAAAAACATCTCAACTTCTTCAAACCTGTCGAAAGCTATTCCGATAGCTGGTCCATTCTGGAAGAAAAAAATAGAGAATGGGAGAATGTATACCGCCAGCGCTGGTCCCACGACAAAGTGGTCCGTACGACACATGGCGTCAACTGTACCGGATCCTGCAGCTGGAAGGTGTTTGTGAAAAACGGCATTATTACCTGGGAGAATCAACAGATCGATTACCCGTCCTGCGGCGCCGATATGCCTGAGTTTGAGCCGCGCGGCTGCCCACGGGGAGCGTCGTTTTCCTGGTACGAATACAGCCCGCTGCGCGTGAAATTTCCATATATGCGCGGCAAGCTGTGGCGTCTCTGGCAGGCTGCACTGGCCGAGCATGACAACCCGGTTGATGCATGGGCGAGCATTGTGGAAGATCCGAAGAAAGCACAGTTTTACAAGTCAGCGCGTGGAAAAGGCGGCCATATCCGTGTCAAATGGGAAGATGCGCTGCACCTTATTTCGGCGCAATTAATCTACACCATCCGTAAATACGGGCCTGACCGGATTGCAGGCTTCACGCCCATTCCAGCAATGTCGATGGTCAGCTATGCATCGGGTGCCAGATTTATTTCCCTGCTTGGCGGGGAAATGCTGAGCTTTTATGACTGGTATGCCGACCTGCCGCCCGCTTCCCCGCAAATCTGGGGTGAGCAGACGGATGTGCCGGAATCCTCGGACTGGTATAACGCAGGTTACTT
Organism: Paenibacillus terreus; assembly: GCF_042138595.1. NCBI lineage: Bacteria > Bacillati > Bacillota > Bacilli > Caryophanales > Paenibacillaceae > Paenibacillus > Paenibacillus terreus. The sequence goes on along the minus strand of NZ_JBHIRX010000004.1, from coordinate 381,554 downwards.
GATCATGTGGGGCTCCAATGTGCCGCTTACACGGACACCAGACGCTCACTTTATGACAGAGGTGCGGTATAAGGGAACCAAGGTGGTGTCGGTGGCACCGGATCATGCGGAGAACGTAAAGTTTGCCGACAACTGGCTCGCCCCTAATCCCGGTACGGATGCAGCACTGGCCCAAGCCATGACACATGTCATTCTGGATGAATTCTATCATATACGCAAAGAGCCGATGTTCATCAACTATGCCAAGCAGTATACGGATATGCCGTTTCTGATTTTGCTTGATCCGCATGAGGACGCCTGGAAAGGCGGACGCTTCCTGCGCGCAAGCGATCTCGGGGAAACTTCGACGCATGCGGATTGGAAGCCGGTCATCTATGACGAGGCAGCTGGTGAATGCATGGTTCCGAACGGCACAATGGGACAGCGCTGGGAGCAGGACAAGAAGTGGAATCTGATTTTGGAGCGTGAGGACGGAACGAAGGTCGAGCCCGCGCTTACAGTTGAGGGACATGGAGAGCAGTGGCTGGAAATCGCATTCCCGTATTTTGACAATACCGGCAATGGGACGTTCAAGCGAGTGATTCCTGTCATGAAAGTACAAATGGCGGACGGCACGGAGCGGTATGCGGCGACCGTGTACGATCTGATGATGAGCCAATACGGAGTTGCGCGCATCGATAGCCCATTAAACAGCAAAGGGTATGATGATGAAGCTTCCCATTACAGCCCTGCCTGGCAGGAGAAAATCACCGGCGTGAAGGCATCTGTGGTTGTGCAGATCGCCCGTGAATTTGCGCAGAACGCCATCGACACAGGGGGCCGCTCCATGATCATTATGGGGGCGGGCATCAATCACTGGTTCAACAGCGATACCATCTACCGTGCCGTTCTGAATTTGGTCGTGCTGACCGCTTCTCAGGGTGTAAACGGCGGCGGCTGGGCCCATTATGTCGGACAGGAGAAATGCCGTCCGATCGAAGGCTGGTCTGCTGTGGCCTTTGCGAAAGACTGGCAGGGAGCTGCACGTCAGCAGAATGCAACCTCCTTCTTTTATTTTGCGACAGAACAATGGCGTTATGAAGAAAGCGGCACGGATACGCTGAAGTCGCCTACGGGTGGAGAAGTCCGCTATCGGCATCCGGCCGATTACAACGTGCTTGCCGCAAGACTGGGCTGGCTGCCCTCATATCCGCAGTTCGACAAAAACAGCCTGATGTTCGCGGAAGAGGCGGCACAGCAGGGGAAAAAGACAAACGAAGATATTATCGCCCACGCCGTAGAGCAGATCAAAGACCGTACCACCCGTTTTGCCGTGGAGGACCCCGGTGCTCAGCAGAACTACCCGCGTTCACTGTTCGTCTGGCGTTCCAATCTGATCTCCAGCTCGGCGAAGGGGCAGGAATATTTCATGAAGCATCTGCTTGGGGCATCCGATGCGCTGCTGGCCCGTCCGAATGAGGAGCAGAAGCCGGAAGAGATCGTGTGGCGTGAAGATGTTGAAGGCAAGCTTGATCTGCTGGTTGCCCTCGACTTCCGCATGACGACAACCCCGCTCTATGCGGACATTGTACTGCCTGCGGCCACATGGTATGAAAAAACGGATCTGTCCTCCACCGACATGCATCCCTTCGTACATCCGTTCAACCCAGCGGTCAATCCGTTGTGGGAGTCACGTTCCGACTGGGATATTTACCGCTCGCTTGCCAAGGTTTTCTCGGAAATGGCGAATACACATTTGCCGGGAGTTTACAAGGATCTGGTGGCATCTCCGCTGGGCCATGATTCGGTCGGGGAAATTGCACAGCCGCTCGGAGCTGTAAAGGACTGGACGAAAGGAGAGATTGAAGCGGTACCGGGTAAAACGATGCCGAACTTCAGTATTGTAGAGCGGGATTATACCAAAATTTACGATAAATACACTTCGCTTGGCCCGAATCTCGCGAAAGGGAAAATAGGGGCCCATGGCATCAGCTTCTCTGTTGCTGACGAATATGAGGAGCTGAAACGGCTCAATGGCACCCATGATGACGAATCCATTAAAAGCGGATTGCCAAAGCTGGAGACGGCCCGCCAGGCGGCGGATACGATTCTTCATTTGTCCTCCGCAACGAATGGACGTGTGTCGCAAAAAGCCTATGAGCAGGCGGAGAAGGATTCCGGTGTGCCACTCAAGGATATATCTGCCGACCGGGCAGCCGAAAAAATCACATTCCAGAGCATTACGGCACAGCCGCGTGAAGTAATCCCGACACCGGTGTTCAGCGGCTCGAACAAGCAGGGGCGCCGCTACTCACCGTTTACGACGAATATTGAACGGCTTGTGCCGTTCCGGACGCTGACCGGAAGACAGCATTTCTATATCGATCACGAAATCTTCCAGCAGTTTGGGGAAGCACTGCCGGTTTACAAGCCGACTCTTCCGCCGATGGTATTCGGTCCGCGTGACAAAGAAATCAAGGGCGGGCAGGACTCGCTTGTGCTGCGGTATTTGACTCCGCATGGCAAATGGAATATCCACTCCACCTACCAGGATAACCAGCACATGCTGACCCTGTTCCGCGGGGGACCGGTCGTGTGGATCAACAACGAGGATGCACAATCGCACGGGCTTGCGGATAACGACTGGGTGGAAGTATACAACCGGAACGGCGTGGTGACGGCACGGGCGGTGGTCAGCCACCGGATGCCGCGCGGCACCATGTTCATGTACCATGCCCAGGACAAACATATTCAGGTGCCGGGCTCCGAAATCACGGATACGCGCGGCGGCAGCCACAATGCGCCTACCCGGATTCACCTGAAGCCGACCCAGATGGTCGGCGGTTACGCCCAGCTCAGCTACGGGTTCAACTATTACGGCCCGATTGGCAACCAGCGTGATGTCTACGTGGCGGTCCGTAAAATGAAGGAGGTCAACTGGCTTGAAAATTAAAGCACAAATCGGAATGGTATTGAACCTGGATAAATGCATCGGCTGTCATACCTGCAGCGTGACCTGCAAAACGACCTGGACGAACCGTAAAGGCGCGGAGTATATGTGGTTCAACAACGTGGAGACCAAGCCAGGCATCGGATATCCCAAGCGGTGGGAGGATCAGGAGGTCTATAAGGGAGGCTGGCAGCTCAAGAAGGGAAAACTGGAGCTGAAATCCGGCAGCAAGCTGTCCAAGGTAGCACTCGGTAAAATCTTTTACAACCCTGATATGCCCGAAATGAAGGATTATTATGAACCATGGACTTATAATTATGAGCATTTGACAACTGCGAAAGAGCAGAAGCATTCGCCAGTGGCGCGGGCGCATTCCGCCGTGACGGGCGAGAAAATGGAGCTGGACTGGGGGCCTAACTGGGAGGATGACCTGGCTGGTGCGCATGTCACTGGACCGCAGGACCCGAATATTCAGAAGATTGAAGAAGAAATTAAATTCAATTTCGAGAAATCGTTCATGATGTACCTGCCACGGTTATGTGAGCACTGCCTGAATCCGGGATGCGTGGCTTCCTGCCCGTCCGGTGCTATGTACAAGCGGGATGAGGACGGCATTGTCCTCGTTGACCAGGAGGCGTGCCGGGGTTGGAGATACTGCATGACAGGCTGTCCTTACAAAAAAGTATATTTCAACTGGCAGACAAACAAGGCCGAGAAATGCACCTTCTGCTTCCCGCGTGTCGAAGCGGGCCTGCCGACGGTTTGCTCGGAGACGTGTACAGGCAGAATCCGTTATCTCGGCGTTCTGCTGTATGATGCCGACCGGGTGCAGGAAGCTGCTTCGGTAGAGGATGAGAAAGAACTGTATCAAGCGCAGCTTGACCTGTTTCTGGACCCGCATGATCCGGAAATCATCGCTCAGGCGAAGAGAGACGGCATATCGACGGACTGGATTGAAGCAGCCCAGAATTCACCGGTTTACAAGCTGGCGATCGAGTATAAGCTGGCGTTCCCGCTTCATCCTGAATACCGCACGCTGCCCATGGTCTGGTATGTGCCACCACTTAGTCCGATTATGAACTATTTTGAAGGCAAGGATTCCATCAGCAATCCTGACTTGATTTTTCCGGCCATCGAGGAAATGCGCACGCCGATCCAATACCTGGCCAATATGCTCACGGCAGGGGATACGCAGGCGGTGAAGGAAGCCTTGCAGCGGATGGCCATGATGCGCTCCTACATGCGCACCCATTCAAACGGACAGGAATTCGATCAGAGCCGGCTTGAGCGCCTGGGTATGACGGCCCGCCAGACGGAGAAGATGTATCGGCTGCTCGCGATCGCCAAGTATGAGGATCGGTTTGTCATTCCAACTTCACATAAAGAAGCCCATATGAATCCGTATCGTGAACAAGGCGCGGCCGGTTATGGCGACACGCTCGGAGGTCCGGTGACGGGAGGCGGCTGCAGCGGCTGTGCGGCCATAAATCCGATGAGCACCGGAACGGAAAAGACGGGCAAGCAAATGTATGAGGAGAATTTTTACGGAGGGATATGGCGTGATTGATGTAAAAACACTCTATGATCTTAAGCCGTCATTCGGTTTTTTCTCCCGCCAGCTGATGTACCCTGACAAGACGGATTTTCATCCGGATTTCCTGGAGAGGTCCTTCCTCCCCGGAAATCCTGGTTATACGCACGCTCGTGCTTATTGGTCCCTTATGCAGGAGTTCAGCCTGGAGGAAATTCAGGAAATGTATACTTCCACCTTCGACTTCAATAAAGATTGTGCGCTGTATATGACGTATTTCAAATATGAGGATGCCAAAGAGCGTGGACAAATGCTGGCAAGACTGAAAATACTCTATGAAATGTTCGGCCTTGAAATGCCGGAGGAGGAACTGCCCGATTATCTTCCGTTGATGTGCGAGTTTCTGTATGCCGCCGAGTGGATGGCGAATCCGCAAGCACCCGAGAATTTCCGGTTGCTGATGGCCATCCTCGAGGATGGCACCTATCATTTGCTCAAGGCCTTGGAGAATGTTCGCAGTCCCTATTTTCATCTGGTAAAGGGGCTCCGTGAAACGCTTAAAGCGAGTGTGAGACAGGAGGAGGCCCGTTAATGGCGATGCTTGAACAATTTTTATGGGTGATTTACCCTTATGTATGTTTGGTTATATTTATCGTCGGACATATCTTCCGCTATCGGACAGACCAATTCAATTGGACGGCGAAATCGAGCGAATTTATTGAGAAAAAGCAACTGATGGCCGGAAGTCTGCTGTTCCATCTCGGGATTATTCCGGTTATCATGGGGCACGTTGCAGGACTTGGCATCCCGAAATCGTGGATGCGGGCGCTTGGCGTAGATGATCATCTATATCATATGGGCGCGGTTTATGTGGGGGGCTTTTTTGGCATCATCACGCTTCTGGGCATGCTCATTCTCACCTGGCGCCGTTTCACCCTCCGTAATGTGCGCCGTTTAAGCTCGGCCTCCGATCTGGCTGTCAATGCCTTGTTGCTGCTGATTGTTTTTATGGGCATGTATGCTACGCTTGTTACCAATGCCGTACAGCCTGAGTTTGATTACCGGGAGACGATTTCGATCTGGTTCCGCGGCCTGTTTGTGCTCAGTCCGGATGCCTCCCTGATGCGGGAAGTGCCGCTGTCCTTCAAGCTGCACGCGCTTGCGGGTTTTACCATTTTCGCTTTTTGGCCTTTCACCCGCCTGGTGCATGTGTGGAGTGTTCCATTGAATTATATCAGCAGAAGTTATATCCTTTATAGAAGACATAGATCCAACTAGAAAAGCGGGCTTGGCCCGCTGTTCCAGTTTATGCAGATGGCTGGATGAAGATTAAATTAGGAGATTAGGCTGATGAATAATAAGGTGGATTATCAACGGAAGCTTGATCAGGTCCGCGAAGCATTCGGTTACGATTTCATGGCTCTTGCTCTTGTGGAATCCGAGGAGTACCACTATGTGATCAAATGGAAATACGCCTCAGGCAACCTGAATGACCGCTTCCGGCGCATTGTGCTGCAATCCGGCAAGGGGATAGCGGGCATCGTGTTCAAAACGGGGAAGCCGCTGTTAATTCCATCCGTTCATCAACAGTTGGGTTCGGAAAGTCTGTTTAATTACCCTATAGTACAGTCGGAAAAGCTGAGGAGCCTCTGGGCCGTGCCGTTATGGAATGATGCCCGTGTAGCGGGGGTGCTGCTGGGCGGCTTTCGCGGTGAGGAACAGCGCGTAACGGAGGAAATGCTTAAAGCCATGGTGGAATATGCACAGGGCGGGTTCGGAGATTTGAACGGGAAGGAACTGATGGCCAATTGACAGCGCAAGCAGAGACTGGCCAGTTGATTCCGATGATGATGAAGCTGTTTGAAAACAGCATTGAAGCGATCTTCTTTTTTAATAAGGAAGGAAAGACCCTCGCGATGAACCCGGCCGCCGAGAACATTGTCGGTGATGATGTGATCATGCAGCTTTACCAAGGGGCAGATCGGGCTTTGTGCGGCACCTGCCGGGGATACACCAGCGAGACGGAGAATCGTACCTGCCTGGACTGCTTTTTCAGCATGCCGGAAAATGAGGGTTTCTCGTCTTTTCAGGTCTATATGGAAACGAAGGGAAAAGGGGTCGTGCCTTATGCCGCTTCCTTCCATACCGTTGATCGGGAGAATGGCATCCGGGTGTTTATGCTGAGGGATTTGACAAGACAGTTCCAGACCCAGGAAAGATTCTTTCAAAATTCAATGATGAAGCACGTGATTGAAGCGCAGGAGAATGAGCGCAAACGGATCTCCCGTGAGCTGCATGACAGTGTGGCGCAGGAACTGATGAGCGCCGTCGTTGATATGAGGGTGCTCAAATATATGACGAATGATGAGCAGGTGCTCAAAAAAGTGAAGCAAACCGAGGCTTCCATGATGAGGCTGCTTGACGATATCCGCAATCTGTCCGTCGAGCTTCGCCCGGCCGCCCTGGATGATCTGGGGTTGGAGGCCGCCTTCCGCACCTACTTCAAACGAATTGAACAAAGCTACGGGCTTGTCATTGAATTTGTATCCCATCTGTCCCGGAAGCGCTATGGCAGTGAAGTGGAGACCGTTATTTACCGGGTCTGTCAGGAAGCTGTATTAAATGCATTAAAATATGCTCATGTGGACAGTGTGACTGTTACTTTAAGAGAGATCGGCCTTAATCTGCAGCTGATCATTGAAGATGAAGGAGCCGGCTTTGATCTGCAAGGCGAGCCGATCGGAACCGGACTCGGGTTATATGGCATGCAGGAGCGGGCCGAGCTGGTTGGAGGCAGCTTCAGTGTGTTTTCGGAGGTCGGGAAAGGCACAAGGGTTTTTCTGCAGGTTCCGGTCGTCCATGGTGAAGGAGAGGAATAAGACTTGATAAAAATAGTCATTGCGGATGACCATGCGATCGTTCGGAGCGGCTTTTCCATGATCCTGAATTTCCAGGAGGACATGGAGGTCATCGGTGGGGCGGCTGACGGCCTGGAGGCCTATTCCCTGGTGGCAAAGCTGCGGCCGGACGTGCTCATTATGGATCTCAGCATGCCTCCGGGGGAAAGCGGCCTGATCGCCACCGGGAAAATCAAAGAAGAATTCCCGGATACCAAGATTCTGATTCTGACGATGCATGATGATGAGGAATATCTGTTTCATGTGCTCAAAAACGGCGCTTCTGGCTATGTGTTAAAGAATGCGCCGGATGAAGAGCTGCTGCTGGCCATCCGTACCATTTACCGGGGGGAAACCTACATACATCCCAAAATGGCCACCTCGCTGGTGCGGGAATTTTTCAAGAAGGACAAGACGGCTGAACCTGCGGATATGTTCGACCTGCTGTCCAACCGCGAGCTGGAAATCCTGCCGCTGATTGCCAAAGGCTACGGCAACAAGGAAATCGCCGAAATGATCTTTGTGTCGGTAAAGACGGTGGAGGCCCACAAAGCCAAAATCATGGAAAAACTGAACCTGAAAAGCCGTCCCGAGCTGGTTGAGTACGCACTAAAGAAAAAAATGCTGGAGTTCTGATCTAATAAAATAGTAACCGAACCGGGCAAGGATGCGGTAATAAAATTATTTGACGAAACGGGGTGTGATTCTATGACCTTTATCCAAGGACTTGAACTAAGCAAGAGATTTCATTTCGAATTTATAGAACCTATGATTGCTGACCATTTCTCTAATTTAAGTTATACCTCGGCGCTGATTGGTCCAGGAAGCGAAGTACTTGGATATGATACCGAAATGTCAACGGATCACGATTGGGGCCCACGCGTCGTATTGCTCCTTCAGGAAAAGGATATGCACTTAGTAAAAGATATCGTCCAGATCTTGGATATCCATCGTCCACAACATTTTTATGGGTATCCAGTAGATTTAAAGCAGACTGTTATTACTTCAATAGAACAGTTTCTTGTATCTAAACTAGCAATAGATATGGATAAGGGCATTGATCTATTAGACTGGCTTACGTTCCCTTCTCAAATCTTGGCTGAGCTCATTGGAGGAGAAGTTTTTCGTGATGATATGGGGCGTCTTACGACGTTCCGCAAGCATCTGCAGTATTATCCGCATGACATATGGCTATATACCATGGCATCCATCTGGAATCGGATTGGACAGGAAGAACATTTGGTTTTGCGCGCCGGATATGTGGGGGATGAGCTAGGATCGTCCATCATCGGATCAAGAATTGTCAAGGATATTATGAATCTATGTTTTCTAATGGAACGTCAATATGCACCCTACCCGAAATGGTTTGGAACTGCATTTAAGAAGTTAATCTGTGCGGAGGAGTTGATGCCGCTGCTGATGAAAGTTCAATCGTCTAGAACATGGAGAGAGCGCGAAGACGCTTTATGCCAAGCATATGAGTCAATAGCACGAATGCATAATCGTTTGGGTATTACCGAAGCCATGGCAGAACAGGTTTCACCTTTTTTCGACCGTCCATATAAAGTTATTCAGGGAAGTACGTTTGCCGATGCAATCGTAAAGCAAATCACCGACCCAATCATTCGCAAATTATCTCAGATACGTCTTATTGGCGGAATTGATCAAATATCAGATAATACCGATTTCAAATCTATTAATCAATGGAGCTCCGTTAGTCAGTCGGAAGCAAGAAATATCGTTCGTGCTCTTTATGACAAAATTCTGGAATAACTATTCCGCCAAAGGCCGCTCCACTCCCCGATGCACCCTGGAATTCAACGGATCCATAATTGTCGATCCTGTGAATGCCCAGGGTGTTTTTTTGCTTTGCCGGAAAGGAGGGGGCAGTTTTAGGGTTTTCCCATTTTTGCAAAGGGAACTCCCTTATATATGGTCTTTTATTCGCCAGCTAAAATAGGTACAGAAACTGAGGACCACAAGGCTCAGCAAATACAAATAACGAAAAGGTGAGTTCAATGGTTAAAAGACTGCAGTTGCCCTTGCAAACATTAAATCTGGTTGTCGGGTTTATGGTATGGGTCATCATTTCATCCCTTATGCCTTACATTAAAGAGGACATTGGCATTCCCGCCGACAGGCTGGCCATGGTTACCGCCATTCCCGTCGTGCTCGGATCGGTACTGCGGATTCCGCTCGGCTATTATGCCAATATATTCGGGGCGAGAATCATTTTCATGGTCAGCTTCATTTTGCTTCTTTTTCCTGTCTATTACATAAGCGAAGCTTCTTCATACGCGGATCTGATCATTGGCGGGCTATTCCTTGGCATAGGCGGGGCGGTGTTCTCGGTCGGAGTTACTTCACTGCCGAAGTATTACCCGAAGGAGAAGCTAGGCTTCATCAACGGCATTTATGGCATGGGCAACATCGGAACAGCCATCAGCACATTCTCGGCTCCGATTGTGGCAACACAGATCGGCTGGACAGCGGCGGTGAAGCTGTATCTCATTCTTTTGCTCATATTTATCGTGCTAAATCTGATCTTCGGAGACCGGCATGAAACGAAAGTCAAAACGCCGATTGTCGAACAGATTAAAGGTGTTTATAAAAATGAAAAAATGTGGTTTTTCTCCTTGTTTTACTTTATAACGTTCGGCTCGTTTGTCGCATTTACCGTCTACCTGCCGAATTTTCTGGTATCGAATTTCGAGCTGGATAAAGTTGATGCCGGGATGCGCACCGCCGGTTTTATTGCGCTGGCTACCTTTATGCGTCCGGTCGGCGGTTGGCTGGCGGACCGCTTTCAACCGTTATTCCTGCTGATCGGCACATTTGCCACCTATACATTGGCAGCCATTCTCCTCGCCTTTTCGCCTTCGATCGGGCTGTATACAGTGGGGAGTCTGGCCATTGCAGTTTGTGCGGGGATCGGCAATGGAGTCATTTTCAAGCTGGTGCCTTTTTATTTCAACAAGCAGGCCGGGATCGTGAACGGAATTGTGTCCATGATGGGAGGACTGGGCGGTTTCTTCCCGCCGCTCATGCTGTCGGCCATTCACTCGCTTACAGGCCAATATTCCATCGGATTCATGCTGCTGTCCCAGGTGGCCCTAGCCAGCCTGATCATCGTCGTATGGCTCTATTTCCAGGACCGTCTGGCACTCTCGGCTGAGGTATTCGCATCGACCGGACAGGGAATTTTGGTGACGGATGTGACAGGAACCATCAAGGCGGTCAATCCCGCTTTTTCCAAGCTTACCGGTTACAAGGAAGAAGAGGTGATTGGCAAAAATCCGAACATTCTGAAATCCGGCCGACAGCCAAAAGCATTTTACAGTGAAATGTGGCAGGCGATCAAAAATCAAGGCATGTGGCAAGGAGGCATCTGGAACCGCCGCAAAAACGGCGAGGAGTATTTGCAATGGTTGAACATCAGTGCGGTGAAGGACGAGACCGGCGAGGACATCCGTTATGTAGGCACATTCAGCGACATCACCGAGCAGCACCGAAAGGGAAAAGAACTCCATTCATAGCTTACTTAAAGTACATGTTCAAAAAGTCAGGTTTTCAGCACCGAGAAGGTTGGATGAAGCCAGGGACTGAGGAGCGGAGCGTACTTGGGGTACGTGAGCACCGGAAGTCCCGGCTGAATTCAAGATTCGATGTCGAGTCCGCTTCCTGACTTGCTTCGTGATCAAAAGATGACTTTTTGAACTACCTCTAAAAGAAGGAAGGTGGCCGCATGAGATCCCACCCACTGAAAGACAGCCTGCTGCGGCCGATTCGCGATTTGCGCCTGTCGGTAACGGACCGCTGTAATTTCCGCTGCACCTATTGCATGCCAAAAGAAGTGTATGGTTCTGATTTTGCGTTTTTGCCCAAGTGTGAGCTGTTATCGTTCGAGGAGATGGAGCGGCTCATCAGGCTCTTTGTTTCCCTTGGGGTGGAGAAAATCCGGCTTACCGGGGGAGAGCCGCTTATGCGGCCCGGTCTTCCCGGATTTATAAACAGAATCCGGTCCATTGCAGGCGTAGAGGACATCGGTTTAACCACCAATGGCTCGCTGCTCGGCCAGCAGGCGCAGCCTCTTTATAAGGCCGGGCTGCGCCGCCTGAACATCAGCCTCGACGCCCTGGACCCCGGGATTTTCGGCCGGATGAACGGCAGAGGGATGGGCCCCGCACACATTCTGGAGCAGATCGAGTATGCCAGGAAGCTTGGTTTTACGGTCAAAATCAACATGGTTGTACAAAAAGGCGTAAATGACAGCGAGATTTTACCCATGGCAGGTTATTTCAAGGAACGGGGCGTTACGCTCCGTTTTATTGAGTTTATGGATGCAGGGAACGGGAACGGCTGGAGCTATGTTGGTGTGGTAACCAAACAGGAGATACTGGATCTGCTCGGAAATGCTTATGAACTGGAGCCTGTGCAGCAAAGTTATTTCGGAGAGGTGGCACAGCGCTACCGCTACCTGGATGGTTCTGCCGAGATCGGTTTTATCACCTCAGTAAGCGAAGCTTTTTGCTCATCCTGTACCCGGGCCCGCCTGTCTTCCGACGGAAAGCTCTATTCATGCCTTTTTGCAGGCCAAGGTTTTGATCTGCGCAAGCTGCTGCGGTCCGGTGCGGATGATCGGCATATGCTCAATGCGATTGTTGAGGTTTGGGAACGGAGGGCGGACCGGTATTCCGAAGAAAGAACGGAGCAAACCGCCGCAAACCGAAACAAAATCGGCATGTCCTATATAGGCGGATAACAGCTTGGCTGCAGATATGAAACTGTCAACGTCATGACATGCAAGGGATTAAACTGCAAAATCACGTGAAAACCTGCACAATTACAGACGCTTAAAGTGAGCAGCTTGTCTGAAAAAAAGGTCGGCCAGGTGAAAGGAGATTCATGGTATGAACAGGTACATTCCCAAACAGCATGGCGCATGGGTCATGCTCATTCTTCCGTTTTTGACGGGATTGGCAGTCAGTGAACCGCGCAGTATTCACATCTTGCTGTTTGTCTGCTGGCTGGTCCTCTATTTATTCACTTTCCCCGCGCTGCAGTGGATTAAAACGGGCAAAGTGGACCGGTACCGCAAGCCTGCCGTACTATATGGGGCCATATCTCTGCCCTTACTGCTCTTTCTTGTGTGGCATGAGCCCCGGCTCCTCTGGTATGGAGCAATACTGCTGCCTTTTTTTGCCCTGAATGTGTATTATGCCAGAATCAAACAGGAACGCGCCTTATTGAATGACTTTGCCGCTATTCTGCTCTTTTGCTCCTTTATATATCCTGTCGTCTATCTTGGAGGGGGAACGGAGTGGCGGACAGTGAACGAACTGTTTGTGCTGCTGGTGCTCTATTTTGCGGGGACTGCCTTATATGTCAAAACTGTGCTCAGGGAAAAAAACAATCCACGTTACTACTATGCATCTGTGGTTTATCACCTTGTGATTATGCTGGCGGCGGTCTGGATCAAACCGCTGTTGTTTATTCCCTTCCTCATTTTGCTATTGCGGGCAGTATTGCTTCCCGGACATGGGTTGAAAGCAAAGCCGACCGGGATTGCAGAGATGGTGTTTGCGGCTGTCCTGTATGGTTCCTTCCTGCTCTTATTTGTTTAAAATTTTGCTCTATTAGGGGGAAATTGCATGATCGCTTCAGAGTCTGTACGGGATTATCACCAAGACCCGTTTATTGTGATCTGGGAGGTTACGCGGGCGTGTGCCTTAAAATGCCTGCACTGTCGGGCGGAGGCCCAGCACAAGGCTGATCCCTGCCAGCTAACACTTGCAGAGGGCAAAAGGCTGCTGGATCAGATCGCTGAATTGAATCATCCGCTTTGTGTATTTACGGGCGGGGACCCGTTAATGCGTCCCGACCTGTTTGAGCTGGCCAGGTATGCCATTGAAGAGAAAAAGCTGTCATTGTCCATGACACCAAGCGCCACCCCAAAAGTAACGAGAGAAGCGGTCGTGAAGGCAAAGGAGGCGGGCCTGTCCCGCTGGGCATTCAGTCTGGATGGATCATGCGCGGAAGTCCATGACCATTTTCGCGGCACCCGCGGTTCCTTTGCGATGACGATGCGCGGCATCGGTTATTTGCAGGAGACGGGCATTCCCATTCAAATCAATACGACGGTTTCACAATATAATCTGCATGATCTTGCGCAAATTGCGGAGAGAGTCAAGGAAATGCAGGCTGTGCTGTGGAGTGTATTTTTTCTGGTGCCCACCGGCCGCGCTATGGAGAAGGACATGATTTCGCCGGCACAGCATGAAGAGGTTATGAGATGGCTGTACAAGCTGCAGCAGCGGATGCCTTTCGGAATCAAAGCGACGGAAGCTCCCCATTACCGGCGGGTTATTTTGCAGAAGCAGCGCCAGAAGCGCGGTGGTGAGGAGAATAAAGCCGCTGCGGGAGTCCGCAGGGCGACGGATGCGTTGGGACGTGCCCCGAAAGGCGTAAATGACGGAGACGGGTTTGTCTTTATCAGCCATACGGGCGAGGTATATCCAAGCGGCTTTTTACCGCTAGCCTGCGGAAATATACGCGAGAATTCGCTGGTGGATATTTACCGCAGCGCTGCCGTCATGCAGCAGCTTCGGGACAAAGCATTGCTCAAAGGAAAATGCGGAGTTTGCGAATTCAAAATGATCTGCGGCGGCTCCAGAGCGAGAGCTTTTGCATTGACAGGGGACTACCTGGAAAGCGACCCTTACTGTGTGCATATTCCACAAGACTGGAAAGGAGAACGGCTGAATGCAAAGGGCTGTTAAACGGATCGTTGTGCTTGGCGGAGGAATCACGGGGTTAAGCGCGGCGTTTTATCTGCAGAAGCAGGCGGGGGAGCGAGGGATTCCGCTTGAAATCACGCTTATTGAACAAAGCGACAGACTTGGCGGCAAGCTGCATACGGTTTACAGGGACGGATTTATGATCGAAAAAGGACCGGACGCTTTTCTGGCTCGAAAGACCGCTGTTCTGGAGCTGACGGCGGAGCTCGGCATGGAGGCGGATCTGGTCTCAACCCGCCCAAGCGCCAAAACGGCCTGTATTTTGCATAAAGGCAAGCTGCACCCGATGCCGATGGGGTTTATTCTGGGTATTCCAACCAGGATGACCCCTTTCATCCGTACAGGGCTTATCTCCCCCTGGGGCAAAGCAAGAGCGGCCCTGGACCTGATCCTGCCTGCAAGAAAAGGCAGTGAGGACGAGTCGCTTGGCGACTTTATCGAGCGGCGGCTGGGAAAGGAAGTATTGGAGCAGATTACCGAGCCGCTGCTTTCCGGCATCTATGCGGGTGACACCCGCGCATTGAGTCTGCAGTCAACCTTTCCGCAGTTCAGGCAGATGGAGCAGAGACACCGCAGTCTGATTAAAGGCATGGCTCTGGGGGGCGGGCAAAAGTCTTCATCGCTGCAGGGACTGCCGGAGATTGCCAAAAAGAGCATGTTTCTATCCTATAAAAATGGAATGTCTGCTGTGATCGATCGGTTGGAGAAAAGGCTCGACTCTGTGCGGTTTATCATGCGTCAGACCGTTGTCAAAATTCGTAAAGAAGATGAATACCGAATTCACCTGGAAAATGGAGAAACGCTGGGAGCAGATGGGGTGATCTGCGCGGTACCGGCTTTTGCGGCCGCCCAAATATTTGCCGGAGCGGCGGATGTCGGCTGGCTGAATAAAATCAACTATGTCTCCGTGGCCAATATCGGGCTGGCCTACCGGAATGAAGATGTGAATCATGCCTTTGCCGCGTCAGGCTTCCTGGTTCCGCGCAAGGAGGGAAAGAGGATCACCGCCTGCACCTGGTCCTCCGCCAAATGGGCTCATGCCGCTCCCGAAGGCCATACTCTGCTGCGGACATATATCGGTCGGGCCGGCGCGGAGGATTGGGTCCACTGGACTGACGAAGAGCTGGCGGGAGCTGCCCGCAAAGACCTGAAAGACCTGCAGGGCATTGCGGCCGAGCCTGAGCTGGTCGAAATTTCCCGCTGTAATCGTGCAATGCCGCAATACCCGGTCGGCCATATGGAGCAGATGAGGCTGGTAAGGGAGCAACTTGCACGCCATCTGCCAGAAGTGCAGCTATGCGGGGCAGGTTACGGGGGCGTGGGGATTCCGGATTGCATACGGCAGGGAAAGGAAGCGGCAGAGCAATTGCTTGCCGTTGTTGAATAAATCCGGAAAAACGATGGATTGTGAGCACAATCACATTGTTCGAAAAGCGGTATCGTTAAACTTTTAATTACAAGCAGCAACTGCATAAAATGCCATACAATTCATCAAGGAATGAGGAATGCCAATTGTCCATTTTACCTCAGAAAAACAGGTTGGGATTTTATGAAATCCGGCTGGAGTCGATAGGCGGCCTTGGCGCGAACCTGGCGGGAAAAATGCTGGCTGAAGCCGGTGTATCCGGCTCCGGCCTGAATGGGTCGAATTTTTCAAGCTACGGCTCCGAGAAAAAGGGTTCGCCTGTCAAGGCGTTTGTCCGCTTCTGCGATGCGGAGGTGGAGATTCGGGACCACAGCCCGATCGAGCAGCCTCATGTCGTCGGGGTATTCCATGAAGCCCTCTATAAAACCGTGGATGTCTGTGCAGGCTTGCTTCCGGGCGGAACGGTGCTCGTAAATTCCGCACGCGAAGCTGAGCAGGTGGCACAGGACATCAAGCTGACCCGCGGCACGCTGGCCGTTGTGGATGCGTTGAACATTGCCGTGGAAGAGAAAACGAAGGTAAATACGGCCATGCTGGGAGCGCTGTTCCGGATCTGCGGTTTTCTGGATCCGGACAACATGCGGGAGGTCATTCGCCGCACTTTTCAGAAGAAGCTTCCGCACCTGGTGGAATCGAATATCAGAACCTTCAATCGCGGTTATGAGGAAGTTCGTTTCCTCACACTGCAGAGCCAAGCTGAAGAAAGTCAGGACAGGTATATACGGCAGGAGCCTTTGCTTGGTTATTCCACGCAGGAGCCGGGAGGCATTCTTACCGTTACAGCGAGCAGTGTATTGAAGGATTTGAGCGGTTCAAGACAGGGCTTTATTCCAAAGTTCAACAAAGACGACTGCATTAACTGTGCCGCTTGCGATACTGTGTGTCCCGACTTTTGTTTTGTATGGGAGAGAAGGCCGGACAAGCGGGGCAATCCGCAAATGTTCATGGAGGGAATTGACTATCAATACTGCAAAGGCTGCCTGAAATGCGTGGAAGCTTGTCCGACATCCGCGCTAAGCGAGATGCTGGAGGTCCAGCATTATGCCGAGCAGCACCGGGTGCCGCAGAAATTCCCATATCTGACGATGGGGGGAGTACACTAAATGAGCCTGCAAACGAAAGAAATGAATGCAAAATTGGCATCAGCCAATGATCAAAAAACGGTGTTTGAGTCCGGCAATGAGCTGGCCGCCATGGCGGCAGCCCAGATCAACTATCATATTATGGGTTATTTTCCCATCACGCCTTCAACCGAAATTGCCCAATACCTTGATATGATGAAAACACGCGGTGAGCATGATATCCGGCTTATTCCGGCCGACGGCGAGCATGGGTCGGCGGGGATCTGTTACGGTGCGGCGGCGGCCGGCGCGCGTGTACTCAATGCCACCAGCGCGAACGGATTGCTGTATATGATCGAACAGCTGCCTGTACAGGCAGGCACCCGCTTTCCCATGGTAATGAACCTGGTGACAAGGGCGGTCAGCGGTCCGCTTGACATCCGTGGGGACCACTCGGACCTGTACTACGCTTTGAACACGGGGTGGGTGATTCTCACCGCCCGCTCGCCACAGGCTGTCTACGACATGAATATTATGGCGCTGCGCATTGCGGAGCATGAGAAAGTGCAATTGCCGGTCATCGTGGCTTACGACGGTTTTTTCACCTCTCATCAGAAGCGGAGGGTACAGATTTTCAGCGACCGTGAGACTGTGCAGCGTTTTGTGGGAGAAAAACCTTCCGCACAGCCGCACGTGCTGGATCCGGAGCGGCCAATTATAGTCGGCGCATATATGAATGGCGAAGACTTGACGAACAACCATTATCAGCAATCTGAAGCCATTCTGCGCGCTGGTGAAGTTTTCCGCGAGGTGGCTGAAGAATATGCAGCTCTATCGGGAAGAAGTTATGGGGCTCTGGATTTATATCAGATGGAGGATGCCGAGGTGGCATTGTTCCTGCTGAATTCAGCGGCTGAATCCTCCAAGGATGTTGTTGATCGGCTGCGCGCACAGGGGATTAAGGCGGGGCTGATCAGCCCGAATATTTTGCGCCCGTTTCCGGCCGCGGCCGTCCGTGATGCCCTGCGCGGGGTCAAAGCGCTGCTTGTCGGAGAGCGCGCGGATTCCTACGGTGCCAATGGCGCAAATCTCACGCATGAAGTGAAATCGGCGATTCAGGATATTCGCGGGCCGCAGCCTGTCGTGCTTTCCCGCATCTTTGGCTTGGGAGGCAAGGATTTTTATGCGGATGATGCGGAAGCGTTTTTTGCTCTTGCTTTGGACGCCCTGGAGAAAGGGCATGCTGAAAAGCCGTTTGATTACTACGGTCACACACCCGGCAGAGAAGAGCAGAGGCTGGCTCCTGTCATTTCCCCCATGGCGGGAGAACCATTCAAGTCGGGACTGATTACCGTCAAGATGAACGAGGAAACCGGGAAGCTTGCAGTTAAAATCCCGCCAATGCGATCATTAACGGCCAAGCCGAAGCGGATCGCTTCGGGACACGGAGCTTGCCCGGGCTGCGGCATTTTCCCTGGCCTGGAGCTGTTTTTCAAGGGAATTGAGGGCAACGTTGTGACCCTGTTCCACACTGGCTGTGCGTATATCACGACAACAGGTTATCCCTATAATTCTCATAAACAGAGCTTCATTCATAATCTGTTTCAGAACGGGCCGGCCACGCTGTCGGGTACGGTAGAAGCTTTCTTGGAACAGAGACGGCGCGGGGAATTGGATGTGCCGGACGATTTCACGTTTGTCATGATCACCGGTGACGGGGGCATGGACATTGGCATGGGATCGGCAATCGGTACGGCGCTGCGCAATCATAAAATGATCATTCTTGAATATGACAATGAAGGATATATGAATACCGGAGCACAGCTGTCCTATTCAACTCCGCTGGGGCATATGACCAGCACTTCCGGGGTAGGCAAGAAACAGCAGGGCAAGCCATACCAGCACAAGGATACGGCTCAGATTATGGCGGCCACCCACATTCCTTATGTGTTCACGGGAACCGAGGCGTTTCCGCAGGATTTGGTGAAGAAGGCGGCCAAGGCCCAGTGGTATGCCCAAAACGAAGGAATGGTGTATGGCAAGCTGCTGATTACTTGCCCCCTGAACTGGAAATCGGAGGATAAGGAAGGGGAGAGCATCGTTCGGGCAGCGGTAGATTCCTGTTTCTTCCCCCTTTACGAAGTGGAACGCGGGGAGACGAACATCACGTACAATCCTGAAGACAAAAATAAGCGTGTGCCGCTCACCGATTGGCTCAAGTACATGGGCAAGTCCAGGCATTTGCTGAAGGAAGAAAATAAAGAGCTGCTGACGGAATTTGAACGGGAGGTCGAACGCCGCTGGTCTATTCTGAAGGCCAAGCATGAGAATCCTTTATTATAAGATCTTGTAGGGGATCCTTGAGTTGTTCATCCGTGGCTCTGATTGATTAGTGTGTAAAAACTTCATTTTTTACTAGAAGGTGATACACTTGTTGTGCCATCAATGGTGGGGCATGCAATAAATCGTTCCGAATCCACCACTCCATGGTGCCAACCAAGGCGGAGGCCAAATATTGAGTAACCAGTTCACTGTCTATTTCCTTGTTTATCCTCTGCAGGTTCATCTGAGTTTGAACCGTAGATTTACTGATTTTAAGCAGGGAATTACGAAAGGAAGCTGTTTTGTCAAATAAAATACGTGAAAAAAAGTGATGGTGATCCTTAATATAATCAAATAAGGAAGTTAAAGCTGCGATGGCTTCATCTTTACTTGTTATTTTTTCCTGGGTCGTCTTACTGAAAGCACAAGAAATAAACATTTTGTTTAGAATATCTTCGACACATTGATCAAAAATATCATATTTATCCATATAGTGAAGATAAATGGTGGCTCTATTTACATTTGCGCGATCTGCAATATCGTTGATCGTAATTCGCTCAAATTCTTTTTCTAGAAAAAGCTCCTGAAAGGCATTTAATATGGCCTCTTTTGTTCTTACAATTCTTCTATCCGTTTTTGAGTTGGACATTTTTTCGCCTCCTTGCCTATTAATAAAATAGACAATTTACTTGCATATGTTGCATATCCAATAAAAACATGCAAACTAACGATTGAACGAAGAGTGGGCCAATTTATAATTGTAGTCAACGGCCGACATTAAATTAATGATGATCTCAACTGCTGTCGACAGCGAGACTAAAGGAGACCTATATATGAATTACGCAAATTATAGTTCGATATCTGTTGCATGTAAAGGTGGAGTGATGTGGGTCACTATTGATCATCCTCCGCTTAATGTTCTTGATGCTGTACTCATGCCTGAACTTGATGACCTGGCAGTTAAGGTCGCAAAGGACGAGAGTATTCAGGTTATCGTGTTTCAAAGCGCAGATCCTGACTTCTTTTTGGTGCATGGGGATATGAAATTGGCCAACGACCCAGAGGCGCTTAGCAAAATGATTAATCAGAGCCTTGAAGATGTTGGAAATGAACCGCTTAATCAAATGTTGCAATTGCATGAGCGCATTCGTGCGCTTCCACAACTAACAATTGGTAAAATCGCAGGTCTTGCTCGAGGAGGCGGTGCTGAATTCCTGTCAGCGCTGGATATGCGTTTTGCGGCAATCGGAAAGGCAGGCCTGGCTCAAATGGAAACGCTTGTCGGATTGATTCCGGGCGCCGGCGGCATCGCTTACCTGCCGCAACTGGTCGGACGATCCCGTGCATTGGAGATTATCACTGGGGCTGCACTTTTTGGCGCTGAGGAAGCAGAGCAATATGGATGGGTGAACAAGGCTCTTCCTGCCAATGAACTGGATGATTATGTAGAAGAATTAGTACGTAATATTAGTAAACGGGCGCCAGGAGTAGTACGGGCGATTAAACAAGCCATTGATGTGAGTACACCAGATCTCAGCGAGTCTTTGAAATTCAGCAACAGGCTTCTCGGTGAGATTATTGCAAGGCCCAAGACGCATGAATTGGCACAAGCAGCATTGGCTGCGGGGATACAAACCCGCGAGGTTGAAATGAATCTCGAAAAATATTTAGCCGATATTTGAGTCATGTGTGGAGAGTTTTCCCAACTTCGGCGTAGAGTTCGCTGATCTGCTGTTCGTAATCTTGCTTCATTTGGAGCTGTCCAATGTAACGATCAAGATGCTTCATCATTATCACAATAACGGGCTATTACTGCCTTACAAAGTCAATGAGTCCGGTTACAGGCTTGCACAGCATGAAAGAGCTGGAACGTTTACAGGAGATTTTGTTTATATGAAGGGATATTAATGCTGACAAAACGGCATGAGATAGGTCTGCTCCAAAAGTGTTCGCATGACATGGAAACATCCCAATTTACAACACAAAAGGACCTCAAATTCCACTGTATAGTGGAGACTGAGGTCCTTTTTTTGTGGAAAATAGGATCATTTCCTGTTCGTATCTTTCAAGGCAACAATCTGACCGTTAGGGTCGGATTGTCGTCAGGGCATTATAGTCAGCTTTTGGGCAAAAGGGGAAGCAAGTAGTCCAAAAGCGATTTGGTATCTCCAATCAAAGCGCGCATCGCTACGTATCCGTCCGGCCGAATCAATACGAGTTCGTTATTTTTCGCAGCGTAGGCGCGGTGCGCGTTCCCCTCGTGATCCAGGATGGCGTCCGCGTCCTGTAGTTGCGTTCGTACGATTCGGTGAACATGAAGTTGGCTGTTGTCGATATCCGGCAGCGACTTACTGCCGTCGACAAAGGCGAGAAGAGTCCAGTGCGGCCCGCGCAGCAAATCAAAGACGCTTCCTTCAAAGGTCCTTCCTTGAAGGCCGTTTGCCTCAGGCGCCCGATCTCCGGGCAGGGGACCCTTTTCAGGGGAATCGGTTGCAGCTCGTGAGAGAGAGCTGAACCGATAGGAGACAAGAAGTCCGGTTGTCAAATCATCGGAAATCGTGCTCAGCGATTTCGACAGTTTCCCCGTGTCTGTATCGCTGCCCATCACAGCGCCTATCTTCGCGGTGCTGTCCTCCAGAACAGCACGGGCGACAGGGCGGCGCTCCTCGTCATACGTATCGAGCAACGCCGCATCCGCACCGCGCAGTACGGCTGCCAGCTTCCACCCCAGGTTGTAAGAGTCCTGCATCCCTGTATTCATGCCTTGACCGCCTGCTGGCGAATGCACATGGGCCGCATCGCCGGCAAGAAAAACCCGTCCTTTGCGGTAATGTTCGACCATGCGCACGTTGACCCGGTAGATGGACAACCAAGAGGCATCAGTAACTCGGACTCGTCCCGCTCCGGCCCGGCGGTCGAGCATAGCTTGATAAAGCTCAAGTGACGGCTGCTCCGGCTCTTCGATCTCGTCCGAAATCGTGGCTTGCAACTGAAAGAGATCGCTATTCGGAAGGGGGGTAAGTCCAAACATGCCTTCCTTCGACACCCAGATATGAATGTGATCGCGATCCAGGCCTTCCAAGCGAAGGTCTCCCAAGTACCATCGTTTATTTTCATAGGTGTCCCCAACGAGGGACAAGTTCAGGAGCTTGCGAATGGGGCTCTTGCCGCCGTCCGCGCCAACGGCATAGCGTGCTCGGATTTGCCGGGTTCCTTCCGCTGTTTCCACAGTCACGGTGACCCCATCCTCATCTTGGCTCAGATCAACGGCTGTAGATCCAAGTTCGACTTGACCACCGAACTTGGCATACTGTTCACGCAGAGCTGCTTCCACATCAAATTGGGCAATCCAGAGCGGATCAGGGTAAGGTGACCCGAGATTCTCGCTCGCGGGGACCGTAATACTTGACTTGTCCAAGAATGAACCATCCGCATTGTAGTAACGAACTGGAAGATCAACCACCCCATTCCGAACAATGCTGTCCACGACCCCCAGATCGTCCAAGACTTCGAGGGCACGGGGTTGGATGGCTTTGGCCTTGGATGCTGTATTAAAGGAAGTGGAGCGCTCGATGATTCGATGAGAGATGCCATGACGTGCCAGATCGCAGGCCAGCGTAAGTCCCGTTGGACCTGCTCCGATAATAAGAACATCAATGGTTGGTGAAGTGGAATTCATGATAGTTGCCTCCTTGTAAGTTCGGGATAAAAATATACTACACCGTACAGTGTAGTTTGTAAAGTGAAAAAAATTCGATACCTCCTATCCAATTGTGATGGAGTTGCTATGAAACGAAATACATTTTATACTCAACCGTATAGTGTAATATATATAGAGTTTTCCTGATCAAGCTGAAATGTTTTGGGAATTAAAGTCCGGGGGTAAAGGTATGACAGACAATTTAACGAATAAACCACGGCGCGAAAGCACCATCCGTAAACGCGCCGACATTCTCGCGGCAGCGCGACAGTTGTTCCTGACGGAAGGATTCAACCAATCAAGCGTCGACGCAGTGGCAGCGCAGGCGAACGTGTCCAAGCGGACGGTCTACGATTATTTCGGCGATAAACGGTCGCTGCTGCTTGTCGTCGTTGAGGAGACGTGGCAAGCGATTATGGCTTCGATAGAACAGGCCATAGAACACAACCTTCAGGAAGTCTCCGATCTTGAGCAAGCGCTTATCGCGTTCTGCGAGCAAATTATGACGTCAACCATCGGGTCCGCCGATTATGCTGCTCTTCTGCGGCTTGTGAGGACGGAAGCAGAGCACTTGCCGGATTCGATGTATGACCAAATGGACCGGATGTCGGAGGAAGAGCTCGCCAGGCGCTTGGCCGAATTCGGGCAGCGCGGATGGTTGACGGTGCCGGATGCCCAGCTTGCCGCGAAACATTTCGCTGCTCTGACATTTATGTTGGTTTTGAGTTATCCGGGACAGGAACGTCAAGAGGAAGATAGCCGGAGCCAGCGGCTCATTGTCGAAGGGGTTCGTGCCTTCCTTCGCGCCTATGCGCCTGAACATCGGGAATGAACCTGCAAGGGGCTGACCCCAAAATCTTCGAATGACGACATGGGAACATCCTAAAAATCCCCTCTGGACGAGAGTTTAGTCCAGAGGGGATTTTTTCAAGCGCCAAGGAATATTTTCATGTCATCCTCAACGTTTGTTATACCGCCGATTCCGAAGTTTTCCACCAAAACCTTGGCGACATTGGGGGAGAGGAAAGCGGGCAGTGTAGGGCCAAGATGAATATTCTTCACGCCAAGATGCAGCAGGGCAAGCAGGACGATAACCGCCTTCTGTTCATACCAGGCAATGTTATAGGAGATTGGCAGCTCGTTAATATCGTCAAGCCCGAATACCTCTTTCAGCTTCATGGCGATCACGGCGAGTGAATAAGAGTCATTACATTGTCCAGCGTCCAGTACGCGGGGGATGCCGCCAATTTCACCAAGGTCAAGCTTATTGTATTTATATTTGGCGCAGCCTGCAGTCAAAATAACAGTATCGCGCGGAAGCTGCTCGGCAAAATCGGTATAGTAGCTGCGTGATTTCATGCGTCCGTCACAGCCTGCCATGACAAAAAATCTTTTGATGGCTCCTGTCTTGACCGCTTCTACCACCTGGTCGGCGACGCTCATAACGGCCTCATGGGCGAAACCGCCGATGATTTCCCCCGTCTCAAGCTCTGTCGGAGGCAGACAGCGTTTGGCCTGCTCAATCAAAAGCGAGAAATCCTTAGGCTGGCCATTCTCCCCTTCCGGGATATGGTGAACTCCCGGATATCCGGTGTTTCCTGTTGTATAAATACGGTCGATATAGCTCTTTCTGGGGGGAACAATGCAGTTGGTTGTCATTAAAATGGGACCGTTGAAGGCCTCGAATTCTGCATTCTGCTTCCACCACGCATTGCCGTAGTTGCCTACGAAATGATCATATTTCTTGAAAGCAGGGTAGTAGTGGGCGGGAAGCATCTCGCTGTGGGTGTATACGTCGATACCCGTACCCTCGGTTTGTTTCAGCAGTTCTTCCATGTCCTTCAAATCATGTCCGCTAATCAGAATGCCCGGGCGATTCCGCACTCCAATATTCACCTTTGTTATTTCCGGATGGCCATAGGTGCTGGTATTGGCCTCATCGAGCAGGGCCATGACCTTCACGCCGAATTTGCCGGCCTCCATGTTCAAGCTGATCAGATCGGCTGCGTCCAGGGTGTTGTCAAGTGTCGCAGCAAGCGCCCGGCGCATGAACAGGTCAACTTCCTTGTCCGTGTAATTCAGCTGCCATGCATGATAGGTGTAGGCGGCCATGCCTTTCAGCCCGTAGGTCAGAAGCTCGCGCAGAGAACGGATGTCTTCATTGGTTGTAGAGAGAACACCGACCTGCCGGGCTTTGGCATCAAAATCCTGCTCGCTGTCAGCTTGCCATATGGCCGCATCAGGGAGAGCCGTGGCTGCATCCGGAAACTGCTCATTCCGGTATGTAAACACCTTTTGCCGGAGAATCAGCGCTTCCCGAATTTTGTCTACAAAGATCGCCCGGTCGAAGTTTGCATTCGTAATCGTGGCAAATAAGGAATCCGTGATAAACAGGGAGACACGGTGATCCAGCTCCTCCGGAAGCCGTACATCCAGGCTGAGAAAGGAGATTCCTTTCAGCAGGTAGACAAGCAAATCCTGCAGGTTGGCCACATCATGCGGCTTGCCGCAAACCCCGGCCACCGTACAGCCTGTGCCCTTGGAAGCCTCCTGGCACTGGAAACAGAACATGGACGGCTGGCTGGTTAATCGGTCCGTTTCGTTATGAATCATAAGTAAATACCTCCCGGATCAGATTGAATGAATGACGGTTAGTGGTTGGTTTCTTTACTGACATAGGAAGCATAACCCATGGTAAAGCGAGGTCTTGTGATTCGAATCACAACTTTTCAGACCTATTTGTTTTTATACAGACCGCAATTCAAATCAAATGTAAATATAATTAAAAAGGTATAATGAACTCATCAAGGGCCGTTAAAAGCTTGACAGCAGGGAGGCGCAGGATGAATTTATATGAAAGCAGTATCTTAAACGCCGTTGCATATATGGAAGAACGGATGGACAAGGAGATTACTTTAGATGAAATTGCAAGTGTGGCGGCTTTTTCGAAGTTTCACTTTACACGTTTATTTAAGAGCATCGCAAGGGAAAGCATCAGCGAGTATATCCGAAAGCGGAGGCTTACTTTGGCTGCAAGGGCACTCATCGAAACCGATGCACCTATTCTGGAACTGAGCCTTTGCTTCGGCTACAGTTCCCAGGAGGCTTTTACACGTGCGTTCAAGAGCTACATAGGGATGTCGCCCCAGAGCTATCGCCAAAAGGGCAGTCATCATCACAATTTGTACAAAGAAAGCTTAACGGATACACTTGCCAAATTAACAAAGCAGGAGTCGACCTGTAGAGTAAGAATAATTGAGCAGCCTTCCTTCTTGATCGGAGGCATTGCTTTGGGGGAAATGTTAAGCAATCATGCGATCTCCAGATTGTGGAATCGTTTTTATGAGGGACTCGCAAAATGCGGTATTGATCCGGAAACAGCCGTGTGTTATGGCTATGAGAGTCTGGATGACGATGACAGCAGCTATTATGTCGCCGGCATTCCAGTGCCTTCACTGGAGCAGCTGCCGGATGGATGGACGGGCATCCATGTTCCTGAGCACAAGTATGCTGCATTTGAGCTGGACAATATCATTGAGCATATCCCGTATGTGCTGGAGGAAATTTATAAAAATCAGCTTCCAGCTATGAACTTGAAGCCTGTCTCAAATTTCAGCCTGGAGTTTTATGACGAAAATTATTCGACAAATGACAAAAACAAACAGCATTCAAATTTTAATTCCTGTTGAATAGGAGGAAAAAAATATGTATATCGGCAATGGAGCTTATTGTTATGCAAACTCGGCAAGCATGTTCATTAGAGAAACAGGTGAAGGCGTGCCGCCTTATTTGCTGGAGGTGCTGTCTGGTGTTGGCCTTGGAGCTACCTTATACGAAAGCGGCAGTTTATTTCTGCATAACAATACGGCCGATCCGGATGTTGGCATCTCGAAAGCCATGTCTATTTTAGGCTACTCTTTTATAGAAAATTTTTCTGATCAGGAAGCAGAATGCCCCCTAAACGAATTAAGAAAGGTGCTTGAGACTTCACCCGCCATTCTCGGGCCTTTGGATATGGGGTACCTGACGTATTCCCCGAATCACCGGTTTTTACTGGGCGCTGATCATTACATTTTGGCTTACCGTATGGATGAGCATTTTATCTATGTTCACGACCCGGCTGGCTTTCCGCACGTAAGGCTGCCGCTTGAACAGCTTCAGCTGGCCTGGAAAGCGGAAAAGCTTCCGTATGGCCGGGGAAGCTACCAATATTGGCATTCCCTTACGAGAATCCACCAGCCGAGCGAGGATGAAATTTATGATAAGGCAATGGACTTTTTTCAACACCTGTACAAAGAGACAGGCAAGATTGGTGCCACAATTGGAGCGAAAACGGGAAAAGAAGCGATAGAAGCCTTTAGTGAAAAACTGCAAAACCAAGAAATGTCGGAGGATGCTGCGGCAAACCTGAAATATTTCGTTTTTCAGCTGGGAGCGAGAAGAGCGGGGGATTACGCAAGGTTCTTTAAGGAAAAAAATCCGGAGCTTGCTAAATTAAAGATGAAACAATCCGTAATTCTTGGCCTGTGCCACTCCCTTACGGTAGAAGAAAATTGGTTGGAGCTCTCATCAGTGCTGAGAGATTTCGCCGTAATAGAAGAAGAGTTCGAAAGCAAATTGCTGTCGCATCAGGTCGCGAAAAAATAATCAGATGGTTCGACCGAAAGCTGCGTCATCTGGGGTGTAGATTCCCTGTAAGCTGGTGAAGAGATTAAGCGCATAAAGGTCAAGAACAGAGGAAACTTGCTTCTGTTCTTGATCTTTTTTGTATGATTCCGCACATTGCCCGGACAGTTTGTCCGTGTCCCTCGGGCAGGCTTGACCGTAAGATATTTTAACAGGTACGGGAGGTGATTCCCTATGAAGATCAGTGAACATATGCTTGCTTCACATACCAGATTTAGGACTCCCTATTACATGATTAAGGGCAAAAGTGCAGGCCCAACCGTGATCATGACGGCCGGGGTTCATGGCAATGAAATAGCCAGCATCCGTGCGGCCGAGCAGTGGCTGAACAAGTTCCGGCAAAAAGAGCTCACGATCACGAGGGGAACATTGCTTCTTGTCCCCATATTCAATCAGGCAGCATACAAACAGCGTGTCCGCGGCAAGCCTGACTTAAATAGGACCTTTCCTAAAAGCGCCGGAGCTGCAGCGGAGCATCCGTTATCCAGGGATCTGTTTGGGCTGGCCGAAAAACTGCTTCCTGACTGGTATATTGACCTTCATGAAGCCAATGGGCTTTCCAGCGTCAATCCCAAGCGATTGGGCCAGACGCTCATTACGAATACCGGCAGCAAAGCCATACCTGCAGTCAAAAGAATCATAAGCAAAATGAACAGCGGCATTTCCGAACCCACCAGGCATTTTACAGTTCGCCTTAAACATAAAGAAGGGACGGGCCGTACAGCGGCAAGCCGGCTGCTTCATGCCAAAGCGGTTACCGTAGAGACCTGCTGGAGCCTGCCGCTCACGACAAGAATTCATTATCAAAGCCGGATTGTTCACTATCTGCTTGAAGAAGCCGGTTTAATAGACGTGATCCAGTACAATCGTCTGAAGTCTAAAGCGAATAGAAAGAGGTGATTAAGCATTGCCTGCTCAGGAAAACAATACGCGACAGCAGCTTGCTACTCTAGGCAGCAAATGGACAAAAACGAAGTTTTTGCTTAAGCACCCTGCCCTACGTAAATATGTTCCGGATACGAGTCTGTATTCTTCCAATACATTGCTCGAGATGTTAAACAAGCACCAGGTGGTCTACGTTAAGCCATCCAAAGGCACAAGCGGCAATGGAGTCATTAAGGTCGTCAAACATAATAACAGCAAATTCACTTATCACGCCGGTACCTCCCCACGAAGCTTTTCAACGTATAAGGAACTGTTCACTTCTTTGGAGCAGACGAAGTATAGCGGTGAGCATATTGTGCAAAAAGGCATTGATTTGCTCAAATATAAAGGCCTCATCTTCGATCTGCGCGTGATGGTGCAAAAAAATGAAAAGAAGCAATGGGAGGTCACAGCGTATATCGGCAGACTGGCTCATCCCAAGAAAGCCGTAACCAATTTCCACAACGGCGGGACACCAATGCCGCTTGAAACCTTGCTTCGACCCTTTTTAAACGATGACAAGAACACAAAATACATCCAATCACTAAAGGACCTGGGTTACCGGATTGCAACTGAATTTCATAAAAGCTTCCCAAAGTTTACGGAAATCGGTATCGATTTTGGATTGGATTCGTCCATGAAGCCCTGGATTATTGAGGTGAACACACGCCCGGATGCATATATTTTCGATCAGCTTAAAGATAAAAAGATGTTCCAGCGGGTCATATTTCTTAAAAAGTTCAATGGTTTGATGAGCAGCAGCAGGCTTCGCAAGAAAATCAGAAGCAGCAGCAGATTTCGTAAGAAAATAAAAACCAACAGCAGATTAAAGCTTCGTAAGAAAAACGTCTATCGACGTAATTCAAAGAAGCCAGACCGCGCTTAGAGGTAGTTTTTCTTGCGATTATAGAATTGTTCAGCTCCGCTGAAAACTTATAAATTCTATAATCTTAAAAAATCCGGCAAACGATGAAAAAAGACCAACTTGGGCATCTCCAAGTTGGTCTTTTTGAGCTACCTCTTAAAGATGGGAGCCGCCGCTTGCGTCGATAACCTGTCCAGTGATCCAGCGGCTGTCCGGTGATGCAAGAAACGCAGCAATATCTGCGATATCCTCCGGTTCACCCCAGCGCCCAAAGATTGAAAAATCGGCACCGGCCTTGCGGCCATCCGGGTCCTGCAGCATCCCCGCGTTCATGTCGGTAGCCACGTATCCGGGTGCAATGGCATTGATGGTTATACCGCGCGGGCCAAGCTGATTGGCAAGCGAAAGCGTTAAGGCGTTGATCGCGCCTTTGGTCATGCTGTACGCCGGAATCACGGGTAAAGATATTCGCGCCACAGCAGATGAAAGCTGGATAATTCGTCCTTCATTCCGGAGACGAGGCAGAGCCTCTTGAATGATGAAAAACGGTGCCTTGACATTTAAAGCCAACAACTGATCAAATGCATGCTCCTTTGTATCCTCGATGGCAGCAACATGGGCCGCTCCCGCATTATTTACGAGAATATCTATACCGGTATTGCCGAATCGCTCCGAAAGTTCCCGGTCCAGTTCAGAGTACAGCACACGTATTCCTTCAGCTGACCCAAGATCTGCACTTACGGTGAATCCGGAACCGCCACTGCGCTCAATTTCAGCGACCGTTTCTTCCGCCACAGCTTGATTGGAGAGGTAGTGCACGGCAACGGTCGCTCCTTCCTCCCCAAGTCTGCGGGCGATTGCCCTGCCGATACCGCGGCTTGCTCCTGTTACTAATGCAACTTTGTTTCTCAGTTTATCCATTTCATCATCTCCCGGTGAGTTTTTTCTTGCAAGCCAGTTTTACCATATTTCGAATTACGGGATGTTGCGGTCTAATTGATGATTTCGTGATCTTGCTATTCTATTTTGAAGTTGAGACACAAGGGAGGGGTTGGGGTTATACTAGGGTTGTGGGGGGATATCCATGATCCATTCAATCGAAGAAGAGCAGCTGCTGACGGATGAACGCTGGCAAGCAATTATTCAAAATAATGCAGCTTACGATCGTCAGTTTATTTACGGAGTCAAGACAACGGGCATTTTTTGCAGGCCTTCCTGCAGGTCAAGGGCGCCCAGGAAAGAGCATGCCCGGATTTTCACCGATGCGAGCCAGGCGCTGGCTGCCGGCTTCAGGCCATGCAAGCGCTGCAGACCAACAGGTGAGCGTCTGCCTGACCAGGAATGGGTGGACCAGATGACGCAATACATCGATCAAAATTATCGTGAAACCATTACACTGGACACATTGGCCGGTATTTGCCACGGGAGCTCATATCATCTGCAGCGGACCTTCAAACGAATTACAGGCATTACGCCTGTTGAGTACATTCAGCGGAAAAGAATTGGCGAGGCCATGTCCATTTTGCTTCATACAGATAAATCTGTAACTGAAATAGCGGGCATAGTCGGCTTCTCCAATACTCCCTATTTCATCACATTGTTCAAGAAAATGATGGGGCAGACACCGAACGATTATCGCCGTGCTTATGAGATAAAACAAAGCGGGGGCTTGGTATAATGAACACGCAAACAGAGGCCGGGATTTACTGGACTTTAATGACCTATGAAAATCAGAGCATTTATTTGGCTGCATCGGACAAGGGGCTTGCTTTTGTCGGCTCCGGGAATGGGCCGTTCGATGAAATGGCAGATTGGCTAAAAATACGCTTTTCTGACAGCAGTCTGATGAGGGATGACAGTAAACTGCAAGTCTATTCCGATGCGCTGAAAGAGTATTTGAAAGGGGAACGCAGCAGCTTTACGCTGCCTTTGCATCTTCAGGGAACGCCTTTTCAAAAAGCGGTATGGGACGCGCTTGCCCATATTCCTTACGGGGAAACAAGAACCTATTCCGAGATCGCCACACAGCTCGGCAAAGCAAGCGCGGTTCGCGCCGTGGCGGCAGCGATTGGGGCGAATCCGGCCCTGATCTTTGTCCCATGTCACCGGGTTATCGGCAAAAATGGAACCTTGACGGGGTATCGCGGCGGACTTGATATGAAGAAGGAGCTTTTAGCACTGGAAAGTGCGGTCCCGTCTGCACAGTGAAATACCATGTAGTTCAGCAACGAGGGGAAAGGGTAGCAGGCAGGAATGTTGGATCATAGGCAGAGACGGGGAACGTCATCCCTGGTATAGTGACAATCAAGGGACGCCTGCAGGCCATTTGCTAATGGCTTACAGGCGTCTTTTTTAGTAAACGAAATTACAACGGATAGCCGGCATTTTTAAGCTTGCGAATGGCGCTTTCCTTTACATCCTCAGGATAACCGAAATGGAAGGAGCA
Source organism: Paenibacillus terreus (assembly GCF_042138595.1). Lineage (NCBI taxonomy): Bacteria > Bacillati > Bacillota > Bacilli > Caryophanales > Paenibacillaceae > Paenibacillus > Paenibacillus terreus. Next base: position 349,970 of record NZ_JBHIRX010000004.1, on the reverse strand, counting down.
GCGTGTCGGATAAGCCTTTCCATTCCATTCCTCGGGGGCAAGACCATTGTAAATCACGGCAACGGTTTCACCTTTAGCTTTTTCTTCATTTGTGAGATAAGCTACCAGTCGTATTGTTTTGTGATTAGGATATGTGTATACGTCATTCGCCGGGTGAACGCGCGTAGCATATCCCCAGGCGACTTCACTGAGGTTTGTCGGATCGATGTCGTCTCCCAAAACAATAACTTTGGACACCATAGTTGAGTATTTGTTTGCGAAAATAACGCTTGCGAATCGATCCATAAGCTCCCGCTCCGAGCACTGCATCTGCTTCTGCCAATGCTCCGGCATCGTAATCACAAGCCAATGACAAGCCGCTTCGAAAGGAGTCCATACCATGGTTGCGGGAATATTAGCTTCACGCAGACAATGGAGAATTTCGGCAGAACCGCCAATTCCCGCAACGATATGTGTCTCATCAGTAGGCGCGCCGGTCACGACCATCGGTAAAATGGCATCGTCGCGATGCGATATACAGGACACATGATAAACAGGGCTTTGCACAGGTGGTGTTTCCCACATGTAGCCAGGATACTCACCCATGGGTCCCTCCGGAGCCGTCTCCTCATGAGAAATGGTTCCTTCGATGACGATTTCGGCATCGGCAGGCACAAGTAAATCGGATGTTTCGGCACGTACTAATTCCAATGGTTGTCCAAAATAGGCGCCGATATAGTCGGCTTCGTTCATCCCCTCCGGGAGAGGAGTCGATGACACAATCGGAATAATCGGTTGAGAACCAAGCACGAGTGCGAATGGCGTAGGTTTACCGACCTTCTTCCATTCCTCATGAACACGGCCGATATGCTGGAAAGGAATAATTAAACCGGTCATTTTCGTCTGGTCGGCAATCATGATGCGGGCAATGGACCAATTCGTCCATTTTCCGTCTGGCGTTTGCACAATGATAGTCCCGAAGGTATTGATGTACCGGCCTCCATCGCCCATGTGCGCCATTGGAGCGGGCCAATCGAACAAGCGAATATCATCGCCTTCAATTTTATTTTTTTTGAATGGAGCATCTTTAACTTCTACAGGCGGGACGGATGGATTGTTTCGTGCCTCCAGCAAAGCGTGGACTAATTCTTGTCCTGTCGCATGCGGGGGTAAACCGATTGAGAGCGCAAAACGGGCGTAATATTGATGTGGTAGATTGCTGACACCAACGGGGGCGCCAAGCACGTGAATTCCTTTTCGGCTATCTTTAATATTCGTGAAGAGTGGGGCAGGCGAGCCTGTTTCATTACAATAACGAATGATCGCGCCCATCTCCAGGTTCCAATCAACTTCCTCCGTAATCATGTGCACGTCATTGATTTCTTCCAATGCCTTTACGTACTCGCGCAGGCTTTTGATCTGTTTTTTGTTCATTCCAATATCCCCTCACTTGTTCTTGTTGTTGTATTGCCTTCTATTTTGACTTTTTCTCCCCAACGCGCAAATCGTCTCGTATCGAGATCGAACAAATCGAGTACGCGTCCTATCGTTTGTTCAACAATATCGTCAAGAGATTGAGGTTTCGTATAGAAGGCGGGAACGGGAGGGAAGATGATCCCGCCATTTTCCGTCACCCTTTCCATATTGCGAAGATGTGTTAAAGTGAAAGGCGTTTCTCTGACCATTAAAACGAGTTTTTTCCGTTCTTTTAAAATAACATCTGCTGCGCGTGCAATGAGATTATCAGACATGCTGTAAGCAACCTGGGAGAGTGTTTTGATTGAACATGGTGCAATAATCATCCCCATCGTTGGATATGAACCGCTCGAAATCGCCGCACCCAAGTCATGGACGGAATAATATACATCGGCGAGCGACTTTAAATCTTGTATCGTTTTGTCGGTTTCATGATGAAGGGTCAATTGGGCTGATTTTGAAACAACAAGATGGGTCTCGATCTCAAGCTGCTTCAAAACTTCCAATAGACGGATACCATAGATTATTCCTGTAGCTCCAGTTATCCCAATAATCATGCGTTTTTTCATATGCATCGTGTCACCTTTTCTGGATGTAAATTAAACTTCCTGCAATTCCAAAACGGTAAACAGCTTATCCGACTGAATTAGTTCAATAACCTTTTGAATGTCACCGTCCATTCGGCGATCTCCTTCAAGAAAAGGAACCTCTTGACGTACAAGCTCGTAAATTTCCCTCGTTCTTGGCGACATCTTATGGACTCCGCGCAGATCAGTAGCCTGACAGAGGGCAATTAAATGAATAGCAGCTACATGTTGGGTAAGTTCTCCTATCGTTCTGGCATCACGTGCAGCGATGGTGCCCATACTGACTTTATCCTGGTTATGCGCTTCGGTGGAACGGGAGAATACGCTGACCGGGCTGCTCATTTTAAGAGCTTCGGCCGTTAATGCGGATGCGCATAACTGCATACCCTTGAAGCCATGATGCAAACCAAGCTGAAAATCTCCTTCTTCAAAACGGGGAATTAAGTTTGGAGTAAGGTTCTTATTAAACTTTTCATCCACGATCAGTTCGAGTTGGCGATCCAGCAAATCGGCGATATTGGCGACGGCAACTTTTAACGAATCCATGGCTTGAACCACGTGACCGCCATAGAAGTTCCCGCCATTATAGACTTCCTGGGAATCGATATCGAAAATAGGGTTATCATTTGTGGAATTAATTTCGACTTCCAACCACTGTTGTACCCAATCCAATGTATCGTGCAGTACACCCGTAACATGTGGCGCACAGCGGATGGAATATCGGTCTTGAATGCTTTCAGTCAATTGCTTGAAGGTTTGGGAATCAAGCTTTTCGGCATGTTCAATAATCTGGGAATATTCCTTCGAAAGGAGGGAGCCCTCGAGTAATTCGTAAATTCGACGGGCGCTTTCTTTTTGCCCTTTATGCGGCTTCTGGTCATGAATAAAGGAGTAGAAATGTCCACGATTGCCCAGAAGAGCTTCGGAAGCCATCGCCGTGCAAATGTCCGCTAATTGGGCAATTCGTTGTGCATCTTTAAAGGCCAGACATGCAAAGGCAGACATGAATGAAGTTCCATTAACGAGTGCCAATCCTTCTTTGGCCTCCAGGATTAGTGGCTCCAGCCCCTCTTCCAGCAGAACTTCTTTTGTTTCACGCGGCACGCCTTTGTACAGTACAGAGCCTTCTCCGATCAGGATGGAGGCCAGATAGCTTAATGGGATGAGGTCACCGCTGGCACCGACGGAGCCTCTCTCGGGAATAAGGGGGAGAATATCGCGTTTTAAATACTCCAAAATTTGCATAATCAGTTCCGGCCGGACAGCAGAATTGCCTTTAACGAGGCAGTTTGCCCGAATCAGCATCGTTGCGCGTGCTACTTTCTCGTTAGCAATCGGTCCGACACCGGCTGACAGAAACTTGATCAGGTTTCGTTGCAGTTCTGCGGTTTTCTCCGGCGAGATTTGTCGGGTCGCACTATCGCCGAAGCCAGTCGTGACGCCATAGATCGGCAGCTGTTTGTCGATAATTTCCCTTCGCAAGTCACAGCATTGCCGGATTCGGTCAAAAGCCTGCTGATCGATTTCATAATGAACACCGGAATCATGCATGCGTGAAGTGTTAACGACATCCTGGATTGTTAAATCCACTCCGTTTAACACTAAAGCATTGTTCTCTTGATGCATAAAAACCTCTCCTAAATAAGTCTGATGGTTTTGCCGTGATGCAGAGAATTCAAAAGAGAGAACGAAAAAACAGGCTTACAAAAAAGGAAAATGTCGACATTTCCAAATACAGATTATGACATATTTTTTCACTTGTCAATCAAAAATTAGTATAATTTGTAGATAGAGGAATATCCTCTTTTCATAAATTAGGATTGAAATTTAAAGTAGCTCTCTGGTAAAATATCTTAAAATATAATAAGAGGAGATCATCTGATGAATTTGGATGGGATTTCTTTTCAAACGGTTCAGAAAAAACAGATTGTAAATGATGTTGTAGAACAGCTGCAAAAGAAAATCTCGTTGGGTGAATTAGTAGTCGGAGCCAAGATTCCGACCGAACCGGAGCTGATGGCGCTGTTTGGCGTGGGGCGTTCAACGATACGTGAAGCTGTACGCGTGCTTGTTCATGCCGGTTTGCTGGAGAAGAGGCAAGGACACGGCACATTCGTGATCGGCGCTTCAAGCTCGCAAGAGCCATTGGATTTACGATTGCGCAGAGCTGAAATTATGGATGTCTACGAAGTCCGCTTCATGCTGGAGGTGGAGATTTCCAGACTTGCTGCCAAGCGACGGGACGACCGCGACCTGGAGCATATTCACGAATGTTTGACGCAGCGCAACAAGCATTTGGCCTCAGGGGATATGGAGCAGTACTTTGATGCAGATGTTGCCTTTCATCTGGCTGTTGCACAAGCCACGAAAAATGCGGTAACGGTCGATCTATATCGCACATTTACCGCAGTATTGCGCCAAACGCTTGACAAGCACTCGGCTGACCCGCAAATTACCCACTATTATACCGAGCAGCATATCAAATTGTATGAAGCCATACGTGACAGGAATGCCGATGAGGCCGTAGCCTGCACACTGGCTCATTTGGAAGGCGTAAAGAAAGAACTGAAGGCTTTGCTTCGTTAATTTTTCGAAATAATCGTCAGATGATAAGACGCTATATGGAGAGGAAGAGGGGACATATCCATGGAAACAGTAATCCGGCTTGAGCAGGTTTCTTATCGTAGAGAACAGAGTGAAATTTTGAATAATATCAATTGGACCGTTCAAAAAGGCGAGCATTGGGCGCTCCTGGGCCTCAATGGCTCAGGCAAAACAACAATTTTGAATCTGATTAACGGATACATATGGGCGACGCTGGGCAAGGTTTCAGTCCTTGGAGAAATATACGGTTCAGTCGATGTGCGGGAAATGCGCAAAAAGATCGGCTGGGTCAGCTCCTCGCTGCAGGAAAGGCTGCACAGCAACGACAAAACGCAAAATATCGTGATCAGCGGAAAGCATGCCTCAATCGGTTTATATGAAAAAATAACGGAGCAGGAGGTGGAGCAAGCCCGGTCCCTGATGAACCAGCTGGGCTGCGGTCATTTATTTGACCGCTCCTATCAAACCTGCTCGCAGGGGGAAAAGCAAAAAATATTGATTGCCCGCGCCTTGATGGCATCGCCAAAGATCCTTATTTTAGATGAAGCAACCAATGGTCTGGATTTCCTGTCCAGAGAGTCTCTGTTGGGCAGCATACAGCAAATCGCCGAGCAGGCGGAGTCACCTACGATCCTTTATGTGACCCACCATATTGAGGAAATCATGCCTGTCTTTAATCAAACGCTGATGATTCGCAGAGGGGAAGTTTTCCGGCAAGGTCCGAGCACAGAGATTCTTACGAATGACACACTGTCCTCCTTCTTCGAGACGCCAATCCAGGTACAGCGGCTTAATAACAGAGCCTGGATCTCTATTCCTTAAAGCTAAAAATACAGAATAAAGCCCATCACACTGCAACTTGGAAATATTACAAATCCAGTTGCAGGTAATGGGCTTGTCTCCGTTTTTCCTCATGTGTGTGCACACACTAGGGATATGGAGGAAGGATGGTATGGAATTACTTCAGATCACCACATGGATTGAACGGCGGAGGCTATGTTTTTCCCCTGTGCTTTTCCGGCTGCGGCTACGGCACTTTTACGTTCAGGATCATAACGATTAGGCCCGATAGCTTGAATGCTCGCCTCATCCGGGGTGATAAGAACAACTTCCGCATTGGCGCTTAGCTCTGCCGTATCTTCTCTGGCCCCCGGGATTAAGCCATGGCCATCCGGCATGGGGGCAAGTATAATAATTCGCTCGCACCCGCTCGCCAAACGTGCATTGGTTGTCGACACCATTCCTCCGTCGATCCACAATTTGCCCTTCATCTGCACTCCGGGCCACAGGCCGGGAACCGCTCCGCTCGCCGACACTGCATCAATAAGTGAAATGCCTGATGAACGGTCAAAAACATGCAGCTGTCCCGTATCTGCCTCAATCGCTGTTACTTGCAGCCGCTCAGGCCAGTCTGTCGTAACCAATCTCGCCATGACTGCGGAACGGCGCTCTATTACTGGAACCGGCTCAGGATTTTTCTTGGCAATCTCACCAAAAGCCGCTCCGACTCGCTGCGGGTCACTTCCTCCGATAGAGAAAGCGTTAATCCACTCTCCGATTAAAGCTTCGGACGCTGAGGCGGAGAGCTCGAAAGCATTGGACTGACTCTGCTGCTCAAAAAGCTGATGCATATCATATCCGGCTGAAAGCGCTGTTCCCACAAAGGCTCCTGCTGACGTTCCGATGATTCTGTCCGCTTTTTGAAGATCGATTCCTGCCTCCAGCAAGCCGGCCAGGATGCCAATCTCCCACGCAATGCCGGTTACTCCCCCGCCACCCAGGACAATTGCTCTTGAATTGGAAGCTTCTTTCTTTGCACTCATGCTGTAATCCCCTTCCACACTATAAGTTGTATGGCAGTCCTTGACTTGATGCCACCGACGCTTAAAGTATAAACTATGAAGTATACTTTAAGGTCAAGCATCCGTATAAGGAGAAATTATGAAAATTCATGAACTGGCACAAAAAACAGGGCTGACACCTGCTACGATCCGTTTTTATGAAAAGGAAGGGCTGCTCGATCAAAGGCATGTCCGGCGGCAAGAAAATAACTATCGCGATTATTCAAACGAGGCTGTAGAGCATCTGCAAACGATCAAGAGACTGCAAGCCGCTGGATTTACACTATCGGAGCTCAGAAAATACACAATTGCGGATACGAAGAATAAGCTTGTTTTGCAAAATATTGTTGAGCTTATCAGTGAAAAAGTTGCGGAGATCGACAGAAGAAAGGCGGAGTTGGAGCATACGCAGGCTCTTTTGGAACGGATACTGGCCAACAAGATAAGGCAATTGAACGAAAAATAAAAAGGCGGGCATTTTCAGTAACTGATATTGAACGGCTGAGGTCATGTTTCCCCTGAAATTATAAAGTATTTCTTAAATCAGGCTGAGGAGCCGGATTACCTGACTATAATGGGGACCAAGGAGAGGAAGAGCTTGAAGGAGATGACGAACATACTGCTGGTGGAAGATGATCCGGAGATTGCCCGTGTTATCCGGGAATACTTGACGGCTGAAGGGTACAGGGTCACCTGGGCGTCGACGGGACAGGAGGGATGGGAGGACTTCAATCAGGCCCAATATCAGCTTGTTCTGGTCGATCTTATGATCCCTGAGATGGACGGCTGGGACCTGTGCCGGAATATCCGGATGATCAGCGAAATTCCGATGATTATCGTCAGCGCGCATCAGGAGGACCATCACAAGGTACGGGGGCTGCATCTGGGGGCGGATGATTATCTGACGAAGCCGTTCAGCTTGACGGAGCTGTCGGCCCGAATCCATTCCCATCTCCGGCGCTATCGCAGATATCAAGGAGAGCATGAGGAGGCGGGAAGCCGGATCATGTACCGGCACAGTCTGGCGATTGATGCCGAGCAAAAAAGGGTGTTTCTCTGCGAGGAGGAGATTCTGCTGACTGTCAAGGAACTCGCTCTTCTGCTGCTTATGGCAAAACATCCTTACCGCACCTTTTCCAAAAAGGAACTGTACGAGCAAGTGTGGCAGCAGACCGATGTGAACGGAAACAATACGGTGACGGTGCATATCAAAAGCCTGCGGACCAAGCTGAAGGATACCTCGAAGGAAGCGTTGTTCATTCAAACCGTGTGGGGCAGCGGTTACCGGTTTATAGGGGAGATATGCGATGAAGCTTAGAGTGTGGTTCATGACCGCATTTCTGATCGTGATGCTCCTTCCGGCAGCAGCCATCTATACGTATTATTTGCTGCTCAGCCATTTGGATCAGCAGCAGAATGTACAGGAGAATCTGGACGTGCTTGGCAGAGTGGGGCAGATTGAATCGAGGCTGCAGGAAGGCGAGCTGTATCAAATTCAGTCAGGCAGCCGATATGAGGAAGTGCAGAAGCTTGCAGATGAGTCGGTAAAAATCAAGCTGTACCGGTATGATGGCATCATGCTGTTCACTTCAGCTCCCGATACCTTTCATTCGCCCCTGCTTCGCGAAAACCAGCAGCAATTGTACAGTCATTTATATGAGCTGCAAAAAAATCATCGCTCGTATTCGCTGAAGAAGCCTGTTTTTGATGGCTCCAGGCTGATAGGTTTTTATCAAATTACAGTGGCCCGTGAGCAATGGCTGCAGGGTGTATCTCAGCGTACTTTTTGGCTAACAGCCTTTTTGCTCTTCTTTTTCCTAATACTGTATGGGGTTGTAATTTACATCGTTCATCGTAAGATAGCAAGACCGATAAGGCTGCTGATGAAGCAGATGACTTCATTTGCGGAGGAGCGGGCAGTTGAGCCGATTCCACACCGGACAAGGGACGAGATCGGGGAGCTGATCGCCCATTTTGCGAAAATGAGAGAGCAGGTCCTGCAGACGAGGGAAGCGGTAAAGGCCGAACAGAGAGAGAAGGAATATATCGTCGCTTCGTTGTCTCATGATTTGAAGACGCCTCTTACGGTCATCAGAGCTTATGCCGAACTGTTAAAACGAAATGATACGGCGTCTGCAAAGGAGCGGGCGGAGCATCTGTCTATTCTCCTGGATAAAACGGATTACATGAAACAGCTGGTGGACGACCTGACCATGTATTCGGCGATGCGGTCAGCGGACTATGTCATGGAGCTTACCGAGGTGGATGGAGAGGAACTGTTTGAGATGCTGCTGTCCGGCTACGAGGAGCTGTGCGCGAATCATGGATTTCGGTTTCAGCAGGAGATGTGTGTATCTGGAACTTATTTGGTCAATGTGCCGCAGATGATCCGGGTGGTCGATAATCTGATGAACAATGCCAATCGCCATACCAGGCCACAGGGCGCAATTGGATTGGCCGCCGTCTCGGCAGCATGCGATTTGCCTGCATGGGTGTTTCCTGCCTTTCAGGCCGAGTTGTCGGCATGGCGCGGGTCCGGTGTAGTGCTGCTTGTGCAGAATGAAGGAGAAGCGATACCGGTACATGCCCAAGAAAAGGTATTCGAGCCGTTTTATCAAATGGACGGAGCCCGTACGAAAAAGAAGAACGGCCAATCCGGCCTCGGTCTGAGCATTGCCAGCATTATTATGAACAGGCATGGCGGGGATATCCGGTTGTGGTCGGAGCCCGGATACGGCACGCTTGTCGCCTGCCGGCTGCCTGAACATGCCGGAGAAGCTGAAACAAGAAGGGGATGACACATGATGAAAATTAAAACATTTGTCGCAGGTGCAAGTGCGGCATTAAGCATCCTGGTATCGGGCTGTGCAGAGACAAGCCCGGCAGGAAGCACACCTGCAGAGGTGGTGTCGAATGTGTTGGAGTCGCAAAAAAACATTGGATCTTATTACGCAGAAAGCACAATGAGGATCTATGAGAATGACAAGCTGAGCCAGGAAGCCGCCATCAAGGAATGGCAGGATTCGGAAAGCGGCCGTCGTCGCATCGAAATGACCAGCAACGGTCATGTATCTACAGCCGTCAATAACGGCAAGCAAATGCTTAGCTATGATGAGGAGAGCAACACCGCTTATTCCTTTGATGTGACGGATGATATGGAGGGAATGAGCTCTGCCTCGCCCCGGGATCAGCTGATGAACCTGCTGAAGAATATGGAGAAAACACATACGTACGAGGTCGTGGGGCAGGAAAAGGTGCTCGGAACAGATGCTTATCATGTGAAAGTTACAGCGAAGGATGATGTGAAGGAAGCATTATTTCAGAATATGGAATTTTGGGTGGATGCCAAGACTTGGTTCATTCTGAAGTCATCCTCAACCTTCGGAGATGTGAAAACCGATACGGAGTATACCAAGCTGGATTTTTCCCCGGAATTTAAAGTAGATACGTTTCAATTGAAAATTCCGGATGGTGTCAAAGTACAGACTTTGGAGGACATGAGTTCGGGACGGGAAGTGACTGTTTCGGATGCGGCCAGTACGCTGGGCCAGCCATTTTTGCTCATTGAAGACAGCAAATTCGAGCTGACGAAAGTGGAGGAGCTGGGGTCAGGGGGAGAGGCCGGACGTACGGAAATCACTGCTTATTATTCGGAGAAAAGCGTGCCTTCCCTTACATTAAGCATTTTTAAGACACCGGAAGATGGGCAGCTTGGGGATTTTGGGACCAAGGTAAAGGTTCGGCAAACCGAAGGCTTATATACGGAAAGCATTCGGAATCTGACATGGGATGAAGGAGGATTGCGTTACAGCCTGCTGAGTGATAACCCGGACATCACACAGGAGCAGCTTCAGCACATAGCTGAAGGCATGAAATTGAGCTCCAAATAACATTGAACACGTACCTGGGCAGGGGATTATCCCCTGCCTTTTCTTTTGTTTCCAGATCCGTCGCCGCATGGTTACTGAAATCACTTATTTTTTTGTTTTGATAGGAATCAGGGAATGCATGTTCCTGTTTTTTTGTGAAAAACCATTTTTCTGGCCGCTAAAATGGTATAATGGAACATACTCGAACGCTTAACAAAGCGGAAATCGCTGTGAGGGATCAGAATGGAAAATAAGGGTTCACAGGACATCGGCTTTGCGGAATTGTTCGTTGATGAAGAGGAGCCGGAAATCTCACGGACGCCGAAGGCAGCGCCTCCGGTCCGCAGTCAGGCTTCGCTTGAAGACTTCGATTTGCTGAAAAAGGAACACGGGTATCCTGCGACACGAGAAGCGAATTTTGTGCATCAGGCCAGACAATGGGCGGACAAAGAGGGAGGCCGTGTGCCTTTTCAGCCTTTCATGAGCTATTGGCCGGCCTATTCGCAAATGAACGGCCCGCAAAGTGAATGGTATTTCTACTGGCGCAGCGAAGTGCGCAGGAAGAGCTACCCTGATACGGATTTGTCCTATATATTCATCCATATTTATGAGCTTATTCACGGCATCGGCTGGACAGAGCCTGAAGAGGGATTTCAGCTGCTGCTGGAGCTTCGTGCCGCCTATGCAGGAAGGCATCCCGCGCTGCTTGAATATATGGCGGACTGGCTGGCGGATTTTGTGCTGGTTCATCACCTGCCCATGCCTTTAGAAGAGCTCATCATCTCCAGTCCTGCGGCGATGCGCGATGAACTGTTTGATCTGGCGCTGACCAGGCTGCTGGAGGAAGAAAAGCCAGTGCTGCCCTTGGAAATCGTGTTGGGTCTGTCGGATTACAATATGCGGCGCAGCGCTTTCTACAGCTCGGGCGGAAAGGAAGCGCTGGACAAGCATATCCCGCAGGTCATCACACTGGTGGATGCTTACATGGGCAAAACGCAGGGCCGCCGGCTCAAGGATGCATTTGATCCCGGCAGAAGCAAAACGGTCAACAGGTATCTTTTTCATCGGGCAGTGTACGATCCTTCCTTCCATGGCCGTACAATTCCGCTCAAATTTACACCCTACCGGGAATATAAGCCCTTTCGACAGTATGTAACACAGCTGATCCGCTGCACGGAGAACAAGCTGAGGGAAGTGGCAGGATTCAAAGGCAGGTTGAAAGGAATTATGCTGCTGCCGGAAACACAGGCTTTAATAGAGCGTTTTCTTGAGAAAGAACAGCTGCAGGCCCGGCGAATGAGCAGGCAAATCAGTATTAATACTGACAGGCTGGCTTCGCTGCAGGAGGATACTGAAGTGGTGCAGCGTTTGCTCACCGTTGAATATGAAGAGGAAAGTGAAGGAGAAGAAGAAGCGGAAACAGTTCACGCTGAGCTGACTGAGCGTCAAGCTTGGACGGAGCTTTCATCCAGTGTAGAGTCTTCATCCAGCATAGAGCGTTCATTAAGCATGGAGCCTTCACGGAGTATTGAGCCTTCACGGAGTATTGAGCCTTCACCGGGTATTGAGTCTTCTTCATTCGGCATCATGGAAGCGGAGAATACGGCCGCTGCTTATGCTGAGGAATGGCAGGAAATCTGGGAAAGGCTGCAGCCTGTTCATCTGCAGGTATTATCTTTACTGTTATCAGGGGGAGTGGCAAAGGAGCTGGCATCGCTGGCGGCGCAGCACGGCTCCATGCCGGAGCTGCTGATCGATGAAATCAATGATGCTGCCATGGAAACGATTGGCGATTTGTTGATCGAGGATTTTACAGTGATGGACGAGCATATGGATTTGGTACGAGAAATCATGGGGGAGCAGTTTGATGAATCAACTTAAAATACCGAAGAGATTAACGACGGCCCTTGTCAATTCATTAACAGCAGGGGTCGTGCCGCGTGTCGGGCTTGAGCATATCGCCGTCGGACGCAAGCCCGAGGTGGAGGCCATTCTGCGGGATATGGACAGCATTGCCGAAGGGGGAGCGGCCTTCAGGCTGATCACAGGACGCTACGGAAGCGGGAAAAGCTTCCTGCTGCAGACGATTCGCAATTATGCGATGGACCGCGACTTTGTAGTGGCTGATGCCGATTTGTCGCCCGAGCGCAGGCTTGTAGGCACCAAAGGGCAGGGGCTGGCTACCTACCGGGAGCTAATGTCCAATCTGTCCACCCGGACACGTCCCGACGGAGGTGCGCTGGAAGCCGTTCTGCAGAGATGGTTCTCTACCATCCAGCAGGCGGTGATGCAGGAGCAGGGACTGCGTCCGGACGATCCGGCGCTGGGTATAGAAGTAGAGCAGCGAATCTACAAGGTCACGAATGATATGCACGCAATGGTGCACGGCTTTGACTTTGCCAAGGTGATGGCTGCTTACTGGAATGGTTACAAACACGGGGAAGATGAGATAAAGGAGGCTGCGCTGCGCTGGCTCCGCGGCGAGTATGCCACCAAAACGGAGGCCCGCAGCGAGTTGGGAGCAGGGGTGATCATCGATGACGACTCCTGGTATGATTACATAAAGCTGTGGTCGGAATTTATGGCCCGCATCGGTTACAAGGGGCTGCTGCTCTTCATCGATGAAGGAGTCAATTTATACAAAATTACGAACAGCGTATCCCGCCAAAACAATTATGAGAAGCTGCTCACCATGTTTAATGACACCATGCAGGGACAGGCGGAATACCTGGGGATTTTCGTCGGCGGTACGCCGCAGTTCGTGGAGGATGAACGACGGGGGTTATTCAGCTATGACGCTTTGCGTACCCGGCTGATCGACGGCAGATATTCGGCGGCAGGCTACCGCAATTACACGGGACCGATCATCCGGCTGGAGATGCTGTCCCATGAAGAAATTCTCATTTTGCTGCAAAAGCTGACCCGGATCCATGCGCTTCATTTCGGCTATAACGCAGCTCTGGTGGATGAACAGCTGATCCGGTTCATGGAGGAGGCGACAAGCAGGCTTGGGGCGGACGAGCTGCTCACTCCGCGTGAGGTCATCCGTGATTTCATGGATTTGCTGCATACGCTTCACCAGCATCCGGACGCGTCTTTCGATGATTTGCTGGCGGAACGGGAGGCACCGGCTTCGGGCAGTTCCACAGCTGCTGAGGCTGATGATTTCCTGGCGGATTTTGAGCTATGAGCGGTTCATATTTTTCCAGGCTGGCGCCGTTTATTCAAGAGTTTATTTATAAAAGAAAATGGGACAAGCTGCGCGATGCCCAACTGGAAGCATGCCGCATTTTACTGGATACGCCTCATCATATGCTGCTTGCTGCGGGAACTGCGTCCGGGAAAACGGAGGCCGCCTTTTTTCCAGCACTGACCGAATTGCATGAAAGGCCATCCGCTTCGGTGGGCATTTTGTACATCGGTCCGCTGAAGGCGCTCATTAACGATCAGTTTGAACGGCTGAACGATCTGCTGCGGGAGGCAGGCATCCCGGCCTGGCATTGGCATGGCGACGTGCCGCAGGCCGAGAAGACCAAGCTGATGAACAAGCCGTCCGGTGTGCTGCAAATTACGCCTGAATCGCTGGAAGGGCTGCTGATGAACCGCCCCAATGCGATCCCGGCGCTTTTTCATGATCTGCGCTATGTCATCATTGATGAAGTGCACGCTTTTATGGGAGCAGACCGGGGAATCCAGGTGCTCAGCCAGATAACGCGCGTGGAACGGATGGCATCCTGCCAGCCGCGCAGAGTCGGGTTATCCGCCACACTCAGCGATTATGGCGCGGCGGCGGACTGGCTGGGAGCGGGCAGCACGCTGCCGGTGGAAGTTGCGGCTTCGAGTGGCAAGAAGCGGCTGAAGCTGCGAGTGGAGCATTTCTCCTTCCCGGATGCGCGTGACGAAGAGCAGGCCGAGCAGCTGCAATTGGCGCAGCAGGCTTATTATGATTTCATCTATGACAGCACTCATTTGAAGAAGTCGCTCGTATTTACCAACAGCCGCACGGATGCCGAGCTGACGATTCTGGAGCTGCGGCGTATCGCGGCCAAGCGGCAGCAGCCGGACATTTTCCATGTTCATCACGGCAGCATCTCCGCCATGCTGAGAGAAGAAGCGGAGGCAGCCTTGCGCAGCGGGCACGGACCAGCGGTGGCCGCAGCTACGCTGACGCTGGAACTGGGCATTGACCTGGGGGATCTGGAGCGGGTCGTTCAGCTCGGCGCTCCCTACAGCACATCCAGCTTTGTGCAGCGGCTGGGCCGTTCCGGCAGAAGGGAGGAGCAGCCTTCGGAAATGCTCTTCGTCTGTCCGGAAGAGGAGGACGAAGAGGCGCAGCTGCCTGCCCGCATGCCGTGGACGCTGCTGCGTGCCATTGCTGTCATCGAGCTGTATGTCCGTCACAAATGGGTGGAACCGCTGTCCATCCGGAAGCTGCCGGTCGGCCTTCTGTACCATCAGACGATGAGTGTGCTGAAAAGCATGGGGGAGGCCGAGCCGGCCGAATTGGCCAAAGCCGTCTTGACGCTGCCCTCATTCCGTTTTATCGAACCCGAGCAGTACAAATTGTTCCTGCACTATCTGCTGCAGACGGATCATATTCAGCGGACAGATGAAGGAACACTGCTGATCGGGCTGACCGGTGAAAAAATCGTGAACAATTACCGCTTTTATGCCGTATTTAAAGATGATGAGGAGCATGCCGTCTATAACGGTTCGGAGGAGATCGGATCCATTACAACCGTACCGCCGCCGGGATACTGCTTTTCACTGGCAGGCAAGCTGTGGAAGGTGGTCGAAGTCGATACCAAGCACAAGGCTGTCTATGTAAAGGCGGCAAAAGGCAAGGTAGATACCCTTTGGCTTGGAGCAGGCGGCGATATTCATACACTTGTCGTGCGGAAAATGAGAGAGGTCCTTGCCGAAAATACGCTGTATTCCTATCTGTCGCCGCGGGCGGTGAACCGTCTGGAAAGGGCCAGAAGGTTAGCCAGAGAAAGCGGCTTGCTGGAGAAAACGGTGCTTCCGGCTGGCGGAGATTCTTATTTTATTTTGCCCTGGACAGGAAGCAAGCCGTTCCGCACTCTGGAAAGAATGCTGAAGCATAGGCTGGCCGATACCCAAACGCTGCGTTCGGTTGTGCCCATGGAGCCGTATTATTTTGTGGTGGCAGGGCAGACGAACGAGGCAGCATTAATGGACAGTATTATCGCAGAATGTAAGAGAGAGCTGAATCCGCTTGAACTGCTTAAGCCGGATGAGGCGCCTTATCTCGGAAAATATGATGAGTTTGTAGCGCCGGATTTGGTGCGCGAGGCATTTGCCGTGGATGGACTGGATTTGCAAGGATTGAGGAAGAGCCTTAATCTTTGACAGTCAGCATTTGTTTGTTGATGTAACGGCAGGATTATTGAAGAAACGAAGGGGGAAGGCATTAGCATGGAAAGCGTATCAAATGAAGATCAATTGGAATCCATAAAATCCATGCAATCGACAATCGGTAAACTTGAAAATGCCTTAGCCCAGATGACTCAGAAAGGTGCAAATACTACCTTAGTAAAGAAACGACTCAAAGCTGTTTACATCGGCTTAGCCGTGTTAGAAAACGTTTGGAATCAAAGACCACATCATTACAACCAGGAAGATCTAGCAGAAGCTCGTAATGTTCTTACTGGCTTATTCCCATCAATTGAGAACACTTATACTAAGTTAAAGGCAGGAAGTCCTCAAAGAACGCTTCTAGAAAGAAGAATTAGAGCGTTGGAGCTAGCTGTTCAAGCGATTGACGGTCTTTCCCATAAAAAGTTACCTAACTAAATAGGATATTGTAGTACTTTTAAAGGACTTTCCATGCGGAAGGTCTTTTTTTGTGCATAATATCAGCTTAACCAACCAAACTAGGTAAACCAGCAAATAGAAAATATGACATCAGGTGATATGAATGAAAGCGAATTTGGTTGCGGAAGACTCCTTTGGACCAAAGGAGCCGATTTCAAAGCAGCTCGATGAAAATGTATACAAGATCCGTTCTATTTTCAGCGAAAGCACCGATTTTATTATGCGGGAGTGGTCGTACGGTCCGAAGCTTGGGTTTAGAGCTGTGACCTTCTATTATGAAACTCTGATGCAAAATTCAGAAAATTACATGAAACATACGCTTCAGGATCTCGTCGATCACCAGGTAGGTCCAGGGACGGACAGCACGCTTGAGGATCTGGTGAAGTTTTTTGAGCATGATGGTGCCTCGCAAAAGAAGGCGGTCCTGCTTGAACATATAGATCAGGCCGTGAAGGATATCATCGACGGGCATATGGTTATTTTCTTTGATCAGTGGGATAAAGCGTTAAGCTATAGTGCATTTTCAGTGGAAACGAGGCAGGTTACGGAACCTGTTAACGAATCCGTTGTGCAGGGGCCACGGGAGAGCACTGTAGAGAGTCTGGAAAAAAACATGGGTCTTTTGCGGATTCGTCTTAAAACACCGAGTTTTAGAATGGTTAAAGTAAGCGGCGGCGGCAAAACGAACACCGATATCGTCTATGCCTACCTCAGCGATGTGGTGGACAGCGAACTGTTGAACGAATTCGAGAGAAGGTTTGAAGCGGTCAAGCAAATGGAAGTGCTGGAAACCTCTTATATTGAGCAAATTTTGGAGGATTCGACCTATTCGCCTTTCCCGCAGCACCAGTATACAGAACGCCCCGATGTGGTGACCGCGGCTTTGCTTGATGGGAAAATCGCAGTACTGGTGCAGGGAAGCAGCGGTGTCCTGTTATGTCCAGGCTTGTTTACGGATTTTTTCCAATCCAGTGAAGATTATTACCAGCGTACGCTTATTTCGTCCCTCATTCGTTTTCTGAGGGTGTTTGCTTTTATTTTGGCATTAACTCTGCCGAGCATTTATATTGCCTTAACAACGTATCATACGGAACTGATTCCCACCGTGCTTCTTCTTGCCGTGATCGATTCGCGTGAAGGGATTCCGCTCCCGGCCTTCTTTGAAGCATTGCTTATGGAGTTTTTCTTCGAGATGCTGCGCGAAGCGGGCGTTCGCCTCCCGAGACCCGTCGGCTCTGCGGTCAGTATTGTGGGAGCTCTTATTATTGGAGATGCTGCCATCAGCGCGGGCATTGCCTCGCCGATTATGGTCATCGTAGTGGCCCTTACAGGCATCGCCTCCTTCGCCATTCCACAATATAGTGTCGCTATCGCGCTGCGGATTCTGCAGTTTCCGCTCATGATCTCCGCGGCATTGCTTGGCGGATTTGGAGTGATGATTGTGCTTATACTGATTCTGCTTCATCTGACCAAGCTGCGTTCGCTTGGTCAGCCTTATCTTTCGCCACTGGCTCCCTTAAGGTTTTCGCTCCTGAAGGATGTGTTTATCCGAGCGCCGATAAGGGTGCTGCAGCGGAGTCTTAGAGCACGCCAGTTCAACCGGCAGGGGCGGTAACAAGATAAAGTTTAAAAGGAGATAGGGTGAGAGAATGTACAGATATGGGCTGCTTCTCCTCCTGTCCGGGGCACTGATGCTTACTTCCGGCTGCTGGAGCAAGCATGAACTGGTGGAGATGGGATTTGTGCTCGGTGTCGCTCTGGATGAGGCTAAGGATAACCAGATTGAATTGACCGCCCAGATCTATCGTCCCAGAGGGGATAAGCTATCTGCGGATCAGTCGACCATTAACATCAAGGCCAAAAACAAAACCGTTATGGAAGCGGTCCGCGATATTCCCATTCATCTGGGGAGAAAATCCCAGTGGAGCCATATGCGAATTATTATTGTAAGCGAAAAGCTGGCCCGCTCGCAGGATATTGGCAAGCTGCTCGACTTTTTCTATCGTGATCATGAAACCCGGGGTGATGTACAAGTAATGATTGCAGGAGGCCGGGCAGATGACGTGCTCATGCTGCGCCCGCAGGTCGAAAAGTCCACAAGCCAGGAGCTGCTGCGGGCAAACAGGATTTCTCACAGCGTTTCAGGCAAAACATTAGTCACCACACTGCTGCAGTTGGGGATTCAGGCACGAAATGCACATTTGGATGGCTTTGTTTCTTATTTATATGATGTAACGCCAAAGCAAAAAGTATTTTCGAATGCCGGCCTCGCACTGACTAAGATGGGAAAAATGGTAGGCGTTCTTTCACCAATAAAGACACAAGGGCTGGCCATGCTCCGGAATGAATTCGAGTCAGGCATTATCAGCTTCTCCTGTTCTGGAGAGAAGCGCCAGACGGAAACATTGGAAGTGTTGAAGCTGAAGACAAAATTAAAGCTCTCATGGATGGAGGGCAAGCCATCTGGCGTAACAGCCTACACGGATGTGGACGCCGCAATATCGGAATTAAAGTGCAGCTATGTGCGCACACCGGAAGATGAGAAAAAGCTGGTGAAAGCAGCAGAAAGGCAAATTCGGCAAACGATGCTGGAAAGCTATCATGAACTGCAGAAGAATCAGATTGAAGCCATTGGAATCGCGAACCAAATTTATCGCAAATATCCTCAAACCTGGGCTGCCTTGAAGGAGAATTGGGATTACCAATTCACGAAGCTGCCGCTTCAGGTGAAGGTTAGGGTCAGACTGACTACCCCCGGGGCAAGCAATTCAATACCGATCCTGTAGAATAAAGGGGTTTCCATATGAAGGAACGGATATTGGTCTTGGTTTTGGTTTATGCTGCAATCTTGCTGTATGAGCTGCTTCACCGGAAAACGGAAACAGCTCCAAGAGATCGGCTCCTGTACGTGATTCTTCTGGTCGTATCCGCATATCTGTCGCTCGATTTTATAGTAAATAAGGATTGGCCGGATACTTATGATTTCATCCCAGGTTTTATCAAGGTGCTGGCAAAGGAAATTGATTCTTTTCTGAGCGTGAAAATGTCATAAACAGGTTCCCATTCGACGAAAGGGGAAGAAGTATGGAGAAGGAACAGACGATAAGCCCGGGACAGCTGAGTATCCTGTTTTTTGTATTTATGACAGGGTCCTCAATCATTAATGTCCCGGGCCCGCTTGTCTCGCGCGCAGGCAATGGCGCCTGGCTGTCTCTCTTGATTGCGGGTGCGATTGGAGCGGGATTGCTGGCCTGTATGCTGTATATTTACCGCAAATACCCTGAGCTGAGTTACGTGGCTTATAGCAGGAAGCTGGTTGGGCCGTTTTTTACCTATATATTCGGAATTATGGCTGTTTTCTTTCTGCACTATATGCAATCGGCCATTGTATTGGATGCCGGGCTGTTTATGGTCACCTCCATGTTAAGGGAAACACCGCTGTATGTGTTCAACCTTTTGCTTTTCATGGTTGCCGCATTGACCGCTCGTGCGGGTATTGAAGTCATGGTAAGGATGTTCACATTAATTATTGCCCTGGTGATTCTTTGTACGATTGTGGTACTGCTGCTGGCCATCCCCCTTTATCATCCGGACTATTTGCTCCCGATGCTGCCCAAAGGGATAAAGCCGGTGCTGCACGGTGTATATACCGCGTCCGGTTTTCCTTACATGGAGGCCATAGTATTCGCGATGCTGCTTCCGTATGTTCGTGCTGACCAGCGGAAGAAGACAGGAAAGTATATGTTCCTGTCCCTCGGACTGAATATTATTTTGCTGTGCATTTCAATATTATGTGCCATCATGACCTTGGGTCCGCTAACAGGGGATACCATGTATAGTTTATTTGCCCTTGCCCGGCTTATCGAGTTCCAGGAAATTATTCAGCGGATCGAGTCGGTGATCGGAATGTCCCTTATAGCCGACTCCTATATGAAAGCCGCAATCGCCCTTTACATATTGAATGCCTTTCTGTGCGAGCTGTTCAGCATCAAGGACCGGACCATATTGATCCTGCCCCTGGCGCTGATCGGCTTCCTGAATTCGCTGCTGATCTTTAACAGCACGACGGAATGGTCCACTTTTGTATCCGTGATCCACCCGGTATGGAACTTTGTTTCCTTCACGCTGCCGCTGCTCATTCTCACATTAATGGCGGCCATCCGAAAACAGAAATGAACGACGCTGTTATGTCGTATAGAAAGTTACGGCTGATTCTTCACGATATGATCCGCGGTGCGGATAGCCAAGGCAGCGATCGAAAGTGTCGGATTATTAGCCCACATGGAAGGAAGCACACTGGCGTCTGCCACGTAGAGACCCGGTGTGCTATGGATTTGTCCGAACCGGTTCGTGGCAGAGGTGTTCGGGTCATCACCCATTCGGCAGGTGCCGGCTTCGTGGTTATCGGCTCCCGGCGTCATCATGCAGATGGAAGGCACGCCATCCGTAGTGTTCAGCTGCAGCTGCATCGCGTTGCAGGATTGAATGGCGGCGTCATACATCTGCTCAATAATAGCTTCATCCTTGGCGCTGTAAGAGAAGCTGACCTGCGGCTCCGGCATTCCGTAAGCATCCCGCCGGCTTGGATCAATGAAGACGCGGTTTTCAACCCTCGGCTCCACGACACCGGATATATAGAAATCACTGATGGTCCAAACATGTTTATCCGGCCTTGTCAGGTAATGATAGTCAAAATATTGCTCAGGCCCTTGTATTTGAAGCTGGTAAGGACGATCCTCGATCCCGGGAATCAAAATGCCGAGCGATCCGAGCGGATCAGGGAAGCTGGTCGTATTCAGAGTACCTGTTGCAACCAAATAGGAATGGTTGACCAGATATTTGCCGATAGCGCTTCCCGGTATGCCGGAATTAAGTAAGATGCGCGGTGTCTGAATCGCGCTGGCGGACAGGATAACCGTTTTCGCTTTAATTACATGTGACTTTCTGTCCGGTGTGACGACTCGAATGCCGGCCGCTCTTCCTCCTTCAGTCAGGACTTCGGCACAGTAGGCTTCGACCGCAAGATCAAAGGGACGGTAGTTCAAAGCTTTCGCAATCATAGTCATGCTGCTGGAAAAAACATTGGAATTGACCTTGCCCAGCAGGGTTGGACTCAGATCAGCCGCCATAGGGAGATCATCCGCATGAGGAAAACCGTTTCGCCGCAGCCGTTCCAGGAGCACCTGTGTAATCAAAGAATTTCTCGTATACTCCCGTGTGACACTCAGAAGCTCTTCGGCAATGTTGTAATACATAATCATATCCGAAGGGGAGATGGGCCAGTTCTGTGCAATATCAAAATCAGGAACCCGTGGCGTGATGCCCCCCCATAAAGTGCCTCTGCCACCTAATGCGTTGATCAGCCTTAGTCCGTTAAATTGCGGAAGACGGTTGCCAATCCAATCCGTAACTTGCGCAGGGCGGAATAATCGGAAATTGAGTCCGTCCATCGTTGGCACGTTCATAATATGGGTTGGCAGAAACTGCGGTCCCCGCTCTACCATCCCGATTCGCTTGCCATTCCTGCCCCATTGCTCGCATAAACGCCATAAAGCGGAGCTGCCCCCCATCCCGGAACCGACAATTAGTACATCGTACTCGGTCGCGGCCATTTCCGCTGCGGTAGTTAGAGGAATCCAGTTGCGAATTAACGACTCTTCCGGTGCAATCGGGCAGAAGGGAGCAATCGCCGGAGGGGGTGAAAAGGCACGGGGAGACGGAATCCGAACCTGCATGCCGGTGATCGTACAATCGGGACGGTCAATATACGGATTGGCGGACATCAACTGATCGATGCTGATTCGGTAATGACTCGCCAGACGATACAATGTATCTCCTTCGCCTGCTACATAGATCTTCACAACCACTGCAACTCCTTCTAGTGAGAGTATTCGCCATTTTATACGTATGATTCCTAGCCCTGCTTAATACCATCTTAATAGCAGCCACAATTGTCCCTCGTGAGCAGGAAAGGAGAATAACATCAGTGAATATGCATGCATCACAAGGAGCGCCCCCTCGAATAGTTCCAATCCGTGTCACCATATGGAACGAATACGTTCATGAAAAGATAAACCCTCTGGTAGCACGTTATTATCCAAGAGGTATTCATGATGCTCTTGCCGCCGGGATCGCTCCCTACGGCTTTACATTACGTGCCGCTACGTTAGAGCAGCCTGAGCATGGGCTCAGCAACGAAGTGCTCAATCAAACCGATGTCCTGATCTGGTGGGGGCATCTGGCTCATGACCAGGTTTCCGATGAGATTGTAACCCGCATACAGATGAGGGTACTGCAAGGAATGGGGCTAATCGTACTGCATGCCGGACACCGCTCGAAAATTTTTCAGCGGCTTATGGGGACCACCTGCGACTTGAAATGGCGGGAGGACGGCGAAAGGGAGCGGCTGTGGGTCGTGGATCCAGCTCATCCGATAGCTCACGGAATCGGCGAATATATCGAAATAGAAGAGGAAGAAATGTACGGAGAATTCTTCGACATTCCGGCACCGGATCAACTCGTCTTTGTCAGCTGGTTCCAGGGAGGGGAGCTGTTCCGCAGCGGATGCGCGTATCAGCGTGGTCGAGGGAAGGTATTTTATTTCCGTCCAGGTCATGAGACATATCCGACCTACTATCATCCGCAGGTGCTGCGGGTGATCGCCAATGCCGTTTTCTGGGCCGCTACTCCGCATGGTGCACAGCCTACATATGGAGAGCTACCCCCATTGGAGCCGATGCCTGGCCGACCTCCGATGGGACACTCATAAGCCTTTGCGTTCAAGTCCCAAAAGCTGTGCTGACAAATGGTCAGCATGGCTTTTGTGTTTATATCAAGAGTAAATTGTCAGCAATGGCTGAAAGTTTTGTTTTGAAACGCAGTTTAGATTGTAAAATGAGCAAAGACAACGTATACTATTATGTATTGATAATGATAATCATTTACATAGATTTTTTATAATACCTGGAGCTGGTGAGGAGAACTATGAGCAGAAATGATATATTCGATGTAACTATAATAGGCGGTGGGCCTGCAGGCTTATATTCCGCGTTCTACAGCGGATTGCGGGGCATGAAGACCAAGATTATTGAATACCAGCCCAAGCTGGGCGGTAAGCTGCATGTGTATCCGGAGAAAATGATCTGGGACGTCGGTGGCCTGACACCTGTACCCGGGGCGAAGCTGATCGAGCAGCTGGTACAGCAGGGATTAACGTTTAATCCGGAAGTGCTGCTGAATGAGAAGGTAGAATCCATTGCCCGCAATAATGAGGGGCTGTTCGAGTTGCACACTGCGACCTCGGGTGTGCATCTGTCCAGGACGGTCATTGTGGCTGTCGGAGGAGGAATCCTGAACCCCCAAAAGCTGCAGATTGAGGGGGCAGAGCGCTTCGAAGTGTCCAATCTGAATTACACGGTCAAATCGCTGCAATATTTCAAGGGCAAAACGGTCATTGTATCCGGGGGAGGCAATTCGGCTGTGGATTGGGCCAACGAGCTGCAGCCTGTCGCGAAAAAAGTGTACCTGGCTTACCGCAAAGAGGCACTGAGCGGGCATGAAGCTCAGGTGGATCAGCTGCTGAACAGCTCGGCAACCTGCTTTTTCCATACACAGATTACCAAGCTGATTGCTGCCGATAATCATGAGATCATCGAACGTGTGGAACTGACCAACACCGAAACCGGCGAGGTCCAGCTGCTGTCTGTGGATGAGGTTATTATTAACCATGGATATGAACGGGATATTTCGCTGCTGGAGAACAGCTCGCTGAATATCAATCTGGTGGATGACTACTATATTGATGGAACGGCAAACTGCCAGTCTTCCATACCGGGGCTGTATGCTGCTGGAGATATTCTCCATTATGACGGGAAGCTGCATCTGATTGCCGGAGCCTTTCAGGACGCTGCCAACGCAGTAAACAGCGCGAAGCGGTTTATCGATCCGGAAGCGCATAAAAGCGCGATGGTATCGTCACATAATGAGATGTTTAAAGAGCGCAACCGTGAGCTTATTAAGCAAATGATTCAATAGCACTCATGTATTCGTTACAGGAAAAAGTCCGTTTTGGCGGGCTTTTTTTGTTTAGATATCAGAAGAACACAACGCCGAAGCTTGAGCTTCCTGATATCGCAAGAAAAACTTCCGCTAAACGCGGTCTGTCTACTTGGAATGTACATCGATAGAGGTTTTTCTTATAATCAATTCTAGACGCCCGAGAGCTCTTATTTATTCCAGGAGGTAGAAAAGAAAATGGACTATTTATTTTCAAACCGCATTGCATCGCTGCAACCCTCGATTATTCGCGAAATTCTGAAAGCGAGCTCGGGTCAGAATGTCATTCCTTTTTCCGCAGGCAACCCGGCGGCAGAAACGTTTCCGGTAGAAGTGATCAGCTCCTTTACGCAAGAGATTCTCACACAAAACCCCGTGGCAGCTCTGCAGTATGGAGTCACGGAAGGGTATGGTCCGCTGCGTGAAACGCTGAAGGAACAGTTGCAAGAACGCTTTGATATGGGACAGCCGCAGGATGAGCTTTTCATCGTTTCCGGTGCACAGCAGGGCATTGAACTGGCCTGTAAGGTGCTGTGCAACGAAGGCGACGCGATCATTTGTGAAAGCCCCAGCTTTATCGGTTCGCTGAACTCTTTCCGGGCTTCGGGAGCAAGGCTTGTTGGCGTGCCTATGGAGAGCGACGGCATACATATCGAACTGCTGGAGCAAGCGCTTAAAACGGAGAAAAATGTAAAGCTCATTTACCTCATTCCAAGCTTTCAAAATCCGACCGGCATTACGACAAGCCTGGAAAAGCGGAAGGCGATCTATACGCTTGCCAAGAAATACGGGGTCATGATTCTGGAGGATAATCCATACGGCGAGCTGAGGTTCAAAGGTACTGATGTGCCAACCATCAAGTCAATGGATGACGAAGGTCTGGTTATTTACGTTGGTTCCTTCTCCAAGGTTCTTTCTCCCGGCTTGCGTGTCGGATTTGTCCTGGCTCCTTCGGAGGTCATGCAGAAAATGGTCGTGGCCAAGCAGGGAGAGGATGTGCATACCGCCATGCTGCCCCAGATTCTGGCCCACAAATTTATGACGGAATACGATTACCAAGGCCATATCGAAAGCATCCGGGAGATTTACCGGAGAAAATGCTCGCTGATGACGGAGCACCTGGAAAAATTAATGGGTGACAGTATTACCTATACCAATCCGGATGGCGGACTGTTCCTGTGGTGCAGCTTGCCTGAATCGGTACCGATGCTGGAGTACTGTAAAAAAGCGGCGGCAAAGGGAGTGGCCGTGGTTCCGGGAACAGCCTTCCTCGTACAGGAAAATGAGCCATGCAATTCGTTCCGCATCAACTTCTCGACTCCTTCGGATGAGCAGATCGTGAAGGGAATCGAAATCCTGAGCACGGTCTGACTTGGGTACAGAAAGCAAATCTCAGTGATTTCTATTTTGGAATAAGGTCAAGAAGAAGGAAAAAGAGCGGGTATTGGTGGAAATAAGGAACACCGAATACTCGCTCTTTCACATCAAAAAAGGTATTTTCTTACACTTAACTTAAGTTAAGTTAACAACGGGAGCTGTGTAGTAATGAGATTCGGCCGAAACTTCAAACCCTGCAGACTGGTAGAGGTTTAAAGCACGTCTGTTATCGGCAAGAGCTAAAAATATCGACGATCAGCTGTCCTACCGCCTTTACGCTGTGGTTCTCGGCAGATGGGGAGCCGGTGCAGATCGTGGCGGGGGAAACCAAATTTTTGTAATGTGCGCGATGGACGGTGGAGCGAGTTAAAAGCTTTTACTCCGGAAACAGGACAAGTTTTGTATTAATAATATAATGTAACTGCCGGAATAAAGTTAAGGGAGAGTTGAAACTGTCAGTGAGAGCTGGCAGTTTTTTTGTCAGCACATTTTTGGCCAGTTGACATCCAACCGAATGGAAGAAATCCAAAATAGCGACAGCAGCAATAGGCATCACTAAAAGGATTTCCGGGCCGGGAAGCCGAATTGAGGGAAACCGGGGTTGAAAAATCCCGGTCGCATAATTGAGGGGAGGGATAGCATGAGCAATCTGAACCTTTCGGAACAGCTGCGTAGACGGATTCCAGCTCTTCAGAGCAGCTCAAGGCTTGAAAAAATCCATAAAGGGTACTCCAGCGACGATAAATATGTGGTGTATGACGGCAGCGGCTGCCCTCGCTACATATTAAGAACCTTCGGCATCGAGCGGGAAAATAACAAGCACCTGGAATTCAGAAGCCTTACATGGATGGAGGAACAGGGGGTAAGATGCTCCAGGCCCGTGGAGATAGGTGCTCTGCCTGATCATGGCATCGGCTATATGATCGTCTCGTTCGTTGAAGGGAACGACGCATCAGAGGAACTGCCGCTTCTCGCTCCGGAACAACAATTCCATATAGGTATGGAGGCTGGTCTCGAACTGCGAAAAATCCATCAAATTCGCTGCCCTGACAAACTGGCACCCTGGCATGAAAGGATGGCTGCCAAGCATCACCGTTACCGGACAGAGTATAACAAGTGTGGAATATCGATCAGGGATGAGGAAAGGCTGCTTTCCTTTATTGATGAAAATCTGCACATCATGCAGGATAGACCAAACCTGTTCCAGCATGACGATTTCCATGTTGGCAATCTTCTCGTTAAGGATGGCAAGTTCTCGGGCGTCATCGATTTCAACAGATATGACTGGGGAGACCCTGTCCATGAGTTTGTGAAGGTTGGGATGTTTAGCGCTGAAGCCAGTGTTCCATTTTCTGTTGGACAACTGTACGGCTATCATGAAGGCAGAGAACCCGACCGGCAATTCTGGCGGCTGTATTCACTGTATCTCGCCATGACGCTGATCTCATCGGTCGTCTGGATTCTGAAAGTGAAGCCGGAGGAGCTGGAGCTCATGATGGCCAAGATTCACAAGGTCATGGAGGATCACGAAGGCTTCGGGCTGCTGGTCCCGAAATGGTACAGCCAGTACCAGCATCAGTCTTGAGGCTCAGGCGAGCGCACTTAAATGGTTAGCCAGAATGATCTGGCTGACCTTTTTTTGATACGTTTTATTTAATGGAGGAAAGGGAATACCTAAATCATAGATTAATAGGGTCTTTGCTGCTTAGTATATACCCAACCGTTTTCATATCTTTTTGCATAATATGTAACTAGAAAGGAAGATTTTAAGAATAGGGGGATGCTACGTATGAAAGGATTAATCTTGTGTGCCGGAAAAGGGACAAGACTTCAGCCTTCGACATATACCAAACCGAAGTGCATGCTTCCTGTTAACGGGGAATATATACTTGTCTCCATTATTAAAAAGCTTGTGGCGGCCGGAATTACGGACATTGGCATCGTAGTCAGCCCATCGCAAAAAGAGATCCGGGAAACGATTGGAGATGGAGCACGCTGGAACGCTTCATTAACTTATCTGCTGCAGGACGAAGCAAGGGGGCTGGCGGATGCTGTCAAAAGCGCGCAGACTTTTATGGCGGATTCCCCATTTTTGTTGATGCTTGGCGATAATTTATATGAGGGAGAAATCGAACCGCTCATTCAATCTCTGGATGGAGCCGGCGCAGTTGCTTCGATTTTGCTGCAGCAGGTCAAAGACCCCCGGCAATTCGGGGTTGCCGTCATTGAAAATGAGAAAATCGTCATGCTGGAGGAGAAGCCCAAGCAGCCTAAGTCCGACTTGGCCATTGTCGGGGTGTATGCTTTTACTGCTGCCATCTGGCCTGCCATTGAGAGTCTTGCTCCTTCTGCGCGTGGAGAATACGAAATCACGGATGCCATTCAAATGTTAATTTCAGAAGGCGGGCATGTCGCATACAGCATCACGACAGCACCATTTTTTGATATCGGAACGCATGAGCGGTGGCTTGAGGCCAATCGTTACAAAATGGACCATGATCCCATGAACTTCGAAATACCGACCGGCTTGAGTTCCTCCGTAAAATGGATCCCCCCGGTTCAGGTGGATCCGACCGCCCGTGTAGCAAATAGTGTCATTGGCCCTCATGTATACATTGGCCCGAACAGCGTCGTCGAAGAATGTATTCTTAGCAATAGCATTTTGACGGATCAGGTCCACTTGTTTAATATCCACGCAGAAGGAAGTGTCTTTGGCTCAAATGTTCAGCTTGTCGAACAAGAAATTCAGGATTTGCCAGCTCGTCACATTCTCGGTGACCGCGCATCGGTAACCAGAATCAACCCCCCGTCGCAGAAGGATTTAAAATAAATCGAGACCCACTAGGGAATTAGTCCAATCCGGTCCCAAGGGCAATCATACACTTAAAGTAGTCAATACAACAGGCAACTATGCCGAATGATACTTTAAGGGGTAGGTGATCCTTGAGAATGGTTGAACTGGTTTTAACGCTCAATGACCGGAGCGGTAAATATGCGCAGCATGCTGGTGTTGTCCTTGCATCCATTTTTTCCAATACCCAGCAAACGGTCAATGTACACATTTTGTATGATGAGACCTTAACAGAAGAAAACAAATTAAAACTTACTCAGCTCACCGAGGGATTTAATCACAACATCTATTTCTATTTTGTGTCTGTTCCGGAGGATATGATCCAGGCTTCGGCCCAGGTTCATAAGATTGACCACTGGACCGTGGCCAGTATGTACCGTTTATTGCTGCCAAACATTATTCCGGCCGAAAAAGTCATTTATTTGGACTGCGACATTTGGGTCAATCTGGATATCAACGAGTTGTGGAGCACTGACCTTGGGGGACATTATCTGGGCGCGATACTGGATCAGGGGCAAAACCTGGATGAATATTTTGTGTCCATGGGGCTAAACGGAGCAGTATATTTTAACTCTGGCGTCATCCTGTTCCATCTGGATAATATCCGCAATAAACCGGGATGGTATGAGGAAATGCTCAATTTCCTGCGCAATTATCCAATGACGACGATGCCTGACCAGGACGTATTGAACTCCTTGTATGCCTCCAACTATTTGCAATTGGATCAGCGCTTTAATACCTTCGCTCACCAAGGTCTTGATCCGGAAAACAAAATCGTGCATTTCGCCGGAGAAGACAACAAGTGGTGGGATGAGCAATCACCTGCCGCACCGCTCTATAATTCATTCCTTGCCATGACGCCTTGGGCCGGAGCATTTACACCAGCGCCCGCGCCCACGGTCGAACCGCAAGAAGATGCGGTAGCTTCGCAGCCTCCGGTTAACACACCTGAACCGCCAGCTCCGGAAATACAGCATTTGGAAACCCAGCATGTGGAAGCCCCACACACGGAGGCTCGACATCCTGAAAATCCTGCACCTGAGAGCACAGATCCTCTTCCTGTAGTGCCGGTCACGTTCCAGCCGCAAATTCCTGTGGCTCCTGTCAAGCGGAAGCGCCGCAGATCGTTAAGGGTACGGTTAAGACCGAGACTGCGGAAGAAAAGGGAAACTCGCGTCAGATATCGTTCCTTAAGAAAAGTAAGACGGCGGGTTCATCGTCAGCCGTTGTCGAGAAGAAAAACGCTGCAATATGCTGTTCGGAAGGTGCCGGTTGTTCGGAAAAAGACCGTTTATGTGATAAGAAAGGCTCCTCTGAAAAAAAGCACACGCTATTTAAAGCGCAGCTCGTAATGCTCCCTTAATCGATCCGTCCGGCTCGTTCAGACCGGGCGGATCACTGTTTATGGACATTCCCGAAACATGATGACCATCGCCCTAAAGCAGTTTTTTTGCCGAAACGCCCTACCTAAAAATAACTTCAAACATACACTGAAACATACCATTAGACAAAGGAGGAAAAAAGATGAGTGCAGTTGGAGGAGCTTACGGTGGAGGACTTTGGACTTCTACAGGCGCTATCTTGGTTCTGTTCATTCTCCTGGTAATTATCACTAGATCCTTCCTGATCTAAAAGGAGAAAAGCTTCTTTATTAAGGTCTTCAAAGCCTGACGGTTATTGCGTCTGGGTGTGCTCCCCATGATGTGAGCGTGGGCATACCACAGACGCAATTTCCTTATTTTCATGTGAAATATAACACTTGTTTTACATATCCAAGTTTTTTAAACACTGCAGCACTTTGGCTTTGGATACAGCTTCCATATCCGGGTTATCCTAACCTCAGTCAAGTTCAGCATTCAGGATTCCAGTTCCCCTGTTAGGGGTAATCATTACTGATTCCGAATGTATACAGGAGGTTGGGGTATGAGTCCAACGGTCAGCAACTCCGATATTGCGATCCTGGGAATGGGAAAGGCACTGCCGGATCATTCCCTGGCCCAGTCCCAGATTGCGGAGGTCATCGCCGAGTCCCTGCGCGAACGTCCGGATCTGGCACGTTTTGCAAGAAGAATATTCAAATCCTGCGGTGTGGAGACACGCTACACCTGTGAACCCAACTTTCTGGCATCTTTTGAAGAATGCCGTTATCTATCCGGCGAAGCATCGGATATTCCTACTACTGCGGAACGAATGAATACATACAAACAGGAGGCGCTTGCTTTGGGAAAAAAGGCAGCCAGGGAGGCCCTTCATGCTGCCGGCATTGCGCCGAAAGACATCACGCATCTCATTACCGTCAGCTGTACAGGCCAATATCAGCCCGGTCTGGACGTAATGCTGATCCGCAGTCTGGCATTATCTCCGCGTGTGAACAGGCAGCCGCTTATTTTTCAGGGATGCGCCGCGGGATTAAAGGCGATTCAGATGGCACGGGATGTCGTTCAAGGGGCTCCGGAGGCCAAGGTGCTGGTCATTTGCGTGGAGCTGTGCACTCTGCATTTGCAGCCGGTCAGGGAGCGGGAGGCGCTGTTTGCAGCCTCATTTTTCGGGGATGGGGCTTCCTCCTGCGTGATCGGTCATCCGGGGCCGAACCAGAAGCATTATCTGAAATTGGGCCCGGGCTATTCCGTGCTGCTCCCGGATTCAACGGAGGATATGATATGGGAGGTCGGCAATACAGGTTTTGACCTTTATTTGTCGCCCCGTATTCCGAAGCTGCTCGCAGCCCACCTGCAGGAAGAGCTGCAGGTGCTGCTGCAGGGGGACAAGCTTCCCGAGCTGTGGGCCATCCATCCGGGAGGGCGGGGGATTGTCGACGCCGTACAGGATGTCATGGATCTGGACGAGGAACAAACCCAGTACAGCAGGGAGATATTAAGAACAGCCGGCAATCTCTCCTCCGCCACCATAATGTTTGTACTGAACGCGATGTGTACAGATATGAAAGACCGCGGCCGGACATCCGCTGCGGGAGTGGCCATGGCGTTCGGGCCGGGATTGACAGCAGAGCTTATGCGTTTTACTTATGTGCCGTCATATTCGCTAACGGCCGGGGAGCGGCATCATGCCCTTCTTTAGATCCTTGTCGGAGCGGGCGCGGGAAGATGAGCTGATGGATGACTTCTTCAACGGAGGAGAAGAACTGAGCGAAGCTTTGCAGCATCTTAGGCGGCTGAACAAAATATTTGCGGCGCCAGGACCGACGCTGGCGGGAGTGGAGCGGCTGTGGAAAGCGGCCGGCACTCCCGCTTCCCTGCGCATTCTGGATGCAGGCGCAGGCTCGGGCGACGTCAACCGCAAGCTGCTGGGATGGGCGGACCGGAAGGGGATACAGCTTGAAATCACGCTTGTCGACATGACTGAGGAAGCGTGCCAGGAGGCAAGACGTTTATTCCGGAATGAGCCGCGGGTTAAGGTGCAGCGTGCAGATGTCCGGGAACTGCCGGAGCGCTCAGCGGACATCGTGACAGGGTGCCAGTTCATTCACCATTTTGACGGACAGCAGCTCGTGGATATCGTATCCCGTATGCTGCGGGCGTCCAAATACGGTGTCGTTATAAACGATATTCATCGGCACCCCATAGCCTATACGGCAGTGTGGATGACGACCCGTATCATTTCCCGCAACCGATATATCCGGCATGACGGACCGTTGTCGGTGGCCAAGGGATTCACGGTCAGGGATTGGGAGGAATTACAGCGGCAGCTGAGCGTTGAGACGATGACTTATGAGTGGAAGCCTTTATTCCGCTATTCGGTTGTCATTCCGGCTCAGGTAGAGCAGCCAAGGGCAACGCTGTAAATATATCAGGATTAGGCAGGTGTTTTTACATGAAGAAGCAGGTTGATGCTATTGTCATTGGGGCGGGAATCGCAGGCAGCAGCTGTGCACTGCTGCTTGCCAGGCAAGGGCACCGGACGCTTCTGCTTGATCGGCAGGAGTTCCCAAGGCATAAAACCTGCGGCGAGTTTATGTCTCCTGAGACGAGAGAGATGCTGGAACTTCTGGGAGTCCGACTGTTTGAACAAGAGGTTCGCCCTAATGTTATGGATAAGGCTGTCATCATCATGCCTCACGGCGGTGAGATTGAAGCCCCGCTGCCGGGACAGGCTTATGGGATCAGCCGCTATAAGCTGGACAGTCTCCTGCATGAGAAAGCAATGGCGGCAGGAGCTGAAATCATGACCAAAGCAACCGTGACCGCGATCCGCCAGCAGAAAGGTCATGGATATGAAGTCGAAACGAAGCTGGGAAATAAACAGGCAGTCTATCATGCGAAAGCAGTGATCGGCGCATACGGCACCAAAAAGCTGCGAGGCATGACAACCTCTGACAAGCTCCGGGGCGGGACCGTATACGTTGGCGTTAAATCACATTTCAGCGGGATAACTCTGTCCTCACAGGTTGAGCTTTATTTTTGCGATGGGGGTTATGTCGGAATCTCCCCGGTGGAGAACGGCACTGCGAATGTTGCCGCACTGCTGGCCCTGGATAGAGTAAAAGGGGGAGGCAGGTCTGTAGTGGATATTCTGCAGACCGCGGCCATGACCAATGCCAAACTGGCCGCAAGGCTTGCACCAGGAGTTCCCGTTCCGGGAACGCAAGTCTCGATTGCGCCCGTCCGTTTGTCTGACGTCCCTGAACCGTGGTCTCAATTTCCGCATATTGGCGACGCTATGCTCGTGATTCCCCCACTAAGCGGAGACGGAATGTCGATTGCATTAAGGTCTTCATTGCTGTGTTCCTGCTGGACGGATCAATATTTAAAGGGACAATTAAGCTGCAGGGATTGGCAGGATCAGTATACCAAAGAAGCCAATCGCGAATTTTCACAGCTGCTCGGCAGAGCAAATACAATTCAGCGCTTGGCCTTTGCCAAAATGAACCGGTTCTATCCTGTCATAACCCGCTTGCTTCCAGGGCTCACGTCCTATTTGGTAAAAGCGACAAGGTTATCCGAGAAAAGCATGTTGCGTTAATCCCCATATTTCCAAGTGAAAAACCGCGAAGCCGCGGTTTTTTGTGCATCTTCCAATTGTAAACAAATGTACCATAAGAACCATAAAGAAAAAGCAGAAATATGACGAAATAACATACAAATACCTTACAAGTTCTGGAATTCCTTTAACGGGAAATCCATGCGTCCCGGGATTATCCAAAAACCAGGAGGAAAAACTGACGATGATAGTCAACGATTATGATCACCCGCTTCGAATAAATAAACTCCATTCTGATGTACTGAAAGATAAATTATCTCTCAGCACAAGAGTCCTTGCCAGAGACATTGGCTGTCTAATGGAATTATCCGACAGGGGTATCGGCAATGAAATGATGATCAATCGATTAATCAGCATTTTGCGCAGGAACGGTTATTATACCGTTGGGGATATAGCAAGTGCAAGCGAGAAACAAATAAGGCTTATCAAGCACGTTGGAGAGCAAACCCTCACCATGCTTCTGGATTTGTTAGAAGTTCTATCAGAATCAGGGGAGCTTGTATCCGCCGCTACCAGCAGGAAAAAATAAGTACAAAGGCGGCGGTAAAATGAAACTCTCCTTTCAGGCAAACAGCCGCAAGTAAATCCTGCTGCCTGAAAGGAGAGCTAGTTGCGCTTCAATCCATGGCTACATCTTTAAAATCAGGCTGGCATCAACATCGCGGATGGCGCAGCGGCCCGAGATTGCAAGCTGGATATCCGTTTCCGCCAGCAGGTTCTCGATTACGGATTTTATGCCTTTATCGCCGGCGACGGCCAGGGCATACGCATAAGGCCGGCCCACCAGCACAGCCGATGCTCCCAGTGCTATGGCTTTCAGAATATCTGCTCCGCGCCGGATGCCGCTATCCAGCAACACCGGAACTTGTCCGCGTACGGCATGCACGACATCCGGCAAAGCCTCAAGCGTACCGATAGCTCCATCCAGCTGACGTCCTCCATGGTTCGACACGATGATGCCGTCAGCCCCCAGCTTGATCGCACGCTTGGCATCCTCCGGATGTGTGACTCCTTTTAACAGCAGCTTCAGCTTCGTTCTCTTGCGTACCTCCGAAAACTTGTCCCATGTAAATGCGGTATTGTTGCCTTCCTCAAGCGCTTTATACACGGCAGCCTGAAGATCGTCGGAAGGCGGTTTATCCAGCATGTCGAGGAACACGGGATCTGTAAAATAATTTCCCATGCCATGGCCCTCAAGGAACGGTAAATATGCGTTCCGCAGGTCGTATTCCCGCCACCCCAGCATCGTGGAATCCACCGTCACGACAATGGCGGTAAATCCAGCCTTTTCAGCACGATCCAGAAAACTCTCCATAAGCCGCGGCTCCTTGGGCGGATACAGCTGGAACCAGCGCTCGGCATTTCCCATGACCTCCGCCACCTTTTCCATGGGCTGGCTGGATACATTACTGAGAACATAGGGGACCCCCAGCTCGGCACACACCCGTGCCGGAATCAGCTCGCCTTCCTTATGGAGAATCGAGTTCACGCCGATGGGGGCAAGCAGGAAAGGAACGTCGAATTTTCTGCCAAACAACTCCACTGACATATCGCGTGTAGTAATATCGGTGCAAATGCGCGGACGAATCCGATAAGAACGAAATGCTTCATGATTGGCAAGCATGGTATCCCCCGCTCCGGCACCGCCAAATACATAACCGAAGGGCCCGGGAGCAAGCAGCTGGCGGGCTTTTTCCTCCCATTCATGAAAGGAAACGGGAAGCTGCATGGATACATCCTCTGTATTTTCATAAAACCGCATTTGAATTTGATCGCTCTTCACGGCTTAACTCCTTTATTTGCAGTGGATATGTATATGATTGATTATCCCGTGATGCAACCCGATTTATTCGCAAGCTGTTCCAATAATAGACGTATGGGCATCATTTGTTAAAAAAATTTCCCCTTTCCAGGTTATTTTAGTGATCAATATAGCTGAGCTCACATAGAATGCCGATAAAGAAAGCGCTTGCAATCAGTGGTGCTTTTCTTATTTAAGCAGGCTGGCTTTCAGCTGGAATTGTCACAAATGGAGGGGATCTAATGAAGCGTAAAATGAATTTCAGGCTGATGTTCACAGTGTTGGTGGCTTTAACAGTTGCCATTACAGGCTGTGAGAGCGTTCAGCCGCCGGCTGCATCCAATACCGGGAACAAGCCGGAAGCCGCCCAGCCTGGCAGCGGTGGAGAGGGTTCCGGTGGTGTGCAGGAAACTCCGCGCAATGAGACGTTATATGTGAATGGAATCCAGTGGGGCCCGCCCACCAATTTCAATCTGCTGAGCGGAAATCCTGCTTTTCCGGTAAACTACGGCAACTCCAGGGAGCTTATTTACGAAACGCTGTTCATGATTAACCAACTGAACGGAGAACTGGAGCCGTTGCTCGGGACGAAATA
The DNA here is from genome assembly GCF_042138595.1 of Paenibacillus terreus. Taxonomy (NCBI): domain Bacteria; kingdom Bacillati; phylum Bacillota; class Bacilli; order Caryophanales; family Paenibacillaceae; genus Paenibacillus; species Paenibacillus terreus. The sequence goes on along the minus strand of NZ_JBHIRX010000004.1, from coordinate 314,102 downwards.
TGAGTGGAAAGACGACGCCACCCTGCATATTGAGCTGAACAAGGATGCCAAATGGAATGACGGGAAGCCGTTCACTTCGGATGATGTCGTTTATACGTATGAGCTGGGCAAGAAATACGATATTAACTGGAGCTCATTCTGGACCTATATTGCTTCCGTCACTGCCACCGGGCCGAACGCGGTGGAAATCAAATTAAACCCGAAAAACCCGAACAAGCTCACGGTGCTGGACAGCATCGAGCTGATTCCGATGCTGCCGAAGCATATCTGGGAAGAAATCGAGAAGAAGACAGGCAACAACCTCTCGGCCATACGGCAGGAGGTCAATGCCGACCCGGTCGGCACGGGGCCGTATAAAATGCATTTTTATAATGACCAGAAAATTACGGTTGTTCGCGATGACAACTACTGGGGCAAATCTTTATTTGGCAAGCTGCCGGCTCCAAAGTACATCACGCATGTCATTTACAAGGATAACGCAGCGGGCGATCTTGCGTTCAAAAGCGGCCAGGTGGACGTATCCCAGCAGTTTATCCCTCAGGTGCAGAACATGTGGAAGGGCGGAGCCCCGGTCAAAGCGTACTTGAAGGACGCGCCATATTATGTGCCAGGCTCCATGCCGTCGATCTTCTTCAATACGACGAAGAAAGGGCTGGACAATCCGGACGTAAGAAGAGCGATTGCGATGAGCATCGATTATAAGAAGATTGCGGAGCTGGCCATGAGCGGATACTCGGAGCCGATGCAGCCTTCCTTGACGCTGAACACGGAGGCCGAAGCCAAGTATGTGGATCAGGCGGCCATTAAAGCGCTGCAATGGCAGACGGATGTCGCAGGGGCCAACGCGCTGCTGGATCAGATCGGAGCGAAGAAGGGGAATGACGGCATACGCGTATTGAACGGCACCAGACTTGGTCCATATGAGATTGAGTGCCCTTACGGATGGTCCGACTGGAACGCTGCTCTGGAGATCGTCGCACAGAACGCCAAGGCGGTGGGCATTGAAATCCGCACCAAGTTCCCTGAATCGCCCGTGTGGACGAATGATCTGCAGACAGGCAAATTCGACATTATCATGAACACGCCTGCCGGCAGCGTCAGCCCAAGCCAGCCCTGGAACCGGGCGATGACGATCATGTACTCGAAAGGTGTGGCTCCCATGGGTGAAATGGCGTTCTGGAATTGGGGCAGATACAAAAACGAACGGGCAGACGAGATTATTGAAAAAATTCCGACCGTTTCGGATGAAGCAGAATTGAAAACGCTTTACACCGAGCTGACAACCATCTGGCTGAAGGATATTCCGTCCATTCCGCTGATGTACCGTCCTTGGGTGTTCCATACGGTCAATGAATCGGTATGGAAAGGGTTCCCGGCGGAAGGGGACGGCAGTAATATTCCGCCACAGATTGCCATGGATGGAGCAGGAGTGCGGGCATTGTACGAAATTCACAACTAACCGGATGAGCAGGCCTTTCAGAAGCGGCAAGCGGCCGCCTTTCTGAAAGGCCTCATGAACCGGAACACCGCTAACTGGTCTTATACGTCATCACGGAGGTGAACCGAATGAACGCTTATGGCAAATATATTTTCCGCAAAGCGCTGTGGTATCTGCTGACACTGATCATTGCCGTCAGCCTGAACTTTTTTCTGCCAAGAATGATTGAGGGCAACCCGGTCAGCATGATTGTATCGGAGATGACGCAGGGCATGACCGACAGCGATACGATCAAGCGGGTGTACGAGACATTTATGGCTGAATTCGGCGTTGACCAGCCGCTCTATATCCAGTTTTTGATCTATATCAAAAATTTGTTCACAGGCAATCTCGGCACGTCATTCGGATTGTATCCAAAGCAGGTAACGGACATTCTCGCTTCAGCCGTACCATGGACGATCGGGCTGCAGCTGCCCGCCATTTTGACCGGCTGGCTGCTGGGCAACATTCTGGGGGCCGTTGCCGCTTACAAGAAAGGCGTCTTTGACAAGGTGATTTTCCCTGTGGCGCTGTTCGTGAATTCCATCCCGTTTTTTACCTTGGCGATCATTATGCTCTATGTGTTCGCGCTTACGCTGGGCTGGTTTCCGCTGCACGGCGGTTATGATTATCAGATGGTCCCGCAGCTCAGTCTGGAATTTATCGGCTCGGTGATCCGGCATCACACCCTGCCTTTCCTGTCCATTGTGCTGGTGACGATCGGCGGGCAGGCCATCGGCATGAGAGAGATGTCCATTTACGAGCTGAATTCCGACTATGTTCTGTACAGCAAGCTGCTCGGAATCCGCGATTCCAAAATCGCCAAATACGTCTTTCGCAATGCCATGCTGCCGCAAATTACAGGCCTTGCCCTGTCGATCGGAACGATGGTGGGGGGTTCGCTCATTTGTGAAATCGTATTCAGCTATCCCGGCATCGGCACCTGGCTGTTTACGGCCATCCGGCAGCTCGATTATCCGTTGATCTCCGGCTGCACCCTGCTGATTGCGGTATCCGTGCTGCTGGCCAACTTCACCATCGACATTATCTATGGTTTCATCGACCCGAGAATCAAGTCTGCGCAGATGGAGGATCACTGACATGAACCAATCCTTTCGCATACTGGTGAAATCGCCGAAGTTCATGTTCGGGGCCATCATGTTCCTGGTGATGATCGGTGTGGTGACCATCTATCCGCTCATCAACCGGAATGATCCGCTGGAGATGATTGCGATGGCCTTCCAGCCGCCGGATTCCAAGCTGCTGTTGGGCTCGGACAATTTCGGCAGGGATCTGTTTTTGGAGTTAATCTATGGGATCCGGACATCCATCCAGGTCGGATTGATCGCCGGTGTTTTCGCTACAGCCATCGGACTGGTCATCGGGCTGGCTTCCGGGTATATCGGGGGCATGGTCGACAATCTGCTGACCGCATTGACCAACATTTTTATCGTTATTCCTTCGTTCATTATTCTGATTCTGATCTCTGTAAGTATCGATTCACGCAGCTCGCTTGTCACGGCGATCATCATCGGCATCACAAGCTGGCCGTGGACGGCGAGGGCTGTACGCGCCCAGACCACATCGTTGCGCAACCGGGATCACGTCAATATCGCCAAAATATCCGGGCACAGCACGCCGCGTATCATTATCTTCGAGATCCTTCCATATATCGCTTCGTATGTGGTCATGGCCTTTGTACTGCAAACGGCTTCAGGCATCCTTTCGGAGGCATCCATCTCCATGCTGGGTCTCGGACCCTACAATACGATTTCGCTCGGTATCATTATGAACTGGGCGCTGGTATTTGAAGCGCCGGTGGCGGGGGCATGGTGGGCATTCATTCCGGCAGCGATCGCAATTGCTTTCATTACCTTCTCCCTCTATTTGATGAACACCGGCATGGATGAAATTTTCAACCCGAAAATAAGGAGCTGACCCGCATGACAACGAACATCCTGGAAGTCAAGGACTTGAAAACCTATTACCGGACGCGACTGAAAGAGCATGTCTATGCGGTGGATGGCGTAAGCTTTACGCTGGAGGCGGGCAAAACGCTCGGCATTGCCGGGGAATCCGGCTGCGGCAAATCGACGCTGGCGCTAAGCCTGATGGGCTTTTATTTTCCGCCCCTGCATTTCGGCGGCGGCTCCATCGTGATCGACGGTACGGACATCATGAAGCTGAACAAGGAGCAGCTGCGCAAGCAGGTGTCCGGCAGAGAGATTGCTTATATTCCGCAAGCGGCGATGAATGCGCTCAATCCGACGTTGCGCATCATCCGGTTCATTGAAGATATCATGAAAGAACACCGTCCCGAGCTGAGCAAACAGCAGGTATGGGAGCTGGCCGCCGAACGGTTCGAGACGCTGAATCTGTCAACAAAGGTGCTGAATTCCTATCCGAATGAACTGTCCGGAGGCATGAAGCAGCGCACGGTGATTGCGATCTCCACCATTTTGAACCCGAAGGTGCTCATTGCGGATGAGCCGACTTCCGCGCTGGATGTGACAAGCCAGAAGGCGGTCATCAAATTAATGAAGGATCTGCTGGATAAAGGCTTTATTCAATCACTGGTGTTCATCACCCACGAGCTGCCGCTGCTCTATCATGTGACGGATGACATTATGGTGATGTATGCGGGGGAAATCGTGGAGCGGGGGACGGCTCAGCAAATGATCTTCGATCCGATTCATCCGTATACGAAGAAGCTGATGGGCTCCATCATCGTCCCCGAGGAAGGAATGAAGGAGCATAAGCTGGCAGCCATTCCGGGTACACCGCCGAATTTGAAAGACGTGCCCGCAGGCTGCAGGTTTGCCGACCGCTGTCCGTATGTCCATGATGAATGCAGACAAGGCAAGGTTGAGAGCAGGCTGGAAGGTGATCGAATCTACCGCTGCATTTTCGAACCAGGTACGTTAAAGGAGTGGTACGCCAATGAGCCGGAATGACGTATTGATCAGCGGATCGCATATTACCAAAGTCTTTGGATACGGTAACCAAAAAACGACGGCTGTGGACGATGTGGACTTTACCTTTCATGAGGGGGAGATCATTTCCATTGTCGGCGAAAGCGGCAGCGGCAAAACGACCTTGGCGAAAATTATTATGGGCCTGCTGAAGGAAACAGGGGGCAGTATCGAATATCGGGGCAAACCGAGACAGCTCACACGGCATGCTGACCGGAAGAGTTATTGGAAGGATATTCAGGCGATTTTTCAGGACCCTTTTTCGTCCTTCAACCTGTTCTATAGAGTAGAGAGGCTGCTGCAGGACTGCATCAAGCTGAAAGGGCTGAAGCTGTCTGCGGATGAGCAGTTTCAAAAAATGAAGGAAGCCTGCTCCTTCGTCAATTTGAAGTTCGAGGAGTTGTATAACAAGTATCCGTTTGAGCTGTCCGGCGGACAAATGCAGCGTCTGATGATCGCCCGCATTTTCATGCTTCATCCCAAGCTGCTGATTGCGGATGAGCCGACCTCCATGGTGGATGCCTGCTCCAGATCCACTATTTTGGATATGCTGCTCAAGCTGCGGGACGAGAATAATATGACGATTATTTTCATTACCCATGATGTCGGGCTTGCTTATTATGTCAGCGATACGATCTATATTATGGAAAAGGGAAAGATTGTGGAAAGAGGCGATGCGGAGGATATCATTTTAAACCCGCAGCACAAGTATACACAGCAGCTTATATCCGACGTGCCCAAAATTCATTCAGAGTGGAATTTGAGCTCATAATGGAAAATGAAGAGCAATACCATACAAAAAAGCGGATCTTGCGTCCGCTTTTTTGTGCTGAGTTCAGCTTGCTTACCCCATTGTCCCTATGGTGTATAATGATGTGGTATACAAAATGCACTATATGTACAGCGGAGGATATTAAATGAACAGCAGCATCCTGTCTTTCGAGGGCTTGAGCAAAACCATAACAGCACTGGAGTCCAGAACCTTGTTTGCACAAGCCAGCGCAACAGTAGCGAGCGGTGACCGAATCGCCTTTGTCGGACCTTCCGGACAAGGGAAAAGCACACTGCTCCGTATTCTGGCATTGCTGGATGAAGCGGACGGCGGAGAGATGATCCTGCTGGACAAGCCGCTGCAACACTGGGAGCCGCGCGCTTGGCGGAAGAATGTCTGCTATGTAAGTCAAACACCGGTGATGCTGGAAGGAACGATAGAGGATAATCTGAAGACAGCAAGCAGGCTGCATCAAACTGAATTTGACATCTCTTATGCTGCGCTGGCATCGACCCTTGTATTTGTTGCAGTTTCTATGAGTATTTCCATTTGGCAGAAGCTGGGGCTGGAAAAGGACATTCTTGTCGGGACGATCAGATCGGCTGTTCAGCTGCTTGCCATCGGCTTCGTCCTGCAATACGTATTCGGGACTCACCATCCGCTTTTCATCCTGCTGATGCTGTTTATCATGGTGGGGGTAGCCGCATGGAATGCCGCTAAGCGGGGGAAGGGCCTGCCTGGGATTTACCTCCGGGTATGGATTGCGATTGCGGCAACGGAGCTGGTGACCATCGGTTTATTGCTCATTCTGGGCATTATTCCCTTTGAAGCGCGATACATCATTCCCATCAGCGGCATGACGATCGGCAATGCGATGGTCGTTGCAAGCTTGTTTCTTAATCAGATGAAGAGGGAAGCAGTCGCTTCCAATGGGGAAGTGGAGACGCTGCTGTCCCTGGGGGCTACTCCGCGTCAGGCCATTCACAAGCTGCTGAAGCGTTCCACCCGTTCCAGCATGATCCCGACCATTGACGGCATGAAAACGGTTGGACTTGTGCAGCTTCCAGGCATGATGACAGGTATGATCGTGGCGGGGGCAAGCCCGCTTGAGGCTGTCAGGTATCAGATTCTCATCATGTTTGCCTTCGCTTCTTCCGCAGCGCTGACCAGCATATTGCTGGCCTTGATGAGCTATCGGTTATGGTTTGGCAGACTGGGGCAATTCTCCCCCATGGATAACAGCCCTGCTGCCAAGTAGAGCAGTATCGGTAATTCAATCCTCTGCAAGACGTAGCTATCTTGGAGACTTGGAGCGCATCCGTCGGCGACGGCGCGCAGCATTGGTGTTCATCGCAGCCTCTCCATTAGCTCCCGGAGGTTTGCTGTAGATTTTTCGCTTGTGAAAGGAGAGGGAACGGTACTCCCGCGCCAGCTTAAGCATTTCCTCTTCTGTTAAATCGGAAGCGTTCATATGCAGGCTTTTATTCTTGGCGCTCCTGAGCAGCATACTGCCGGAGTTCAACGTATACAAGTAGTTGGCGTAGGTCTCATATTCAGAAAAACCGAACTGCTTCTTCTTATCGATGCTGCGGATAATGGCCTTGTACCAAGGAATATGGTGGATCGCCTCAATCTTCTTTTTCAAGGCAGTAAGCTTCGATTTCTCGAACATCATGTAATGGGTGACAAAGGAGCGGGGCTGTGGGGCTTTCATGCTCAGCAGCTTGCGGTATGTGTTGAAATATTCCGGCTGGCTCCAGTCGCGGCAATAAAATACTGTTTTCCCGTCAACAAAAAAAGAATGGGGCTTGATCAGGACTGTGTCCGCATCCAGCACCAGAAAGTGAGATGCTTTAACATAATGATCCGCGTTCATCTTGAGCAGCTGCTGGTACAGCCAGCCTGACCGGTTCCAGCGGGATGACTGGTAGTTTATATCTTTTTTAGTGATCGGAAGCACGGTTGTTTCGTCAATAAAAACACAGTTTTTTCTTGAACAGAGCTGCTTGATTTTGCTGCTGGACGGTGAAACAATATAAATGCGCCCGATCGGATGCTGTACAAAACGGCGAACGTTATCGATCACATAGGGAAGGGTGCCTAAATCTTTTTCAATCGCAGGTATAAGAACATCAATCATGGGCGTGCTTTTTAACCAAATTCCGCGTATTGCCGGCATTTGCTCAACTCCCTGCACAAAGGATGACATCTTGTTCATGATATGTACACAGAAGAGGTTTGGTCAGGGCTGGTGCAAATATATCATTTTTCCCTTTAGTAGGGCCACTGCTCAGGTGTAGGATACCGTGAATGCATATGATGCATTGCCTTGATAAAACGGGGTGAACCCTATGCAGGGAGAGATGCGCTGTGGGAAAGGATAAGCTTCAGCCATTGCGGAGCAAATGGTACAAAACAAAGATGCTGCTTGACAACAGTTCCATTACAACGTTTATTCCGGATACGCAGAAGTTTAACAAAGAGAATCTGAGAAGCATGATCAGCGGCTACAGGATGGTGTACATTAAACCGGAGCGCGGCACGTACGGAATGGGCGTGATCCGGGCAGAGTTGGAGCAGCAGAAGTATGCCTATCAGATGAACGAAAAACGCGTGACATTCAGCAGTTTTGAGGCATTTTATACGGCTCTGGCACGTCTTGTCGGTAAGAGAAGCTATCTGATTCAGAAAGGCATCCATCTGCTCAAGCATAACAACAGACGCTTTGATATCCGTGTCATGGTGCAGTTAAGTCCGAGCCAAACCTGGGAGGCCACAGGGGTCATCGGACGGCTGGGTCATCCCAAAAGGATTGTGACCAATTACCACAATGGCGGCAAACCGATGGATGTGCACAAGCTGCTGGAATCCCATGCTTCCGCAAGCCGCAGAGATGAACTGATTCGTGAAATGAATGAGCTTGGTCTCCGTATCGCCCGTCACATGAAGAAGAAAGCTCCTTACCTGAAGCAAATTGGTGTGGATGTCGGACTGGACCGTAGTCTGAAGCCGTGGATTATTGAGGTGAATGTCAAGCCGGACCCGTATATTTTCAATCAACTCAAGGACAAGACGATGTACCGCAAGGTGATCCGTTATTACCGCCATGCTGTTAAAAAAGCGCAATGACAAGCAGCAACCGCCCCGGATGATCTCCTGGACGGTTGTTCTTGTCATGGTTCTATTTCTATTGTAGCTCCAAAGAGCTATTTTGTTACTGGCCGTTTTCATGTATCGTGAATGAAGAAAGTTTCAGAAAAAACAATCAAGCTGGATAGGATGTTGAATAATGACCAAATACATTGCAAAATGGTGGCCCCTTCTGGTGCTTGGACTGGCTGTTTTGATACTGGTGGGAGGCTTGCTTATTTATTTTAATCTTAGTGGCAGGCCTGCTGCACTGGACAAGCAGCAAGCCTCACAGCAAGAAGACTTGGCCAATTATGATATTGTGACCGTTAAAGTGGAGAATGACAGCTTCAGCCCTGCTCATATCGAAGTGAAGCAGGGGGTGCCAACGAAGATCGATTTTAAGAAAATGACGAACTTGACACACATCAGAAGTATAGTCTCCCAGGACCTGGATATGATCGTTTATTTGGAAAAGGACGATAATTATTATACAGTAGATACCAACTTGAAGCCGGGAACCTACAATTTTAACTGCGGCATGTATATGACCTATGGCACGATCACGGTGAAATGACGCTAAAAAAGACCGAGAACAAGGGCAAGCTGCTCTGTTCATCGGTCTTTTGTGCTTCTTACCGAGCGAAAATTGACATGGGAATGAAAAGAGATGTATACTCCTAATGAACAGTTGTTCATTAAATATCGGGAGGAATCAGCCATGAGATTGGAAGGCAAAGCAGCGGTGGTTACAGGAGCAGCATCCGGCATGGGTAAAGCGATTGCGGAGTTATTCGCACAAGAAGGAGCAAGTGTCGTCGTTTCAGACCTGAATATCGAAGGCGCGGAAGCCGTTGCGGCAGGAATTAAAGCAAACGGCGGCACGGCCATCGCCGTAAAAACCAATGTTGCCGATCTAAACGATATTCATACCATGATTGATACGGCCGTTCAGGAATTTGGCACTCTCGATATTTTGGTCAACAATGCCGGCGTCATGGATAATATGGCACCCGCAGGTGACGTGGATGACGAGAAATGGGATTTTATTTTCGATGTCAATACAAAAGGGGTTATGCGCGCCATTCGCAAAGCGATTCCCATCTTCCTGGAAAAAGGAACAGGTGTTATCGTGAATACGGCATCAACAGGCGGATTCAGTGGTGCACATGCAGGGGTCGCTTATACCGCTTCCAAGCATGCCGTTGTCGGCATTACGAAAAATACGGCTTTCATGTATGCGCAAAAAGGCATTCGCTGCAATGCCATCGCGCCAGGAGCAACAGCTACGAACATTGCTTCAACGATGAGTAACTGGAATGAATTTGGCGCTTCCCGGACCAAAGTTACCCAAGGTGTAATTCCTCGCATAGGACAAGCGGAGGAAATCGCAAAAGTGGCTCTGTTCCTGGCCTCAGACGAATCAAGCTTTGTCAACGGCGCTGTGATCGCCGCTGACGCTGGCTGGACGGCAGGTTTCTAATCTGCTGCTTCGTCGGTTCATATAACCAATAATGGATTAAATCCAAAGGCTGTAAGCAGATCGCTGCTCGCAGCCTTTTTTATGGTTATAGAACTCAACTTTCGCAGAGCACAAATCCAATTAAACCTTTGTAGCCGCTGGCTGGGTTCTGAGGAATTCGAATCCCCTCCTTGCAAGTTTGCCAATTTCATGCTGCGAAAGTTAAGTTAAAATCAGTGCTTGACAGTCAAGCTGCCCGTCGACCGTGGCAAGGCATATGAACTCGCTGCCCCGGAGCTTTGCATGATTATCCCATTGGATCAGGTGAAGAAAAACAGAAAACCGGGAACCGAAAATAGACTTTAGGCGCGTTAAAGAAAATAACGGATCAAGTGTGGCACGAAAATGCCTGTTGTTACGCTATTCAGGACAATCAAACGGGTCTATTATTTTGGAATTGTGCCTTACGGAGAAGCAGATCGGTTCGAGATTATGAGGTGATCTTAGCAGAAAGCAGAGCGTTTAGGTGATGTGAAACCGACCGAGAGAGAAGGAGGGGGAGCGGAGCAAAGCCCTGAAAAAATAAAAGACTCTGTCTGGCCCTCGTTGCCGCTTGAACCTGAATTTTTCCGATGTCCTCGTTCATGTTAACCCACACCGTTCAAGCCACGCGCATCATGCTCACCTTTCCTCGTTCAAGCATTGTGGTCAGGACGCAGCCGCAAGAGGCTGAACCGGTTGGCGCGCAATCAGTCGGCGGTAAGGGATCGCCGGAATCGCCGCGCTCATGTACAACAACTTCTGCCACATCGGTTCTTCCCCTCCGGGCAGGCGCAGTCGGCGGCGTACGGTGTACTCATTGAGGTACGCCTGCAGATGTTTGGTGCCCAAGGCAATATATGTACGCTTCAGCGATGTCCACGCCTCTCTCACGACGTTTCGCAAGGGTCTATACAGCCGAAAGGCTTGAGGGAACGACTGTACCGCCGATGCACGGACATCTACCTGTTCGTTGATGAACGCAGCGAGTTCGAGTCGATTCGCTCCGTTCCCATCTCCCCTCATCTGTGGCACCAGGTGAATTTTGACCTGCTCCGGCTCGCCCGACTCCGTAACCGTGCATCCCGCTACGACTGCCGAAGCATGCGGATGAGGAAACTGTAGCCGGGCCGGATTACGCCCATACAGGTCGCTGTTCACCTTCACGTCTCCGCAGAGCAGCTCCCGGGCATCGTACTCCCCGATGGCATGGCGGATGCGGTGCAGCATCAGCCATGCGGTCTTGTAGGTGACCTGGATCACCTGGCTCAGCCGCAACGCCGAGATGCCGTCGGGCAGCAGGAACAACTCCAGCGCCTGGAACCACTTGGTCAGGGGGAGATGGGTTCGTTCAAAAATCGTGCCGACCAAAGCCGACGTTTGATGCGCGCACCTGGCGCACTCGAACAAGGGAATGCGCCGGGAAGTCAGACGACTGCAGCGAGTGTGAGCGCAACGCGGGCAGACGAAGCCGTTCGGCCACTTCATCGCGATCAATGCCTCCATGCAGTCCTGCTCGTTGTGATAAAGACTGCTAAAGGATTGAAGTTCTGTTTCCGCTTGGACTTCCATGTCTGCTCGCCCCCGAATCAATGATATACGGAACGTAAGTTCTTTTTCTCATTATACCAAACGTATGTTCCTATTTCAAGTCGAACATCCCACTTGAGCTGCCTCTTTTTTTCGTATCTCTTTTCTCTTTATTCCTTCCCCTAGGCTCCCTCAACCCCCGCATTCTGAGTAAAAGGGATAATCATGCAAAGCTGTATGAAGAGGCATCAGGCATCAGGCATCAGACAACGGACACCAAACACCAAACACCAAACACCAAACACCAAACACCATACACCATACACCATACTCTATAGACACCCGTTTCGCTCTGGATACTAGACTCTGAGCAGGGCGAATCCCCTTCTTCCAAGAAAACTAGAAAAAGTGTCTGCTTTGATTCAGCGTCAACTCCAGTAGTCTCTCTAACGAAAAAGAAGCATCCAGACCTGACGTCTGCAATGCTTCTTTTTCATCCCGGTTTATGTGGAGATGTTCTTTTTTCTTATGAAACGTCTGTCCGCTAAATAAAGAACGACCAGAGACAACACGCCGACACCGATCGGAATGCCGAACGCTTCGTACGAAAAAGGGACTCCTTCAAGTTTAAAGTGACTTGTGGCACGGTACTCGAGCCGCTTGGCGGCGAATTTGGCCGTCCGGACATCCTCCTGCCTCGCCAGATCTTCAAACGCCGGTTCCATCGCGAACCGCTCGGGCGAGTCGGTGTGCAGGTAAAGCTGTTCAGCCTCTCCACCGTTTTCGTTCCAGTTTCGTATATCGCCCGTAGCGACCGTCTCCACATCCGGGCCTACGAAAATCATTCTGTCGAGTTTCGGAGCATCCGCAATTTGATATCGGGCGACGAGATTCAGACCATGCCGGGTCACGACCGGATCGCGTTTACTTGATACTGTTATTGTTGTCGTCGTTCCGGAAGCTCCATAAGTGTCAAAGGCAGAGGATAACATGAGTTCGTCGGCACCGTCATACAGCAGGATCCCGTCTTTCTTCTTGCTCCATTGGAACGCGTTGTTCAGAATATAGACGACATCGCTCAATCCGGCAGTGAATGGCTCCATTTGCGGATGCTGAACAAAATGGTAGGATGGGTAATTTATTTCCTTTGCCACTTTCTCAGCAGTGGGCTCGCCCATTTGCCGGGAGATGACGTACAGGGTTGCATCGATCCCCGAAGTCAGGCCGGCTGACGAGACCAAATTGCCGTCAGCCACGTAACGCTGGTCTCTCTTCCAAGTAACTTCGGTATATTTCTTTTCCAACCTGCCGATATCTCCCCAGTGCGTTGCTGCAGATTTTCCATCCAGCAGGCCGGTATCGGCCAAATTCTCGGCACCATTGCAGATGGACAGTAATGTCGTTTCCTTGCCCGAGTGCTGTCTTATCCAATCGCGGACAGGCTTGTATTTCGCTTCATCCAAAATCGGCATGAAAGGGATGACGATAATATTCGGACCTTTGCCCGTCAATTGATCTAATTCATCAAAAGTATAATGGGGCACGATATCAAGACCGCCTGTCAACGATTTGACGTTTTTGTCGGGTGCAACCGCAAACACATTGTATGAGCCTGTCATAGAGAACATTTCGTAAGGTACGAGAAAATCGAACACCTCGGTCACTTCATTCGCCAATATAACGGCTACTGTCGGCTTTTTCGAATCATAGGCAGGAGCTTGGACGCTTTGTAAAGAAGCAGGAACCGGCTTATCGTAGACCGACATAGACTCCTGCATCGTGCGCATGTAACCGAACGCTCCGGTTCCTCCTACCACCAGAATTGTAACGCACGTATATACGACGAAACGCCATACTTTTTTCATTTTTTCTCTCCTTTAATCCGTAAATTAATATTTGTTATTAACTTTCTCGATTAAAGGATAATGGGAAAAGGCAAATGGAAAAACCATCCGAAGGCGGTTATTTTCCCCCGACTTAGGTCCAGTCAAAGTTTATTTTCGGATATCGGCATGTCGCAGCTTTATCATCATAGCTGACCGGATCTTTTCTGAATATGACTCGAAGGGGCTATTCGACAACGCAGTACTAGCAAAAAACTATACACTTCTCATATGGCGTTATATAATACTCTTTATATCGAAGTTATTGAACAAATACGATCAAAATGTTGATTATCAAATCAGACAAGCATTTATATGAAAGGGAAACAGAGGATATGAATGAAAACGATGTAAGAGTTATTAAAACCAAAAAAGCGCTGCATCAGGCACTCCTGGCTTTATTAAAAACAAAAACACTGGAAACCATCTCCGTGTCTTCGCTTTGCCGCGAGGCTGAAGTGAATAGGGGAACCTTTTACTTGCATTATAAGGACATCAGAGCCTTGTTTGACGAGCATCTTCATGATTTGCTGCAAGATCTGGAGGAATCCTACTACGAGCCGTACCGGCATACATCCCGCATAACCTCAAACCATCTCGACCCCTCAACCATCCGTATCTTTCATCATGTCAAAAAGTATCAGGAATTTTATGAAATCGTGTTTGACAATAATTCTTCACTTTCCTACTACTATTCGCTTTTTGAAAAAATAAAAAGCTTGATTCAAGGCAGCGCTTCACAGTTTGAGCTCGATAAACTGGATGCCTCATTGCAGGCAGCTTATCAGACAAATGCAATCATGGGGCTGCTTATTCAGTGGAGCAAGGACGGCTTTGCCCACAGCCCGGAATATATGAATGAGCAGCTTGCCTATATTTTAAGAACTTTTGGTAAAGAAGCATCCTCCGACTGAATATGATATTGCAGGCGAAAAGGGGCTGTCCCTAAGTCATCTTCCATGACTTCAGGAACAGCCCCCTTGTTAATTTAACTATACTGCCAACTGCCTGTTTGCATATGACATTATGCTTCTGTACGGATTGCCCTTTTCAACGCTGCTTTAGGTTCTTCCTCAGCATCAGTGGCTTGTTTGACACGCTTAATGAAAAAGGAGAGCAGCAATGCGACGACGCCGATCCCAACAATGACAAGATAGGCATCGTTGATACCCTGAATATTGGCTTGCAACATCAAGTGCTCTTTCGTCGTATCTTGTGCCGCGCCTGAAGCGATCATATTCTGCATATGCGTGCTTGTACGGCTTGTCATCACGGTGACAAGAAGGGAGGTACCCACGGCGCCAGCTACTTGCCGAACTGTATTGGAGATGGCCGTACCATGTGCGTTTAGTCTATTTGGCAACTGATTCAAACCAGCGGTTTGCAGCGGTGTCATCAGCAATGCCATCCCGATCCGGCGGCCGGTCGACATGAGCAGCAGATAAGTGTAGCTGGTTGATTCCGTCAAATTAATAAAACCAAGTGTGGTGGCAATCGTAATGGCCAGACCGATAATGGACAGCCACTTCGCGCCAAAACGATCGAACAACTTGCCCGTAACCGGCATCAGGAAGCCCATCACCAGCGCGCCGGGCAGCATCAGCAAGCCGGATTCCAGAGCGGTGTAGCCGCGGGCATTTTGCAGGTACAGCGGAAGCAGCATCATATCCGCATACATAATCATCGTAACCGCGATATTAATGATCGTCGTTAAAGTGAACATATTGTATTTGAAGGCCCGGAGATCCAGCAAAGGAGTGCGGGATACCAGCTGCCGCCAGGTGAAGAGAGCAAGCGCAGCGAGGCCTGCGATGATGGAGCCTGTCACTTCCGGGCTTGTCCATCCTTTGCTGCCTGCCAGGCTGAAGCCGTACAGCAATGCGCTCATTCCAATTGTGGAAAGAAGGACGCTGAGCATATCAAACTTGATCACTTTTGGCTCCGATACATTCCGCAGAAAAATAAATCCGCACAGGATAACTATAAGAGCAAGCGGGAGCATGCCGTAAAACATCATTTCCCACGCATAATTTTCCAGTACATAACCGGCAAGAGTCGGCCCAATCGCCGGAGCGAAAATAATAGCAAATCCCATCATGCCCATGGCCGATCCCCTTTTCTCCGGAGGGAATAGCGTAAGGATGACATTCGTGAGCAGCGGCATAATAATGCCGGCCCCGGCCGCCTGAATCATTCTCCCGGTCAAGAGAATGGGGAAGCTGCCTGCAAAGGCGGATATGACCGTGCCGATTAAAAAGAACAGCATCGAAGCTTGAAATAGCTGTCTTGTCGTAAATCGCTGCATTAAATAAGCTGTAATCGGGATCAGCACACCGTTTACGAGCATGTATCCCGTTGTCAGCCACTGGGCGGTTGCTGCAGAGATATTAAAATCAGTCATCAGCTCCGGGGTAGCAACGCTCATGATCGTTTGATTCAGCGTCGCAAGAAAGGCTCCCAAAATCATGGTGAACAAGATGGGGCCCTTTTTTATGGTGCTGTTTGTTTGTATGGCTTTACTCATTTGGCTCCATCCTTTCATATCTCTGTCTGGACTTACTTTACAGTGTGTAGGATAATTTACACTGTATAAATTAAATATTAAAATTAAAATGTGCAGCATTTCAAGCGACGTATTTCGCCAATATGTAAATTAGTTGACATAATATATTTTATGTGTGTTTTAAATTTTAAATAATAGACAATGAGCGAAAAATTGTAAATTTCCAAATACAGGAGTTGAAATTAACTTATGAATGAACATGAAAAACATCGCACTGACCCCAGGATCGTCAGAACACGCCAGCTGTTAAAGGATGCCCTTATCGATCTGCTGCAAGAAGTTGATGTTGAAAAAATATCTGTCAATCGGATTGCGGAGCGGGCCACCATTAACCGCGTGACCTTTTATCTGCATTATCGTGATATCCCTGATATGTTGGAGAAGATAGCGGATGATATGGTTAGGGACATTCAGCATGTACTAAGCCATGAGCTGCCTGTGAACAATAATTCTGTTGAAGAGATTCATTTTGATAGATTGGTAGCTTTGCTTGAGCATATCTCGGAAAACTCCAAATTTTATAAAATCATACTTGGTTCAAAAAGAATTCCGATTTTCACGGAACGTTTGTTACAACTGTTAACGGAAATGATCTCTCTCCGGATCCATAATTCAGAAAGCGACACCATAATCTCAAAGTCAGGGGTTCCCAAAGACATTGCTATCTGGCACTATTCCTCAGCTTTAATTGGAACGATTGTCGGCTGGCTAAGGAATGATCTGCCGTATACACCGCATTTTCTTGCCAAACAAATTTCAGTGCTGTTAGGGCATCACCAAGAGATAGGATGAAATCAGCAGCTTTGACAGATATCTTTCATACAGCTCCCGCTTCCGAATCGGTTGCGAGAGCTTTTTTCATGCGAAAATGCCCCTGATCTTTTTATGTTTCTATTGACAATCCGTCTGGAGTTGGCTAAAATTCTCATCGTTCAATACTCTGTACAGAGTAATATGTTTAGATTAAAAATACATTCAAAGGAGCGTGTTCCTTCAGGGATTTGCCAATAAAAGGTGGTTCCAGCCATTTTACGAGGGATTTTTAAAGTGAATTTGCCAAAAAAAATTCAGCCTACTGAGGTGGAGTTCGTGAGTAAGAAGAAAATTTATTCAGTACTTATTGTCTTGCTTATCATAAGCGGCGGGGCGCTGGGCTACTATTACTGGTACGAGGGCGCACATTATGTGACAAGCGATGATGCGCGGATTGCCGCGGATCAATATAAAGTGATGCCGCAAATCACGGCCAAGCTGGATCAGATTTATGTCGAAGAAGGCGATGTGCTCAAGAAGGATGAGATGATTGCCGCGCAGGATGTATCCGGCCTGGACTCCGCTTCCGTCAGTAAAGCCGTGCTGCGTGCGCCCATTGACGGTTCGGTGATTAAAGTCTACTCCCGGGACCAGGAGATTGCATCACCAAACTCCGTGGTAGCGGTCATGGTGGATATGAACAATCTGTATGTTTCAACCAATATCGAAGAAACCGACATCGGCCGGATCAAACCGGGGGCAGCCGTCGATGTTACGCTGGATGCAGTGGATGGTCAGGTCATTCAGGGGAAAGTAAGTCAAGTCGGGCAAGCCTCGAACTCCGTTTTTTCTGCAATTCCCGCAACGAATACGAGCGGCAACTTCAACAAGGTTACACAGCGGATTCCGGTGAAAATTGCCCTCAACGTACCCGAGGGAATGCGATTGATTCCGGGAACCAACGTTGAAGTCAGAATTCATACTCCATAGAGGGGGATTGGCATGGATGCGAATACAATAACCGCTGCTCCTCCTGACGATTCATCAAGAGAACGCTGGCTGGCTTTCTTTGCCATTGTACTGGGTGCCTTTGTTGCCGTGTTGAATAACAGCTTGATTAACGTAGCTATTCCGCAATTGACTACAGATTTGGGATCTACCACCACCCGAATTCAGTGGGTTATTACCGGATATACCCTTGCCTCCGGCATTATCGTTCCGATTACAGGCTTCATGGAGCAGCGCTTCGGCTATAAAAAGTTTTTGATCGGCGCACTTTCCGTTTTCACTTTAGGCACGACCTTATGCATATTTGCCTGGAATGACATGGCCTTGATTGTGGCCCGTATTGTTGCCGGCCTTGGCGGCGGCGTTATTATTCCGCTCAGTATGACCATTGTGTATAAAATCATTCCGCGCGAGCAGGTTGGATTGGCGATCGGGATCTGGGGCATTTCCTCCATGGCCGCACCTGCCATCGGCCCGACGTTAAGCGGTTATTTGATTGAATGGTTTAACTGGAGATTTCTGTTTATCGCTTGTGTTCCGGTGGCACTATTCGCCATTCTCATGGTTGTGTTATTGATCAAGGAACCGCCAAAGGGCGAACCGATAAAGTTTGATATTATTGGGTTTCTGTTGGCCGCCACCTGTGCGGGCACATTGCTGTACGCGCTTTCCAGCGGGTCATCGGACGGATGGGGCTCCTTTAAAATTGTTTCTTTATTCTTCATCGCTTTCTGGTCGCTGATCTTCCTCATCGTTGTCGAGAGCGGCAAAGACAATGCCGTTATCGATATTTCTTTGTTTAAAAATTATAAATTTACCGTGAGTGTCATTGCCTCCAGTTTTGTCATGATGGGGATGTATGGGGGGACTTTTCTGGCGCCGTTATTTTTGCAAAATATTCAGTCTGTATCCCCTGTGGATACAGGGATTATTTTGCTGCCGCAGGCTGTGGCCATGGCCCTCATGATGCCGATCGCCGGCAAGCTGCTGGATAAGATAGGAATCGTACCAATCGGTCTCGTGGGGCTGACATTAACCAGCGTAATGACCTATCATCTTCACATGCTGACACCACAGACATCCCATTTGTGGTTCGAGGTTGTGACCGTACTGCGCGGAATCGGGATCGGATTATGTTTGATGCCTTTGTCTACGATCGGGATGAATGCCGTGGAAAACCATAAGGTCGGAAATGCCTCAGGTGCTTCCAACCTGATCAGAACGATTGCCGGTTCGATGGCCATTGCGATTCTTACGTTTCTCATGCAGAGCCGAACGGCGCTGCATACCCAACATATTGCCGAATCGATCACACCTGAAGGCGCTCAGGTTTTACAGTCGACACTTGGCAGCTCGTGGGCTTCAACAGTATCAGGCTTAATCTCGCTGGACGCTTATTCCAGAGGAATTGCGGATACATTCCTGTTATCATCCATACCGCTATTTTGTTCGATACCGATGATATTCCTGTTTATTACCGGACGAAAACGAACAGCAGCAAAGGACGAATCTGCGGAAATTCAAGCATAAGCACGGAAAGAAAGGGGACGGAGCATAGATGAAAGAGTGGAAAGCGACTGCTGCTGTATTGCTGCTGGGAACCGGCATTTTATCCGGTTGCTCGCAAGGCAGCCAGGCTGCTCAGGATATAAGCATTCATGTCAAGGTAAGCCAGGCGCAAAAAGGTGTGATCGGAGGAGAGGAGATCTATACAGGGAAGATCACCTCATCGGAAACGGTGAATATTACTCCCAAAATGGGCGGCAAGGTGGCTGCCGTAACTGTTGATGTCGGGAGCGAGGTGAAAAAGGGGCAGGTGCTGTTCAAGCTTGAAGATGATGACCTGCGCAATAAATTAAAAATTGCCAAGTCCGATGTGGCGGCTGCACAAGCAGCCATTGCATCTGCAGAAGATTCGCATAAATCCGGCTTGGTGTCCGCGAACTCCGGCATCGTGAACTCACGAAACGGTGTAATCTCCTCCAAAAGCGCAATTACGCAGGCAGAGCAGGGAATCAATCAGGCTGAGGCGGCTGTCGATCAGGCGCAAACCGGATTGAAGCAGGCCCGGACAGCCGTCTCTACCGCCAGCAATACGGTAAAGCAGACACAGGAGGCGCTCCAGAATGCGAAAAAGAACTTGAGCCGCACGCAATCTCTTTACGCCAGCTCGCTGGCGACACAAGTGCAGTTGGAAGAAGCACAGGCTGCTCAGGTTAGCGCCCAGACGGCCTATGATAATGCGCTGAATGCGAAATCCAATGCGGAAAACCAGCTGGCCGCCGCAGAAAAATCCTTGACAACTGCGCAAAAAGCGTTGTCCACGGCCAAGGCTGCTTACGAAAATGCTAAAAACAGCTATGAAAACGCCAATAGCGGTTACCAAAATGCCCAGCAGCAATTGGAAGTAGCACAGAGCACGGCAGGGGTTGAAGCAAGCCGACAAAAGCTGGAGCAAGCAAAGCTTAACGTTGAAATCGCCCAAAATTCATTGGATAATGCGGTCATCACTTCACCTATAGCAGGGATTGTTAAAAGCAAAAATATTGAAGTCGGTGAACTAGCCTCCGCTTCATCCCCGGCGCTTGTGATCCACAACTTGGACAGCGTCAATCTGGAGATCTACGTGCCTGCCGAACGTATTAATAATATCAAGGCTGGCGATGCTGTACAGGTTCGCGTAGCAGCTTCAGGCATATTGACGACAGGCAAGGTGACTAGCATAGGCTCGGATGATGCGAATGGCAACGGTTTTCCGGTTAAAATAGCGGTAGCCAATACGAGCGGCAAGCTGAAATCCGGGATGCTGGCAGATGTAAGCTTTGTGGATGCAAATGCTAAGGAAGGAATCGTTATTCCGAGCAAGGCGATTGAAAGGGACGGCGACCAGTCCTATGTGTACGTGGCTGTTGATGGCCATGCTGTACGCAAGGAGATTACCGTAGGAGAAGAATCGGGTACACAAGCATTGGTTGCTAATGGCCTTGAAAATGGTGACCAGGTGATCGTAAACAACCAGGCGCTTCTTGCTGACAATGCAGCGATTACCGTTTCACATCCTTAAGTACAATACGTTCGGAACTTGAAAATTTAATTATCAATAGACCGAGAAAGGGGGACCAGCCGCCATGATATGGGCACAAGCTGGAGCCCCCTTTTTCCTTTCGGGCGTACGATTCGGCATTCCACACCTTTATAATGCGTGTTCAAAAAGTCAGGTTTTCAGCACCGAGAAGGTTGAATGAAGATAGGGACTGAGGAGCGGAGCGTACATGGGGTACGTGAGCACCGGAAGGCCCGGCTGAATTCAAGATTCGATGTCGAATCCGCTTCCCGACTTCCTTCGTGATCAAAAGATGACTTTTTGAACTACCTCTTAAATAGTGTAAAATAATGAGTATTAAGCAAAGGGGGTAGACAACCTTGTCTCTTCAAATATTCATCCTGGGCATGCTGCACAAAGGCGACTATCATCCCTATGATGTCAAGAAAAGGATTGTACAGGGTACGAACAATACAGTCAATGTTACGGATGGCAATCTGTATTACAATTTTGAGGCCTTGTTAAAAAAGGAGCTTATTCAAAAATCTCAAATCATCCACGCGGAGAACCGCCCTGATAAAATAACCTACAGTATCACCGCAAAGGGCAAGGAAGTCTTTAAAGAAGAGATTTATAAAAGCTTTAAAAACGCCAAGTCCATTAGATCCTTGTTTGCAGCATTGCCATTTATTGAATATGTTGACATTAAGAAACTGGTTTTTTATGTGGAAGAAATCATAGAGCGCTTAAACAAGAAATTAAAGGAATTGGAAGAAAGAGTGCTGGCGGCGGAGTTCGAGTCGGTTGATCCAAACTTTAAACTGCTGATGAGTGAAGTAATCACGGAAAGCATACAGCTGGAAATCCGGATGTTTAATAAGCTTTTGGTTCTTTTACAAAATCAGTAGCTTTTAACTGACTTATACTGTTTCGTCCAGCCGGGAAGGCACTGCCAGATTGCCGGGGGTCATTTTAAAGCCTTTGGTGGAATACAGCAGACAAACAAACCCGAGTGCGGCCCAGCATAGCCCCAGAATGAGGGAATGCACATCAAGATTGATCCACAGGACGATCATGGAGGCGGCGCCGATTAGCGGAATCACGAGATAACACAGGATCTCCCTTGCATTACGCAGCATTTTGCCGCGAACCGCATAGTGGGCAATGACGGCGAGATTAACAAAGGTGAAGGCGGTAAGAGCTCCAAAATTGATGAATGATGCGGCTGTGTCGAGGCTGAAAAAAACGGCAGTCAAAGAGATCAGGCCGACAAACAGCGTATTAAAAATCGGAGTGCGCGAACGCGGATGAAGATAGCGGAACCAACGGGTCGGGAGCATGCCGTCACGGCCCATCGCATACATCAGCCGCGATACGCTGGCCTGGGAAGAAATAGCCGAGGCGATCGTGCCTGCAAAACCGGCGGTCAGAAAAATAGCCTGAAAAATAGCACCGCCCAGATAAAGGGCGATTTCCGGAGTCGAAGCTTCCGGATCTTTAAAGTCGGATACATTCGGGAATAAAGCTTGCGCAAAGTAGGAGGTAACAGTAAACATCAGGCCGCCGATCAATGCGGTAAGGAAAAGAGCGCGGGGAATCGTCTTCGTCGGCTTGGCGGTTTCTTCCGAAAACCCGGCAACGGCATCAAAGCCAAGATAGGAAAAGCAAAGCAGTGTTGCACCGGAAATAAGGGTGGATGTACTAATGTCTGCGGAGAAGAAGGCTTCCGGAAACCATAGCCTGGTCGAGCCTTTACCCTGCAGCAGTCCCCATACGGCTACACCGACAAAGATGAGTACTACAAGCAGCTGAAGCAGCACAAAATAGCTGTTCAGGCGGGCGGTTCCTTTAACAGTCAGCAAATTGATAGCCGTAACGATGGCCACGAATAGCACGACGAAAATCCATGCAGGGGCTTGCGGAAACAGGGATGTAAGGTAAATTTGTGCGATCAAGGCATTCACCATGGGCAAAAACATATAATCCATAAGCGCCAGCCAGCCGACCATAAATCCCAGGTGCGGGTTGAACGATTTTTGCGTGTAAGTATATGCCGACCCGGCATTAGGAAAAGCTTTGATCATAAAGCAGTAGCTTCCGGCCGTGAAAAGCAGTGCAACCAGTGCCGCCACATAAGAAGCCGGAACATGCCCGGCCGTCTCCTCCGAGGCGATACCAAACGTGTCGAACACAACCATGGGCGTCATAAATCCGAGACCGAGAAGAATAAGCTGCCATGTGTTCAGCGAGCGTTTCAGCGTGAGTGGATTTTCCTCTTCCATACCATTCCTCCTTCCATTTATGAACGGCATCAGATCGAATATTATTCATCAATATATGTCATAAAATATTACACAATTCACCTTCTGATCACTCCTCTGCCCGTTTTTGAGTTTTATGTGTCATAGTATATACTGCATTTTTTTCGTTTTTCAAGACTATTTTTGTTTCATGTAAGAATAATTAACAAAATTTATTTATGTCCAGAGGGTTGCTTTACTTGCGGGTATCCAGTAAAGTGGATTACAGGAATTGGAAAATGAATGATATTCAGTCATTGGAGGGCAGACCGTTGACAACAAGCACAGTACATGACAAATACAATGCGATTCTGCAGGCTGCGATCGAAATCATATCGGAAAAAGGGCTGCACAGCACATCCATCTCAGACATCGTCAAAAGAGCCGGGGTTGCGCAGGGAACGTTTTATCTCTATTTTCGCTCGAAAAACGCTTTAATTCCCGCCATCGCCCAGAGCCTGATCTCCGTCACCATGGAGAAAGTCCGGGACAAAACCAAGGACCGCAAGGATTTTCCGGAGTTTCTGCAGATTCTGATCGAAGAAATCTACAACATTACGGATGAATACAAGGATGTCATTGTCCTCGTCTATTCCGGGCTGGCCATCGATCATTCCATGGAAATGTGGGAAACGATCTACAAGCCCTATTACGAATGGTTTGAAGCTGAAATAAAGCGGGCAATGGACAACAAAGAGGTCATTGCGGAGCTGAACATCCCGTGGACGAGCAAACTGGTGATCAATCTGGTGGAGAACGCCGCCGAACGCTTCTTCATCGGACGCGACCAGGATATTACACGTGAACAATCGCAGACCGAGGTGTTCCAATTTTTAAAAAGATCCATGCTGCTTGAGCGATAACCGCCGCCCATACCACAATGAATGGCTGAAAAGCCTTCATTCCCGCCAAAATGACTGACGTTCATTCATTTTCCTGTATAAGTAAAGATTTAACTGTGTATATCGGATAACAAGGAGGCATTTCTCATGACGATCGATCCATCACAAACGAGCAGTCAGCCTGGTTATGAGTATGAGACCAAGGCTTATATCAAACAGGTGCTGGGCCTAATTGGGAAAAAGGAGATCACGAAGGAAGACGCAGCATGGATTACGAAAGAAACGGTCGACGGTTTTCGAGAGAACGTGAACCCAGGCTTTCTTGAGTACCGCAAGACGGTAACGCAGGGGGGACAGTTCGCCGCGGTGGAATGGTATGATGAAGGCTCGTGTTTTAAGGACGTGAACGGCAAGGAATACATTGACTGTCTGGGGGGCTTCGGCATCTACAATGTCGGGCATAGGCATCCGAAGGTCATCAAGGCGGTCGAGGATCAGCTGGGGCGGCAGGCGCTGCACAGCCAGGATCTGCTGGATCCATTGCGCGCCATGCTGGCCAAAATTTTGGAACGCATAACACCGGGCGATCTTAAATATTCTTTTTTTACAAACAGCGGCACGGAAAGTGTGGAGGCGGCATTAAAGCTTGTCAGAATGTACAGTGAGCGGACAACGATCATCTCAACCACCAGGGCATTTCATGGCAAGAGCCTGGGCTCGCTGTCCGGCACGGCAAAAGGCATGTTCCGCAAGCCGTTTCTGCCGCTGATCCCCGGCTTCCGCCATATTCCGTTCGGCGATATCGACATGATGCGCAAAACGTTCGAGACCTGCGCGATGGTCGGGGAGGACGTTGCTGCCGTTCTGCTTGAACCTGTGCAGGGCGAGGGCGGGATTATTTTGCCGCCGCCTGATTATTTGCACCAGGTACGTGAACTGTGCGATCAATACGGTGCACTGCTCGTATTTGACGAGGTGCAGACCGGAATGGGGCGTACGGGCAAAATGTTCGCCTGCGAGCTGTACGAGGTTGTGCCGGACATTCTGTGTCTTGCCAAAGCCTTTGGCGGCGGCGTGATTCCGGCGGGTGCGGTGGTTGCCACGGAAAAAGTGTTCCAAAGCCTGTTCCCCAATCCGTTCATGCACACCACGACCTTCGGCGGTAATCCGCTGGCCTGCGCTGCGGCGATAGCAACCATCGACGTGCTGCTTGAAGAAGAGCTGCCCGCACGGGCCGGGGAGTCAGGACGCTACTTCCTGGAAGGTCTTCGCCAGGTGGCCGCGGGACATGAAGACAAGATCATGGAAATCCGCGGCATCGGCCTGATGATCGGCATTGAATTCCACCGGGACGAGGTCGGCTACGAAATATCCAAAGGCATGTTTGACGAGGGCATTCTCGTGGCGGGCACGCTCATTAATTCCAAAACGATCCGGATTGAGCCTCCGCTCACGATAAGCAAGGAAGAAATGGACCGGGTCATCGCAACGTTCCGTAAAGTGCTGGAAAAGACAAAAGCTTAAGCAAGAGGTGTTGGTATGCCAAGAACGATCAACAGCACGCCGAGACGGGACGGGTTCCGCATGCCTGCCGAATATGAACCGCATCGCGGCACCTGGATGCTGTGGCCCACGCGGACGGATACGTGGAGAATGGGGGCAAAACCAGCGCAGGATGCCTTTGTGGAGGTGGCGCTCGCCATCTCGCAGTTTGAGCCGGTGACGATTGGAGTAGGCTCGGCACAGTATGAGCATGTCCGCGCTGTTTTCCCGCCCCCGATCCGGGTCGTTGAGCTGTCCTCCAACGATGCCTGGATGCGGGATATCGGGCCGACCTTCGTCAAGAATAGCCTGGGTGTGGTGCGGGGGATCGACTGGGGCTTTAATGCCTGGGGTGGACTGCAAGGCGGGTTGTATTTTCCTTGGGATAAAGACCTCCTGGTCAAGCAAAAGGTGCTGGAGATGGAATACAAGGACCGTTATGACGCCCAGCATTTCATTCTTGAAGGAGGCTCCATTCATGTGGACGGGGAAGGCACGCTGCTGACAACGGAGCAGTGCCTGCTGAATCCGAACCGGAATCCGGACCTGTCCAAGGGCGATATCGAAGAGCTGCTGAAGGAATACCTGAACGTCGATACGATTATCTGGATCAAGGAAGGCATGCGCTTTGACGAGACAGACGGCCATATCGATGAAGTGGCCGCATTTGTCCGGCCCGGCGTTGTGGCAATGAGCTGGACGGACGACCCGGATGATCCGCAGTATGGAGTTCTGCAGGAGGCATACCAAACGCTGTGTTCAGCCGTCGATGCGCGCGGCAGGAAGCTGGAAATCCACCGGATTCCGATTCCGTCGCCTCTGACGATAACGGAGGAAGAAGCGCGGCGCATCGACAGGGCGCGCCGCAGCTACAGCCGGACGACGGGAACATGCTTTGCCGCTACCTATGTCAATTTTTATATTTGCAATGGGGGTGTTGTCATCCCGGCTTTCGACGACTCTCGCGATCAGGACGCCCTTAAACAAATTAGCGCGTTGTTCCCGGACAGAAAGGTTGTTCAAGTGAATACACGGGAAATTGCGCTTGGCGGCGGCAACATTCATTGCATCACCCAGCAGCAGCCCGCCAGCGAACATTGACATGATGACATGATCTGCAGCAACCCGCTGCTAATCGTTGACATAACCTTATTTGCAGTCCGTTAATTCGTTATTTGGAGGTTTGACCGTTTCACATTTCTTGGGAGCAGGAGGAATGCTCATGTTGCGGATGTTTATCGGCGGACAATGGGTGGGAGCAGTATCAGGCGAAACGAGGGAAATTGTCAATCCGGCGAATGGAGAAACCATCGCGCAGGCGGCGGAAGGCGGTGTCGCGGACGCGCGGAGGGCGATTGCCGAAGCGCGCAGTGCTTTTGACGATGGCGGCTGGCCCGAGACGCCGGCAGTGGAGCGGGCACGGCTGCTGTTCAAGCTGGCCGATTTGCTGGAGGCGGAGAAGGAGGAGTTCGCGCGGCTGGAGACGCTGGACAGCGGAAAGCCGCTGCGGGAAGCGGAAGGAGACGTGAACGACGCCATCGCCTGCTTCCGCTATTACGCCGGACTGGCGACGAAGCCGCACGGCCAAACCTATGAGGTGGCGGACCCGATGCAGGCCGTCGTCGTGCGCGAGCCGATCGGCGTGTGCGGCCAGATTGTGCCCTGGAATTACCCCTTGCTGATGGCTGCCTGGAAGCTGGCCCCTGCGCTCGCGGCAGGCAATACGGTCGTGTTCAAGCCGTCAGAACTTACGCCGGTGACTGCCGTCAAGCTGTTCGAGCTCATCGAGCGCACCGGCTTCCCGGCCGGAGTGGCCAATCTTGTGCTGGGAGCCGGGCCTACGGTCGGCCATGAGCTGGCGGCTAGCGAGGCGGTGGACAAAATCGCCTTTACCGGCGGTACGGCCACCGGCCGCAGCATTATGCAGGCCGCTGCCGGCAATATGAAGAAAATATCGCTGGAGCTTGGCGGCAAATCGCCGAATATCGTATTTGCCGACGCCGATTTTGAAACAGCGGTGGAGTATGCCATGTTCGCCATCTTTGCGGGCCAGGGGCAAATTTGCGCGGCAGGTTCGCGCCTGCTGCTGGAAGAGAGCATTTACGAGCGCTTTATGGCGCGGCTTGTGGAGCGGACGAAGCGCATCACCGTCGGAAGCGGCCTCGATGAAGGCACCGAGATGGGGCCGCTTGTATCGGAGGCGCATTTGCAAAAGGTGCTCAGCTATATCGAGCTGGGCAAAGAAGAAGGCGCCACGCTGGTGTGCGGCGGGGAAAGGCTGACGGGAGGCGAGTATGCCAAGGGTTATTTCCTGCAGCCGACCATTTTTACGGATACGAAGCCGGATATGCGCATTGTACGGGAGGAAATTTTCGGACCGGTGCTGGTGGTGCAGACGTTCAAGGATGAAGCGGAAGCGATTCGTTTGGCGAATGACACGGTGTACGGACTCGCGGGCGCGGTGTTCACGAATAACGGGGCGAAGGCGCAGCGGGTCGTGCGGAAGCTGAGGGCAGGCATCACCTGGATTAATACATTCCATCCCACCTATAATGAGGCCCCGTGGGGCGGATACAAGCAGAGCGGCATCGGCAGAGAATTGGGAACATTCGGCTATGAGGCCTATACGGAGGTCAAGCAAATCAATACCAATCTGCAGGTTGAGCCCTTGGGCTGGTACCGCAATTAAGGAGAGCGATAAGATTGGTGAAAGAGCGCAAGTATGTCAGGATTGAGGGTCCGCTGCCCGGGCCGAAGACGGCTGAGCTGCTCCGCAGAAGGGAGGCGGCTGTGGCGAGCGGCGTTGGCAACAACTTTCCGCTGTTTGTGGAGAGCGCCAGCGGCGCGCTGCTGACGGATGTGGACGGCAATGTGTTTCTCGATTTCGCCGGCGCGATCGGCACGCTGAATGCCGGCCATTGCCCGCCGACGGTTGTGCAGGCTGTGCAGCAGCAGGCAGAGCGGTTCCTGCATACATGCTTTCATGTCGGCATGTATGAGCCGTATATCGAGCTGGCCGAGAAGCTGGCGGCGCTTGCGCCGGGCTCCTTTGCCAAAAAAGCGGTGCTGCTGAACAGTGGTGCCGAAGCGGTGGAAAATGCCGTGAAAATCGCCCGCAAGCATACCGGAAAGCCCGGCATCGTTTCCTTTACGCGCGGCTTTCATGGGCGCACGCTGCTGGGCATGAGCTTGACAAGCAAGGTGCGGCCATATAAATTTCAGATGGGTCCGTTCGCCCCGGCTATATATAAGGCCCCTTATCCTTACCCGTATCATCGTCCGGGAGCCATGAGCGAGGAGGAGTATGCGCGGTTCTGTCTTGACCAGTTTGCGGACTTTCTGCTGACTGAGGCTGCGCCGGAAGAACTGGCAGCGGTCATTATGGAGCCGGTGCAGGGAGAGGGGGGCTTTATTGTGCCGCCGAAGCTTTTTGTCCAGGGCGTATATGAGCTGTGCAGACAGCATAGCATTCTCTTCATCGCGGATGAAATCCAGACCGGCTTCGGCCGCACAGGCACAATGTTCGCCAGCACGCATTTTGGCATTGAGCCTGACCTGATCACCGTATCCAAATCACTCGCCGCAGGCCTGCCGATCAGCGCGGTCGTCGGCAGAGCGGACATTATGGATGCGCCCAATCCGGGCGAAATTGGTGGAACCTATGGCGGCAGTCCGCTGGGGTGTGTGGCCGCTCTTGCCGTCCTTGACCAGATGGAGCGGGAAAACCTTTGCGAACGGGCCGGGCAGATCGGACTGCGGATCAGAGACCATTTTAACAAGCTGCAAAAGCAGCACCCCATCATCGGTGATGTCCGTGGCCTCGGAGCAATGTGCGCCATCGAATTTACCGAGCCTTCTGACAGAAAGCCTGCCGCAGTGTTTGCGGCAGGACTGATTCGTGCCTGTTATGACAAGGGTATTATTTTGCTGACTGCAGGCGTTCACGGCAATGTGATCCGCTTCCTGTCTCCACTGGTGATAACCGACGAGCAGCTGGAGGAAGGCCTTGACATCATGAGTGAATCACTCTCGGAAATATATGTAGGGTAATATGGAGTGCCGATTTAACTCCGCATTTATTAGAGGTTTTTTTAACATTCTTTTAAACTCTTGCAAACGCAGGAGTTTTTTTTCTGTATATAGCAAATGGCTTGTTCTCTATACAAATAAATAGAAGTAATATATATTAGTTAAAATTCCTAGTTACTTAATTGGAATAGTTTATATTAACGGAGGGATATGGAGTGGAAGACCGGGACTGGCGTATACTACAGGAATTATACAAGCATCGCAATATAACGAAGACCGCCCAGAATCTGTTCATGTCACAGCCGGCACTGACAGGTCGAATCCAGCAAATTGAGAAGGAATTTGAAATTACCATTGTAAAGCGGGGAAGACGCGGTGTGGATTTTACGCCGCATGGAGAATACATGGCAAAAGCCGCGGATGAAATGCTGAAAAAATATCAAAAAATCAAGGATGATCTGCTGAATCTCGATAACCAGGTTACTGGAACACTCAGGCTTGGAGTCGGTTATTTTTTTACGAAAAACAAGCTCCCACGCATACTAAAGATGTTCAAGGAGCTCTATCCAAAGGTTGAATATAAAGTCATTACAGGCCGCAGTAAAACCATTCACAGTATGATTTTCAATCATGAAATCCACATCGGGCTCATTCGAGGGGAGTACACCTGGAACGAGGAGAAGCATTTTCTGTTTCAGGATACGTTATGTGTCGTGTCCAAGGAAGCCATAACTCTTGAAGATCTGCCTGCTCTCCCCCGGATTGATTACGGAACGGACTACGTTCTGAAATCCGAAATCGATAACTGGTGGTCCGATCATTATTCTGTGCCTCCCCGAATCGGGATGGAGGTGGATCATACGGATTCCGCAAGGGAGATGGTCATGAACGGACTCGGTTATGCCATTATGCCAAGCATGTATTTCAGCGGGGAACCGCTGATGAAGATCCAAATCAAGAACAGGAAGGGCGAGCCCATCATCCGCCGGACATTTATGTTTTATCATCAGGAATCGACACAGCTTAACCAGGTTAGAGCTTTTGTGCAATTTATGAAGAGCATCGATTTCAATCAATTCCTATAGATACCATAGGAATTTTAAATGGTCAGGCATAACGATTTCGTATTTTATTAATTACCTTCTTTCAGTTAAAGTGAATAGCAACCTCGTTTCCGGTGAACGTCAAAGCAAGGGGGAAGAAAATAACTTAAATACCGACTAAATACATAGGAAAATGTATGTTTAAGTTGGTTCCGATTCTTATGTTTGCGACGTGAACCGAACACTCGATATCCAAAGGGAGATGAAATTATGGCAACATTAAATGAATATCTTGCACAGAAAAAAATAGCTGCCCAGCAATTGCATCAGCAGGCGCTTGCCAACCCCCAGCCCAGAAACTATGCTGCCAGAGTGCGTGCGGCCGGCCGGAGCGGAGTCCGTGAAATCCGAATCAGGGATTTTCAGATCATAAGCGACAGTCCCGAAAATTTTGCCGGATATAGCCTTGGTCCGGCGTCTCCGGAAATTCAGCTTGGCGTTCTGGGGAGCTGCATGACCCACATCACGCTGATCCAGGCTGCCAAGCTGGGGATATCCCTGGAATCCCTGGAGATTGAGGTCCATGGACAGGAGCATCCGCTGGCCGGGCAAGAAGGTTATGAGGATGTTCCTATTTACCCGCACAACATTCATTACAAAATTCATATTACCTCTGATGAGGAACCCGAAAGAATTCAAGAGCTTCACGAAACGGTTGAGCGTGTATGCCCTATATATAATCTTCTGCTTAATCCTCAGACGATTGCTGGTGAAGTGGTGCTTACCACAGCCTCTGATCCCGAGGGGAAAGCAAAAACGCAAGGGAAATAGCGAATGGCCAAGTATATCATTCGCTCCTTGCTCCAGGTTGTTCCGGTGCTCTTTATCATTACACTGGTTGTTTTTGTACTGGTTCATGTCACAGGTGATCCCGTAACCATGATGCTTCCGGATACAGCTACAGCTGAAGACAGGCAGGTTCTAAAAGAGGCCTTGGGTTTAGATCAGCCTTTATATGTACAGTATTCTATCTTTGTGTCCAATCTGCTGCATGGAGACTTCGGCGATTCATTCCGTTACGGACAGTCCGCCTTGCCCATCGTATTGGAGAGATTGCCTGCCAGCTTCGAGCTGGCGATGGCTTCGATGCTTGTGGCCTGCTGCATTTCGATCCCGCTTGGCATCTGGTCGGCAGTCAGACGAAACTCTTTCATGGATCTGCTGATCTCAGGCATATCGGTTTTGGGCAAAGCCATGCCTAACTTTTGGGTAGGCATCATGCTGATTTTGCTCATCTCGGTTCAGCTCGAATGGACACCCGTCTCGGGCAGAGGCGGTTTCTCACACCTGATTCTTCCCGCGCTTACACTGGGCACCGGCATTGCCGCCGAGATGACACGGCTGATTCGTTCCAGCTTTCTCGAAATTATCAGCCAGGACTATATCCGGACAGCCCGGAGCAAAGGACTTCGGGAAATCGTAATTCTGGGCAAACATGGTCTGCGAAACGCATTGATTCCGGTAGTGACCATCTCAGGATTGCAGCTGACCAATCTCGTTGGCGGATCACTGGTTACCGAAACGGTGTTTTCCTGGCCAGGCATGGGCCAGCTTATTGTGCAGGCGATCAATACGCATGATATGGCCATCATTCAGGCCTCTATATTTATTATTGCATTCATCGTAATCCTGATTAATCTATTGACAGACATTACGTACAAGCTGCTTGATCCGAGGATCAAATACAGCTCCTAGACACTTCACGACTTAAATCCAACTATATCGATATAAAAACTAAGTTAAATTGTTTTTTCTGTTGGATTGTCTACTAGAGAAAGGCGGATAAAGAAGATGCAACGATTGTTCAAATGGCCGTTCGCCATCATCGTATTCATACTGGTGATCACCGGATGCGGAAACGGCGGCAGCGGAAGCGCGGCCGACGGCGCAAGCCAGTCCGGCGGAGAGAAGGTGCTTACCATCGGCAACACCATTGATAACGTTACCTTTGATGTTCATGATCATGGCAACACCCAGACGGAGTCCATTCATGTCAATCTGTTTGATTATCTCGTCAAAAAGGACGCATCCGACCCGAAAAAGAAAATACCGGGTCTCGCCGTTTCCTGGCAACGAACTGACGATTTGACATGGCGCTTCAACCTGAGAGAGAATGTCAAATTCCATAACGGCGATGCTTTTACCTCTGCTGACGTGAAATTTACATTGGAGCGCGCAGCGCGGGATAAATCACTGATCGATTATTCCTCATACAACATCATCGACCATGTAGAAGTGATTGATGATTATACGGTTGATATTGTTACGAAAGAGCCGGACCCGATTTTACTATCAAGATTAAGCCGTATCAGCTCCGGCATTCTGCCGGAAAAGTATTTCCAGGAGAAGGGAGTGGAAGGTTTCAATGCGGCTCCGATGGGAACAGGACCTTACAAGTTTGACAAATGGATTAAGGACGATCGGGTTGAGCTGGTCAAAAATACGGATTATTATGGCGGCGACCCCAAATGGGACAGAGTCGTGTTCCGCACCATACCGGAAGCCACAACAAGGATTTCGGAGCTTCTCACAGGCTCCATTGATATAGCGGTGATCATTCCCCCTGGCGATATTCAGCGGGTAAAAGACAGCGGGAAAACCTATTATACCGACCTGGAGAGCGCGAGAGTACAAAGCTTGCTGGTGCGCCAAACTCCCGGAACGGTCACAGCGGACCCGAAGGTTCGGGAGGCGATTGAGCTTGCGATCGACAAGCAGACATTGGTTGACAGTGTGCTGGGTGGTGCGGGCGTACCTACTCAGGAAGCTGTCGGACCTGGGATCCTTGGCTTTAATCCCGATCTGTCCAACACGAATCTCTATGATCCGGAACGGGCGAAGCAATTGCTGACGGAGGCCGGTTATCCGAATGGAGTTGAACTGACACTCAGCAGCCCCGCCAGCACCAAAGAGGTAGCCGAGGCCATTGCCGCCTATCTGACAGAAGCCAATTTTAAAGTCAATCTTGAAATCCTGGAGCAGACCCAGTACAAGCAGCGCGACAACTCCAACACCTTTAAGGAACTGGCTCTCCAGGGCAAAGGCAACTCCATGTTTGAAGCCCCGCTTCCGTTGGAAATATTCAGATCGGATAACGCCAAAGGGCAGACGGACTACAGCAACCCAGAAGTAGATGCACTGCTGCGGCAAGCCTCCGTGAACCTGAATGACGAAGAAAGAGAGAAGCAGTACCAGAAGGTCCAAGCGATTCTGGCCGAGGATCGTCCAAGAATTTTCCTGTATCAGAATAAATTCAACTATGGAGTGAACCACAGGATAGACTTTACTCCGCGTCCGGATGAGATGTTTTACGCTGAAGACATTACGCTGAAAGAATAGGCAAAGCATACAGAGGGATTGGAGGGCATGGATGTGGAAAAATCCATTCAGACAGAAGCTTCTCTAGCTGTTCCCGCTCACTCCCCCCATGCGGACATACAAAAATCCAGAGGGGGCAGGAAGCAATTGTTCAAGAG
Source organism: Paenibacillus terreus (assembly GCF_042138595.1). Classification (NCBI taxonomy): domain Bacteria; kingdom Bacillati; phylum Bacillota; class Bacilli; order Caryophanales; family Paenibacillaceae; genus Paenibacillus; species Paenibacillus terreus. The sequence continues at coordinate 280,179 of NZ_JBHIRX010000004.1, read as the reverse complement.
CAAGACCGGCGCCGTGGGCCTGTTCCTGCTCCTGATCATTATATCGCTGGCGCTGACCGCGCCATATATTGCGCCACACGATCCGGCAAAGGCCAATATTGCTCAAAAGCTGCTTCCCCCGGCCTGGGAAGAGGGCGGTAATTGGGAATATATCCTGGGAACAGACGGGCTGGGCCGTGATATATGGAGCCGGATTATTTATGGATCACGGGTATCGCTCATCGTCGGATTTAGCGCTGTAGCTATTTCCGGACTCATCGGGTTAGTGCTTGGTCTTCTGGCTGGGTATTACGGATCGTGGATCGATGCGCTGATTATGCGTGTAACGGACGCATTTGTCGCCATACCAGCCATTTTATTCATGATGCTGTTTATGTTTGTGCTTGGCGAAGGGGTTGGCACACTGATCTTTGTTATTGGTACAACAGGCTGGGTCAGCTACACCAGGCTGGTCCGCAGCGAGGTGCTGAGCGTACGGGAGCGTGATTATGTGCGTGCAGCCCGCGTCAGCGGCGCCAAAGCTCTGCGGATTATGGGAGTCCATATCCTGCCGAACATTATTTCATCCTTTATCGTGATTGCAACGCTCAGCGTGGGCAGGGTCATCATCTCGGAAGCGGCGTTGAGCTTTCTCGGTTTGGGCATTCAGCCTCCTGCCGTATCGTGGGGAGGGATGCTCAGCGATGGGAGACAGTATTTGGCGACGAGCTGGTGGGTAGCCACATTTCCGGGACTGGCCATAACGTTCACGGTACTGGCGATTATTTTTGTCGGAGATTGGCTCCGCGACTGGCTGGACCCCAAGCTGAAATAGGAAGTATGGCTGAATGTCCAATCATTATGGAGAGAGAAGTGATGAGTTCATGCCCGAAGCGTTACTGGAAGTGAAGAATCTCTGTACCTCTTTCAGAACAATGGAGGGTGTTATCCCTGCGGTTAACCGGGTTTCTTTTCATGTTGGGAGAGGCGAAACCCTGTGTATTGTCGGAGAATCAGGTTCAGGAAAAAGCGTAACCTCATTGTCGATTATCGGACTTCTCGACACGCCGGGCAAAGAGGTTACCGGGGAAATCATACTGAAAGGCCGCAATCTGCTTAAGCTGAACAAAAGTGAAATGAGGAAAGTCCGCGGCAGTGAAATCTCCATGATTTTTCAAGAGCCGATGACTTCTCTTAATCCTGTATTTACAATCGGCAGCCAAATTTCCGAGTCGCTGCGGACACATGCGGGGCTGAGCCGGAATGAGGCAAAGCTTCGCAGTATTGAGCTGTTAAGAATTGTCGGCATTCCCAGCCCGGAAAAGGCAATTCATTATTTTCCCCACCAGCTGTCGGGAGGAATGAGGCAGCGGGTCATGATCGCATCCGCTCTATCCTGCCGTCCCGGCCTGCTCATTGCGGATGAGCCTACTACAGCACTGGATGTTACGGTGCAGGCCCAGATTCTTAAAGTCATCAAAGAACTGAGCAGCACGCTGGATATGGGCGTTATTCTGATTACCCATGATCTTGGAATTGTGGCCGAAATGGCGGACCGGGTTCTGGTGATGTATGCCGGCGAGATTGTAGAAGAAGCCCCGGTGGAGGAGCTGTTTGACCGTCCGCTTCATCCGTACACTTCCGATCTGATGAGGTCGCTTCCCCAGCTTCACACGGAGCAGGAGGAATTGTATTCCATTAAAGGAACGGTTCCGGCCTTGCATGAGCTTCCTCCCGGGTGCGCCTTCCAGTCGAGATGCCCGTACGCAACAAGCCGGTGCGGAACAGAGAAGCCGGGTCTAGAGATGATCGAAGCAGGGCATGCCGTAAGATGCTTTTATCCGCTGATTCAGGGAGGGGTACAGTGAGCAGCGCATTTGTGGAGAAACAGGAAAGCCCCTTGCTGAAGGTGGAGGGACTGAAAAAATATTACCCCTATAGAACAGGATTGCTGGGCACGAAGAAGGGACATATTCGGGCCGTGGACGACCTTAGCTTCGCTGTAAACAGGGGGGAGACGCTTGGCATTGTCGGAGAATCCGGATGCGGTAAATCGACGCTCGGCCAGCTGATTCTCCATTTGCAGGAGCCTACGGAAGGAGAAGTGTGGTTTGCTGACCGCAAGCTGACAGGTATGACCGAGAAGCAGCTTCAAGGCATCCGGTCGGACTTGCAATTGATCTTCCAGGACCCATACTCTTCATTGAATCCAAGGCTTAAGGTGCGAGACATTATTGCAGAGCCGTTTCGCATCCATGGTCTTCCGCCGGGTGAAGCTTTGGGGAGCAGACTTACCGAATTGATGGAAACGGTCGGGCTCGGGAAGCATCACCTGGACAGATATCCGCATGAATTCAGCGGCGGGCAAAGACAACGGATCAGCATCGCCAGAGCGCTGGCACTAAGACCGAAGCTTATCGTGTGTGATGAGGCTGTATCGGCGCTCGATGTATCGATTCAGGCCCAGATCCTCAATTTGCTCAGAAAGCTCCGGCGGGAGCACGGAATTACGTTTATTTTTATTGCGCACGGCCTGGCCTCCGTAAAGTTTGTCAGCGATAAAATCGCGGTGATGTATCTCGGTAAAATCGTAGAACTGGCGGACAAAAATGATTTGTTCAATCACCCAAAGCACCCGTATACCCGGTCGCTGCTGTCGGCGATCCCTGTGTCGCATCCGCGGGACAAAAAGGAGCGAATCGTACTGCAGGGGGATGTCCCAAGCCCTTCGGACCCGATCAGGGGGTGCAGCTTTCATACAAGATGTCCGATGGCGCAGGAAATTTGCCGGAGCCAGCCCCCGGAGTTCAGAGAGTATACAGCTGGTCATAGGGTGTCATGTCACTTTCCTTTATAAAATTTTCATGAAAAGGTTGAGGTGAAGCAACAAAATGAGCACAAATCGCCAGATGATATTGAATTTTTTTATGAACAGCACGGGTTTTCATGAGACAGCATGGAGGCTTCCTTCGGCTGAGCCAGAGGGAGTAACCTCGTTGTCCTTGTATAAAAAAATGGCTCTTATCGCCGAGCAGGCCAAATTTCATACCGTATTTTTGGCGGATGCCTACGAGCTGGGGGAGAACGTAAAGCATCAGGCGCTGAATCGTCTGGAGCCTTATACTCTTTTATCCGCTTTGGCCGGGGTCACGGAAAGGATCGGACTCGTAGCTACGGTATCCACTTCATATACAGAGCCGTATCATACGGCCAGGCTGTTCGCTTCGCTGGATCATCTGAGCGGCGGGCGCGCTGGCTGGAATATCGTCACCACCGGGATCGGGAAGACCCATCTTAATTTTGGCCGTGAACAAAATTATGAGCATACCGAGCGCTATCAGCGTGCATTGGAGTTTGTCCAGCTTGCAACCAAGCTGTGGGACAGCTGGGAAGATGACGCGCTTCTTTTTGACAAAGCCCGCGGTTTGTACGCCGATGTGGAACATATTCATGCGGTAAGACATCGAAGTGACATTTTCGCTGTGGAAGGTCCTTTGAATCTGCCGCGTCCGCCGCAAGGTTATCCGGTGTTGGCCCAGGCGGGTTCTTCGGAGGACGGCAAGGAGCTGGCGGCGCGTATCGGGGAATTGATCTATACAGCTCAGCAGACACTTGCAGATGCGCAGGCGTTTTATGCAGACGTGAAATCACGGGTGGAGAAATACGGACGCAATCCGAATGAGGTTAAAATCGTCCCGGGTTTCAGTGTCATCGTGGGCGCAACCGAATCGGAAGCCAAAGAGAAAGAAGCCGAGCTTCGTGAATCCATCATTCCCGAATTGGGACTGCACCGGCTCTCCAAGCGGCTGAAGGTGGATCTGTTCTCTTATCCGCTTGACGGACCTGTCCCGGAGCTTCCAGACCCTGCAACCATTAATGAAAATCGAAGCCGGTTTGAGCTGATGAAGAATATGATTGAATCCGAAAAGCTTACGATCCGCCAATTGATTGAACGGGTGTCTGGAGGCAACGGGCATCGCACCTTTGCCGGGACGGCCGAGAAAGTTGCAGACGAGCTGGAGAGCTGGTTCACCGGCGGAGCATGTGACGGCTTTGTCATCCGTCCACAGGCGCTGCCTTCAGGCCTCGAGGATTTTGCCAGACTGGTAGTTCCTGAGCTTCAGCGGAGAGGATTGTTCCACACGGAATATCGCGGTACTACACTGCGGGAAAATCTGGGGCTTGCCCGTCCCAACAATCAATTCTCGGCTCAAAGCCAACAACGGAAAGGGGTGCAGCTGGCATGAGCAGGGGCAGGAAGCTGAAGCTGGGACTGTTCATACAAGGCGCAGGCCATCATGTGGCTGGATGGCGGCATCCTGAGGCACACTCCGGTAGCGAAAACTTTGATTTGATCACACAGCTCGCGCAAAAAGCGGAGCAGGCGAAGCTGGATATGATCTTCTTGGCGGATGGACTCACAACTTCCGCCGGAAGCCCGCCTTCCGTTGTAGCACGGTTTGAGCCAATCACACTGCTGGCGGCGCTGTCCACGGTAACCCGCCGGATCGGTTTGGCGGTTACGGCTTCAACCACTTATTATGATCCCTTTAATCTGGCGCGCCTTATTGCTTCCGTCGATAAGCTGAGCGATGGCCGGGCGGCATGGAATGTGGTGACTACGTCAACGCATGAAGCGGCCCTTAACTTCTCGGCACAAGACCATTTGGACCACAGTTTGCGGTATGAGCGTGCGGCTGAATTCGTTGAAGTTGTGAAAGGACTATGGGACAGCTGGGAACAGGAACCTTACATTGTAAACAAGGAGACAGGAGAATACATCGACAAGCGCAAAGTACATGAACTGAATCATAAGGGCAAGTATTTCTCCGTCAAAGGTCCGCTCAATGTAAGTCAGAGTCCGCAAGGTCATCCTGTCATCATTCAGGCGGGTTCATCCGGCCCCGGTCAGGAGCTGGCCGCACAGATTGGAGAGGTGGTATTTACTGCGCAGCAGAGCTATGAGGATGCCCAGAATTTCTATAGCGGCTTGAAAGGATTGCTCCCGAAATATGGCCGGCCGCCGGAGCATGTTCATATTCTTCCCGGGTTGTTCCCTGTCATCGGAGCAACGGAGAAGGAGGCCAGGGAGAAATACGAGCAATTGCAAAGCTTTATTGATGATTCCCGGGCCTATGATACTTTGGAGGAACGCTTTGAATATGATCTGCGCGGCTACTCCCTGGATGATCCTGTTCCGGATATCCCGGAATCGAGCGGCCGCAAGAGCAGGCCTCAGCTGCTGATGAAGCTTGCCAGGGACAAAGGGCTGACCTTGCGTCAGTTGTTCCGCGAGGTAGCGGGAGCGCGCGGGCATCGGATCGTGGTCGGTACACCAATTCAATTGGCTGACCATATTCAGAAGTGGTTCGAAGGTTATGCGGCTGACGGTTTCAATATTATGCCCCCTTATGTGCCGGGCGGATTCGATGACTTTGTTGAGGGGGTCATCCCTGAACTGCAGAACCGTGGACTGTTCCGGACCGATTACGAAGGAAGCACGCTGCGGGAGCATCTCGGTTTGCCTGTGCCCGCGAACCGTCATTCAACCGTGCCCACCTCATAAAATATTAGGAGAGAAGAAAATGTCCGATATCGATAACATTTTTCAAGGATTGCCGACGACTTGCATTTCGGATGTCCTGGGTGGATTGACGAATCTGGATTATGCCATCAAACCCATCGATCATCAGCACAAGATCGCCGGGAGGGCATTTACGGTAAGTATTCCTGCCGGGGATAATCTCGCCGTTCTGCAGGGGATTCGGGAGGCCCGGCCAGGAGATATTCTTGTCATCGCCGCACAGGGGGACACACGCCGCGCTGTCGCGGGAGATTTCGTCGTGGGACTCGCTCAGACCTTCCGGCTCCAGGCATTGGTGGTTGACGGCGTCATTCGGGATATTGAAGGGATCCGCAGCTTGAATTTCCCAGTCTTCAGCAGAGGCGCAACGATTGCCTCAGGTAATAAATACGGGGGTGGACATACGAATATCCCGATCTCTGCAGGAGGAGTCAGCATCCAGCCAGGGGACTGGATTATCGGGGATATCGATGGTGTAGTTGCGGTTCCCGAAGAGCAGGCTCAGGATGTGGCAAAGGCAGCCAGAAACAAGCTGAACCAGGATGAAGAACGAAGTTTGGCTATTTGTGGAGACCAAGCTTCAGCCAGACTTTATTTGGACAAAGTGCTTGGAACCATTCCGAATCCCGGTTAATCCATATATCCTATACAGAATACAAGAAAGCCTTTCTTGGAAATGAGGCGCGAGCAGCCATTCCGAAGGAAGGCTTCTTGTTTTGCCCATGATTGCAGAAGCCGCTCTCATTACAGAAGTCAATTGATTTGAGGCAAAGAAAGTGCCGCACTTCAATGGACAACAGTTTCTATACATGCTACCATTATATTGTTTTAAACTCACATTTTTAAATATTTTAAAAGAGCAGGTGGCGAGGTGTGTGAAAGCACAGCCTCGTCTTAAAAGGGAAGCCGGTGCAAATCCGGCACGGTCCCGCCACTGTAAGCGAGGAGCCGTTCTGCAAGTTCATGGTCACTGTCGTTGTTCGATGGGAAGACCGCAGACGGCGAAGATGCGCAAGTCAGGAGACCTGCCTGCTTCTTGGATTGTCACAAACCTACGCGGATAGGGGGTGGCCGGCACGGTTCACGATGATGTCGTCGGGCTTTTCTTACTGCTGCTTTCATTTCCTGGCAAGGTGATGAAACAGGCTGGAAGCTGCTCTGCGCTTTACTTTGATCCAGTACAGGCACTCTCATAAACTTGAGGGTGCTTTTTTGCTGTGCATTATTACAATCTCCTTGCGCGGCAAAGAGAGGAAAGGAGTTAAATGATCAAAAAACAGAATGGAGGGCTCCGGGCTAAACCTGCATGGTTTGCGGTTCATTTATTCGCATGGATGGTTGTTCTGACCGCTTCCATTACCATTGCTGTCATGCTGGGACCCGTACGGATTCATCCTCTACAGGTGTGGAACATCGCCTTTTCCCATCTTCCTCTCCTGGATGGCCGGCTAGACGGATCGTGGACGAAAGCGCAGGAGCATATTGTGTGGAATATCCGGTTTCCCAGAGTCCTGCTGGGAGCTGTCATTGGCGCGGGACTCGCTGTTGCAGGAGCTGCCATTCAAGCTCTGACACGGAACTCGCTGGCTGATCCCTACATCCTCGGTGTTTCTTCGGGGGCGTCCACAGCGGCGGTGCTTGTGATTATTTTCGGAGCCTTCCGCTTTCTCGGGATATACGCGCTGCCTCTTTCCGCATTTGCAGGCTCGCTGCTTGCTATGGTGCTCGTGTTCATACTGGCCAAGGTCGGTGGAGAGATTTCAACAACGAGATTGCTGCTGTCCGGTATTGTCACTTCCATGATGCTGTCAGCCGCCACCAATTTTATCGTCACATTGGCTCCCCATGCGGATGGCATCCGCTCCGCTATGTATTGGATGATGGGCAGTCTGACTGGCGCGAAATGGGAGCATCTGACCGTCCCGGCCCTTATCGTGGCTGTGGGAGCTGCAGTGCTATTGTCCCTGCATCGTTCGCTGAATTCCCTGCTTATGGGGGAGGAGGCGGCAGTGACGTTGGGAGTCAACATTGCCGCTTTTCGTATTTTACTCGTCGTTATTGCAGCCCTGATAACAGGCACGATTGTCTCTGTAAGCGGTTCTATCGGCTTCGTCGGGTTGATGATTCCACACATCGCGAGGATGATGACCGGTTCAGATCACCGCCGGGTACTGCCGCTAAGCATGCTGCTTGGCGCGATATTCATGATCTGGGCTGATGTGGCCGCACGGCTCGTGCTGGCACCGGAAGAGCTGCCGATTGGCATCGTTACAGCCTTATGCGGGGGGCCGTTCTTCATCTGGCTGCTGCGGAGAAGTACATACTCATTTGGTGGGGGGAACGGTAAATGAATGTGTCAGTTGAAGGGCTCTCCTACAGCGTGCAGGATAAACAGCTGATTGATTCCGTTCTGCTGCATGTGCGGAAGGGCGAGCTTGTCGGGCTGATCGGGCCAAACGGCAGCGGGAAATCCACACTTCTGAAAAATATTTACCGTGTCCTGCAGCCTGATTCCGGCCGGATTTCGATTGACGGACAGAATTTGCATTCCATATCGCATCGAGAGACTGCCCGGCAGATCGCTGTCGTCAGCCAGGAAGCGCCGGTCGCCTTTGATTTCTCCGTCAAGGACATGGTCATGATGGGGCGTAATCCTCATAAAAAATGGTATCAACCGGATAGCGTGGAGGATCTGATGCTGGTGGAGCAGGCGCTGGAACGTGTCGGATTGCTGCAGGATGCGGGGCGCAGCTTCTCAACCCTGTCAGGCGGTGAAAAGCAGCGTGTTTTGATCGCGCGGGCGCTTGCCCAGCAGGCCAAATTTCTCATCCTGGACGAGCCTACCAATCATCTGGATATCAAGCATCAGCTGCAAATCATGGATCTGGTAAAAGGGCTCAACATCACTTCATTGGCAGCTCTGCATGATCTCAACATCGCAGCTTGCTACTGTGACCGCTTGGTTGTCATGAAGGATGGCAAAGTGATTGTCACCGGGACACCGGAGGAAATCCTCACGCCCAGGCTGCTGTTTGCCATTTTTGAAGTGGCGACTGAAGTTGTCATGCATCCAATGACAGGCAAACCGTCAATAACATTTCTGCCAGAGATGAGCGGAATGGCAAATATCAGTCCAAATGATTGGACAAGCGGAGGAAGCCATGATTAAATTTAATAGATTATTCAATTTGTGCATGGTTGGCACAGCATTGATTTGCCTGCTGTCTGCGTGTGGCAGTGCTTCTCAAGAAGCAGCGGCCATATCACCAGCCGGGGCGCAACCGGACCGGCAGAATTCAGGGAAAGAGCCTGTTGTCATCGAAAATATGGGGGAAAAGCTTGTGTTCACCGAGCCGCCGCAGCGTGCCGTTACGCTGAACCAGCATGCCACGGAGGTCATGCTGGCGCTTGGCCTGGAGAATTCCATGGTGGGGACGGCTTATTTGGATGACCAAATCCTTCCTGAGTATAAAGAACAGTACGACAAAATTCCGGTGTTGTCGGAACAATACCCGTCCCAGGAAGTGTTTTTTGCGGCGAATCCGGATTTTGCCTACGCGGGCTGGAAAAGCGCATTTACCGAGAAGACGCTTGGTTCCAGGGCTGAGCTCGCCGGGCAAGGTGTGCAAACTTATGTACAGGAGTCTTCGAACAAGACCGGTCCGACACTGGAGGACGTGTATCAGGACATCCTGAATATCGGCCGGATTTTTCAAGTCGAAGAGAGGGCGCAAGCTCTTGTGGATGCTATGAAACGGGAAGTCGGGCAAATTCAGGACAGCATCGGTACGGTCAGCGAACCCGTCAAGGTATTTGTCTATGACAGTGGGGATGATACCGCGTTTACGGCCGCCAACACCTATCTGACAAGCCTGATTAACATGGCGGGCGGAAAGAACATTTTTGATGATATCGAAAAAGGCTGGGCCACGGTCAGCTGGGAGGAGGTTGTGAACCGTAACCCGGATCTCATTGTCATCGTCGATTATGGCGATACAAGCGTGGACCAAAAGAAAGCTCTGCTGCTGAGCAATGCTGCATTAGCGGATGTTGCCGCCATCAAGAACAAACGCTTTGTTGTGATGCCTCTTTCAGCGGCGGCAGAAGGGGTACGCGCACCGATGGCGTTAAGGACACTGGCCAGCGGGTTTTACCCTGATAAAGTCGAAGATATGAAATAGTTATTTGTTTTTCAAAATCAAAAAAGCCTTTCCCGGAATTGAAGCGGTGAGCTGCAGTTCCGGAGAAAGGCTTCTTTTACGTCTTTTAAGAAACGGGGTGCAAAACAATAATTATGTAAACACATGATCATCCACTGTAAGCAATGTAATCAGGTGATTCATTGGCGCCGTAATATGTTTGTTCTTGGACAGAAGAATTTGCGAATAAAACGGCTGGATAGCTCCCGGGTTAATGGAAAAGCCGGACAGAGCTTCCTGAAGAAGCTGCTGCTCAACGGCTATTCTGGGAATCATCGCGATTCCCATGCCATAGATGACACATTGCTTGATCCCCTCAATACTTCCCATTTCAGACACGGTTTCATAGGTTACACCATGATCGTTCATGGATTGCTCCAGCGCTTCCCGGTATTTGCACCCTTTCTCTGTAAAAATAAACGAGCTGTTGTGCAGCTCATGAATCGATACATCATCCCTGCCGCTCAGAGGATGGTTTTGCGGGCAAATGAATATAAATTCCTCATTGCGAATAGGAAAAGCTCTTAAGTCAGGAGCAGAAACGGGAGTGCTTAACACGATAGCCAAATCAATCTCGTTATTCTTAAGTTTACGAATGTTGTCTTCATCAGATGCAGGAAAAAAAGTGACATTCAGCTTTGGATACGTCTTACGGAACAATTGAAAATACGGAGGAAGCAAAAAAGCGGCAAGTGTCTCCGTCGTGCCAATTCGGAGATCCACGGCAGAATCCGGAATGAGCAGATTCTCTGCCCCCAGATAACCCTCAACAATCTTGTCCGCAAAGTGAAGAAGTCTGAATCCCGGCTCGGTCAGCTTTAATTTGTTGCCGTTTCGCACAAACAGCTTGGTGCCGAAATGGTTCTCAAGCTTCTTAATCTGTACACTGACCGTTGGCTGCGCATAGTTCAACTGCTCTGCTGCTTTCGTGAGGCTCAGGAAGCGTGCAGCTTCACGAAAAGTAATAAAGTATTGAATATCCATGCTTCTCCCCCACCGTGAAGTATTAAACATCATAATTGTTCGATTACGATCGTTAGAGATAAGTAATACACCTCGTATGCTATATTATAAACTATTCCAAGTGGAAAACTATACTATAATTCGTGAAGAAGTGGAGGAGTCCTGTGAATCTATCATTTAAAAGACTGCCTATCGTAATGTCATTAAGTTTAGTCCTTGTTCTTGCCGCATGCAGCGGCAAGCCGGAAGCCTCCAGCGTACAAGGGAATGAAGAGGACAATCCCGTTTCCGGCGGCATATTGGAGGTAGCCTACCCCGCCAATCCTGCCACACTTGATCCTCATCTGACCACCAATCAGGCGACAAGAGACGTCTCCCGCAATATCTATGAACAGCTGCTGACGCTGAACAAAAACTATGAGGTTGTTCCTCAATTGGCCGAATCCTATGAGGTTAGTGAGGATGGGAAAACCTACACCTTTCATCTTCGTCAAGGTGTTCTGTTTCATAACGGCAAGGAGATGAAAGCTGAAGATGTAGTAGCCTCCATGGAGAAATGGCTGGCCACCTCGACCCAGGGGCAAGCCAATCTGAAAGGAGCGGCATTTTCGAAAATCGATGATTATACCGTACAGCTTACGCTGGAGGCATCATCTCTTATAGGCTCCTACATACTTGCTGACACGGCTCCCTTTCCAGGCATTATGCCCAAAGAGGTTATCGACGCCGCCGGTCCCGAAGGTGTAAAAGAGTTTATCGGAACAGGTCCTTACAAGCTGGAGGAATGGAAGACCGATCAGTATGTTCATCTGGCCAAATTTGCGGATTATGCCCCGCAAGAGACAGAGTCGAGCGGACTTGGCGGCAAGAAGAATGCTTATCTCGATGAGATTTACTTCCGTTATGTGACAGACGAGTCAACCCGTGTTGCCGGCATTATGACAGGAGAGTACGATGCGGCGTTTGGCATCCCTTTTGATAATGCCGAACAAATCGAATCGACAGATGGGGTAAGCAACTACTTCAGTGAAGGGGGCATTGTGACTTATGTCTTTAACAAGAAAGCAGGCCCGTTCGCGGATCAGAAGCTGAGGCAAGCCTTTAACCTGGCTCTGAATTATGATGAAGCTCTTACTGCGGCATACAGCAACAGCAGCTTCTATAAGCTGGATTCGTCACTGGCGCTTCCTTCACAGACCGATTGGTACAGCAAGGCGGGAGCGGAGCAATACAACGTAAATGATATCGAAAAAGCCAAACAATTGGTTGCGGAATCAAGCTATAGCGGGGATGAGGTTGTCATCCTGACCACACGCGACTATCCGGAGCAATACAATCTGGCGGCTGTTGCCCAAGAGGTGCTCAAATCCATCGGTGTAAATGCGAAGCTGGATGTGTATGACTGGCCGACGGTTCAAGAACGCCGGACAGATGAAAATAATTTCGATTTGTTTGCCGTAAGCTTTGCCACACGTGCAACGATCCATCAGTATCCATTCCTGGAGTCTGGCGCGGATTATCCGGGCTGGACAGACAGTCCGGAAATTGATGAATTGCTCGCTCAAATTCAAGCGGCCCCTTCTATTGAGGCTGCCAAACCACTGGTGGATGAATTGAACCGGAAAAATTGGGAGTATCTCCCGATCATCAAGCTGGGCAACATTCAGAATCTCATTGCTGTCCGCGACAATGTAAAAGGCTTTGATGATTTAGTCGGACCGATTCTGTGGAATGTGTGGCTCGATGAATAATACCGGGGGTGCAGACTGATGGCCAAATATCTGATTCAGCGGGTGCTGTCGCTGCTTCCTGTGCTGCTGGTTGTTGCAGTCGTCGTTTTTTTGCTGATCCATTTAACACCTGGTGATCCTGCGAGCGTCATCCTGGGGGATGAGGCAAGTACGGAAAGTATAGCCGCGCTGCGTGAGCAGCTGGGATTAAATCTTCCGTTGCATCAGCAGTTTCTTGCCTGGTTCGGTAATGTGCTCAGGGGGGATCTGGGGGATTCCATCTTCATGGATATGAGCGTAGCCGAAGCTTTTTTCAGCAGGGTGCCGCCTACGTTGTCCCTGGCGATTCTCGCCCAAATCATCGCGGTTTCCCTTGCTTTGTATATGGGCATTATGGCTGCGAGAAAAAGAGGCACGCTGGCCGACCAAGCCGTGATGGGCATATCCCTGCTCGGGATATCCGTCCCCAGCTTTCTGCTCGGTTTATTTCTGATCCTGATCTTTGCCGTCGAGTTTAAATGGCTCCCTGTTGCTGGTTACCGGCCTTTAAGCAACGGTTTGTGGGACCATCTTCGTTACCTGCTGCTGCCGGCGATCGCGCTAGGGGCGATGCAGGCTGCGCTGATCGCACGCATGACCCGGTCATCACTGATCGAAGTGCTGAGTGAACAATACATCAAAACAGCCCGGGCCAAGGGGCTTCAAGAGAAAAAAATCGTATACAAGCACGCCCTGAAGAATGCTTTTATTCCTATATTAACGGTGATTGGGGAAACCTTTGGGACCCTAATTACGGGGGCGGCCGTCATTGAAACGGTCTTTAACATACCGGGAATCGGCCAGCTTATCATCAGTTCCATTGAACGCAGAGACTTTGCGGTCATTCAGGGCAGCATTTTGCTGATTACGATCACCTATGTATTGCTAAATTTATGGATTGATTTACTCTATGGGCTTCTTGATCCTCGGATCAAGTTAAACCGGCGTTAGAAAGGGGGATCTATATGCCCAAAATTGAGCGAAGCAGCAAGGCGCCAGCTTCCGGCAGGTACAGCATCGCGCTGCGGAGATACTGGTCGAACCCTCTGCTGGTCACGGGGACCGTATGTATCACCTTAATGACCTTGGCAGCGCTCATTGCTCCCTGGATCACGCCCTATGATCCGTATTCGATTGAGGCGCTGAACCGGCTTAAGCCGCCAAGCGGCGAGCATTATTTCGGAACCGATAATTTGGGGCGTGATGTATATACACGTGTCATCTTTGGTTTAAGGGTCTCTTTGCTCGTTGGAGGAGCGGTAACGATCATCTCAGGCCTTATCGGTCTGGCTGTTGGACTGCTATCGGCTTATTATGCCGTATGTGATCATATTTTGATGAGAATTTGCGACGGTTTATATGCTTTCCCGTCCATTTTGCTGGCTATATCTATCGTTGCTATTATGGGGCCGCGAACCATAAATGTCATTATCGCTCTGTCCATTGTGTACATCCCGTCGATTGCCCGGATTGTTCGATCGGCAGCGCTCGTTGTCAAAGAGAAAACCTATATCGAAGGATTAAAGGCACAGGGGGCGGGGCCCTTTCGCATTATCGGTCTGCATATTGTGCCAAACGTGCTCTCGCCGGTGGTTATTCAAACATCATTTATTTTTGCGGTATCCATCTTAACCGAGGCTTCTTTAAGCTTTCTCGGTGCGGGTATTCCTGCTCCGGCGCCAAGTCTTGGCAATTTGCTGCTTGACGGGAAAAACGTTATTTTTAACGCCTGGTGGATGACGGTGTTCCCAGGTGTATGCATCATTTTGCTGATTCTTGGTCTGAACCTGATCGGAGACGGACTGCGTGATTTCCTTGATCCCAAAACCAAAAAGAAACGGCGTGTCCAAAAGAACAAGAAGACGAGTGTAGGCAGGAGAGAGCGCAATGAACCAGACCTCACTATTGGAAGTTAGAGATTTAACAACCATATTTCCTACGGAAACAGGCTTCATGAAGGCGGTTGACGGTGTTTGCTTTCATATTGATTCCGAGGAAACGTTAGGCGTTATCGGGGAATCCGGATGCGGAAAAAGTGTCACCGCCGAATCGATCATGCGTCTGCTTGATGAGGAATCGACAGATTACAGAGGGCAGATTCTCTACAACGGTACGGATTTATTGCAGCTGCCTGAGGAGAAGATGCGGGAAGTGCGGGGGAATGAAATAGCGATGATTTTTCAGGATCCGATGTCATCACTGAATCCCGTATTTACCATTGGCGATCAAATGATGGAGGCACTTATGCTGCATCAAAAGCTGAACAAAGCCCAGGCGAAACAAAGGGCTGTAGAACTGCTGCGCTTAACCGGCATATCTGATCCCGAGGCCCGGTTTCATGCATATCCTCATGAATTATCAGGAGGAATGAGGCAGCGGGTTATGATTGCGATGGCCTTATCCTGTGAACCGAAGCTGCTGATTGCAGATGAGCCGACCACGGCGCTGGATGTCACGATCCAGGCGCAAATTCTGGAATTGATGAATGAGCTGAAAGCCAAGCTTGGCATGGGCATCTTGCTCATTACGCATGACCTGTCGGTAGTTGCCCAGATGTGCTCACGGGTGATCGTGATGTATCTGGGCGAGGTTATTGAAGAAGCGGATGTTGTAACCCTGTTTGATAATCCTTTGCACCCGTACACGGTTGGTCTGCTGAAATCCGTGCCCCGGTTGGACGGAGAGCGCAAGGGCAGGTTATATGAAATCAGAGGTTCTGTGCCTTCAATGAAAGAAGTGAGCGGCAGCTGCAGATTTGCGCCCAGATGTTCTTTTGCCACCGACATTTGCCGTTCACAACCGCCTCGTTTGGAAGAAACCGCACACGGACAAAAAATAAGGTGCTGGCATTACGCTGCCATTGCTGAAGAAAGAAGGGGGAGTCCGGGACACCATGAGTGAACAACCGATTCGTGAACAGCCTCTGCTGCAGGTTGAACAATTAACGAAATATTTCACTGCCAAATCCGGACCTTTCTGGAGAAAAAATCAGGTGAAGGCGGTGCAGGATGTCTCTTTTTCAATACATGAAGGTGAAACCTACGGTTTGGTCGGAGAATCGGGAAGCGGGAAAAGCACAACCGGCAGGACGCTGCTTCGTTTAACGGAACCTACAAGCGGCAGAGCCTGCTTTCAGAATCAGGACATTTTTACGCTGCGGGGAAGAGAGATCAAAGCGTTAAGAAGAGAGGTGCAAATGATCTTCCAGGACCCTCTTTCATCCCTGGACCCCAATAAAAGGGTCGGCTACAGCATTGCTGAGCCGTTGGCCATTCATGGTCAGGGCTCCAGACATGAGCGGCATGAGCGCGTACTTGAATTGTTAAGCCGCGTAGGGTTGAGTGCCAGGCATGCGGAGCGGTTTCCGCATGAATTTTCCGGGGGGCAAAGGCAGAGGATTGGTATTGCCAAAGCGCTTGCGCTGCGGCCCAAACTGGTGATATGTGATGAACCTGTGTCTGCACTTGATGTATCCATTCAGTCGCAAATCCTGAATTTATTAATTGAACTGCAGACCGAATATCGGTTGTCCTACTTGTTCGTTTCCCATGATCTTAGTGTAGTCAGGCATATTGCGGACCGAATTGGAGTGATGTATCTAGGACATTTGGTAGAGCAAGCCCCGACGGATGAATTGTTTGCCCGCCCTTTGCACCCGTACACGCAATTTCTGCTGTCCGCCATCCCGGCACCCCATCCCAAATTAAAGAGAGAGCGGATTCTGTTACAGGGGGATATCCCTTCACCTGCCAACCCGCCGTCAGGCTGCGTGTTTCATACACGCTGTCCGTATGTGATGGATGTTTGCAAGCAGCTTAAGCCTGCTGCCATGGAATTATCCCAGGGACACAGTGTGCGGTGCCATCTATATCATGACGACCTGAAAGCAGAGACCATTTTAAATTAGAAAGGAATGACCCTTCATGTCTAGTAAAGATTGGAAGCAGAAAGAAGCGGAGATGCTGCTGCTCATTGAGGAAATCGTCAATATTGAAAGCGGAACCTTTGTGAAATCAGGGGTGGATTTAGTATCGGCCAAGCTAGGTAGCCTTTATAAAGAGATCGGCTTTCAGGTGGATGTGCAGGAACAGAAGGAAAGAGGGAACAACCTTGTGATCACTCATCCGGAGGCGCAGCATCCGGAAATTCTCATTATTGCGCATATGGATACGGTCTTTCCTGCCGGAACCGTTGCGGAGCGGCCTTTTTCAAGAGACGAGAAGTATGCCTACGGACCGGGAGTATTTGATATGAAAGCCAGCCAAATCACAACCTTGTATGCCATCAAATATTTGCAGGAGAAAGGAAGCGACAGCTATAAAAATGTGCGGATTATTCTGAACTCTGACGAGGAAGTAGGCTCGGTTCATTCCCGTTCATTGATAGAGGAATTTGCAAAATTAAGCAAGTATGCCCTGATTGTCGAGCCGTGCGATGAGGACGGAACTCTGGTTACGGGAAGAAGAGGGGGCGGAAAATACTATTTGACCGTAACCGGAGTCGCTGCCCATTCCGGAGCCGAGCCTGAAAAAGGACGCAGTGCCATTGCCGAACTGGCACATAAAATCATCAAGCTGCACGCATTGACGGATGCCGAGGCGGGCGTGCATGTCAATGTTGGGGTCATCGGGGGAGGCACCTCAAGTAATACGATCGCACCGCATGCTTTTGCCAATATCGATGTGCGGATGGAAACGAAAGCCCAGGCGGAAGAGCTTGACCGCAGCATTCGGGAGATTTGCTCCCGCGTCGATGTTGAAGGAACCTCATTGGAGCTGCAGGGCGGTATTACCCGGCCGCCGATGATCAAGAACGAGCGGACTGAAGAATTGCTGAGCATTGTTCAGGAGGAAGCGCTGAAGCTGGGAGAAAAATTGCATGACAAAAAGGTCGGTTCCGGGTCGGACGGCAATATTACCTCCTCTGTGGGCATTGCAACCATCGATGCATTGGGTCCGAAAGGCGGCAAGGCGCACAGCAAGGATGAGTATCTGGTTATTGAATCGCTCGTTCCGCGAACGAAGCTGTTGGCCCATGTGATTGAACGTCTGACAAACCGTGAGCTGTGAAGGAGATAACAAATGACGAAAGCGTATATTATCCACGAAAATGAAAGCTGGATTGTCCCGCTTCGGGCAGCGCTTGAGGAATTGGAGGTGCCGCACGAATTCTGGCATTTGGACGAAGGCCGACTGGATTTAAGCCAGCGTCCGCCAAGCGGCGTGTACTACAATCGCATGAGCGCATCATCCCACTCACGGAATCATCGATACGCCCCCGAATATACCGCGAATGTGCTGGCATGGCTTGAGCATCATGGAAGAACCGTGCTTAACACCAGCCGCGCGCTGGAGCTTGAAGTCAACAAGGTGAAGCAGTATCTGGAGCTGCAAAAGTTCGGTATTGAGACTCCTGCTACCGTTGCCGCGGTGGGTAAAAAGGCAGTGCTGGAAGCCGCGAGAAATTTTCCGTACCGGACCTTTATGACGAAGCATAATCGTGCGGGAAAGGGGCTTGGCGTCTACCTGTTTGACAGCCTGGAAAATTTGGAGACCTACGTAAACAGCGCAGCCTTTGAGGATTCAGTGGATGGGGTAACCTTGATCCAGCAGTACATCCAAAACGAGGATCAGGTGATTACCCGCTGTGAATTTATCGACGGGAAGTTCTACTACGCGGTGAGAGTGGATACCTCGGAAGGATTTCAGTTATGTCCTGCGGATGCCTGCCAAATCGGGGAGCAGCTCTGCCCGGTTGGGGAAGGAACCTCGTCACGTCCGAAATTTGAAGTCATCGAAGGATTCAGCAATCCGCTCATAGCCAAATATGAAGCATTCCTGCAGCAAAACGGAATCAGCTTCGCCGGCATTGAATTTATTACCGATTCAGCAGGCAGGACCTATACGTATGATGTCAATACAAATACAAATTACAATCCGGAAGCCGAAGGTCTGGCCGATGTCTCGGGAATGAGGGAAATTGCAAGGATATTGAAAGGGTATCTGGAGAAAGAGAGACAGTTAGCGGAGGATTAATTTTAGCATTTTTCAATCGAACGATAGAGAAAGTCTATTAGCGCGCTCATGAAACGGGTGGTACATTATTATCACATCAATTCTTACTATGCGCATAGGAATTATAAATTTAGAAACAAGGGGGATTCATTCATGAGCGAACATTTTCGTTTGGCAGAATTGAATGATGCGGAGCGGCTGCAGGCTTTAATATTTGAGGCTTATACCACGATCCGCGAGCTGGAGCTGCATTGGCCGGCTGCAAATGCCAATCTGGAGCAAATAAAGGAAAATATCTCGCAAAATGAATGCTATGTGCTGGAAGCAGACGGTACGATCGTTGCAACCATTACTCTTTCAAAGGGAGACGATGTGAAGCATATTACGGATTTGCCCTTCATTAAATGGTTTGCCGTTGACCCGGCCGAGCAGGGCAAAGGATATGGCGGCAGGCTTCTCGACTGGGTGGAAAAACATATCATCCGTGACAAGCTCGGTGCGCCTGCTGTAACCCTTGGTACCGCCGAGAAGCATCCGTGGCTGCTGCCCATGTACGAGCGCCGGGGATATAAAAGTATCTATTCCTTTGATCCCGGCAACGGTGATGGAGTTGGCCATTTGCTGCGCAAAATTGTGAACCCTGAATTGTTCGAGCAAACTCATGGGCAGCAGGAAGCCTTAAAGCAGCGGTAATAGTTTGGCTTTGGCAATCAATGATCAAGAGCAAATGACGGAGGTCAACAGAATGAAGAAAATAAGATTGCTATTTGCAGCACTGGTTTTGGTCATCGTGACCGCAGGCTGCGGTTCAAATACAAGCAACGATGGAAGCGGGCAAAACGCGGAAAATGCAGCAAATGCGACTTCAGGCAGTTCAGGGGGCGCCGGAGCCAAAAAAATAATCGTCGGTACCGGAACAGCGTTCCAAAAGGTTTGTTATATCGACGAGAATGGTAAACTGACCGGATTTGACGTTGAGCTTGTAAGAGAAATTGATAAACGTCTTCCTGATTATGAATTCGAGTTTCAGACGATGGAATTTTCCAATCTGCTGCTGAGCCTGGAAACAAAGAAAATTGATTTCGTGGCCCATGAGATGGAGAAAAATCCGGAGCGTGAACAGAAATACCTGTTCAACAAGGAGCCGTATGCCTTCTGGAAAAACAAAATCATCGTCGCCAAAGACAATAATTCGATCCAGAATCTGGACGATTTGGTCGGCAAAAAGGTGCTGACAAGCGCGACAAGCGCCGCGGCGCAAATTCTTGAAAACTACAACAAGGATCATGACAAGAAAATCGAGATTGTTTACAAAAACGGAGCGGCGAACGATACGGTCAGCCAGATTACAAGCGGACGGGTCGATGCCACAATCGGCGCGGATTTTACGCTTTCTCTGATCGACCCGCAAGCCAAGCTGAAAACCGTAGGCGACAGCTTGTCCGCGGCGGACATTCTGTTCGTGTTCCGCAAGAATGATCCTGACGCGCAGAAGCTGTCGGATGACATTGATGCCACCCTGAAGGAGATCAAAGCCGACGGTACGCTGGGCAAGCTGAGCAAGGAGTGGCTGGGTGAGGACTTTACAGCCAATGCGTCGTGAACTTTAAGAGAAAGGTGAGACCGTAAGATGGAATACGGCTTCGATATCACCTATGTGTTCAAGTTTATCCCCAAGCTGCTGGACACTTTGGATATTACTTTGCTGATCGTAGCGGGGGGAATTGTACTGGGTTTGATTGTAGGGCTGCTGGTAGCCTTGCCTCGGCTTTACAAAGTGCCTGTTCTTCAGCATTTATCGGTGCTCTACGTTTCCTTCTTCCGCGGAACACCGATTTTGATTCTGCTTTTTTTGTTCTACTATGGGCTTCCGGAGATTTTAAAGCTTGTCTCGGTTGATATCGCGAAGCTGCCAGTTCTCTATTTTGTGATCTTAACGTTCGGGCTTCATGCGGGAGCCTACATTTCTGAAAATATCCGCGCGGCGGTGCTTGCTGTTAACCGCGGACAGGTCGAGGCGGCTTATGCGGTCGGGATGACGGGGTATCAGGCATTTACCCGCATTATTCTGCCGCAGGCCTTGGCCATCGCCGTACCCGTCTTTTCCAATCTGGTGCTTGCCATGCTGAAGGATACTTCCCTTGCCTTTACACTGGGCGTCATGGAGCTGACGGGGAAGGCGGAAACACTTGGGCAGCTGAGCCAGCATTTTATCGAGACCTACCTTTCGCTCGCTCTTATTTACCTGGTGATCAGCATGGTCCTGGAGCGAATTCTGCTGCTCGCGGAACGAAAGCTGCAGCGGCATATGCGCCCGGATGAAGGAAGCGGCCGCCGATCAGCCGGCCACAGACGCTTGACGCTCGGTCGCCTGTCCGCCAAGCCCCGTCCCGGGCAAGAAGGAGGTGTCCGGTTATGAATCTTGATCCGGGATTTATCTGGGCAGCGTTCGTCCAGCTTTTATCCGCTATCCCGACCACGCTGTACATCACCGTCGTCTCCGTCTCTTGCGGCTTCGTGATCGGTACGCTCACGGCACTGTTTCGCATGCGCCATATTCCGGTCCTGTCCCAGCTGTCGACAGCCTATGTGACCTTTGTCCGCGGGACACCGATGCTGACTCATCTGCTGTTAATTTATTTCGGTTTGCCTGTGATCGTTGATGGACTGTCCGCTCTGCTGGACCTGGGCTGGAACTCGGCGAAAATTCCGATGATCGCTTTTGCATTCATCTCGTTCTCGATCACCTCAGGCGCTTATATGTCCGAGGTTGTCCGCTTCGGGCTGCAGGCTGTCGACCGCGGTCAATTGGAAGCGGCCTGGTCGGTCGGCATGACCACTGCCCAGGCCTTGCGCCGCATCGTTTTTCCGCAGGCGTTTGCGGCCAGCCTGCCGAATTTGTCCAACTCAGTTATCGGTATGCTGCACGGCTCAACACTGGCTTTTACAGTGTCGGTGGTGGACTTGAACGCGAAGGCTCAGATCGTAGCTTCAAGCAACTGGAAATATTTCGAGGCATACCTCGCCGCAGCCGTCATTTTCTGGGGATTGACCATTCTGATTGAGCGCATTACCGGCATGATTGAACGCAGGATCAATATTTACAGAAAAGGAGGCGTAGCATGATCCGTCTTAGCGGCATTCGAAAATCGTTCGGCCGCAGCGAGGTTCTCAAAGGAATTGAGCTGACGGTCGGAAAAGGCGAGGTTGTAGCCATTCTTGGGCCAAGCGGCTCCGGGAAAACAACGCTGCTCCGCTGTATCAATTATTTGGAGCGGCCAAGCGACGGGACCATACACATTGGTGACTTTGTCCTGGACTGCAAGCATGCCGGGAAAAAGGAGATTCATGAGCTGCGCCAGCGCTCGGCGATGGTATTTCAGCAATACAATTTGTTTGCTCACAAAACCGCGCTTGAGAACGTCATCGAGGGGCTCATTGTGGTGAAGAAGCTGAACAAGGCTGAGGCTCGGAAACGCGGCATCCAGCTGCTGGAGAAGGTTGGACTCGGTGCAAAGCTTGACGCCTATCCGAGCCAGCTCTCGGGAGGACAGCAGCAGCGGGTCGGCATCGCAAGGGCCTTGGCCATGGAGCCTGAAGTGATCCTGCTCGACGAACCTACCTCCGCACTTGATCCGGAGCTTGTAGGAGAGGTGCTTGCCGTCATCCGTAAGATCGCGAAGGAGGGCATTACGATGATCATTGTGACGCACGAGATGAGCTTTGCGCAGGAGGTTGCCAATCACGTGGTTTTTATGGACGGCGGAGTGATTGTGGAAGAGGGCAGCCCCGCCGAGCTGTTCGGCAGACCGAAGGAGGAACGGACGAAGCAGTTTTTGAAGCGGTTAATTCCGGAGGCAAGCTATTCCATCTAGGAGGCAGGAAGCAATGACAATTACAATAAGCGTTTTGGATCAGAGCCCGATTTATGAGGGCGAGACAGGGGCAGAAGCTCTTGCGCATACGGTTGCTTTGGCGCAAAAAGCGGAGGAGCTTGGCTTCAAGCGCTTCTGGGTAGCGGAGCATCACGATTCCGGGCAGGTGGCAGGATCGTCCCCTGAGGTGCTCATTTCTTATTTGCTGGCAAAGACGTCACGTATCCGCATCGGCTCGGGAGGCGTTATGCTGCAGCATTACAGCCCCTATAAAGTAGCGGAAAATTTCCATGTGCTCGCTTCGCTTGCGCCGGGCCGGGTCGATCTGGGTATCGGCCGCGCGCCGGGCGGGCTGCCGCGCAGCACACAGGCACTGCAACAGAATATCGCAAATCCGTTATCCCTGACGGATAAAATTGTTGAGCTGCGCAGGTATTTGGCTGTTGAGCCGGATGAAGACGGAGAACTCGCCGGACTGAAAGCAACGCCGATCCCCCCGCTGGCCCCAGAGCTTCATCTGCTTGGAGCAAGCAGCGGCAGCAGCGAGCTGGCCGCAGGCCTGGGACTGCCATACGTATTCTCATTGTTCATTGGCGGCGATGAGGAGGCTGCCGTAGAAGCAGTGCGGCAATATCGGGCCAGCTTCAATCACAGGACGGGAACGCAGCCGCAAATCATATTGGCGCTTTCCGCGATTGTGGCGGACACCGATGAGGAAGCGCAGAGCTTGATCCCGCCGCAAAAGCTGGTGAAGGTTCATTTGGCCAGCGGACGCAAGGTCACGGTCAGCACGCTGGAGCAAGCGGAAGAATTTGGACGCCAGTCCGGGGAGCCCTACACGATTGAGGAGAAAGAGCCGCTGATCACGGCAGGCTCCAAAGAGAGCGTGCGCGATAAATTGCTAGCCCTGCAGGAAGCGACGGGTATTGAGGAGTTTATTGTGACCACGAACGTGACACCGTTCGAAAAACGGCTGCGCTCGTACGAGCTGCTCAGCGAAGCTTTCGCGGAGGTCAGAACTTGATACCAGAGGGGGGAAATGTATGAGCAAGGAGACGGAGGTATGGAGCGCTGCCGCTCTGGCAGGCCGTTTGACGGAAATCCGGAGGGAGCTGCATCGTTATCCGGAGCTGTCGAATGAAGAGTTCGAGACTACAGCGAGAATCAGAAGATGGCTTGAAGCGGCAGGAATCCGCATTGCGGAATACCCGCTCCGGACAGGTGTCATTGCAGAGGTGGGTGGAAGACACGGAGGGCCTGTTATCGCGCTGCGGGCGGATATTGACGCACTTCCGATTCAAGAGGAGACAGGACTGTCTTTCGCCTCTGCCGTTCCGGGCAAAATGCATGCCTGCGGCCATGATTTCCACACCGCCTCGCTTATTGGGGCCGCCTATTTGCTCAAAGAACGCGAGGAAGATCTCAACGGTACCGTTCGATTGATCTTTCAGCCTGCGGAAGAAAAAGCGGCCGGCGCCCGCCAGGTGATTGAAAACGGCGCTCTCGACAACGTGCAGGCTATCTTCGGCCTGCACAACAAGCCTGACCTGCCGGTAGGCACGATCGGCATTAAACAAGGGCCGATCATGGCTGCTGCGGACGGATTTAAAGCCGAAGTGCAGGGGAAAGGCTCACACGCCGCGGTCCCGGAAGCGGGCATCGATCCCATTGTAGTCGCCTCACATATCATTACGGCGCTGCAATCCATTGTCAGCCGTAATGTCAGCGCCCTGGATAGTGCGGTGATCAGTGTAACGAAGCTGCACAGCGGCTCGACCTGGAACGTGATCGCCGACAAGGCGGTGCTGGAAGGAACGGTTCGTACCTTCGATGAGGAAGTACGCAGCCGTGTGCTGGCCCGCTTCGATCAAGTTATCGAAGGAGTTGCAGCCGCTTTTGGAACAAGTGCGGCGGTGCGCTGGATTGAGGGGCCGCCTCCGGCTATCAATGATGAAACTTTGGCGGAGCTGGCCTGGCAGGAGGCGGAGCATTTGGGACTTCTGCCGGTTGTCCCCGCACCATCGCCGGCCGGAGAAGATTTTGCCGTTTACCAGAAGCTTGTGCCGGGTTTGTTCTTATTTTTGGGTACATCAGGCAGTCAGGAGTGGCATCATCCGGCATTTGATCTGGATGAACGCGCGCTGCCGGTCGCAGCCGATTATTTGGCTGGCATAGCGGTACGCGCTCTGGGTTATTATGCAGAAGGCTCTGGCGGGAAACAGGTATGATAGCACACAGCATGGAAGCGGCAGGGAACTGCAGAACCACATAAATGAGGAGGAAGGAACATGGCGAAGCAGAAACAGCTAAAACTGGGGGCACTCCTGCATGGTGTGGGAGGAGGAACTTCGATGTGGCGTCATCCGGATGCCCGGCCCGATGCAAGCGTGAATTTTGAATTATACAAGCAATGGATCCGGAAGGCAGAGGAAGGAAAATTTGACCTTATCTTCATTGCCGACGGCTTGTACATTACCGAAAAATCGATTCCCCACTTTCTGAACCGGTTCGAGCCGCTCACGATCCTGAGCGCATTGGCCGCTGTAAGTAAAAATATCGGGCTTGTGGGCACATTGTCGACTACGTATAGCGAGCCTTTTACCGTAGCCCGCCAATTCGCTTCGCTGGACATGATCAGCGGGGGCCGCGCCGGATGGAATATCGTTACATCCCCGCTGGAAGGTTCGGCCCTGAACTATGGCGGCAAAGAGCATCCCGAGCATGACAAGCGATACGAGATCGCAACCGAATATCTCGAAGTCACCCGCGGCCTGTGGGATTCCTGGGAGGATGACGCCTTTGTGCGGGATAAGGAAAGCGGCGTATTTTTCGATCCCGAGAAGATGCACACTTTGAATCATCAAGGCAAGTTTTTCTCCGTTAAAGGTCCGCTGAATATCGCCCGTTCCAGACAGGGGCAGCCTGTTATTTTCCAGGCGGGGTCGTCCGAGGTTGGCAAAAATTACGCCTCCAAGGAAGCGGATGCGGTATTTTCCGGTCATGAGACGCTGGAGGAGGCAGCGGAATTTTATCGGGATGTGAAAAACCGTGCGGCTGCGTTCGGACGAAATCCGGAAGAAGTGCTGATCTTTCCTGGAATCTCGCCGATTATCGGCAGTACGCCAGAGGAAGCCGAGCGCAAGTACCAGGAGATTGCCGGGCTAGTGACCATTGAGAATGCGCTGAATTATCTGGGCAGATTTTTCGAGCATCATGATTTCTCGCAATATCCGCTCGACGAACCGTTCCCGGATCTCGGGGATCTCGGTAAAAACAGCTTTCAAAGCGGTACGGACAAGATTAAAAAGAACGCACGGGAGAAGGGGCTGACTCTAAGACAGGTAGCGCTGCAAGCCGCGACACCGCGCAGCGGTTTCATCGGAACTCCGGAGCAGGTAGCGGATCAGATTCAGGCGTGGTTTGAAGAGGAAGCCGCTGACGGGTTCATGATTACATCCGCTATCCCTACAGGGCTTGAGGATTTTGTGAATCAGGTTGTGCCGATTTTGCAGGAAAGGGGCATTTACAGAACCGGGTATGAAAGCGACACGCTGCGCGGCAATCTCGGGCTGCCCGTGCCGGAAAACCGCTATGCCAGAAAGAAGGCTACTGCAGGGCAAGGAGGAGCAAAATGAGCAGGATCGTTTTTATTATTGGGAGCCCGAAGGAGGGCTCCCGTTTGTTCGGACTGACAGACTATTTGGAAGAGCAGCTTACGCTTGCCGGCTACAGCGTTGCTGTCGTGTCAGCAACAGAGCTGCCTGCAGAGGAATTGCTTAGAGCTGACTTCAGCCATCCGGCCATTCAGAAAGCTGTTGAGTTGATCGAGGAGGCTGATGCCATTGTTATCGCGAGTCCGATCTATAAGGGCACTTATTCGGGGGCGCTGAAAACGATATTAGATCTGATCCCGCAAAAAGGATTTGCGGATAAGCCCGTACTCCCGCTGTTCATCGGACAGTCGGTTATGCATCTGCTTGCCGTTGATTACGCGCTGAAGTCGGTGGTTGGAGCCTTAGGTGGAACCCGCATTCTCGGCGGTGTATTTTCCGTGGATCAATGGGTGGGCCGCTTGGAAGACGGTGGGTTCAAGCTAACGGAGAAACTAAAAGAGCGTCTGGATGACGCATTTGCCGAACTGGTGGCCGAACTGGGCGGATATGCCCCGAGGTCGACGTTAACGCATTAAAGGAGATGTCAGCTTCAATCGTCCCTTAGTACATCGCATAGCATAACTCGTCCTTTTTGCGTAATTTCACAAAATAAAAATAATGTGTCTGCTTTAAATAAATACACTTATGATCCCGAAGTAAAGATTTCACGGGAGGAAATGAACGAAATTTTACAGCAGGCTACGTTGGCTCCTTCAGGCGCCAATCTGCAACGAAATGCCTAAGGCATGATATTAATCATTCAAGCAATAAAAAAGACGCCCTGGGATATGAACTGCACCCCAATTGTTAGACACAACTAGCAATTGGAGGTGCATATTTGGTATCCGAGGGCTTAGCGTATATTTTCGTTAAAATGTTGGTGGGACCCCTTTTTGCTCAAAGCGAATCGTGGGAGCTCCTTTGGTCTTGGCCAAAGAGCGATATCTTATTTTAGGTTTAGGTATGGACACGCACGATGCAGCGGAGAGGACGAAGCGATTCCGGAAAAGCGGCAGCGTTCGCCTTTACCCCCGTATTTCTACAGCTAAAAAGGGCCATTTTCTTCTGCTGTTTCCATCACACTGTAGATATTCGCGCTGGCTTTGGCTCCGCGAGCTGTGCCCGCAAAAACTTCCTCTTCAGCAACACGCCGCGCGGAGCAAAAGCAAGTGCGATCATCTACAGCATCGCGGAAACCGCAAAGGCGAATGACCTGAAGCCGCAGGCTTATCTGCAGTATCTATTCGAGCAGTTGCCGCAGCTTCAACGTTTATTTCCACTCTGCAACATCGGCAATCGGCTTTCGTGTTGAAGGGCGGCCATCAGAATCTGCCTTACCGATGGATACCAGCATAACCGAAACGTAACGTTCCTTGTCCAATCCAAATATTTCAGCAATGTTCTCCTTATCATACCCACCCATGGCACAAGTGTCATAACCGTAAGAACGTGCAACCAGCATTAACTGCATAGCCACCAGTCCGCCATCGGTTAAGGCCACGTCTTTACGAAAATGATCCGGGCTATTGCTATAATGAATATTGATAGCCTCAAGGATATATTCTTTCACATTTTCAGTCATTGACCCCTGTTTTACTTCTGCATTGAAAATTTCTGGCGCACTCGCAACATGCTCTAGGTCACCAAAAATTGCAATTACAGCAGATGAAGTTACTATCTGTTGTTCATTGTATTGTTGCCCATTGAATATGGCCAAAGGCAGCAATTTGGATTTAGCCTCTTCGCTTTCAATGACCAGGAAACGCCATGACTGCAAATTATAGGACGAGGGAGCCTTGGTCGCCTTGGTTAATATATCCTTCATTTCATCGCGGCTAATCTTAACAGAAGTATCGTATTTCTTAATCGCCCTACGTTCAAAAACAATTTTGTTGAAATCGTTTATCCGATTTCCATGCTCATGTAAATTCATGCTTCTATTCTCCTTTTTTTGTTGGATTTATATTCGATTGCAGGAACATCATACCGCGAGATCTAAGGGTCAACTAGTACGGTGTTTATGCTACTATAAAAACTAGTACCTTAACTTAACTCACACGAAATCCGATAAAACAAATGCATTCGTTATAAGATTATGGTACAATTTATATTCGTTATAAGATTATGGTACAATTTATTAAGCATAGATCATTGGAAAGGGGATGAGACTCTTGAATGACGAACTGCGGCGTAAGGAGCTTGCTGAATTTTTGAAAAACCGTCGCAACAGGACAAGACCAGAACAAGTTGGACTGAGTAACAACTCTAATTCTCATAGAAGAACTAAGGGCCTTCGCCGGGAGGAAGTGGCGGTTTTGTCAGGAATCTCAGTGTCTTGGTACACATCCCTTGAACAAGGGAGAGACGTGGGTATATCAGATAGTGTCATCGCAAGCTTGGCCCGTACTTTAAAGTTAAGTCGTGATGAAAGAGTTCATCTCTATGTCCTAGCGGATCGCAAGATCCCTCTGGAATCGGTTTCAGATGTGTCATATCTGCAAATATCCACCCCTGTGCTTCAACGCATCGTTGATCAATATATACATCTGCCAGCCTACGCCATTGACGGTCAGTGGAATCTGTTAGTTTGGAATCAGACAGCCACTGAAGTATTTGGATTGCAGTCTAACAAGATGAAAAACTGTTCGGGAAATCTGATCTGGTTAATGTTCAACGACCCCGTTGTACGAGGCCGTTATGCGGACTGGGAAGACTCGGCCCGAAAGCTACTCGCAGCTTTTCGTTACACTTTTGCTCGGCGGATGGAAGATCCCTACATCATTGAAATTATTATGAAGCTTTTGGAAGTGAACGAAGACTTCAAAACGATTTGGGAACTCCATGACGTCCAGTGTTTTCGGGATGATAACCATTTTAAAATGCAGCATCCCTCTGCAGGTGAAATTAATGTTCGTTCCAACACGTTTTATGCAGGCGAATACGACGATGTTACCCTCGTTTTGTATACACCTGAAGACGATATGGATGAGAAAAATTTGATGAATTTAGGAGCATTCAGGCCAATAAATTCATTGAACCCCTGATTATTTGATGATACACTGTTTGACCAGCCATTTCTTTTAGACGCAAAAGAAGCTGATGCATGCGATCATATACCAGGTTTAGCCAGGGGTTTGCACCATGCAGCATCCAGTTGGCCAGGGTTTGACGAGACAATTATAATCCTTGAAATTCGGGGGTAACAGCGATTGGAGGAATGCTTCGTTCTCGGAGCGTCTCACAGCTTGCGAAAGAACGCAAACACTACAGAGGCTGCTGTTTTGTCAGCCCAAAGAGTCGCTGCTCCTCATAGGCAAAATAAGCATCCGCCAAAATATTCACGCCTCGTACGATTTGCTCCTCACTCACATAGCTGAAGCACAGCCTTGCATACTGATAACCTTCAGGCTCTGCAAAAAAGCTTTTTCCGTCCACAAAGCTGACACCCAGCTTGCCTGCATCCCGCAGAAAATCACTCGTATTGATATGTTCGCCGAATTTCAGCCATATATAGAATCCACCTTCAGGCAAATGAAACGTCACATGATCTCCGAAGCACGATTGCACCGCCTCCGCCATGACATCCCTCTGCTCACTGTAATGCAGGATGAGCTGATCCACATGCTCTTGAAAGCCAAAACCATCAAGCAGCTGCGCCAAAATTTCCTGCGTAAACACACCGATGCTGCCGCCAAGATTCAGCAATCTTGCCTTGTCGATCACCCGTTTGTCGGCGATCATCCATCCCAGACGCAGACCGGGACCAATGATTTTGGAAAAGGTGTTCAGGTAGATGACCCTCTCCGGAATCAGCGTATAGAGGGGAGGGAATTTGCGGCCGCTAAAATTAAGCTCCGAATAGGCATCGTCTTCGACAATAAAGAAGTTATACGTCTCCGCCAATTGAGCCAGCCGTCTGCGCCGTTCATTTGATAACGTGACCCCGCCGGGATTATGGTAGGTTGGCATCGTATAAATAAATTTGGGGATAGGCTTGTTATTGCGGCCTGCTTCCAGCAGGGCATTTTCCAGCAAATCGACGCGCAGACCGTCCTCATCAATAGGAAAAGAGGTGATTACCGCCTCGGCCGTACGAAAGGCCTGCAGTGCACTGAAGAAGGAGGGGGATTCTACCCATACATGATCCCCCGGATCAAGCAGCATCCTGGCCGCCAAATCAATGCCCTGAGTTGAACCATAGGTGACCATAATTTGATTCAATTCGGCCTTGATTCCGTGCACAAACGAGCGGTTCTGTATCCATTCAAGGATTTTGCGCGGACCGCCGGAGCCGGAATACTGCAGCGCTTTTCTTCCATGCTGTGCTACAGCCTCGTAAGCGGCACGGGACAGCTGCTCAATAGGAAATAAATGCGGTGCAGCAAAGCCGAAGGATAGATGAATATGATCCGGCTTCGTGACGGTTGTGCTGCCGATGGACGGCGTGGCAGGGATTCGTTTGGCAAATGAAAATAGATCGAATGGCGTGGACATCCTTTCACCCGCTTTCGCAAAGTTATGATTAAATGGAGTAGGTCAGTTTTCTGGACTGTAAAAGCTCTGTCTCGCTTGCGTCCCTGTTTAATACCCGGTCCAGAATGAGATTCTCATAGTAGACGAAGGTGCTGTCCCGTTCGCGTGGGCGCGCCATGCTTACCTTGATGTCCATCGCGATTTTTCCATCCTCGATCAGAAGCACACGGTCCGCGAGAGTGACGGCTTCACTGACATCATGTGTGACGAGAATGGCGGTAAACCCTTGCTCCAGCCACAGCCGTTCAATCAACTGCTGCATTTCAATTCGGGTTAACGCATCAAGCGCACCAAGCGGCTCATCCAGCAGCAGCAGCCGGGGCCGGCTTACGAGTGCCCGTGCCAGAGCGACCCGCTGTTTCTGCCCTCCGGACAGCACTCTTGGCCAATCGCTACCGCGTTTCTCCAGCCCAACCCACGCGAGTGCTTCCGCAGCGCTTGTTTTGTCATTGCCTGCGGCGGCGATACGAACGTTATCAAGCACCCGTTTCCAGGGAAGAAGACGTGCCTCCTGAAACAGAACGCGCATATCCTCATGCAGTGCCCCGGCGCTTTGGCCGTCAAGCTGGATGGAGCCGGCGGAAGGCTGATCAAGGCCTGCGATTAAGCGGAGCAGCGTGCTTTTGCCGCAGCCGCTCCGGCCCACGATGGCAATAAATTCCCCTTGCTCGATCGTCACATTCACGTCCGTTAAAACCGGATACTCGTCAAACTGTTTCGATACCTGGTGGATATGAATGTGAGATCCGTTTGTTGTCTGAGGCATGTTACTGTCTCCCTTCAGATTATCGTGCAGAATAATTCGGATTCCACTGCAGCCACCATCTCTCCAGCAGCTTCGCCGCACTGTCCGACAGTTTGCCGAGTAGTGCATAGATCAGGATGCTCAATACGATGACATCCATCTGAAAAAACTCGCGTGCATTCATGGCCATATACCCCAAGCCGGAATTGGCTGCTACCGTTTCGGCGACGATCAGTGTGAGCCACATGATGCCAAGGGCATAGCGGACGCCGACAAGAATCGAAGGGAGCGCACCCGGCAAGAAAATATGCCAATAGAGACTGAAACGTTTTAGCCCATATACTTGCCCCATCTCGATCAACCCCGGATCAATCGAGCGGATGCCGTGGAACGTGTTTAAATACATGGGGAAAAATACACCAAGCGAGACCAGCACCAGCTTGGCGGGCTCCTCAATCCCGAACCAGATAATAACGAGCGGGATCAACGAAAGATGGGGGATGGTGCGAATCATCTGGATAGATGAGTCGGTCAGCTTTTCCGCTGTTCGCCAGAAGCCGTTGATTAATCCAAGCAGGAAGCCGAGTCCGCCGCCGATCAAAAATCCGCTGAAAGCACGCCTGGCGCTAATCCCGATATGCGTTAGCAGCTCGCCGGATTTCAGCATGCCGATAAAAACGTTCAATACCTGAAGAGGCTGTGGCAGCACATTATTGGCAATGATCCCCGTGCTGGTGAGCGTCTGCCAGGCGAGCAGAATGAGAAGGGGAATGATCCAGGGGGCAACCCGATGGAAGCACAATTTAGTTTTCGACATTTTCAATTGCAGTTGCTCTCCTTTCTTTAGCTCACTTCTCTACTTGGATTCGGCCGTGATTTGCTGCAACTCTTCTTCAAATTCCCTGCTCCAAATGGAGCTAACGTCCAAATCATTCTTTAAAAGACCCAGCCCGGCTAACGTATCCGCAACCTCCTGCTGGGAAGCGATTGCTTTTTCGAAGTCGGAGGAGAGTTTGGATGGTCGCTGTTCTTCCCCAAGCTTCAGCGTATTGAGCGCCTGTTCGACAGGCTGCTTGGTGTTGGCTGCCGTAATTTCGGCCCACTGCTGCTGATTATTGCGAGTCCAGGCGTAAAATTTGTTCAGTCGTGTCAAATAATCAACGATAGCCGCATGTTTGGCCGGATCATTAATGGCTTCGGGGGTTGCCTCATACAAGAAATTTCCGGATAAAATATCCTTGGCACTGGCCAGTTCCGTCGCGCCATTCTGGTGAGCGGTAATAATCGCGTTGCCGTAGCTTGCCAGCGCGTCCACCTTGCCGCTGATCAATGCGCTTAAACCGTCCGACGTAGATAATGGCACGGCTTCGATATCCGACCAGGACAAGCCGGCCGCCTCCAGCATTTTCGCCAGGAAATAATGAGCCGTTGTGGCATTGACATAAGCTACCTTTTTACCCTTCAGATCCGCCACGGTTTTGAGTGGTGAGCCTTTCGGAATGACAAGCTCTTGGTTCAGTGTGGTCGATTCGAAAGAGGCGATGATCTTAAAATTGCCCCCGTTTGCCGCCTGGGAAGCGAAGAGAGGGGGGATCTCACTGGTGGAGCCCAGATCAATATTGCTCGCGGCCATCGCTTCGAGCTGAAGATTGCCTCCCTGAAATACACTGTACTGCACTTTGTAAGGGTTATCACTCAGCCCTGCAGCTTTAAAGCCAAGCTCCAGATTGCTCCAGCCCGTCTGCCCGACACGCAGCGTCACTGTGCTGAGATCAACGGAAGACGAGGCTTCATCTAATCCTGCCAACGGGGCGGAAGAAGCTGTCGTGACAGCCTTCGAATCCCCCGGGGAGGAAGCATTACTGCCGCAGCCGGCGGCGAATAGAAGAATAATTAAGGAAATTGAGGCAAGGGAGGCCAATGTTTTGACTTGAAGCACCGGGATTCCACCTTTCCTGTATATGTTCGTTCTATGATTTCGCGAGAACGGCTTCTTGCTGAGCACGCTGCCCCCATTGATCCGCTTGCTGGATGGCTTCGGCAAGACTGGATTCATTCACATCAAAGCTCAGTCCTTGTGCCGTTTCTTCACGCAGATGAACTCTTTGGGCGATATCAGACACGATACTTGGCGTGACTTCGGTGATCCCTAATTCACGGAGCGTGACCGGGAGCTTCAGGCTGTGAAGCCACGCCGCCAGCTCACCGATTTCGTGTTCTGCTCTCCCTTCCAGCACCGTTTGGGCAAGCAGCCCGAAAGCTACCTTCTCGCCGTGCAGCGTGCCTGCGGTCTGCGGGACAAAAGTCAAGCTGTTGTGTATAGCATGAGCGATACCGGCACGGGGCTTTAACCCCTGCACTGTTCCGGCCAAACCG
This sequence comes from Paenibacillus terreus, assembly GCF_042138595.1. Taxonomy (NCBI): domain Bacteria; kingdom Bacillati; phylum Bacillota; class Bacilli; order Caryophanales; family Paenibacillaceae; genus Paenibacillus; species Paenibacillus terreus. The sequence goes on along the minus strand of NZ_JBHIRX010000004.1, from coordinate 246,489 downwards.
GCGAGCACGATAATGTCATTGACCGTTTCCGTTAGGGCCGGGGTTACTTCCCCGCTTCCGGCCGTTTCATATGCCGTCAAAGCGTGGCGGCGCAGCCGGTCGAGAGCCAGCCTGGCCGTTTGGGTTGCGATTTGCACATCAAGCCCGTCAGGCTCGTCGCTCAAATTCACGGCGATTTCATACCATTTCACAATGGTGTCGCCAATCCCAGAGGCTAAATAACGTTTGGGAGCAGCAGCCAGCACCCGTGTGTCCGCAAGCACCAATGCCGGCGAATGCTCATTCGCCAAATACCCCGAGAAGCGCCCCAGTTCGTCATAGAGGATGGAGACAGCCGCCCAGGATGCGCAAGTAGCCGCTATAGTCGGCACGGTAACGACTGGCAGATGCAGCCTGCCGCCGATCGCCTTGGCCAGATCAAGGGCTTTGCCTCCGCCGACGCCAATGACTACATCTGTTGGCTGTGCCGCAGCTTTTGTGGTATATTCTTCAATTTCCGCTGCCGTAACCTTCCCGTCGAACAGGGCGATGGTGCGGGTAATTCCCGCTTGCTCCAGGCTTTCGAGAAACGCGGGACCTGCCGCCTCCAGAGCTTTCTGGCCTGCAACAATAAACGCTTTCTTGCCGTAGGGCGCAATCAATGAACCGCTTTTTTGCAAAAGATCGGGTTCATTCCAATAATGATGGGGCGCTTTCACGGTGATCATATTTCGTTCACTCCTTTTTCATTGATCAACATTTAAATAACATTATTCCTATGGGTCAAGTGGAATATATTGAAACCCTATCATCAGCAGTTCTGTGACGTCTAATTGATGTTTTCAATACAAGCATAGATCGATTCTATTAGTCAGATTGGAGCAAGGCTGGTAAAGTCGGTGTATAACCAAGTAAACAGGTGGGTAAAGAAGAAAGAAGTCATTTTGGGAATGTAATAGCCAGTTCATCTCAAGGCAGAACCGATGGGAGGAAATCAAATGAGTCAGGTTGATATTCAGGCATACCTTGATACACACAATAAGCTGGTTGATGCCACAGCAGGTTTAAATAAAGAACAATTGACATGGAAGGCGGCACCGGAATCATGGAGCGTTACCGAGGTGCTGGCTCACCTTGCCGATCACAATATCGTCGTCTCTTTCCGGGTTCGCGATACGCTGGCAGGCACGACGGCCAGGCTGCCGGCTTTTGATCAAGACGCGTGGGTGAGCGGGCAGAAAGCAAATGACGGTGAAGCGGCCGATATTCTGGCGTTATTCGAACATCTGCTTCAATACAACGCCCTTCTGTTTCGACGGTTAACCGATGAGGATTGGGAAAAGACCGCAGTGAACGCCAAGGGGGATACCGTGCGGGCAGCCGATATTGTTGCAGGTTTTACGAGGCATGTCCACCATCATCTAGGGCAAATCGAGCGCATCAAACAGGCTTCCGCCGCTGCATTCTCGGAGGAGGTAGGCCAGCGTGAGTGAGCTCATCCGTCTTGCTGAGTTGGAAGATGCCGAGAGGCTGCAATATATCATTTATGAAGCCTACTCCACAATTCGGGAGCTGGAGCTGAAATGGCCGGCCGCTCATGCCGATCTGGCACTTGTACAAGACAATATTGTGAAGAATGAATGTTATGTGCTGGAGCTGAACGGTGAAATTGCAGCTACATTAACATTATCGAAAGAAAAGCTCTATCTATGGGACACAGGTCTTCCTTTCCTTAAATGGTTCGCGGTGGATCCAAAATATCAAGGTCTCGGAGTCGGCACAAAGCTGCTGGCGTGGGTGGAGGAGTCCATAATCCGGGATAAGCTCGGCGCGCCCGCCGTTACCCTGGCAACGGCAGAGAAGCATCCGTGGCTGCTCGCCATGTATGAAAGGAAAGGGTATGAACGGATCGAATCCGTTGACCGTAACAACGGGGATGGCACGATGCATCTGCTAAGGAAGGTTGTGAACCCCGAATTGTTCAGTGTATGGATTCAAAGCAGGGAGGAAGAAAGGCTTCATCATTAATTGTTCCAGGCATTTACAAACCAGGCAGTCAAGGAGATCGCCCATGAAATTCGTATTGTTCAGTCTAGTGATGAATATCCGAAATGCAGTTACCGGCGAAAGCTTGTCGGAGCAGCAAAAATTTCAAAACATACTGCAGCAGGCCATGCTTGCCGAAGAACTGGGTTTTGACGCCTATGGTGTAGGGGAGCGGCACGGGCCTCCGTTTCTGTCCTCTTCACCTCCGATTCTCTTAACGGCCATTGCAGCCAGAACGACGCGAATCCGCTTGTTAACGACGGTTACGGTGCTCAGTGTCCTGGATCCGGTGCGGGTGGCCGAGGACTACGCGACATTGGATCATCTTTCCGGAGGGCGTCTGGAGATGATTATCGGCAAAGGCAATGATCCACGCCATTATCCGCTTTTCGGTATTACGGAGGAGGAGCAATGGGAATCTCTTGCCGAGAGATACGAACTGCTCAGAAGATTATGGAGTGAAGAGAACGTTACCTGGCAGGGGCGATATCGTCCGCCTCTGCATGAAGTCACTGTAATGCCCCGGCCATATCAGAAGCAAATTCCGGTCTGGCACGGCAGCGCCTCTAGTCCGCTGTCCACCGAACTGGCCGCAAAATACGGCGAGCCGCTGTTTTCATCCAATTCCTTTCACCCGCTTGCGAAATACAAAGCGCTCATCGACCATTACCGAGAGCGCTGGCAATATTACGGACACGACCCCAAGGATGCGATTGTCGGAGCTGGGGCGGGGAGCCTTTACCTGTCCAACACAACGGAGGAGGCGATTAGGCGCTATCGTCCTTACTACGAAACATTCCAAGCTACGGATGCAGCGAAGCACAACCGGTCTCCATTTGATAGCCTGGAGGATAATTTGAAGGATGGGCCAATTCTCGTGGGAAGCCCTGATAGCGTGATCGAGAAGATTTTAAAATACCATGATGCCTTCGGGCATCAGGTGCTCTCCATCAGCGTAGACGGCCTAAGCGAAGCGGAGCAGCGGGAGCAGATGGAGCGCTTTGCTTCCGAGGTCGCCCCTGTGCTGCGCCGTGAAATTCCAAGCACGATCTGGGAAAGCAGGCATACATAGAAGGGGAACCAGATCATTTAATCACTAATATCTGATTGACATACTTGGTTATTGAGTTTAAAGTATAGAATAATCAACCGGTCAACCGGAGACCTGCAAAGCATACAACCCAGGAAGATACATGGGCTTGCTGTGCTTTGAAGGTCTCTTTTTGTTTCCGAACGATAATCCTACTCTGATTTGATCAGGAGAAATGCCCATGAATATCGAGAATATTGAAGCTTTTGTCTATGTATATCATTATGGCAGCTTTAACAAGGCAGCGGAAATATTGTTTCTGTCGCAGCCGTCTGTCACCGCAAGAATTCAAACCCTGGAACGGGAGCTGGACTGCCGCTTGTTCGACCGGTTGGGCAAGCAGGTGCAGCTGACCGAGAAAGGAAGGCAGTTTCTGCCGTACGCACAGCAGGTGCTGCAAATTTACCAGAAGGGGAAGCAGCATATCCAGAAGCAGGGGACGATTCCGAATGAGCTGCGGATTGGATGTACTATATCCGTCTCCAACTATATTATTCCGGAGCTGCTCCCCAAGCTGAAGGCGGAATATCCGGGGCTGCAAATCAAAGTGACGACGGCCGGTACGGACGACATTGCAGCAAAAGTATTGAACAGGGAGCTGGATATCGGTTTTGTCCGTGGTATAAGTCATCCATACCTGCAATCCGTGAAATATTATGAGGACCCGATTCGCCTCTACACGTCTGCGGACCATCCTCTTGCCCGAATGGGGGAGGTATCGCTGGATAGGATTGCAGATGAGCCGTTCGTCTTCTTTGAATGCGGCGCGCTGGATTGGCTGCGAATTCACCGTGTTTTCCAATCCCTGAACAAACCTCCGGCCATTCATATTCATACCGATAACGCGGAGACAGCGAAGCAGCTTGTGTTGAACAAAGCCGGGATTTGCTTCCTGCCAGGGATATGTGCACGCAAAGAAGTGCGGGAGGGGCTTCTTTCGCCAATCGATGTCGCGGAAGTGACAGGGGTTGCGCTGCAGACGAATGTCATTAGTCTGAACGGAGAGCACTCGGAAATTGTGCAGTATATCATCTCCAACCGTTTTTTTCAGGATGAAATGCGTGAAATCAGTGCCGTCAAAGGGTAGTTGCTTAGCCTGCAGCGTTTTGTTGCGGGTTTTCTTTTTTTCGGTTATATTTTGGAAAACCACGGGAGGGGCGATAAAATGGCATTTCCGGATGGTTTGAATTTCGAATAGTTACGAATATGGAATAGTTGCTCCGGGAGGAATCTCAATGAAGTATTTTGCTGTTTTGCTGCCGATGCTGGATGAAGAAAAAAGCCAAACCCATCGTGCTGCGCATCTTGCCTATCTGGATGAACAGCGCGCCAAAGGACGCGTTTTTGCCAACGGCCGCTTCGCAGACGGATGGGGAGGCATGGTCATTTACCAATCCGAGTCCCTTGCTGAAGTACGGGAATGGGTGAAAAATGATCCTTACGTAGCCCATCAGGCAAGACGCTTCGAAATCCATGAGTGGGAAATGGTGCATTAAACCGCTGCATCTAACCTGATCCATACGGGCATAATGAGACCAATATTGTATACCTATGAGGTGCTGCCTTATGCCCAAAAATTGCGATGCCACCCCCATAAAAATGGAGTTAAAACAATATCTGAATTTGATCGCACAGGACATCCTTCGTCTCACGGAAGCCATCGATCATGAGGGAGAATGCCATTTATCGGAATTCGAGAAAATTGGCGATTCCTACAAAAAAGCGGAATCCCTTGCTGCATCGTTTTACCTGCAGTGCTATTTATCCGCTTTTACAATGAATTACGAAGCCTTGTCCATCACCATTCAGGATCTGATGAACCGCAGGCACGGCGCCCTGATTGTCATTCAGCGCAATGATTCACTAGAGGAGCTGATCCACTCAGGTATACCGATTGGCGCAACCGTTACTTTTTCTTTATTGGAGGCCATTTTTTATCCAGGGAATCCGCTGCATGATGGTGCAATCCTTATCCATAATGACATAATTGTGTCTGCTGCCAATGTATTGCCTTTATCCAGCCAAGCCGTGGTTGACCAAAAGCTGGGCACGAGGCACAGAGCGGCATTGGGGCTCACGGAGCGATCAGACGCTGTGGTGCTGGTCGTATCCGAAGAAACGGGCAGGGCTTCCTTTGCTTACAAAGGAAAGCTTCATCCCGTCAGCGGACTTGAAGCCTTGGATGAAATCGAAATATAACGGACAACAGGATGGGGTGACATATGAGAAAAATAGGCCTGGTTTTAGGGGGAGGGGCCGTTCGGGGGCTGGCGCATCTAGGGGTGCTAAAATCGTTGGAGAAGCATGCGATTCCCATTCAATGTGTCATTGGTACCAGCATGGGAGGGGTTATTGGCGGGCTTTTCGCTGCAGGTATTTCAGTCTCTGAGATTGAACATACGTTTGTACATACTCCAAAATACCGGTTTATTGATGTTGGCCTATGGCAGCGAGGCCTGATTGCAGGAAACGGGATTATTCAAGTGATAGGCGATTTGCTGGAGAAACAGAATAAAGCAGGGTTGAAAATTGAGCAATTTCCGGTCCATTTTAAAGCGATCGCAGTGGACTTGATGGAAGGCAAGCAGGTTACTTTGGACAAAGGTGATCTTGGAACGGTGCTGCGAGCGACTTCAGCTTTTCCGGGGGTGTTTGCCCCTCTAATATTAAACGATCAAATGCTTGTAGATGGCGGGGTGCTGAATAACTTGCCAATTCCGGACATGCGCAAGGAAGATGTCGATTTCATTATCGCTGTTGATGTAGCCCGTGAGCATGAAAAGAAACCTCCACGCAACATGATTGAAGTGGTCTATCGCTCTTATAGCCTGATGACGGCGGAACGCAAGCATGGCAGCCTGCATATGGCCGATCTCGTCATTCGCCCTGAAGTAGGCCAATATGCGGCCTTTGATTTTACCAAAATAAAGGAATGTATTGCTGCGGGTGAAGAAGCCACCGAATCCTTGATCCCTGAATTAACGCGGATTATTGCAGAAGGATGAGAGGAGAAGAGGATAGAGCCATCGGAAGCTCCATCCTCTATAGCAAATTATCATTCCGTTAGGTCTTATATCCACGCATTGAAATGATGAATGCATGCAATTATGAATTTAAGACAATTTTTAACTCCTGACAGTATTCCCGCAGTTCAGCCACCTGTTCCAGAAAGAGCAATAAAGCTTTGACATGAGCGGTTTCGTGTAATGTTTCGGCCAGCTCGCTTTGCAGCTTCTCCAAGATGCTGAAGTAATCAATTTTATCCGCATCCTGCAGATTAAGCTTTTCAATAATGGTGTGCATACGATGCAAAATCGAATCCACCTGCTGCCACTTGCTCCACGGTTTTCCTTGTTCCTCCGTAGAAGGCTTCCACATGATTTCATGATGATGATCCGAATTGGTCATTTCCTGCATCAGGATGTCCGTAATGCTCATGACAAAGTCAGCCAGCAGCTGATGCTCAGAAGCGCGAAACTCCTGACCACTCATTCGTACATAACTGATGATCATGCTTTTGATGACAAAAATAATATCGTAATAATAGTCGCTCCATTCTTCCCCGTACAGATTCATCATCAGGTCCAGAATCCGGTTGGATAAACTGTTCTCCAGACTGTCTACAGCCTGCGCAATCTTCTCATCGGTCGAGCCGAGCAGCGGTACGGAAAAAAAAAGCAGATGCATCTTACTCTGGTAAACACGCTCAAGGACGATCATATAAAACTGGGTTAGCTTCTCTCGGGGAGATAGCCTGGAGTTCAGATATACCTTTTCCAGCTCCTTCTCCATATCTTCCTGAACAAAAGCAATCGTGCCCTGCAGCAGCTCTTCCTTACTTCTAAAATATTTATAAAATGATGCTTTGACCATACCGCTTTGACGGGCGATCTCATCCACAGAAGTGGCCTCATAACCTTTCTCGGAAAACAGGGAAAGGGCGGCCTGAATAATTTCTTCGCTGGTTATTTTTTTCATGGTCCCTCTCTTAAACTAAAAATTTATATAGTAACGTCATGCTGAACATTCGCAGCTTCTTTTCCGGCCTGCCTTCTCAGTTTGAATCTGGCGACAAGCAGATACAGTGAAGGCACGACAAACATGGTGAGCAGGGTGGAATACATTAAACCAAATATGATGGTATAAGCCAACGGCCTGAACAACAGCTCACCAATGGTTGCAATCGGAATCATGCCTACAATGGCCGTTACAGAGGTAAGCAGGATGGGGCGGAAACGGGCATGGGTGGCCCCGACCACCGCTTCTTCCAGATCGGCGCCTTCCCGGCGCGCGTCCTCAATGAACTCCATCAGCACAATTCCGTTACGCACAACAATACCCGCAAGTGCCGTCATTCCCAGTATACCCATGAAGCTGATCGGCATGCTTAAAATGAACAGTCCCATGAATCCGCCGGCTGCGGCCATATAAACCGTCGTCATGATGATTGCTGGCGCGGAGAAAGAATAAAACTGCAGGAAGATCAGCAGGAAAATCAGGAAAATCACGACCACATACAGCTTGGCTATTTCGGACAATATATCATTCTGGCCATCCACTTCACCGCCAATGGCCCAGCTGTATCCGGGCGGGAAGGAGGTGCTTTGCAAGTTATTTCGTATTTCCCGCATAACCTCGTTGGCGGTGCGGCCGTATAAATCAGCATCGATGGTGACCGTACGCTTTAAATTATAATGATTTATTTGCTGGGTTTCAAAAGACGGCTTCATCTCTGCCAGCTGTGTCAGCGGAATTTGTGTTCCGGCCGCATTGGTCACATTCAGCTGCTGAAACAGAACCTCAGGGTCTTCATCAGGTTTGCCCAGACTCATTTTCATTTGAATCAGATCGCTGCCTGTGTCAAATTCGCTGAATTGCAGCCCGTTGCCCAGCAGCAGCAGGGTATTGGTCAGGCTGCTGTAGCCGACTTTATAATGGTCCATAGCCTGTTTATCCACCTGGAAATCCAGGGTATAACTTTCATTTTCCATACTGTGATGTACGTTTTGCGCACCCGGCGTGTTCAACACTTCCCGTTTGACGGAATCCGCCTGGCTCTGCAGCTGAGGCAGATCATTGCCGGAAATCCGGATGGAGATCGGCTTGCCGAGCGGAAGCCCCATCTCGGGAATTTTGAGTGTGATGGACTGGCCCGGAAAACGTTCCTTCAGCTCGGCAGACCATTCCGCCAAGGCTTCATCTGCCTTGAATTTCCCTTCGACACCGACAACTGCAACTTGTCCGACCGTAGGACCGGTCCGGTCATCGGCGGTCATATCCTGAAACAGCATGGGAGCGCTGCCGCCCGCCGCATAAGTCACGGTCCGGATGTTCGGCTGCTGCTGTATCCAGCCGGCGATGTCGGCCGTAATTTCCCGGGTCTCTTCAATAGAAGTGCCCACAGGTGTCCGCACATTGATGCTTACCTGCGGATCATCCGTTTCCGGGAAAAGGTCCAGCGGAATCAAAGCAAGCAGCCCGTATAACAGGGTGCTGATCAGCAATCCGCCTGCAGCATAGAGGGCGGGGCGCTGAATCACTTTCGGAATAAGCTTGCCAGAATAGAAATTGCGCATGCCGTCAATTTGCCTGCCCAGCAGCCCCGATGGGCGGGCAGTATGCTCTCTTTTCATATTGCGCCGACGTCTTGTTCCGTACCATTCCCTGAAAATAGGGATGATGGTCAGCGACATCAGCATGGAGGCCAACAGGGTAAAGATAACTGCGTAAGGCAGCGGTTTGGCAAATGAACCGGCATCTCCCGTCAAAAAGAGCAGCGGGCCAAAAGACGCTACAGTAGCCAGTGTAGCTGTTAAAATAGAGATGGCGACTTCCTTCGTTCCGCGCAGAGCCGCTTCTGCAGGAGATTCCCCAAGGGTCTGCAGTCTCCGTTCAATATTGTCATTAACGACGACCGCGTCATCCACCAGAATGCCCATGACGATAATTAAGCCGATGACAGTAACCTGGTTGAGCGTAACACCAAGCAGCGGCAAAATGATCAGTCCGATGGCGATAGAAATGGGGATGGCCAACGCCACAAACGAAGAAGTCACCAGGTTCAGTCCCAGCGTACATACAATAATAACGGAAGCGATAGCAAACATCATTTCCCGTGACAGGTGATGGAAAATATCGGCTACGCGATCCGTCTGTGAAAACAGAGTTTGCAGCTGATAATTCTGGGGCAGGGTATCTTTTAAGGCGACCACTTCCTGATTAACTGCTTCAAAGACTTTCTCCACATCTGCCCCAGTGTTGCCCATAATCGTCAGAATGACCGCAGGCTTGCCGTTATAATAAGCCAGATAATCGGACTGGCTGTGGGAGAGCAGTACAGTGCCGACATCCTCCAGATATACCGGGGTCCCATCAGCGGTTTGCTTGATCATAATCCGGTTCAAGTCTTCCGCACTTTGCGACTGGTCCACATTTAGCTGATAGGTCAGTTCATTGTAATCCAGATCTCCGAGCGGACTGCGCTCATTTTCATTTTGCACCGCCTGCATGAATTGTTCCCAGGTAATCTGATACTGCTGCAGCCGGGCTGCGTCAATCTGGATCCGTACTTCCTGATCTGGAAGTCCCTGAACGATAATTTGGGAGACACCGTCAACGGTACTGAACTGGTCTTTCCATTTCCGCACCAGATCATGCAGCTTATATAATTCTTCAGATGAACCGGCTGTGATGGCATACGAATGAATGAAGGTTTTATTCAGGTTTTCATTGATGACCGGCTTCTGTGCTTCTTCAGGAAGTGCAGCTTCGATATCATTGATTTTCTGCCTGATTTCCTCCCAGACAGCTTTGGCGTCCGCCGTGCCCTCCGTCTCAATCCGGATCGTCGATAACCCATATGCTGAGGTGGATTCGAGCGTTTTGATGTTTTCCGTTTCTCTGAATTTCTGTTCCAGCGGAATGGTAATTTCACGCTCTACCTTTTCGGGGGATGCGCCCGGATACATCGTAGTGACTTCTGCTGTTTTTTGGATAATATTAGGCATGTCTGGAAAGCTGAGTAAGCTCGAAAATTCCAAAACCGATAGCCATAACAAAGATAAAGACGGTCAGCTTCCGTTTGCGGATAAAATATTCAATCATTGGTTTGTTCCTCCACAGGCTGCACGGCTGCACCGTCGTAAATGGAGCTGGCGCCTGTCGTAACAATAACGTCACCAACGGCAAGACCATCCGTAATTTCCAGCTTATTGCCGGACAGCTCACCAACTTTCACTACCGTTTTTACTGCCTTATCATTTACAACTTTAAATACATAAGTCTCATTCCCGCTGCTAAGGACAGTTTTGGCAGGGATCAGGAGCTTCTCACTTTGCTGAGTGCTGAGACCGGCTTGGACCACCTGGCCCGGTGCCCAGTCATGCTTGGGATTCGATACAGTAACCTCCACATTGATGGAGCCCGTATCGGAATTGGTAGCCGGGTATATTCTGCTGACCGTTCCTTCCCGTTGCTGACCGTACAAGGTCAGGCTCACTTTATTCCCTTTGTTCCATTGATCAATCTCATGATCCGGCACAGGCAGCAGCACCTTCAATTTGTCGATTTGTCCGATCCGGTAAGCGGTTTGTCCGGAAGGGGCCAGTTCACCGGCAGTCACGTTTTTTTCGAGAACCACGCCTGATATTGGAGATTTCAAAGAGGTTTTGGAGAGAGCTAGCTCGGCCTCCTTTTTAGCCACGATTGCTTGCTCATACTGGGCAGAAGCCTGATCATGTGCTGCTTCAGCCTGCTGCAGAGTCGCGGCAGCCGATTTTTTGGCTGCTTGAGCCTGTTCAACTCCTGATTTTGCCGATTCCAGGTCTTCCATGGTAGCTCCTTCTTCCAGCAGGGACAGGGCATTTCGCGCATCCTCAACGTCCTTGGAAGCATTCGTGAGCGCCAGCTGTGCTCGTTCCTGTTCCTCCTTAGTGGCGACTCCTTGTTCATAAAGCGATTGTACACGGGCCGCATCCGTCCTGGATTTGGTCAGTGCCGCTTGTGCTCGTTCCACCTTGGTACGGGCCTGGTCAAGCTCTTGTTGTCTTGCTCCTTTAACCGTTTTGTTTAATGAAGCAGTAGCAGAAGAAATCTGAGCCTCGGCAGAGGATATGGAGGCTTCGGCGCCAGCCATCGCGGCAGCGGCATTTTTGAGACCTGACTGAGCCTCGGCAATAGAATTGTTTGACTGCTTCAGTTGAAGCTGATAACTAGCACTATCCAATTTGGATAACACCTGATTTTGAGAGACCACATCTCCAACCGCAAAGGAAGCTTGCTCAACTAAGCCTGATAACTCGAAAGCGACGGATACTTCTTTATAAGCTTCAAGTGTACCGGAAAGATTTTTGACGACGGATCCCGATTGTTTCTGGACCGTTGTGGTTGCAACATTCGCTCCGGTCGCATCATCGGTGCTGGTTTCTGTGGAACCTGACGACGAGCATGCAGAGCTGGTTAGCAGCATTGCGCCAATCACTAAAAGGTGAAGGTTGCGTTTTAACAAAATGATCTTCCTCCCGAAAAATAAACTTATAAGTATAATAATAAACTATATAGTTTAATTAAAGAAATTATAGATTTTTGAAGGTGGGATTGTCAACATAAGGGGAGGGAAAGCAGAGGGAGCAATATTATTTGAGCGCTTCCATTAGGCCCAAAATAGAATTAGGCAGAAAGCTGCGCTCCTTCAGGAAATGAAGAGTCGTAGCTTTCTGCCTAGATAATGTTTGGAGATTGAATCCTCTTTTCTTTGGGCTTGGGATAATCAGCAGGGTCTAAAAGAGGTTTTTGGTTATTTTATTTGCCATATGCTCAATTTTAGGCATCATTATACCATCGTCTAAGGTTTGAAGTTGTTCGGGTTTAAATAATTGTAATTTTTTTATATTGTAGTAATCGAAAATAATGTTATAAACTGTAAGATTATTCTCCATCAAGTACTTTACATCCAGTATCTCTCTTAAAATCTCATCCTGTTTAATGATGATTTTCCCGTTTATATGGTTAAAGATTCCCTGCTGCATTCCTTCATTGAAAAAATCTAGTATTTGATTTTCGCGCATTTTTAATGTCTCTCTTAAACGTTCATATTTCTCGGGATAATTACCTTCCAGTTCTTTCAAGAAAACATCTGTGAGGTATTGAATTAACATTACTGACTGTTCGAAAATTTGCTGAAATCGAACACCAATTTGTTCTCCAGTCGTTTCATCAACGATTTCATGAATATATTTCACAAAGCTATCCACTATAAATTCCACAATATCTTCTTTAGTAGAGAAATACTTATATAACGTAGCGCGGCTGATGCTCATTATTTTGGATATTTCGTCCATTGTAAGCGATTGAAACCCGTTTTTCCTCACGTAAGGAAGCAGCTTCGTTATGAGTTTACTTCTTGTTTCATGATGGCCATCATGGATCATATTGTTGTTCAATTTATTCACCCCGTTTAATATTATAACTTTTCTGCTACACAAAATACATAATGTGCTCCGTATATGATATATACAAATTATATAATATTTGTTTACATTGTATTTTTTGTATGATACCATAGTTAGCGATAACGAAGGGAGACAAGAGAATGCAATATCGATCTTTAGGTCAACAGGGATTACGTGTTTCTGCACTGGGTTTTGGCTGCATGGGTATTTCTATAGCGTATGGTCCATCTGACGAGAAAGAGGGGATTGAGGCGATTCGCCGTGCCTATGATCTCGGTGTTGATTTCTTTGACACAGCGGAGTTATACGGTAACGGTCATAATGAGCAAGTGTTAGGTAAAGCAGTCCAAGGCATTCGTGATCAAGTTGTAATTGCTACAAAATTTGGTTTTGATATGACAGTTGAACCTGTCGGCTCCGGCTTCAACAGCCACCCGGACAACATACGTAAAGTGGCAGAGAACAGCCTGCGCTATCTGCAGACCGATTACATCGATGTTTTTTACCAGCATATCCCAGATCCGAATGTCCCGATTGAAGAAGTTGCTGGCACGGTGGGTGAGTTGATCCAACAAGGGAAAGTAAAATATTTTGGATTGAGCAATGCAGGACCGGATACGATACGCCGCGCACATGCTGTAACGCCCGTGTCCGTATTGCAAAGCGAGTATTCTATTTTTGAGCGTGAACTTGAAGATCGTAATATTCTTTCATTGTTAAAAGAATTGGAGATCGGGTTAGTGCCGTACTCACCATTAGGCAGAGGATTTTTGACCGGGTCTGTCAAACCGGCTGAGGAATATCCGGAAAACGATATGCGCCGCTGGGACGAGCGTTGGCAAGGCAGTAACTATACTTATAATTTGAATGCAGTCCAACAGCTTAGAGAACTGGCTGCAAGCAAAAATATAACTGTAGCTCAGTTATCCCTGGCTTGGCTGTTAGCCCAAAGTGACAATATCGTTCCAATTCCCGGCACACGAAGCATAAAACGCCTTGAAGAAAATGTTGGTGCCAGCCAGATTGTATTATCCGCAGAAGATCTGGGGCGTATAGCTGAAATTCTTCCTCATGGGTCAGCTGGCGGCCGATATCCCGCCGGAGTGATCGAAAATTTTACAAGAGACTGACACAAAAACAAAACAGAGCTATGCCACCCGGGTTCTTATTTAGCACCCCGGGTGGCATAAGTTTTTTTGGGCGTCTCTTGCTATAGGTCAAACAGATTCGTACGAATATTAAACTTTCTTGCCGTGTTCGCTATAATGGAGGGAGCGATTCAGGAAAGGAATGTAGTTATGAAAAAAGTCATCGTCATTGGAGCAGGAATTCTCGGGGCATCAACGGCATACCAACTGGCCAAAATGGGTGCAGATGTGCTGATTGTGGACCGTAAAGATAAAGGACAGGCAACGGATGCCGCTGCCGGCATTATTTGCCCCTGGCTCTCACAGCGGCGCAATCAGACCTGGTACCGGCTGGCCAAGGCGGGTGCGCGTTTTTACCCCGGGTTGATCAAAGAGCTCCAGAGCGAGGGCGAAACCGAGACAGGCTATGCTCAAGTGGGTGCGCTCAGCATTCATGAGGATATGGAGAAAATCAGCAGGATGGAGGAGAGGGCACGGCTTCGCAAAGGGGATGCACCGGAAATCGGTGACATTACCCGGCTTGATGAGCAAGAAACACGTGAATCCTTCCCTCTGCTCGCGGAGAGTTATTCTTCGGTACATATCAGCGGGGCCGCCCGCATCGATGGCCGTGCACTGCGCGACGCGCTGCTTCGGTCCGCACAAAGAAACGGGGCCGTTCTGATCCACGGGGATGCCAAGCTTCAATATCAGTCCACCCGTGTCACAGGAGTCGCGGTCGGTGCAGACAGCTTCCTCGCTGACGAAGTCGTCGTTTGTGCGGGCGCATGGGCAAATCCATTGCTGCAGCCTTTAGGCATTGACTTTAAGGTTCGTTTTCAAAAAGCGCAAATCATGCATTTACTGGTTCCTGATCGGCAGGACACCAGCAGTTGGCCTGTGGTCATGCCGCCTTCCGATCAATATTTGCTGGCTTTTGATCATCAGAAAATTGTGATCGGAGCAACGCATGAAAACGAAGTGCAAGGCTATGATACAAGAGCTACGGCAGGCGGCATTCAGGAAATCGTGAATAAAGGGCTTGAAGTGGCGCCTGGCTTGGCAAACTGCACTTTTCAGGAGGTAAGAGTGGGGTTCCGGCCTTTTACGCCCGGTTTTCTGCCGGTGATCGGCGCGGTTCCCGGTTGGGAAGGGCTTATAACAGCTAACGGGCTTGGAGCGTCCGGATTGACGATGGGCCCATTTATCGGTAGTCAGCTGGCCAAGCTGGCGCTAGGAATGGAGCTGGATATCGACATGGAGGATTATGATCTCCGCAAAGCTATGGCTGAAGGCTAATTCTTGCTCATTTATAACGTCCTTTTCATGTAAATGGTTAAATGATACTATCATGGAAGGAATGAGTTCTGTCATCAAGTCTGCAACTGAAAGGAATGTCTTTTAATGAAAGACCTGATTAACTTCTCGCACATGGATCATCAAGGTGGTAATCCATTGCCATATACCATTGCCAATCATATTTTGAGGAAAATATTCCTTGAGGAGTTAGCCCAAGGTGCTCGTCTGACCGAAAGCGAAATTGCAAAAGAACTAGAAGTAAGCCACATTCCCGTCCGGGAAGCTTTCTATATTTTACAGAATTACGAAATTCTTGAGAGAGCACCCCGGAAGGGCGTAAGAGTTAAAGCAATTTCCCGACAGGAGCTTGCTGATTATGCAAATGCCTTAATTGAACTGTATGCGATTGTCTTGCGTCATTCCAAGGAAAAATGGAACTCCGACAAGCATGATAGGCTTCGCAGCTACCTGGAAGAAGCAGATAAGCAGCTTAAAGAGGGCAACCTTATTGATTATCTCGTCAAGTGTGATGAACTTTGCCGGTATCTGTTTGTAGTGGGGGAGAATAAGGCGTTTCTTCGTTTTTATTCAGAAATTACATATATCACTACTGCCTTTTGTCAGTCACGGTGGAGAAGCCTGGAAACGGCTGAAAAATGCCAGCATCATCTGCAAGCGGCGGTCAGCGCTTTGATTGAGGGCAACATGGATCTGGCAGCAGCAGAATTGGAGAACGTCACAAGATACTCGATAAATACTTGAAATGTTTGGAAAGTGCAAAAAGCGCAGGAACCAGGTTTCACCTGGTTTGGCTGCGCTTTTTTGCATTCACGGGTTATCTGTCGATTTTGGCGGTGGAGCCGCTGGCTTGCACATTGAAGCCGCCGTCAATCAGCTGGGAGGTTCCTGTGGTGAAATAGGCCTCATCACTGGCCAAATAAACCACCAGGTATGCGACATCAACAGGTCTTCCCATTCGGCCCAGCGGTTGGGAGGCCACGGCTGCATCCATGGATTCTTGATCAGGGAATGCATCCTCAACCATGGAAGTATAGATAGTGCCAGGCAGTACTGAATTGACCCGGATATTGAAGGGAGCCAATTCAATGGCCGCTGCTCTCGAGAAAGCATCTACTGCACCCTTACTGGCTGTATATGCCGTAAATGCGCCGCTTGAATTGACAACAGCCATCGAAGCGATGTTGATGATCGAGCCGATGCCCGCTTTTTTCATATAAGGAATAACGGTTTGCATGCCGACGAACTGGCTCCATGCGTTGACATCCATTACTTTGGTCCATTGTTCATGGGTTAGTTTGTCATACGTAGTCGGAGCCAGGATGCCTGCGTTGTTAACCAGAACAGTAATAGGCCCGAATGCTTTAACACCTTCTTCAACGACTTGAATCCAATCCTCTTTGGAAGAAACATCATGCTTAAATGCGAGAGCGCTTCCAAGGTTCTCGGCATTAATTTCCTCAACGACTTTTGTGACATTTTCAAAATTGATATCTGTCGCTATGACCTTGGCTCCTTCTTTCGCCATCAGCTTTGCTTCGGCTGCCCCTTGACCATTGCCGGCTCCGGTTACAAGCGCTACTTTTCCTGTTAATCTTCCCATAATAAAGCCTCCAGTATATAGAGAGATATAAGTTACAAATCAAATTATATATAATATATAATATATAATTCAAGATGAAATTTTTTGAATGGCCTTATGGTGCATGAAACGCAGACCGAAAAAATAGCCCAGGGCATACATTCCGGATTGAAGGGAGAGCTTCGTGAGATCAGGACGCTGTAAGGCTCGTAAAATGTAAGGCTAAAATGTAAAAAAATCATCCTTTATAAGACGACCGCTGAAATGGATGCGGCCGTCTTTTTTTTGCGCAGAGAGATATAAGCTTGTCAGAAATTCTTTACGGACCAGACAAAGAGCTGTTACAATGGCAGATATATTGTCAACCTAAAATAAACAATAAAGGTTGACAATATATCTGTTGAATTAACAACTGGCAAACTATTGATCTGGTGAACCGGAAAGGATGATATGGAATGGCTGTAGAAACAAGAATTGACTGGAACGATTTCGCAAAAAAGGCGCTGCTGGGGGAACGACTGTCACTTGAAGAAGGCCTTGCAGTGCTGGAAGCGGACAATGACGAGATTTTAGGCATTTTACAGGCGGCTTTCACCGTTCGAAAGCATTATTTCGGCAAAAAGGTCAAATTGAACATGATCATTAACGCCAAAAGCGGCCATTGCCCTGAAGACTGCGGCTACTGCTCGCAATCCATTGTTTCGACGGCTCCCATCAAGAAGTATACGATGCTCGACAAGGAGACACTGCTTGCGGGCGCACGGGAGGCCATGAGCCGGCAGGCCGGCACCTACTGTATTGTTGCGTCAGGCAAAGGTCCCACGGATAAAGAATTGGATCAGGTGGTTGAAGCCGTAAAAGAAATCCGCGCGACGATGCCGCTTAAAATCTGCGCGTGCCTTGGCATATTGAAGCAGGGACAAGCCGAGAAGCTGGCTAAGGCCGGTGTACACCGGTATAACCATAATCTGAATACGAGCAGAACGAACTATCCGCTAATTACAACAACCCATACATACGATCAAAGGGTGGGAACCGTGCAGCAGGTTAAACAGTATGACATGTCTCCTTGCTCGGGCGCCATCATCGGCATGGGGGAGTCGGACCGGGAAATTGTAGAGCTGGCTTTTGCTTTGCGGGAGCTGGATGCGGATTCCATACCGATTAACTTTTTGAATGCCATTCCGGGCACACCGCTTGAAAAGGCGGACCGAACGCCGCCCTCAAAAGCGCTGAAGGTCATTGCCCTATTCCGCTTCATTTGCCCTTCCAAGGAAATCCGCATCGCCGGGGGACGCGAAGTGAATCTGCGCTCGCTGCAGCCGTTATCGCTGTACGCAGCGAATTCCCTGTTTGTTGGTGATTATCTAACGACAGAAGGGCAGGAGGTATCCATGGATCACCAAATTATTGAGGATATGGGCTTTGAAATCGAGACATGTGCATTATAATTTAAATTACTTAATTATGAAAAAGGTGAGACAAAATGATGAACCTGCTTCCCCTGATGCTGGAGCGGGTGGGGATTCTGCTGATCGTTGCCTTCTTATTGTCCCGTCTGAAATCGTTCCGGCATATCATCCACCGGCAGCATGTGCTCACAGATAAAATAAAGCTTATTTTTATTTTTGGCACGTTTGCCATGATCAGCAATTATACGGGTGTTGAAATCCAGGGAACGGGTCAGACGGGAACACAAGCATGGCAGACATGGATTAGCTCGGACAGTGCCATAGCCAATACGCGCATTATGGGCGTTGTTGTCGGCGGCTTGCTCGGAGGCCCCTTGGTTGGCACAGGTGTCGGAATCATTGCCGGTCTGCACCGCTTCACGCTGGGGGGATTTACGGCCTTTGCCTGCGGGATGTCCAGCATCCTGGCCGGAATTGTAACCGGATTCATCGGCAAACGTTTGCGAATTATGGACAAATCAGCCTTGTGGAAGACAGTCATTATCGGCATCCTGATGGAATGCATCCAGATGGGGATCATTTTGGCCACAGCCCCTCCGTTTGCCGCGGCTCTATCGCTCGTCAACATTATTACCGTTCCCATGGTAGTCATTAACGGTTTTGGCATGCTGCTATTCATGCTGGTCATTCAAGCCGTGCTGCAGGAAGAGTCGCGCACCCGGGCGCTGCAGACTCACCAGGTGTTTGAGATTGCGGATCAGACGCTGCCGTATTTCAGACAAGGGCTCAATCCGCATTCCTGCCGGGAAGCGGCCGCTGTAATTCTCAGCAGGACGAATGCCGATGCCATTTCCATTACGGACAGTCAGCAGGTGCTGGCTCATGTTGGGGAAGGCTCGGATCATCATGTTCCGCTCGAACGACTTTCTACCCGATTAACCCGCAAAGTATTGTCAACAGGGACTGTAATGAAAGCCGTATCCCGTGACGAAATCCAGTGCAGACAGCCGGACTGCTGCCTTGAGGCGGCCATTGTCCTGCCGCTCAAAGTACATGAGAAAACGGTCGGGACGTTGAAGCTGTACTTCAAGAATCCCGGCCGTTTGGACCAGGTTGAGCAGGAGGTGGCGGAAGGGCTCGGCAGATTGTTTTCAACCCAGCTGGAGCTGGCCGAAGCCGAGCAGCAGCGAAAACGGTTAAAGGATGCTGAAATCAAGGCGCTGCAGGCACAAATCCATCCGCATTTCCTGTTTAATGCGTTCAATACAGTGTCAGCCCTCTGCCGTACCGATCCGGAGAAGGCGAGAATGCTGCTTCTGCAGATGAGTTCGTTTTTTCGCAGCAATCTGCAGGGAGCGCGGCAGCCGTTGATCCCGCTGTACAAGGAGCTAGAAAATGTGAATGCGTATCTTGCCATTGAGCAGGCCCGCTTTCCCGGTAAATTTACGCTGGAAACGAAGATCGATCCTTCACTCAAAACGGTTGGCGTGCCGCCCTTCCTGCTGCAGCCCTTGGTGGAGAATGCGCTGCGGTATGCATTTCCTTCCCAGGTGGAGGACGAAAAAGGAAAAGTCACGCTAAGTGTATACCGGGATGGTGAGTACATAATGCTCAAGGCTGAAGATAACGGACAGGGCATTGAGCCCTATCTTCTGCAGCAGCTCGGAAAGCGGGAGATTCAATCCGCAAGGGGAACAGGAACCGCTCTGTACAATATCAGCAAACGGATTGAGGAGATGTTCGGGGCTGAAGCTGATTTCCGTATTCGCAGCAAGCCAGGCTCAGGGACAGCCATTACCATCCGGCTGCCGATCCAACATTCGTTATGGAGGGATTTATATGCTTAAGGCTGTTATCGTGGATGACGAGCCCCTCGCCCGGGACGAACTGGGGTACCTGCTCCGTCGGACCGGAAGAGTGCAAATCGTCGGGGAGGCGGATCGGCTTGAACAGGCTGTCGAGCAAATCCGCAGCTCCTGTCCGGATGTTGTCTTTCTGGATATTCAGCTTGACCATGAAAGCGGGTTGGAGATCGCGCGGGGACTGATGACAAAACGTGAGGAACACCATCCGGCTATCGTGTTTGCAACGGCTTATGACGAATATGCATTGCAGGCCTTTGATCTTAATGCCGCGGATTATATCTTAAAGCCGTTTGAAGAAGAACGGGTCAGGCAAATGGTGGAGAAAATTACGGCAATGGCCGGTATCCCCCGGCAGTCTGCGAGCGCAGAATCTGTGGATGCCGCCAAGAGCGCAGAGCGCAAGGACCGGCTTGCCATTACGGTGGATGAGCGGATTTTGCTTCTTCCAGTCCGTCAGATTTTATATATGGCTTACGAGAACGGCAGGACTATCATTGCAACGGAAAATCAGGTTTATCGGGTAAACGAGCCGTTAGCTTCACTGGAGCGGCGGGTCGGAAATACAGCCATCGTGAGAGTGCATCGCGCCTATCTCGTAAATCTGGACAGCATCACCGAAATCGAGCCATGGTTTCACTCCACCTGTAACCTGATTTTAAAAAACGGATCCCGTGTGCCTGTAAGCAGAACATATTTGAAAGAATTGAAACAGCTGCTCGGTTTTTGAGGAAGCCATGTATTTCAGGCCGTTATTTCTGCAGGCTGGATTCAGCGGTGTGCATAATAGCTTGAAAATGCTCTGCCTTCATTTTCATAACCTATAATGTGGCTATGAAGAAGCAGAGAGGTGAGCATTTATGAATGCGATTACAATTGTGATTGGCTCGATATGTATCTTGATGATTGCCTATCGGCTGTATGGCACCTTTATGGCTGCCAAAGTATTAAAGCTCGATGATGCCAAGGAGACACCGGCCCATGCGTTAAATGACGGGCAGGATTATGTGCCGACAAATAAATGGGTGACCTTCGGCCACCATTTCGCAGCCATTGCGGCGGCCGGGCCGCTGGTCGGGCCCATTTTGGCCGCCCAGTTCGGTTATCTGCCCGGGCTGCTCTGGCTGCTGATCGGAGCCGTGATCGGCGGTGCCGTACACGATATCGTCGTATTGTTTGCTTCCATGCGCAAGCAGGGAAAATCGCTCTCCGAAGTAGCCAAAGATGAGCTGGGGCCGGTTGCAGGCTTCTGCACGGGACTTGCCATGCTGTTCATCATCACGATTACGATGGCCGGTTTATCCATGGTTGTCCTTCATGCGCTGGAAAACAACCCTTGGGGCACGTTCGCCGTCGCCATTACGATTCCGATCGCGATGGGTGTCGGTCTGTTTTACAAGAAGACCAGCAATCTCAAGCTAGCCTCAACGCTTGGTTTTATTTTGCTGATGATCGGTGTATTCGCAGGACCCAGCATTCAGGGGACGGTGCTCGGCGAATGGCTGACATTGGACGCACGAACGCTGGGCTTCATGCTTCCCGCCTATGCCTTCTTTGCGGCTGCGCTGCCGGTCTGGCTGCTGCTTGCACCGCGGGATTATTTAAGCAGTTTTATGAAAATCGGCGTATTCATCGCGCTCATTATCGGTGTCTTTATCATTAATCCGGACATTCAATTCCCTGCTTTCACTTCTTTTGTAGCAGGAGGGGGGCCGGTCATTGCCGGACCTGTCTGGCCGTTCATCTCCATCACGATTGCTTGCGGCGCGATCTCCGGCTTTCACGCTTTCGTCGGTTCCGGAACCACGCCGAAAATGATCAACCGCTGGAGCGATATCAAGGCCGTCGGCTTCGGGGCCATGCTTGTGGAATGTCTGGTCGGCATCATGGCGCTTATCGCCGCAGCGGCGCTGCAGCCTGCCGATTATTTTGCCATTAACTCGACACCGCAGGTGTTCCAGACCCTCAGCATGAATGTTGTCAATTTGCCGCAGCTGGCCCAGGAGATCGGCCTGGATCTGGAGGGCAGAACAGGCGGGGCCGTAACGCTTGCGGTCGGCATGACGTATATTTTCACCAGCATCCCCTGGTTCCATGGACTTGCGCCATACTTTTTCCAGTTTGTCATTATGTTCGAAGCGGTGTTTATTCTGACTGCCATCGATGCGGGAACACGAGTGGCCCGTTATCTGATTCAGGACTTTTTCGGTGAAGTGTATAAACCGCTGAAAAAGGTGGATTGGCTGCCGGGTTCCATCTTTGCCAGTGCATTGGCCTGCTTCATGTGGGGATATCTGCTTCTGTCCGGAGACATCAGCTCCGTGTGGGCGCTGTTCGGCGTTTCGAACCAGCTCATGGCTTCCATTGGCCTCATTGTCGGCGCTACCGTCATCTTGAAAATAGCGGATAAACGCTGGTACGCACTTACCTGTTTCATCCCGCTCGTTTATTTATTCGTCACTGTCAATTATGCAGGCTGCTGGATGATCACCAACGTCTATCTGAATGAAGGCAATAAAGGATATAACGTACTCAATGGCATCCTGTCCATCATCATGCTTGTACTGGGAGTTGTCATTTTTATTACGGCGATCAAAAAATGGTGGGAACTATGGAGTCAACCGCGGCATCCAATGGGAACCGAACTAAATATGAGCTGAATTTGTCGATACGAGAAGGAGTGTCCCCAACAAGGTCCTGTGCCCGGGGACACTCTTCTTATAAAAGTGGGTTCTGCAGAAGAAAGCAGGCTTGTTTGAAAGGGCTTACATTTTATTATCGATTTGTGTATACTGAGAAAAAAGGAGGTGGGAATGTTTGTAAGAAAAGGATTACATACCAATGGATTTCTGATGTACTACATTACGGTACAAGGAGGGAATTTATTTGGACAACAAGCGAATGACATACAGTGAAGCTGCCAAAACAGAGACTTTCCGCAATTTGATGGCGAAGAAGAAAAGGTTCATTATTCCGCTTTCCGTGTTTTTTCTGGCGTTTTACTTTACCCTCCCAATTTTGACGTCCTACTCCGATGTATTGAATCAACCCGCTTTCGGCTCGGTAACCTGGGCATGGGTTTTTGCCTTCGCCCAGTTCATCATGACCTGGGTGCTGTGTTATCTGTATACCAGACAGTCGGTCAAGTTTGATGCCATGTGCAATGAGCTTAGGGCGCAAACAGCTCAAAAGGAAGAGGGGGCGCGTCCATTATGAATACGGCATTTATCCTGTTCCTTGTAATCGTACTCGGTACTCTCGTAATCACCTACTATGCCTCCAAAAAAACAAAAACAGCCAGTGAGTTTTATACCGCCGGCGGTGGATTGACGGGCTGGCAGAACGGGCTGGCCATCGCCGGTGATTACATGTCGGCCGCTTCCTTCCTCGGCATTGCCGGCATGATTGCGCTGTTTGGGTTTGACGGATTTTTTTACAGCATCGGCTTTCTCGTCGCATATCTTGTCGTGCTGTATATCATTGCGGAGCCCTTGCGCAATCTGGGAAAATACACGATGGCTGACATGATTGCCGCCCGCTTCAATACGAAGAAGATCCGCGGCGTCGCCGCCCTGAACTCCATTGTCATCTCCATTTTCTACATGATCGCCCAACTGGTCGGCGCAGGCGCATTGATCCAGCTTTTGATTCCAGGCCTAGATTATACAATGTCAGTGCTCATTGTTGGTGTGCTGATGACCATTTATGTTGTCTTTGGCGGCATGACGGCGACAAGCTGGGTGCAAATCATCAAATGTGTGCTCCTCATGGCAGGAACCTTCATCATTTCACTGATCGTCTTCGCCAGGTTTGATTACAATATCGGGCAAATGTTTCATGACATGCGGACATCCACGCCGCTTCAGGAAGCCTTTCTCCACCCTGGCAATAAATTTGCCAACGGTCTGGACACGATTTCACTGAATCTGGCGCTGGTGCTGGGAACCGCAGGGCTTCCGCATATTTTGATCCGTTTTTTTACCGTTAAAGATGCGCCTACTGCTAGAAAATCAGTCGTTGTTGCTACATGGATCATAGGATTATTTTACGTGCTGACGCTGTTTCTCGGATTCGGAGCCGCCGCCTTCGTAGGGGAAAGCGCCATCGTGGAAGCCAACGCTGCAGGCAATATGGCCGCACCGCTTCTAGCCAAAGCCCTCGGCGGAGAGTTTCTGTTCGCCTTTGTATCTGCCGTTGCCTTTGCCACTATTCTCGCTGTCGTCGCAGGTTTGGTACTGTCCGGGGCGTCTGCTTTCGCCCATGATTTTTACGCGCATATTATCCGGAAGGGCGCAGCAGAGGAAAAGGAGCAGGTGAGAGCCGCCAAGCTGGCTTCCGTCGGAGTCGCCATCATCTCCATTTTATTGGCGCTGTTTGCGCAAAAACTCAACGTGGCTTTTCTCGTATCGCTCGCCTTTGCCGTTGCCGCCAGTGCAAACCTGCCTGTGCTTGTCTTCACCGTATTCTGGAGGCGCTTTAACACCGCAGGAGCGGTTACAGGCATGCTGGTTGGTTTAGTGAGCGCGATCATCTTGGTCATGATCAGCCCCAACGTATGGGACCCGGTTGCAGGCAAAGCGATTCTGGTGGGCACGCCCCTGATCCCGCTTACCAATCCGGGCATTATTTCCATTCCGCTGGGATTTTTGGGCGCATTTCTGGGAACGTATTTCTCATCCGCACGTGATGACGCGAAATTCGATGAAATTCTCGTAAAAGCGAACACCGGGATTCAGGATTTGCGTTCGTAAGCCCGCGTAAGTTGCAGGAAAGAGAAGATAATGATGTGGACGTAGCCCAAACGAATGTGCGGGAGCGTCCTTTTTTTTGCACTATCTATTAACTACCCGCTTGATTGACTGTTAACATTCATTAATTAGTTACCCCGTGGTTCCCCGTTCATCGTCCGTTCATAAAACATGGCTATGCTAGACGGAAAAAGAAGATGGTGAGGCAATGAAGTCAAACAAAAAGGAAGAACAAGGGCAAGAGGATTTATTCCTTTTTAAGGAACAGTTTTTTGATTTCTTTCTATATTATTTACCTGAGTTTTCACAAAAGGCCGAAGATAGAAAAGAAGGTGAAAAATCCTCGAAAAAAGAAGAAAAGTTAGACAGGCATGGTAGCCAATGTATAGATGAATGAGCGGTTGCCCGAATATCGCCCGAACGTACACAAGAACTGCCCTTGTGTACGTTTTTTTTGTTGGCGTTTTCCCGTATTATATAATAATGCTTGTATAGAATGACCATTCTTTTTGGCATAGGCATATAGAGGTGAATGATGGATAATCAAAGAACTGCCACTCCAAATGAAACGGAGAGAATCTTAACTTCCAGAGTTCCGGTTCTGATTTGGGTGGCCATCATATATAGCGAGGTTATGATATTTCAGCTTCTTAGCGAACCGATGCTTCTAAGGAGTATTCTGTTTACTGTAGCAATGGCGGCGCATTCCTGTTTATATTGGTTTTCGCACAGGCTTGTAAGTTACGGGCCTTGGCTGTATTGGTTTGGGCACAGGTTTGTAAGGTATGGGCCCTGGCTATATTTTGTCCTGCAAGGGGCTATCATTTTTTTGAGTTCATATTTGCTGCCCGCCGGCTTTCCGATCGTTCTGGTTTGCCTGATCCCCGTTCTGATTGGGCAGGGGGTGGGCGTTTATTATCAGCCGTTGAAAGTAACAATGCTGTTTCTGGCTCTCTATCTTGTGTTTTGTGCTGTGGTGATCTGGTTTCACAATGGGGAACAAATCGGCATTCTTATGCCTGTCCTTATTATGCTGATTGTCGTGGTTGTTGCGTATGCACTGCTTTTCTATCAGCAGGTTCATGCCAGAGTAAGGACCCAGACCTTTCTTCGTGAACTGGAGTTCGCCCATCAGAAGGTGGAGGAGCTTACGCTGGCCAATGAGCGGCAGCGTATGGCGCGTGACCTTCATGATACGCTTGCCCAGGGATTGGCGGGGCTTATTATGCAATTGGAAGCCATCGATGCACACATGACAAAAGGTGGGGCAAAAAGAGCGCATGAAATCGTGCAGCAGTCCATGTCTCAGGCCCGACGGTCTCTTTCCGAAGCGAGGAGAGCCATCGATGACCTTAGATCCAAATCCGCTGTTGAAGTAGATTTTACGGAGGCTGTTCGGGAAGAAGCGCAGCGATTCACCATGGCTACTGGTATTCCCGTTAACCTGGAACTTGAAGTGAAGTCATCATTATCTACGCTGGTTACGGAGCATGCGAAGCACATCGTAAGAGAATGCTTAACCAACGTGGCCAAGCATGCCCAAGCCAAGATTGTATACATTCGTATTATGAATATGGAACAGATGCTGCGTATGCAAATAAGAGACAATGGAAAAGGATTTAACATCCAAACCATCGGAAGAAAAGCCGGACATTACGGATTGATCGGTATACAAGAGCGCGTGCGATTGCTTGGCGGAGGCATTAACATTCAAAGCTCTGCAAGGGAAGGAACATCTATTGAAATTGAGGTGCCATTGGCAAAGGAGGCCCGTTATGAAATTTAAAGTGCTCATTGTTGATGATCATTGGGTCGTCAGGGAAGGATTAAAGCTTATTCTTGAAACCGACAGCCAATATGAAGTCGTCGGAGAAGCGGAAGAGGGACGCACAGCCCTCAGCCTTATTGAGGAGCTGGCCCCGGATGTCATCTTGATGGACTTGAACATGCCCGGAATGAGCGGACTTGAAACCATGGAGGCGCTTAGAGAAAGAAACAACAAGACACCTGTCATTATTCTGACGACATATAACGAAGATGATTTAATGATTAAAGGCCTGTCGCTGGGAGCAAAAGGATATTTGCTCAAGGATACAAGCCGGGAAAATTTATTTCGGACACTTGAATCCGCTCTGCGCGGAGAAACGCTGCTTCAACCGGAAATTACGGCAAAAGTGTTTGCGGACAGGTTGAAAAAAGAGGAACCCTCAGCTCCAGTCCGCGAACAAAACTTAATTAGCGAGAAAGAAATGTTCATTCTGCAATCGATCGCCCGCGGCTGCCGAAGCAAAGAAATAGCCTTTGATCTGGGCATTTCCGAAAGGACCGTAAAGGCTCATCTCACGAATATTTACAATAAATTGGGTGTCGATTCCCGCTCGGAAGCAGTGGCTGTTTCCGTGGAGCGGGGGATTCTCCATTTATGAAGATATCAGAAAGTATGCACTTCTTGGAATATTGCCCGGTCGTACATAAGGCTCTTGCCCTTTTGTACGATTTTTTTATTTGGTCTTTAATATAACATCTAAGTCAGGAGATGTGTAATGTCTCAAAGGGGGAGAGGAATTGAATTTAATTCATAAGGAAGAACAAAAGCATCCAGGTCTCAAGGAACCGGTTTTTGATTTTTTTCTTTACTATTTGCCTGAGTTTTCTCATAAGGAAGAGAATGGGGAAGAGAGCAAAAAAACCTCAAAAAAAGTGAAGCATCCGGCTGATACAAGAAAAACGTGAGAAAAACGTGTGCTTATGGTGCATATTTTGTGCTCACGGCTTTTTTACGTTCTGGGCGAAAAAGTGCATCAGTACATAAAATGTTATTTATATGACTTGGCATGGTATACTAGGGGCGTTAGCGGCTTCCATTACCTGTAAGTGTATATATGAAACCGTATGGGGGGATCATTATGTTTACGAATATAGTACCATCATGGTACATATCAGCAGTCTGCGAGAGAAAAATGAACGGGATACACCTGAAAAAATAATACTTGATCCGTTGGAGGGAAGTCATTGCTTATAAAGAACAAAGTCCTGCGTTTTGCACTTTTCATCATCTTCGTGCTGTTAATCATTTATTTAGGCTCGAAGGTAAACTTTGTTTTTCAGCCATTGCTTTCATTGATTCAGGTTGTAGCTGTTCCGCTGCTGCTCGCGGTATTCTTCTACTACCTGATCAGGCCGCTTGTCAGGTATATGGCAAAATACAGGATCAATCGAACCGTTTCGATTCTGCTGATTTATTTGCTCTTCGCTCTTGCGCTGGTTTGGTTTAGCGCCAGCCAGTGGCCAAGGCTTCAGGAGCAATTGATCAGCTTTCTGAACAACATCCCGAACCTGTTCAATTCCTTGGGGGAGACAATCAACGAGCTGGAGCAAAGCGGATTTCTCTCTTCGCTGTTTCCGGAAGGCGCCAGCCCGCTGTCTTCGGTGACGGATTACTTGAATAAGGGGCTCACGCTTTTGACGAACTCTGTTGGAGGAGTTGTCTCATTTGTATCCAATTTCACGGTCGTGCTGTTCACTTTCCCGATTCTCCTGTTCTTTATGCTCAAGGAAGAGGGAAAGTTGGGACAGCGGATCACAGGGGCAGCGCCAACTCGTTTTCAGGACGATACCCGTTCCATCATTACAGAAATTGATCAAGTGCTGAGCGGGTTTATTATCGGGCGAGTGCTGATCAATCTGGCGTTAGGGGTGTTGATGTACTTCGGCTTTATTGTTATCGGTCTGCCGTACGCCTTTTTGCTGACAGCGGTAGCCGTGATTGCGAATTTTGTGCCTTTTATAGGAGCCATTCTGTCCGCGATCCCGATCATCATTGTCGGTCTGACACAGTCTCCGTCAACGGCTATATGGTCCCTTGTTATTATACTTGTAGCCCAGCAGATTCAAGATAACCTGATCGCCCCTTATGTGTTCGGGAAAAGCCTGGACATTCACCCGCTCACGACCATCATCCTTGTGCTGGCTGCCGGTGATATTGGGGGCATTATCGCGATGATCGTTGTTATTCCTCTGTATATGATCGTGAAGATCATTGCGGTGCGAGTCTTTAATTTATTCTTTAAGGAGAAGTGGATGCAGCTATAAGAAAGATGGTCTTACTGGATAACTGCTATTTATGGAAAAGAGATGATGGTGAAGCCATGAAATCAAATAAAAAGGAAGAACAAGAGCAGGGGGATTTATTAGTCTTTAAGGAACAGTTTTTTGATTTTTTTCTGTACTATTTACCTGAGTTTTCGCCAAAGGCCGAAGATAGGAAAGAGGGTGAAAAAACCTCGAAAAAAATGAGAAGTTAGGCTAACATCAGAGAAGCCGTGAGGAAAAAGTGCACTTTTGGTGCACAATTTGTTCTCACGGTTTTTTTGCGTTGAAAGCATAAATTTTTCAGGTGCCCGGAACTTCTGGTTGAATTGGCATTACTCAGTTTACAAATCGTAATTTTTACTATATTATGTTTTATTGTTAATGTGTAATAATTACGAATAAGGAAAGGGTGATTTAATCGTCCAAATGCGGTGCTATACCTGCTTATCGAAATTAACCGGTTATCAAATGTTTGTGTTTAGATTACATACCGGAAAATTATGAATTGAAGAGAGGGCCTAAGAAAATGAAATTTTGGAATCATAGTTTAACTGCGTTATCTTTGTCTGTAATGCTCGTCGCAGCCGGATGCGGCTCGAATACAAGTTCGGAGGGTAATAACAGCGCTGGAAACAACAGTTCGTCCACCTCAACTGAAGCATCCGCAACTGTAGAAGCGACAAAAAAGCTGGAGATCAGGACGAGCTTTTATCCCATGTACGAATTTACACGCCATGTAGCGGGAGATCTGGCTAATGTGGAAAATCTTGTCCCCGCAGGCACAGAGCCACATGATTGGGAGCCGACTGCACAGGATATGGCCGCCATTACTGATGCCGATGTGCTCGTGTACAGCGGTGGTGGCATGGAAAGCTGGGCAGAACAGGTTCTTGACAGCGCCACTGGCTCCGGGCTTAAGGCCATTGAAGCCAGCCAAGGGATCGAGCTAATGGATGGTGCGGAGGAAGGGCATGAGCATGGCGAAGAGTCTCATGAAGAGAGTGAACACGCTCACGAACATGCACATGAAGACGAGGGGCACACTCATGATGAAGGTGCACATGAAGCTGAGGAACATACTCATGATGAACATGGGCATGAAGCTGAGAACCACGCAGAAAGCGGTCATCACCATGACCATGGAGGCTTGGACCCGCACGTATGGCTGTCGCCGGCACTGGCGATTCAGGAGGTTCGCAACATTGAAAAGGGACTGTCCGAAGCGGCTCCGGAATATAAAGACCAGTTCAAAGCCAATGCTGATGCTTATGTAGCCGAGCTTGAAACGCTCGACAAGGATTTTGCAGCAGCCTTGAAGGACAGCAAGCGCAAGGATTTCATCACACAGCATGCCGCCTTTGGTTATCTTGCGAAACAGTACGGACTGACCCAAGTTCCGATCGCCGGACTTTCACCTGACCAGGAGCCATCGCCTTCACGGATGGCTGACATCGTCAAGTTCGCGAAGGAGCATAACGTGAAGACGATCTTTTTCGAGACATTGGTGTCTTCCAAAGTGGCTGATACGATAGCTAACGAGATCGGAGCCAAATCCGCGGTTCTGAATCCGATTGAAGGTTTATCTGAAGAAGAGCTTGCAGACGGGCTTGATTATATTAAAGTCATGCGTCAGAATCTTGAGGCTTTAAAGGCGGCGTTAAACGAATAATGCCATGAAATGATGTATGGCCCACGCACCCAATATACTACCAAAGGAGGAAGAAGATATGGCCAAAAAATCGAAGGTTGTTAAAGAGTTGAAGCGACAGGCATTAGCGGCAAAGTACGCTGCGAAGCGGAGAGAGCTGAAAGAAAAAGGAGACTATGCGGCTTTGCAAAAGCTGCCCCGCGATTCATCACCTGTTCGTCTGCATAACCGCTGTTCGGTTACGGGCCGGCCACGGGGATATATCAGCAAATTCAAGGTATCCCGGATCGTATTTCGCGAGCTGGCACACAGCGGGCAGATCCCTGGCGTTAAAAAGGCAAGCTGGTAATTTTTTATCCCCTCTCGTTGGCAATTTTGAGCAGAAAGGGCAACGCAGCTTTTTGACACAGTATAATCATCTTGGCCTGACGACTCGCTATGATCAATTGGCGATTAGTCAAGGCCTTTTTTTGCGTACCTCCCATTTATGTTATGGGTGAGGGTTGAAGGCATCATTTGTCATGGTATACTATGGGCGTCGCCAGCATGAGTACCCCCCTTTTTTCGATAGACAGGTAAGTCAATCATTTTTCGACGCCAAGACTTCCAAGTCAAGGCGTTCCTTTAAAGCCGACGAGGGAGTGACCCGCATGCTGTATTCTCTTAAAAGCCGCCTGATCACGGCGTTCGTGTTGCTGTTTGTGCTGTCTTTCTATGTCATGACACTGCTGTTGTTCAATGAATCACGCTCTATTATCCGCTCCTATCTTGAGTCTTCGGCACTGGAAAAAATGGACGAATACGGCTCGTTCATCGATATGGCCCAGGCGCAAATGTATGATTTCTCCTCGCTCGTCTTCAACAGCGAGCTGACGCACCAGTGGGAGCTGGCCATGGCCGATCCGACGCTGTCGCCAGGCGAGAAAAGTCTCGCGAACCTCAACTTCAGCCGCTTTCTGACACAGACGACAAACAATTATTCGATCATCTCCTCCGTATTTCTTTACCGGGATGATGGGCTGCGAATCGGCATGAACAACGAGGTGGTCAACGATCCTTCCTTTAAAGAGGAGGCGTGGTACCGGGATTTCAAGGAGCGCAGCATTCGCTGGGTGCCTGCCCATCTCGACCGGTATTCGCAACAGTATAATAACAAGTCTGTCATCAGCCTGCTGATGCCGATCGGGCATTTCGAGCCGTCTCTTGCCAAAACCGTAATGAAGGTGAATATTAGCTCCTCCTATTTGCTGGACCCGCTGAACCGGATTCATCTGGGAGAGAACGGCACGATCTTTCTCGTGAATGAGCTTCTGCAGCCGATGCTGTCCCAGAAGGAATACAGCATGCATGCAGACATGCTGGGCAAGGTAAGGGAACTGCGCGTCGGAACGAACAAGCAGGGCGTGGAGTATACCCCCGGGCAGGAGAAAGGAGACGAAATCCTGGTATATAAAAGGCTAGTCCGCACCGACTGGATGCTGGTAGGCTTCGTCTCGGAAGCGGATCTATACGGCCAGCTCTTCAAGCTGCGGGACAGTATGATGACGTTCGCGGTTATTCTGCTGCTTGTGTCCGTCCTCATCGCTATCTGGCTGTCGCACGGGTTTACGAGGCCGCTGTCACGTCTTGTGTCGGCTATGCACCACGTCCAGCACGGCGATTTCGCGGGCGCCGAAGCCAAGATCCCCGCTGGCAGCAATGTGCGCAATGAGGTTGGTTTTGTCACCTCAACGTTCCGTAACATGGTCGGCCAGCTTCGCAGCCACATCAAAACCGAGTTCGAGCTGAAGCTGTTGCGCCAGCAGGCGGAATACAAGACACTGCTTATGCAGATCAATCCGCATTTCCTGTTTAACACGCTGGAGCTGATGAGCTCCCTAGCGATGCAGCAGCGGACGGATGATACGGTGCAGGTGATTGAATCGCTTGGCAAAATGCTGCGCTTCTCACTCCGCATTAACGACGATGTAATCCGGCTCGCAGAGGAACTGAAATATGTAAGGGATTATATGTCCATCCTCGAAGTCCGCTTCGGGGACAAACTGCACCTGACCATGGAGGTGGATGAAGGATTGGAAGATGCCATGATCATTAAATTTATTCTTCAACCTTTAATTGAAAACGCTGTCAAGTACAGCTTCCGTCAATCGCCTGAAGCCTATGTAAATATCCGGGTGCAGAGAGAGAAAGACCGCGTCCGGCTGTCGGTCGCTGATCATGGACCGGGCATGCCTGCAGAGCTGCTGCGCAAGCTGACTGACCAGGCTGCCTATGCCCAGCTTGACCATATCCTTGCCAGCCGCAGCCGGGAGATCGGACTTGGCAACGTACTTGCCCGCTGCAGATTGTATTATGGAAAGCTGTTTGGACTGCGGATTGAATCGGTTGCCGGAGAAGGGACCATCATTGAACTTATATTGCCATTCCGGGAGGAGATTGCGCATGTATCGAGTGTTGATCGTGGATGATGAGCCGGAAATCCGCCAGGGCCTAAAGCTGAAAATAAATTGGGAGCAGCTTGGCCTGACGATTGCCGGGGAAGCGAGGAATGGTGCCGAAGCGATGGAGAAGCTTGCCACTGAGGCATTTGATATCGTCATCACTGACATGAATATGCCGCTCATGAACGGCGTTTCCCTGCTGAAGGCATGCCGTGAGCAGCACCCAGAGCTGCGGTTGCTCATCATTACAGGCTACGAGGATATTCATTATGCGAAGGCCGCCGTCCGGCACCAGGCCAGAGATTATTTGCTCAAGCCTGTTGCCAGAACCGAGCTGACCGAGGCGTTGACTCGACTGTGTCAAGAGCTTGACGCTGAACGGGTTGAGCAGGATCAGGCATCAATCATGCAATGGAGAATGTCACAATACTACATGGAGATGAAAGAACATTTCATCGTGCATCTTGTTAAGGAGAAACTTGGTCAGGAGCGCGATATGCTGGAGCGGGCCAGGCTGTTCCGGTTGGATGACTGGGATGCCCGCGCTGTCCGTTTCCTGACTGCCGGACTTCGGGAGCGGTCATCCGGCCAGGATGGGCAAGAATCCGTACGCACTCCAGAGAAGCTCCGTCTGCCGTTCGAGCTCGTCTGTCGCGAAAACGTGAACACTTATGCAGAAGCGGCGTGCGTGTTTCGCGATCCAAACTTTCCGGGATTGATGCACATTGTATCGACGCTGGACGACAAACAGCTCGCCTCTCTGACATGCATGCTGAAGAGAAGTGTTTTCTCTTACATCGGTTATGAGCCGTTTGTAGGCATTGGTCATTCCGTCGTTGGATTCAAGCAATGGGGTGAGGGGTATCTGTCTGCGCTGCTCACGTGGAATTTGTCAGACAGAGGAATGCCCGAAGCGCCACGAGGGGCAGCGGAGGGACAAGCGGCGTTGTCGGAGGATACGGTTAAAATTCTCCGCAGCTATCTACAGCGGGGAGAATTGTCTTCGTTTGAAGAGGCGATGTGGCGAGAGCTGGCTGAAGCGCTCGATATTTCCCGTTCACGGTTCATCAAAGTCATTTTTCAGCTTTATCTGATGCTGGAAACACTCGCGCATGCTTCCCGTGTACATCTGGATGGCAGCGAAAAGCTGTGGCTTCGTCCCGAGATGGTGCTCGGGCTTGAGTCGGTCCGCAAAGCGGCAACATTTTTGCAACGGATAGCAGCACATGTGGTTGAGGGCCAACCATCAGCTGAAGGGAGGGGCGAGCCGTCGCTTATGGAAGCGGTACAGCACTACATAGACGATAACTACATGTACGACCTGAATTTAACGATGATCTCCGAACGGTTTAACTACAATCCGTCGTACTTTTCCGAGATGTTCAAAGCAAAAGCTGGCAAGACGTTCATTCAATACTTGACCGACATCCGTATGGTGCATGCCACCCGCCTGCTGAAGGAGACGAAGCTGGGCTTGTGGGAAATTGCGGAGCTGACAGGCTTCTCCAATGCGAGCTATTTCAGCACCAAGTTCAAGCGCATGTACGGCATGAACCCATCGGAGTACCGCCAAGCGACAACCCGAAAAAATTAAGAGCGAAGACCCGAAGAAATAGAATTCCGGCGCATGCGTATCACGGGTATGCTAAACCTATACCACTACTATTCGCCCATAAGGAGGGTGTACACCGCATGCGCAAACTGCCAAGAGCACGGGACAATCTGACCGCGTATACGTTTTTGCTGCCATGGCTGATCGGCTTTTTCTGCCTGACACTTGGTCCCATGCTCGCTTCCTTGTACCTGTCGATGACCCGGTTCAATCTGTTCAGTCCGCCTGTCTGGATCGGGTTGGATAACTATGTCACGATTTTCACCGAAGACAGCACGTTCACCGCCTCGCTTGCCGTCACCTTCAAATACGTATTCCTGTCGGTTCCGCTGCGGCTGATCTTCGCGCTGCTTGTAGCGATGGCGCTGAACAAAGGCATCAGGGCGCTCGGCTTTTACCGTACGGTTTATTATCTGCCATCCCTGCTCGGAGGAAGCGTCGCCATTGCGATCGTATGGCGGCAATTGTTTGAAGGAACCGGGGTCGTCAACCGGCTGCTGGCCGGACTGGGCATCGAAGGGCCATCCTGGATATCCCATCCCGATTACGTCGTCTACACGATCGTGACACTGTCTGTCTGGCAGTTCGGCTCGGCGATGGTCATTTTCCTGGCTGGCTTAAAGCAAATCCCGGCCGATCTGTACGAGGCGTCACAGGTGGACGGGGCGGGCAAAATGCGGCAGTTTTTCCGGATTACGCTCCCACTGCTGTCACCGGTCATTTTCTTCAATCTCATTATGAGCATCATCAACTCGTTTCAGGCGTTTACGCCTGCCTTCATGATCGGGGACGGACGCGGCGGCCCGCTGGATGCAACGATGTTTTACACGCTTTACCTGTATTTGAAGGGCTTCTCCTTCTTCGACATGGGTTACGCTTCCGCACTGGCCTGGATTATGCTCATCATTATCGGAATATTCACCGCTATCGTGTTCAGCACCTCAAAATATTGGGTGTTCTACGGCGATGGCAGAGAAGGGAGGTAACGTGCCATGACGAGCAGGCAAAATCTGACCCGGTTGGGCAGACATGTCGTGATCATCCTGATCGGCATCGGCATGCTGTATCCGGTCCTCTGGCTCATTTCCAGCTCCTTCAAGCCGAATACGATGATTTTCACAAATACGGGACTTTGGCCAACACAGTTCACGCTCGACAATTACATCAATGGCTGGCGGGGACTTAACGGTGTATCCTTCGGGCGTTTTTTCATGAACTCGGCACTGATCTCAGTTATGAGTGTGCTCGGAAATGTCATCACCTGTTCGTTCGCGGCTTTCGCCTTCGGACGGCTCGAATTTCGGTTCAAGAAGCTGTGGTTCTCGCTTATGCTGGTAACGATTATGCTGCCTTACCACGTTACACTCGTGCCTCAGTACATGATCTACAATGAGTTTCAATGGATCAACACTTATTATCCGCTGATCCTGCCCAAATGGCTGGCGCATGATTCCTTTTTCATCCTATTGATGGTGCAGTTCATTCGCGGCATTCCGCGCGAGCTGGATGAGAGCGCGACGATCGACGGCTGCAGCCAGCGGCAAATATATTTGCGG
This sequence comes from Paenibacillus terreus, assembly GCF_042138595.1. NCBI lineage: Bacteria > Bacillati > Bacillota > Bacilli > Caryophanales > Paenibacillaceae > Paenibacillus > Paenibacillus terreus. The sequence continues at coordinate 210,528 of NZ_JBHIRX010000004.1, read as the reverse complement.
ATTATGCTGCCGCTGCTTGTACCCGCGCTTATTACGACGGCGATTTTTACATTCATCTGGTCATGGGACGATTTCTTCAGTCAAATGATCTACCTGAGCGATATCCGGCTCTTCACTGTACAGCTTGGCATCCGCTCCTTGTTCGACCCTTCCGGCCAGTCTGACTGGGGCGCTCTGCTGGCGATGTCCGCACTGTCACTGCTGCCGATCACGGCGGTCTTCCTCCTGTTCCAAAAGTACTTTCTGGAAGGGATTGCGACAACAGGCTTGAAATGAAAGTTGCTCAAAATGAGAAGTAAACGGTCTGGCAAAACGTAATTGTAAGCGCTTTATACCAATACAAAAAACAGAGGTGAGCAGTTGCATGAAAAAAACAATGTTGGCATTCACATTGGCTCTTCTGATGACAGTACTGGCGGCATGCTCGGGAGGAACGAGCGGCGGACCGCCCGGGGGAGCAGACGCTAACAGCGGAACGGCGAATACCGGATCAGCCCCCGAAGGTGATGGCGCAGCAGCCGGGCAGGTTGAGCTCCGCGTGATGTGGTGGGGCGATCAAGCCCGTGCTGACCGTACGAATGAGGCACTCAAGCTGTTTATGGAGAAAAATCCCGACATTAAGGTAATCGGGGAATTCGCGCCGAACTCCGGTTATTTCGATAAGCTGAATACGCAACTTGCATCAGGCACGGCAGCGGACGTTTTCTTTCTCGGCGGCAATGTTGTCGATTATGCAAAGAAGGGCGTGCTGCTGGATCTTGGCCCTTACGTCGGCAAGGAGCTCGACCTGAAGGATGTGGATAAAGCCATGGTGGAATACGGCACATTTGACGGCAAGCTGCAGCATATCTCGGCAGGCGCCAACGCCAGAGGCATCATCATCAATACGTCGATGTTCGAGAAAGCGGGCATTCCTGTTCCGCAGGACGGCTGGACATGGGACGACTATGCGGCGGTCAGCAAGCAAATTTCCGATAAGCTTGGCAAAGGTTATTATGGCACATATAACTTCACCTTCGACGGCATGGATATTTACTTAAAGCAGCACGGAAAACAGCTGTACGATATGCCGAACAACCAGCTAGGCTACACGGAAGCGGATATTCGTCCATGGTTTGATTTCTGGCAAAAGACTGCCGAAGCTGGCGGCGTTGCCACACCGGAGCTGCAGGTATCCAATCCGCCGACCGATACGGGCAAGTCGCTGATCATTACAGGCAAGGTCGCAATGACGCTGGCCGCCTCCAACCAGCTTGCCGCGATGCAGGGCATGACACAGGATAAGCTGACACTCGTGCAGGTGCCGCGGGGCCAGAAGGGAACCGGCGTTGTGTTCGAATCCAGCCAGGGCATGTCCGGTTATGCCAAAACCGGGCATCCGGCTGAGGTCGCCCGGCTGATGAGCTTCTGGGTCAATGATCCGGATGCGGCGAAGATCCTTGGCAACGACCGCGGCGTACCGGTAACGGCTGCCAACCGCAAGCTGCTCGAAAGCGATGCGAACGAGGTGGACAGCATCATTTACGACTATACGAGCAGGGTTTCCAAGCAGGCCGAGAGCGAACCGTTTGCGGTCAGTTACAATCTGCCGGGATTTTCCGAATTTTCAAAGCTGGCGGAGACGACCATTCAGGAAATTGGCTTTGGCAAGAAAACAGTCGAGCAGGCAGTCGCCGATTTTTATAGCGGGACGGTCAAAATTTTCGAAAGTAATAAATAACTGACGTTCTTGCGCCGGGGAACCGGTAACAAACGAGGAGGAAATCGGATGAGAGAGCAGTTGCTGAAACGGCTGCGCAGTATAGACATGGCCCAAAAGGTCGGCCCAATGAAGAAGGAGTCGGATGCCGCCGTTCTGGCTGAATGGGAGCGGTCCGGCGTACGGTTCGCGTCAACAGGCCGGCTGGAAACGGTGTACTACCATGCGCTCGGAAAGCTGCTGGATTGTATCGTTCCGACCGGCGGCTCGCAGCCGATATTGCATGAGGGCGGTGTTTACCTTGGCTGCTGGCTGGAAAGCACGGGCACGATTAATGCCGAACTGCTGGCACGGTTCATACCATCGGTATCGGAGGCGACATACCGCGCTTTTGCGGTTCACCAGCGCGAGGACGGGTTGTTGCCCTATAAGGTAACGGCAGACGGTCCGATGTTTCGCCAAATTCAAATGGTCACGCCGCTGGCCCGCAGCGTCTGGAATTATGATGCGCTGCATGGCCGGAACGACGATTTCCTGCGCACGATGTATTCCGCGATGAGCAGGCATGACCAGTGGCTGGCCGAAAACCGGGATACCCGCGGTACAGGTGGTGTCGAGGCGTTCTGCACGTTTGATACCGGCCATGATCTGTCACCGCGATTCTGGCATGTGCCGGATACGCCGCATCTTGGGGATCCGGCGCGCTGTTACCCTGACTCCCCGCTTCTTCCATTCATCGCGCCGGATTTAACGGCCAACGTTTACTGCCAGCGCACCTATTTGGCCCGGATCGCCGCAACGCTTGGCGAGAACGGAGAAGAATGGCGTGTTAAAGCGGAGGAGAGCCTGCAAAGCTTGTTTACGCAGTGCTTCGATACCGAGGACTACTTTTTCTATGACCGGGACCGACATGACCGGTTTGTCCGCGTACAGTCCGATGTGCTGCTGCGTGTAATGGCATGTGAGGTCGGTGACCGGGCATTTTTCGATACGATGCTGCAGAAGTATTTGCTGAACACACGTAAATTTTTTGCCAAATATCCGTTTACCTCCATGGCGATGGACGATCCGCGCTTCGACCCGTTCTCCAGCTATAACAGCTGGAGCGGCCCGTCCAACTTTTTAAGCCTGATCCGCGCTCCGCACGCCTTCGAGCATCATGACCGGCATGTGGAGCTGACGTGGGTCATGTTCCCGATCCTGGCTGCGATAGCCAAAATGAAGCGTTTCGCACAGTGCTTAAGCCCATGGACCGGGGAGGAAGGCTTTACGGAAGCATACTCGCCAGCAATCCTGTGCGTGCTGGATTACGTTGAAAGGCTGTGCGGCATTATGCCGACTCCTGACGGCGAGCTGTGGTTTACCGGTCTGGTGCCATATGATTTCGACCACGGTGAAGAGATCGCACCGTATACGGCTTATGCACGCAGCGTTGACGGAGCAGTATTTGAGCTGATTAACCTGCCGGAGAGCAGCGAAGTTTTGCGCGGCGGGGAAAGCTATGCTCGCTTTCCGGCAGGAGTGCGGCTGATTACAGACCGAAGCGGTAAGCTGAAGGGAGTGCTCGGAATGAGTGCAAGAACGGTTGAAGGAAGCATTTTATACCAAGGCGCAGAGCTGGAGTTCTCCGTCAAGGGCAACGAATTGCTTGAACTCCAGGAAGGGACTCTTCGCCGGAAACATGATATCGGGCTGGTTTATCCAACGTACTGATCATCAATATTCAGGAGGGATTGCTGAGACAAGCTGCTGTAAGTTAGGCATACACAAAATTTATCACGGCCCTATTTGTTCTGCGGAACGGTATTCCGAAGGAGTCTGGCCTGTACGCTTTTTAAAGCTGGCGCTGAAATAGTACGGGTTGGCGTAGCCGACTTTTTCGCTGATTTCCATAATTTTTAGCTGGGTACAGGAGAGCAGCTCCCGGGCTTTTTGAATCCGAACGGTGGTGATGAAATCGGATATCGTGTGCCCTTTAACCTTTTTGAATAGAACGCCCAGGTAATTTGCACTAATGTTTAAATGGGATGAAATGTCATGAATGCTCATGTCCGCGTTCATATAGTGGTCTTCGATGTAACTTACAACCTGGCCTGCAATTTGGTTGTGCTGGGACTGTACGGACTCTTGCAGCTGGCTGCAGCATTCCGCGCAAATATCATACAACCGGTCGCATATTTGTGCACAGGTCTGGAACTGATCCAGATCCGCGAACATGCTCTTTATGCTGTTCTGCAACTGTGCCGTATCTACTTCCGTATCGTAGAGAAAGCGGTTGAGCCGGGCCAGCATGGAGTATATGCAAGCAATGATGCCATTTTTATCGATATAATGGTCCACAAGCTCAACCGCTAAAGAGTCCGTGAACTGCCTTAAGCCGGATAAATCCTTCTGCGAAATCAACCGGACGAGCCGTTCTTCGTCACCTGCCGTGCCTGCTGTGAAAAAAGCAGACCTGGTACGGTTTCTGCGTATGTCATGGATGTTAAAAATATGTCCTTCCCCGAATATGAACCGGTATCCCGTCGCATTTTTAGCATTGCGGTAAGAGGTGGATACCTGCCAGACGCACGGCACAATATCACCAATTCCGATGGTAAGGGATAGGGGAGAGGAGGCATGCTTGTCGAGAATGTCCGAAAACTGCTTATAAACTGACGAATAGAAGCTGTCATCGGTGCCAGTTTTGTTCCCCAAAATCACCATCAGGTTATTCCCCTGGGTTAACGTATAAGATAGCCCATACCGGGAAAACGACCGCTCCACTTCAGCCGCAAGGCTCATGACAAGCACATGATAGCGTTCAATTCCGAACATGTTCTTGGCCTCGATGAAATTGTCTATTTGAATAACGGCACAAATATATTCATCCTCATCGATGTCGAGGCCCATATATGCCGCCTGATCGGCAAGAAAAAACTCGGCATCATCGGGACTGGTTTCAAGCAGCTCGCTATAAAATTTGCGGATCATGGCCGGACGGCTCTGCTGCAGCTGCTGCAAAATCATTTTTTCCTGCTCCGATTCTTTCAGCACCCTGGCGGCAACCTGCTGCAAGTAGGCGTAATCAACCGGCTTTTCCACATAATCGCATACTCCGATCCGGATCGCTTCTTTTGCAAATTCAAAATCGTCGTATGCGCTGATCAGTATGATTTTGGTGTAAGGCTTGCTGCCAAGGACAGCCTTGGACAAGTCCAGCCCGTTCATTCCCGGCATGCAAATATCGGATATGATAAGGTCGATCTCCATCGTATGAATCTTGTCTGCCACCTCTGAAGCATTGGTCGTTATATAGCTCACCTCAGCTCCCAGTTCATGCCAATCGATATTTTTATAAATGCCTTCCACTGAAAGCTCATTATCGTCTACAATGATTACTTTTTTTGTGTCCATGGAACCCAATCTCCTCTGCTCTAGAATTCTTCATCATCAGGCAGCATCTGTTGAAAAAAGACGCTCACCGTTGTACCGTGCCCCTCCGCACTGTCTATGTGTAAACCGCTTCGCCCATTGGAATAGAGGGACAGCCTTTTGTGTACGTTATTGATTCCGTAGTATCGTTTGGTATCGGCGTTTTTTCGCCCCAGAGAGGTGCGGATATCGGCAAGTTTCGCTGCCGGCATACCGGTTCCATTGTCCCGGACGCTGATGATCATATCCTCATCCCCGTATTCGACGGAAATTTGAATATCTAATACCTCTCCACTGCGCAGACCATGCCGGATGCTGTTCTCGATCAGAGGCTGCAGGGTAAATTTGGGGATCAGAAAATGCTCTGATTGCTCCGCTTGTACAATATTCCATGTCAATGACCGGCTGTGGTTGACCTTCTCCAATTCAAGATATAATACCGCGATTTCGAGCTCATCCCGGATTGTAATGAGTTCGTCGCCCTTCTTCAGGATAAGTCTGTAAAACTTGGCGAGCCTCGTGATCATAGCATTCGCTTCATCAATCCTCCCCAGAGACTGACAGGTCTTGATCGACTCCAGAATGTTATACAGAAAATGGGGGTTGATTTTCGACTGCAGGAGCTGAAACTTGAGCTTCTCCTCCTGCAAATTCATGACCAGCATCGTACGGAAATTGTCATTTATCCTATGAATCATGGAATTGAAAACAAGAGACAGCTGGTCCAGCTCATCCAGATAAGCCTTCTCTGTGGATACAGGCATATGCAATTCCAGAATCTGATGATGAGTGTCATTGAGTCGAAAGGATGACATCACTTTGGCCATTCTCCTCACTTTGCTGCTCAGGCTGTTGGAAATGAAGAGGCTGGCGAACAATGCAATCATGACCACAAGCAAAATCATGACCAGCAAAATATTAACCAGCACATTGGTATGGTGCCGAATGTACGTGTCCGGAACTTCAGTAATGACATACCAGCCTGAAATGTCGTTATGGTGGATAATCAGCTGGGTTTTGTTGAAGGAAACCGGTGAGCTGGGATTGTTCAGCACCGTGTGCATCATGTCCGTCCCGATCATTGTACCCAGCTTGGTGAGATCCGGGTGGGATACGATATATCCACTGCTGTCCACAATGTAGGTCTGCACCGACGGATCCGGACTGCTGTCAGCGAGCAGCCTGGCGATTTCCCGCTCATCAATATCGATGAAATAGACGTACTCCAGCTGGCTGCTGGCCTTTTTTTTGAATGCATTGAATACGGACAGATAATCGCGGGAAGCCGTGGAGCCCGATTTAACAAACGGTTCCCGCTGCCCGGGAAACAGCCGCCATTGCATGCGGTTTAATTGCTGCTGCAAATCTGCCTGGGACAACCCACGGCCGGACAGCTCATCCAGCTTAAAAAAGTTAATGCCCTGATTGCTGAACAGTAAATCAGGCCGGGTGTAAACATTAATGTTCACGAAATGAAACGTATAGTTCAAATTGGAAATATTGTTTTTAATATAGCTGTATTTGTCCAGTTGGCTGGTAATGGAGTGGCTTGGCTCAAGCACCAGCGTGTACATGTAATATTGCATTGCGTTTGCGGCGTATTCCATCTGCTCAAAACGATTGGCGAGTGAAGAATTCAGCTGATTGCTGGAATAGGTTACGGACTCCAGTATGCCATCCCTGGCAATTTTGAAAGACAGCTGGTAAGAGAGCAGACTGATCACTACAAGAGGGATGATGGCAATCAAGAAAAAACCGAATATGAGCTTGTTCCGGAAACTGCTGAAATGAAAACGGAGAAATTTGTGCATTTTCGATATCAGGAGCAAAGAGACCACCACCGAAGTCATAATTAAACTGCAAACGCTTACAATCAGGGATTAGTCATGCTTCGAAATCATTGTAAACGGTTATATCATAAACATTTTGCTTTGACAATGTCCCTGAAACCTTTTGCTTGTCCAATCCCCCAGCTTTAAGCAGCCCCGATCCGAGTTCGTGAAATTTTATATTTTCTGCAAGGATAATTGTATTTAACCGCTTTCATTTGAAATCTATAATGGGTACTGTACAGCCGGCCGGCTCATCAAGACAAGAAAAGGGGAGACTTCTGCAGATGAACAAACCTAAGCGAAAATTCGTAATCTCCATTCTGGCTTGCATATCACTGCTCTCGTTATCGCTTGCAGGCTGCGGAGGCGCTGATTCGTCGCAGGGCAAGCCGCAAGGCACAGATCAAGGGGGCAGCGCCAGCCCAAGCATCACATTGATGACCAATGATTCAACTCAGGCGGGGTGGGCTGCTTATCAGAAAAAAATAGAGGATGCAACGGGCGTGAAGATCAATGTAGTCGCCACCCCGACCAATCCGGATGATATGGTGGCCAAGATGACCACGATCCTGTCATCAGGCGACAATACGATCGATGTAATGCACACCAACGACGAGCTGATCACGGCCTTCTCCAGAGCCGGTTATTTGGAGCCGCTGGAGCAGGACGTCATGACACCTGAAGTCGTGTCCAATTTCTCGGAGCAGTACGTTAAGGACATGATCACGTATAACGGCAGTATTTTCTCGGTGCCGAGCTATATGGAGGTTTTGGCGTTCTGGGTCAATCATGAAAAGCTGAAGGAAGCGGGGATGGACGTTCCGACAAATAAAGAGCAATTTCTCGCGTTTGCCAAGGCGGTGACGAAAGGGGATGTATACGGTTACGGAGGAGCGTGGGAAAAGAGCTATGTCTTTAACGAGATCGGAACCTTCGTCAACCTGTTCGGCGGCGACTATTATGACTGGAGTAATCCGAAAACGCGGGAAGCTCTTCAATTCATGCATGATCTCGCACAAAAGGATAAAGTAACTCCGCTCTCGCAGCTCGCAGACATTTATGACCCGATGATCCAGAAGTTTATCGACGGCAAGTATGGCATGCTGTTTATGTATACGGGGGCCATTCCCACCTTTCAGAAGTCCGGCAAATACGGCCCGGAACAGCTTGACATCGTGCCCATGCCGAAATTTGAAACCAATGACGCCTTTATGGCTTCCTGGCACTATGTGCTGAACAAATCCTCGGAGAAGAAAGAAGCGGCCAAGAAGGTTCTCTCCTATGTTGCCAGTAAAGAGGGGCAGATTGCTTACAGTGAAATGTCCGGCAGACTGCCGGCCAGGCTTGATGTGATCAATGATCCTGCCTTTAAAGGCGAGGGGGTCGATAAGGTGAGGGAATATATTAAAACCAGTAACCTCCGCGGCAGACCCATTGTTCCGCAATCCATGGAATTTATCAATAGCATCGGCTCCATCTTCCAAAAATACGTTTCCGATGAAATCAGTCTGGACGAAGCCGCAGCGCAGGCCAACAAGGAAATTGAGCGGCTCGGCATTAAATAACCCGGATGATTCGGAACCGGCAACCATTGCTGAGTTAAGAAACGGCCAGTTCGTCAAGAAAGGAGAATGGCCTTGAAAACGGCATATACAGCAAAACAAAATCCGGGTTTGAAGACGCCGGCCGCAAGGTCATCCGCCAAATTAAAATTGGCATGGCTGCTCATCATTCCCGTACTGCTGATCCGGGGGTTTACGACCCTGTACCCAAGTCTGGTGACGCTTTATAACAGTTTTTTCGAAATCAATATGTTCAAGGGCGGCCAGCATACTTTCGTCGGGTTGGACAATTTCATCCAGGTCTTCAGGGATGATAAAGTCATCACTTCATTAAAATTTACTGTCACTTTTACTGTGGTGTCCATGGTATTGCATATCATCCTTGGCATTCTGATGGCGTTGATGCTGAACCTGAACTTTAAAGGGAAAAAGTTTCTCCGCACGATCACCCTGATTCCCTGGGCCATGCCCATGATCGTAACGGGGATTGCAGCCAAGTGGGCCTTCAATGATTCGTACGGTCTCGTCAATGATTTAATCCGCAGGGTGTTTCCCGGGTTTCACTTTGATTGGCTCATTCATTCGGCATCCGCACAAGCTGCTGTAATCGCCGTCGATTTGTGGAAGGATGTGCCTTTCTTCGCCATCCTGCTGCTTGCCGGTCTGCAATTTATTCCCGAAGAGCTGTATGAATCAGCCAGGATGGACGGTGCGGGCACGGTGAAGTCGTTTTTCAAAATTACGCTGCCATTGCTTCTGCCGACACTGTTAACGTTATGCATCTTCTTCACCTTGTGGAGAATCGTCAGTTACGACATTGTATATGCCATGACTTCCGGGGGGCCCGGTGATTCCACCAGCTTGCTGGCGTACCGGATCGCTATTGAAGCTTTTACCAATCTGAATATCGGGTATGGCTCGGCGATTGCAGTCTGTTTATTTGTGCTGATGATGGTGTTCAGCAGTCTGAATCTGCTTGCGATCAAGCGCTCTGAACAATAGGAGGCGACCATGAATTCAAAGAGCTTGAAAATAGCCCCCTTTGCTTTAAGGTGGAGCATGACGGCCATCATGGCGGTGATCGTGCTCCTGCCGCTGTACTGGATATTCATTTCGTCCATTACGCCCAAAGGCTCTCTCTTTGCCTCACCGATTCATTATTTGCCCAAGAGCGTCACTTTCAGTAATTACCGCGATCTCTTTGTCCAGATGAACATCGGTGAGATGACGTATAACACAATGATCATTACCCTATTTTCACTGATCGCCTCTGTGGTGTTCGGTATTGCAGCTGCTTACGCTTTTGCAAGGAATGAGCACTCCCGCGGGCTGGGTCTCGCTTATAAACTGCTTCTGTTCTCAACATTAATCCCTGGCATTATCACGGCCAGACCGCTGTATGATTTTATGAAATCTGTTAAATTAATCGACAGTTACACGGGACTTACCATCTTGTACACTAGTGCACTGCTCCCATTTTCGGTTATGATCCTGCACAATTTTCTGAAGCAGATTCCCATCACCATCGAGGAAGCAGCTGAGGTGGATGGGGCGAACTTTATGCAGATTTTATTTCAGATCGTCTTTCCGCTGATGAAGCCGGCCATCGCCACGATCAGCATTATCAATTTTATTACCTGTCTGAATGACTTTTTCACGCCATTATTTTTTTCCTACAATATCAAGGTACTGAGTGTGGGCATTACGCTGATTCCGCGGGCCAGTAACTTCGAAATGCCGTGGGATATGATCAGCGCGATGGGATGGTTTATCATTCTGCCGATCATTCTGTTCGTTTTAATCTTTGAAAAAAACATTATGGATGGCATTATGGCAGGCGGCGTGAAGCAGTAATATTATAAAGTTTGAAAACAAGGAGATGACCCTATGCTAAACAGTCCATTTACGAACAGTCTCGCAAGCCTCCCTTTGATGAATAACGGCAAAAGCCGTTCGATCACGGCGGAAAACCCGCATGGAGATAAAGGTGCTGGCGGAAAGGAGGCCAGCCACCTGGGTCCATCCCGCAAAGGGCGCCCTTGCATTACGCTCAAGGCCGGAGAGACCGCGGTGCTGGCGGAAATGGCTGGTCCGGGCGTGCTGCAGCACTTCTGGATAACTGTGACGAATTCGACACCAGCCGGTTATTTTGTCCTTCGTGATCTCGTTCTGCGAATTTACTGGGATGATGAGGAAGCGCCGTCGGTGGAGTCCCCGCTAGGCGATTTCTTCTGCAGCGGTTTTGCCGCAACCCATGTGGTCAATTCCATGCCAATTGTCGTTAACCCTACGCGCGGTTTTAACTGTTACTTTCCCATGCCGTTTCGGAAGAGCGTGCGGGTGACGATTGAGAATCAGCACCCTGGAGATATTGAAGGCTTTTTCTATCAATTCGATTACACACTGTATGACTCGATCCCCGAGGAAGCGGCGTATTTCCATGCTCAGTGGAGACGTCAGCATATCACCACGCTAGCGGAGGATTATGTCATTCTGGATGGTGTCCAAGGTAAAGGTCATTATGTGGGGACATATATTGCCCTGACAGCCCTGGAGCGATACTGGTGGGGAGAAGGGGAAATGAAGTTTTTCATGGACGGCGATCAGGACTATCCGACAATTTGCGGAACGGGAATGGAGGATTATTTCGGAGGCGCCTGGGGATTCATTACTAAAGAGTCAGGCGGAAGAGCCGTTGAAAATACGTATTCGACGCCATTTCTCGGATATCCGTTCTATTCCAACCACGAAACGGATTATAATGATCAATTCCTGGGAGATTGCCCGCCGATGCGCAGCTTCTACCGCTGGCATATTATGGACCCGATCCGGTTTGAGAGCGATTTGAAGGTGACGATTCAGCAGATTGGCGTCTGCAACCGGGGCTTGTTTGAACGGCAGGATGATCTGGCCACTGTTGCCTATTGGTATCAGACCGAACCGCATACACCCTACGAAAAATTGATGTCTGCGCAAAAGCGTTGGCCGCGCTGACAGCATGATTTTTAGAGGGAGAAAAATGAAAGTCCGCGTGTAATGCGGGCTTCAGCCTGTTGAGAAACCCTCAACAGGCTATTTTTTGTTTTATTATTTATTTAATCACCGCGTTAATATGTATAAATATAGTAGCCTAACAAGGCGGTGTAAAACGACATTTTCCTGACGTTACCCCTTAAAAAAATTCTTGACAGCTTTCGAAAATCAAAGTTATTATGGACTTATAATATCCATTATGTAGTTATACTCATTTCACTAAAAGATCGTTATAAGGAGGAAAGAATATGATGAATCACAAAACTTCAGAAGACTTTGATGATATCTTCGATGTGGCGGTGGTAGGGGCAGGAGCTGCAGGGCTAAGCGCAGCACTGTTTCTCACTCGAGCCCGTCGCCGAACGGTCGTTTATGACGGAGGCCCCGTTCGCAATTCAATGATCCCAAAGATTCATGAATACCTTGGGCATGAAGGAAGTACACCGGTAGAATTCCTGGAACGTGGGCGTTCCGAAGTGGTAAGCTACGGCGGAGAAATTCGCAGTGAGACCGTATTGAAGATCGAAGAAAGGTCCGATGGGCTCTTTGATGTCTGGGGCAGCAAGATGAAGATCATGGCTCGGGCCGTAGTGCTGGCCACAGGGTTGGTCGATGTGCTTCCAATGGTGCCTGGCTTAAAAGAGGGGTTGGGCAAGTACGTTCATCTATGCCCATGCTTCAGCGGATATGAAGTTCGGGACAAACCTCTCGTAGCCTTTGGACTACCGGAGCGCCTTGCCCAGCTTGGAAAGTTCTTGACCGCGTGGTCTTCATCCGTAACAATCGTAAGCCCACACGAGTTCGACTCCGAAACGCTAACAAGGCTTGACGGATTCGGAGTTAAAACCGTTCAAGACGAGGTGACCGCTCTGGTAAGGGAAGGGGACCAACTCGTCTCCATCGCCACAGCGAGCGGCACGGAAGTGCCATGTGAAGCCGTTTTTGTGGCGGCCCCTTTCAAAGCCGCGTCTGAACTAGCTGCCTCTCTCTGTGAAACAGACGAAGCCGGTTTCGCAGTTACCGATGCTTATGGAAGAACAAGTCGATCAGGAGTATGGGCGATCGGGAATGCTGCTGATCACCTTGCTCATCTCGTTCATTCAGCCGCCGCCGGTGCTAATATTGGACCTTGGGTCGTTGACTATTTGCTTGAAACATCCCTGAATCCGAAGAAGAAAGAATAGTCACAGATGACCGAAATTTCTTTTCCGCGCGCCCGGACGCTGACGGTGAATCGGCTTAAAATAAGATGTACAGTCCTGGAACAATCCCCCCAGAAGAGCCAGTACGAAATTGCAGCCACGATGGGTTTATCACCAGGCAGAGTCCGCGTGTAACGCGGGCTTTTTTGCATTTGCACGCCTAGCCAAGCTAGGCACAACTAGCCGGTGCAAGTCCGGTAGACATCGTGGAAGTAATCGGAGAAGAGACATTTGCAGCGAAGATTCAAAAGATGCTCCAGGAAGATTCCTATGGATTCCGACCCAAGCGCAATCAGCACGAGGCCATTCGGCATATCCGTCGTGCGGTGAAGAAGGTCGTCCACTGGGTGGTGGACATCGACATCCGCACTTACTTGGACAACATCTCGCACGAGAAGCTGATGCGGTTGGTGCAACAGCGCATCAGCGACCGCCGAGTACGATATGGGAGAAGAAGTTTGCGGATACAGGAACGTTGGTGCGGTTCTTTAACATACACACATGTACAACTTATACTTATAGATTTACGGAGAAGAAGACGTAGTAGAAAGGTAAAGTACAATAGGAATAACAAAATAGAAGATAATTAAAGCAGCAACAACACCTAGTGCTATCCATAGTGTTTTGTTTTTATTCATGGAAATACCACCTCTGGCGATTACTCGAATCATTGCGTGAATGTTGCTTTAGAACATCCATTATACATAATAATGTAAAATGATTAGAAAAATCTAATATATATATTCAATTATGCTTTCAAACTAAGCTTATGACTGGTTCCACCACCGTAATGGAATTATTGATCGAGTTGAGGTTCACCATGGCTCCGATCGGCAATGCCGCTTTGTACTGTCCATGTCCTGTTGCAAGATTTGTGATCAGCGGTTTGCCGAGAGGCACGATGAATTGGTTGATCAAATCTTCATAGGATGTGCCGTACGCCACCTGACACCCCGTGCATTCCCCTATAATAATGCCGATACAGTCATTGAATTTTCCGGCCAGCTTCAAATCATTCAAGTACCTGTAAACCGTATTGGTCGGTTCATGGGTTTCTTCAAGAACAAGAATCTTCCCCCTGGTATCGATTTCAAAGGGAGTACCCAGAGTATCAACAAAGGATGTCAGATTGCCGCCCACCAGCGGACCCGTAACATTGCCCGGAACTCTGCTGACCAGCGGGATTCCTGGCGGATTCAGCATTGGGCGGGTCAATGAGAATAAGGAGGTCGCGGCAAAAAACTGGTCAAAATTATAAGCAGGCGTTTCGTTCTTGAAGTCTATAAGCAGCAGACTATGAAATGTGATTAAATCCGCAAATTGATACAACACGTTTAACAGCACGGTTATATCGCTGTAGCCTGTAACGATTTTGGGATTATTCCGGATCACGTTATAATCAAGGTAGGGAAGAATGCCGGCCACGCCGGTGCCGCCTCTTGTAGGCAGGATCATTTTCACCTGCGGATTTTGAAACATCATCATTAGATCGGATGCCCGCTGCTCGTCTGTGCCGGCCAGGAATCCGTTTCGTGCATATACATATTGCCCTAAAACGACATTGAACTCCATGGATCTCAAAGTTTCAATCCGTGCATTAATGACACTTGCATCCAATGGGCTGCCCAAGGTTACAACCCCAATGGTGTCGCCTCTCTGCAATATTGGCGGACGTATCGCCATAGCCTGAATCTCCCTCCCCTGCAATTAGAAGAAGTTATCGTGTATTAGAGGTAATTCAAAAAGTCATCTTTTGATCACGAAGGAAGTCAGGAAGCGGACTCGACATCGAATCTTGAATTCAGCCGGGCCTTAGCAGATGCTTCCGAAGCATGTTTCCTGCGGAAACATTTCAGGTGCTCACGTACCCCAAGTACGCTCCGCTCCTCAGTCCCTAGTTTCATCCAACCTTCTCGGTGCTGAAAACCTGACTTTTTGAACACGAACTATTAGATTATATTTGGAAAGTTGGCTTTACAGTACAGAAACGGAGCTGACGAAAGCGGGAAAGAGAAGAAGGGCCGCCCCGAAGCCAGCAATATGACTTTGGGACAACCCCTCGGTTTTATGGACGATCCTTCACCGTCAGCTTGCTTTATAGACGCGCACGTAGTCGACCAGCATTTGCGACGGGAACGGCGTTGAGTTATTAGGAGAACCAGGCCAGTTTCCGCCAACTGCCATATTCAGGAGAATAAAGAACGGACGCTGGAATTCCTCGGTGTTGCCTGTTGCGTTTTCAATATAAAATTCATTGAACTGCTGTCCATCAACAAACCAGCGGATATACTTGGAGTCCCACTCGATGCTGTATACATGGTATTGGGAAAAATCGAGATTTCTCGACTCCCGCCCGTATTGAGCATAGCCTCCTGCATCCCAATGCACAGTGCCGTTTACATAAGGATTATTATTTACCCGTTCCATAATGTCGATTTCTCCGCAGTACGGCCAACCGACGGAGTTGATGTTGCTGCCCAGCATCCAGAATGCCGGCCATAACCCTTGGCCTGACGGCAGCTTGATCCGCGCTTCCACTTTTCCGTAAGTAAAGGTTTGCAGGTTTTGCGTCTTGATCCGGGCCGAGGTGTAATTCATTCCGCCGTAAGCTTCTTTTTGGGCCGTAATGACCAGGTTGCCGTCGGCAACCTTCAAATTCTGCGGACGGTCGGTATAATACTGCAGCTCATTGTTTCCCCAGCCGCCGCTTCCGGTACCGATTTCAGGGGTCCAATAGGACCGATTTAATGAATTACCATTAAATTCATCGCTCCAAATCAGAGTCCAATTCGCTGCGCTTGCTTGTTTTGCGGGAAACAGAGTGATCAGGAGACTGAGCAGCACAACCGCACATATTCCTTTTCTTAACATTTTGTTCCCTCCTCAAAAAATATGAAAGCCTGGATCTTGGACACTTCCGGAACATCAGCCGATATCAAGCGGTTTGGACTATCTGGCAGGGGATCACCTCGCTTTATAGTTTATCTTTTTGGACAGCACATGAAGTAGGAAGGCTGATAGGTTTTTATAATGAAGCGCTTACAACCCAAGTATAGTGGAAATTTAATCCATGTACAACCAGTTTTTTGTAAATGATAGATTTTCCGAATTTTCGAAAATGAAAGAAATCAGAAGGGAATTACTGAGAGGATGTCTTTGAGACACCCTCCGTGCGTTATCCTAAAGATTTTCGCTATAGAAAGCACCTAATTTTTCAACAGCTTTACGAACTGGCTCCGGCTTGTCGTACAGGTCATAGTGGCTTGCCCCTTCAATAACAAATAAATCTTTTTTCTGAGAGGCAGCCCGGTTATAAAGCTCATGACCATCCTTATATGAACCAAACGCCCCTTGTACGCCGCCGACAATAATTTGCAAAG
The DNA here is from genome assembly GCF_042138595.1 of Paenibacillus terreus. NCBI lineage: Bacteria > Bacillati > Bacillota > Bacilli > Caryophanales > Paenibacillaceae > Paenibacillus > Paenibacillus terreus. The sequence goes on along the minus strand of NZ_JBHIRX010000004.1, from coordinate 194,406 downwards.
GCTGAGTCAGCAGACTGTCTGCTAAATGGAAAGCATCAAAGCCGATGATCGAGCCTATGCTGGTGAATTTCAGTTTGTTTGGGGAGTTGGGACTCTGACCTCTTGGCGTCCGGTAATAATCAACCGCTTCTACCATATCTATATCCGTCATATCAGCTTCTTCTCTTTCAGCATGACTATTAGGAATCCATTGTGTAACCATAGGTTCGGCTCCACGCGCTTCAGCCGTGCGTTGTTTAGCAACCTCCTCTAAAACTTTGACAGGATCGCCTTCACGATATCCACGGCCGATATTCGCACCAACGACAGTGCCGACTGCTTTGATGCGGCGCTCAGTCATTGCAGCATTTACCGCATATCCGCCTCCTGCACAAACACCTAACACCCCAATCCGATTTTCATCGACATCATCCAGTGTAGTCAGGTAATCAACAGCAGACCTAATATCCTCAACGCGTGCAGCCGGATATTCCGCGTAACGGGGCTCGCCTTCGCTTTCTCCTTGATAAGACGCATCGAACACCATTGTTACATATCCCAGCTCTGCAAGTTTCTCCGCATAAATGCCCGCCGTCTGATCTTTGCAGCTGCTGCCCGGATGAACGCATACAATTGCTGGATTTTGTTTCTTTTCTTCAGCTTGCTCAGGCACATTTAGAATCGCTGCCACTTGCAGACCATGTGCACGAAATTTTACATTCTTTTTCGTAACTGTCACAGTTAAAACCACCTTTATTCATGTTTTAATGCACTTGTGAGTAATAATTTTCTTGTGTATATTTAAATTAATAAAAAGATACAGCTAATTCAATAACCACATCACGCAATATGCGTGTTAATACTCATATTCTTTTCTTTGTGTACAAAATAGAGGAGGACTTCTGAGTGGATAAAACAGATCGAAGAGTTTTAAAGTCCCGGCAGGCTATTCAAACGACTTTTTTGCAAATGTTAGCTGAAGATGGGTTTGACGAGATTACGGTTAGAAATATTACGGAAAAAGCCAACATTGGCCGAAAAACATTCTATCTGCATTACATGGATAAGTATGATCTGTTAGATAGGATTGTGGATGACCATATAGCACAATTACGAGAAATATGTGAGCAAAAAAAAGACTTGGGGATGATAGAAGGGGCGATATTATGGTTCACTTATTTTGAACAGCATAAATCTTTTTTTGCCGCGTTGTTTAAAAGTAAAGGCGCTTCATCATTTCGCGAGAAGCTGCTGTCCTTTACTATGGGCGAAATCAATAAAAAGATTAATGAGGATTCGCATCCGATTATCGATAAGCATATCTTTTTGAAGTTTTTAGGAACGGCAACCATGGGAGTATTGGAATCTTACGTACTGGGGGAAATAGATAGTGATATTGAAGCTGTAGCAACGCAAGTTGTGCAGTTATATAAAAGAACATATTTAGATCGCCTTTGAAGGCCTGTTCCCGCAAATATTTTACGCCAAACAGGCTTCGGTCGGCTTTCGTGCAATCCGCCCTTCGTTGATATTTACGGATTCAAATTAACCTCCGCTGCAGCCTGCATATAATCGATAAACATTTTAGTATGCTGAGAATAAATGGGCTCGTCCCGGTACACCAGACAGATATACCTGCGGTTGCTATACCCGCCTCCCGGGAGGGACCGTTTCACAAGCTCCCCGGCTGTTGTCTCCCTAAGCACACTGCGCAGAGGCAGCACACCTATCCCCATACTGTATTTCAAAGACTCTTTTATTGTCTCAATAGCCCCCAGTTCCATAGTGGATCTGAACTCCAATCCAATAGTGGACGCCCATTCTTCCGCCAGCCGTCTTGAGGTTGTCCCGCTTTCATGCAGCAAAAAGGTTTCCTCCTGCAGATCATCTGCTGTCAGATGCTCCATATTGGCCAGGGGATGCTGAGGGCTCATGACCAGCTGCAGCTCATCTTCGAGCAGCGGAATCACACATAGCCCTTTTTCTTCATCTTGGGGCAAAGAGACGATCGCCACGTCGATTTCATAATTTCGCAGCAAGTGCAGCATGCTCTCTGCCTTTTTTACATTCAGCAGCAGTTGAACAGATGGATATCTGTGCCGGAATTCGGCCAGATAAGGCGGCAAATAGTAGGTGGCAGGTGTATAGCTCGCTCCAAGCTTCAGCTTGATGCCCGTTTGGGCTGCATGCATGCTCATCCGCTCGGCAGCCTCATCCATCAGGGACAGAATATGGCGTGCATAGGGAAGCAGTTCTTCAGCCGCCTTGGTTGGCCGCAGGTTTCTGGAATGCTTGCGGAAAAGCTCGACGCCCAGCTCCTCCTCCAATTTTCGCAGATGAAAACTGACCGTAGGCTGCTTCAGCCCCAAATGCTCCGCCCCGCCTTGCAGCGTTCCTCTTTTCATCACTTCCACAAACACTTTAAGCTGTTGCACATTCATGGACAACCCTCGCTTTCTGTTTGAAATATAGATGATTTCTTGGTTACTAACAATATATATAGATAAATTTAATAAAAAAGGGCATTTACTTTAACTTCGTGGTGACATTGTTTCGTTAAAGTTTGAAATAGCGCATCAGCGTTTTAGTTCATAGCCAAGTTCAAATGAGGGGGAAAAATATCGTGGGTAACAAATGGATGAAAAAAGCAGGCATCGCCTTCAGCGCGCTGGCCTTAATGACGGTCACGGCGTGCGGAGGACAATCACAGACTGCGGCGGGTGAGGAGCAGGGGAAAGCTGACACACCGCCCGCGCAGGCTCAAGAGCTTACGGTTTATCTGAATGATTTTGATGCCGTAATCGGCAAAATGTTTGAGGAAAAAACAGGCATTAAACTTAATATCGTCTCCGGCAACGGAGCGGAAATCATGTCCAGGATTGAAGCGGAAAAATCCAATCCGCAATGGGATGTGGTCTGGATCGATGCCATGCCTTCGATTTATGGTCTTGACGCCAACGGACAGCTGCTGCAGGGCTGGACTCCCGATAACGCCGCAGGCCTGAAGGAAGCGTACAAATCCGTGATCCCGCAAGATGGCGCATATTACCCGACAGGCGCACACGCTGCCGGAATTATTGTATATAACAAGGATAAAGTTTCTGAAGAGCAAGCTCCCAAGACATGGGATGATCTGAAAAAAGACGCATATAAAGGGCGTGTCGGTATGGCTGACCCGGCTGTAGCAGCACCGGCTTACCCGTTCGTGTCCTGGTTTTTCAATCAACAGGGCATGGAAGGCGGACAAGCCTATTTCGACAGCCTCATGAAGCAAGGTTTGCATGTGTATCCGAAAAATCCGCAGGTCGTTCAGGCCATGACTTCAGGGGAGATTGACGTAGCTGCACTGCAGGAATCAAATGCGTACGGCATGCTGGCAGATGGAGAACCGGTGAAGCTGGTATGGCCAGAGGAAGGGGCGCCTGCTTCGGTAAGGGTGGCTGCCATTCAGAAGGATTCCGATCAGATCGAAGCAGCCAAGGAATTCGTGAACTTCCTTCTTGATCCGAAGGTTCAGCAGCAGCTGGTGGATGAAGGGGACGAAAGCTTTTTCGAGCCTTCCGCAGAGGGTGCCAAACCAAAGCCGGACCGTGACCCGAATGCCAAGCTGAATATTGCCGATGCTGCCTGGGCAAGCGAACATGAAGCTGAAATCAAGCAATGGTTTGCCGACCAGTCTGTCCAGTAATCGACAATGAAAGGTTTAAGTGTGAATCGGCTGGGCTGGGCAGTCAGCCTGTTGTTAGCCATTTTGGTTCTGTTTCCCTTGGGAGCGGTTATCATCCAGGTGCTGCTCCCTGGTATCTTTTTTGGTGATCTGAATTTAGGGGATATCTCTTTGCTGGGGGATGTGTTTACCCGACCGCTATGGAGGAAATCGCTGGAGAATTCGCTCCTGCTCGGGATCGGGACTGCGTGTTTCGGCACGCTGCTCGGTACCGTGCTGGCGATGGCGCGTACCCGTTGGCGGTTTCCGGGCGCGGGGCTGCTGGATGCCGCTGCCTGGATACTGCTCATCATGCCATCCTTTATTCTTGCCCAGGGATGGATCATGTTTTCTGCAGGCAACGGACTTGCTGTTTCCGTGCTCGGGTGGGAGTGGGTGACGAGAGCTGTTTTTTCACCGACAGGACTGATCACAGTAATGACCTTAAGCAAATTCCCGCTCGCTTATCTCACGGTACGTGCGGCGATGGAATGGAAAATGGAGATGCTGTCTGATGCCGCAAGGTTATGCGGGGCTTCTCCTTTCCGGGTATGGAGAACGATCCAGGCGCCATTGCTGCTGCCCTCCATTTGCTCGGGAGCTGCGCTTGTTTTTATGGACACTATCGGTGATTTCGGCCTTCCGTCGGCGATCGCTGTCGTCTATAAGTTTCCGACACTGCCTTATTCCATTTACTCCGCCATTTACACGTCACCGATCCGTTTTGACATGGCGGGTGTGCTTTCCCTGTATCTGGTTGTGATCATTGCGGCGGCGATGGCTCTGCAGTTTTATGTGCTGCGCAGGGCTCGATACGATATTTTATCCGGCCGTGCAGTGCCGTCCGTACCGAAAACGGCCGGTCATTACGGGTGGCTGCTTGCGGGCGGGAATCTGCTTTTTGTTCTGATCGTACTCGGGATTCCTATCGGATCAAGCTTTGTCATGTCACTGCTGCGTGTTCAGACAGACGGGTTGTCCGGGGGAAATCTTACGCTCGATAACTATCTGGAATTGTTCAAGCAGGGTGCAGCCTTGTTCCCCGGACTTGGCAGGTCGCTCTTGATTGCAGGAGCTGCAGCCCTATTCGGTCTGCTCATTGGACTTGCGGCAAGCTTTGTGCTCGCTTATTCCAGATTCCGGTTTAAACGGCTTATTGAAACGGCGTCACTGATTACCTTCGCCGTTCCGGGTGTTGTGCTCGGGATCGGCTACATATTCGTCTGGAACCAAAAGTGGCTGGAGCCGCTTGGACTCCGGTTATATGGCCAACCAGCGATTCTGGTGCTGGCAGCGATCGCGGGGGCCATCCCCATCATTACAAGAGTGATGAGCGGGGCAATGGCCAAAGTGCCGCAAAGTCTGCTCGATGCGGCGCAAATGCAGGGAGCCTCGCTCTTAAGCCGGGTGAGGATGATCCTGATTCCGCTCGTGCATGGAGCGTTGGTATCCGCTGGTCTTGCCGCCTTTGGCTCCAGTGTGTTCGACCTGGCGGTGAACTCGATCCTGTTCCCGCCCAATTTTCAAACACTGCCTGTCGCCATTGACGATGCCTTTGAGGACATGCGTTTTGGCTATGCAGCCGCAGCGACCATCACCGGCGGGGGCATCATCGTATGTATCATGATCATAATCGAACGTATTTTTTATAGAAAAGGGGCGAAGAAATAAATATGAAAACATCAGCTGCCCAAACCGCGAGTCCACTGCTTGAGATCAGCAATATTGTTAAAAGATACGGGGAGGTCAAGGCTCTAAACGGAGTCAGTCTTGATCTGAAGGAGGGAGAGATCATCAGCGTGCTCGGCCCTTCGGGCTGCGGCAAATCGACACTGCTGCAGCTGGTGGCAGGGCTTTCCCAGCCGGATGAAGGCGAGATTCGTCTGCTCGGGCAGAAGATTGCTTCATCCACCAAAATGGTTCCCCCGGAGAAGCGCGGTGTGAATATGGTTTTCCAGGATTATGCGCTGTGGCCGCATATGAATGTGTATGACAATGTTGCCTACGGGTTAAAGCAAAAGCCATTAGGTGGCGACGCCATCAGGAAAAAGGTACAGGAAGCGCTTGAGATGCTTCATCTCGAAGGTTTTGAACACCGCTTGCCTCCCCAGCTGTCGGGTGGACAGCAGCAGCGTGTCGCCATTGCCCGCGCGCTGGTGACCGAACCGCGCTTGATGCTTCTGGATGAGCCGCTGTCCAATCTGGACATGAGACTGCGTATTGAAATGCGATCGGAAATGGCCGTTCTGTTCCGGCGCCTGAAAATGAGCGTTTTTCACGTGACACATGATCCGGAGGAAGCGTTCGCCATGGCAGACCGTCTGCTCATTATGCGCAGCGGCGCAATCGATCAGTTCGCGTCACCAATCGAATGTTATAACCGTCCGGCCAGCAGGCAGGCCGCTTCGCTGTTGGGGGCGATCAATCATCTGTCCGGTGAATTCATAACAGCTCCGCAAGGCCTGGCGCTCAGGACGCCAGCCGGGATACTGCATGGAGTTCATTGTGAACCCGGAAATGCTCCCCGGGAAGGAATGGCAGGCGAGGTCCGCTTTCGTCCTGAAGCACTGACTGTACACACAGCTAATGAGTCGCAAATGGCAAATTCGCATGACTTGCACAACTACAGTTTGCTTGAAGCACGGGTCATTCACTGTACGTTTGAAGGCAGCAATTGGCGCTCCCTGCTGGAATGCGGGGAAGGGAGCCGGCTGTATATGCTTAGCGGAGGGGCGCTGCAGCCGGGAGATTTGGTCAGCTTGAAATTGTCTCGTGAAGCTGCGCTTCTATATTCAACTTGATCGTAGATTAAAGCAGAAAGGCCGTAGATAATTTGTTGAATCCAACGGAAAACGCGGGCCGCCTTTTGGTCATTTCAGATATCCACGGGCATAAGCACGGATTGTCTTTACTGCTGTCCGAAGCTGCTTATAACCCCCGTCAAGACCGCCTTATTCTGGGCGGAGATTACATTAATGACACACCTGACACCTGGGACACGCTTGAGACCATACAGGCGCTGGTGCAGAGCGGTGCGCAGGCCATCCTTGGCAATAAGGAAACCAAGCTGATGAAGCAGCCCAAAGAGAAGACGAAAACTGTCCGTACCCTGATTGACTGGCTGAATACTCTTCCGGCTTACATAGAGGAGGATGGCTTTCTCTTTGTGCATGCCGGCTTCCGGCCAGGGGTGCCGCTTGAAGAACAGTCGCTTAAAGATATGACCGAGATCCGTGAGGAGTTCTGGGGAGAAAGTGATTCAGTCGCTGACCAGTCGGGAACGGTCATCTTCGGTCATACACCGACGTTCCGGATGGGGGCAAGTCCCGGGGAGCTATGGCGGGCAAACCGGAAAATCGGCATCGATACCGGCGCCAAGCATGGCTGTCGGCTGACTTTGCTTGATGTGCATGCCCAAATTACTTATTCCTGCTCAACCGCCGCGGATCGCATGTACGAGGATTTGCGCATACAAAATTTGAGCATCCTGTTGTGAAAAAAATTCTTTCTTAATAACTCAACTTTCGCAGAGCTGAATCCACTTAAACCTGTGTGGCTACTGGGTTCTGAGGAATTCGAATCCACTTCTTGCAAGTTTGTTTGCAAGTTTGCCGATTTCATGCTGCGAAAGTTGAGTTAAGAAAGCCAGCCACATTTCAGTCGCGGAATGCAGACCGAATGTGGCTGGCTTTCTCTCAATAAGGATGATTCAAGCGGTCCAGCAATGCCGTGACAATCAGTTCTTCCTCGGCCTCAAGCTTCCCGGAATCCAGCCGGGTTTGAAGTGATCTCTTTTCCTGGTCAATGTCTTTGTATGTCAGATAATAAGCAATAGGCCCTATGATCTGCTGCTGCTTGGCCTGGTCATTCATCTGGGCAATCGTCCTGACAACGTCTTCTTTGTTTTTGTAGTACAGCTCACCAACTAAAGCGGAGTACGATTCAGTTGAAGCTCCATCAAGGCCTTCGGTTGCCTGGAAGAGCAGCGGATATTGCTCCGGAGTGATATAGTTCTTGTTTTTACCCAAGTACTCTATAATTTCAAGAGACTTGCCAGATTCGGAAGCTTCATTCAGCTTATGCCAGTCCAACCCGCCCAGCAGATCAACAAGGGCCGGAACCTTCTCCTCGTCCTGAAGATTTCCATTGTAAATTTGCAGAAGCGTCTTCTCGGGTTCTGGGCTTGAATCAGCACCGGTGTCAGTCGCAGCAGCAGAGTCGGACTCCGGCGTAGGTGCAGATGAATGAGCTGGATCTGCATCAGAGGTGCTAATAGAAATAGATGGCTGCTGCGAGGCATCCTTGGATGCAGAATTTTGGCTGCATCCCTGCAGAGGCAGACTGCAAAGAGCCATTAGCAAAACTGCAGTAGATAAGTTGATTATTCTCATGTTCTTCATCATAAACGAAATCGGCTGAGAAAATGTTACAAAAAGGAAAAAAGATGCGATCATTTGTTTAAATTAGATGTGCATATTTCCCGGGGTTGAACGCTACCTAAAGTATGTGTTAAGATATTACCAACTTAAACGACAGGAGCTGAAACGGATGGATATTTCTTGCTAAGGATATAAAACAATAATGCGAACAGGTTCGCATGTTTTATTCTTTATGCAAGAAAGTTACTTCATCCTTTCATCTCTGCGGTATATCTTATCTGACGCCATACGTGGGTCGGTAGGGCTTGCTGTATATTGGGGCTGCAGGAAAGTAGTAACTTTCTTGCAGCCCTTATTTTTTTGCAGGAGGTTACCACTCATGTCATTAATCAATGTAAGCAATCTGACGTTCGCCTATGACGGAAGCTATGACAATATTTTCGAGAACGTCAGCTTTCAAATCGATACCTCATGGAAGCTGGGCTTTACGGGCAGAAACGGGCGGGGGAAAACGACCTTTCTGAACCTATTGCTCGGCAAATACGAATACAGCGGCCATATTTCCGCAGATGTCAGCTTTGAATATTTCCCTTTCCAGGTGCAAAATACGGAAAATCAAACCCTCGACATCGTGGAGGAAATTTATCCGGACTACGTGCTTTGGGAGTTGATGCGCGAGCTTTCGCTGCTGAAAGTATCCGATGACGTGTTATACCGGCCGTTCAATTCCCTGTCGAATGGTGAGCAAACGAAGGTGATGCTGGCGGCTTTATTCCTCAAGGAAAACAGCTTTCTGTTAATCGACGAGCCGACCAACCATCTCGACATGGAGGCAAGAAGGCTCGTCAGCGATTATTTGAACGGCAAAAGCGGATTTATCCTGGTATCCCATGACCGGGCTTTCCTGGATCACTGCGTAGATCATATTCTGTCCATTAACAGGACCAACATTGAAATCCAAAAAGGCAGCTTCTCCGACTGGTGGGAGAATAAACAGCGCCAGGACAACTTCGAGCTTGGGGAAAACGATAGGCTCCGCAAGGACATCAAGCGCTTGACAGAGGCTGCCAAACGGACGGAGGGCTGGTCTCATCAGGTTGAGAAAACCAAGAACGGGACAAGAAACTCCGGCTCCAAGGTGGATAAAGGTTATGTGGGCCATAAGGCTGCGAAAATGATGAAACGCTCCAAATCCATGGAACAAAGGCAGCAGTCTGCAATTGAGGATAAGTCCAAGCTTTTGAAAAATATCGAGACCTCGGAAAGCTTGAAAATTTCGCAGCTGAGCTACCATAAACCTCAGCTCGCCGAGCTTGAGCAAGTCTCGATTTATTATGGGGAGAGAGAGGTTTGCCGGGACGTCAGCTTTACGATCGAGCGGGGGGACCGGATCGCATTATCCGGCAAAAACGGCTCAGGCAAATCCAGCATCATCAAACTGATTTGCGGCGAGGATATCAGCTATACGGGCACATTCCGCAGGGGAAGCCAGCTGCAAATTTCCTATGTGTCGCAGGATACCTCGCATTTGCAGGGCAATTTATCGGATTATGCGCGGGACCACGGCATTGATGAAAGCCTGTTTAAAGCGATTTTGCGCAAGCTGGATTTTTCACGGTTGCAATTCGAGAAGGACATGGCGGATTTCAGCGGCGGGCAAAAGAAAAAGGTGCTTATCGCCAAAAGCCTTTGCGAGCAGGCGCATTTGCTCATATGGGACGAACCGCTGAATTTTATCGATGTCATTTCCCGTATGCAGATCGAGGAGCTGTTGCTGGATTATGAGCCGACCATCTTGTTTGTGGAGCATGATCGGGAGTTCTGCGGCAATATTGCCACTAAGGTAGTAGAACTGTAATAAAATCAAATACCGACGGAATGTATCAGACAGCCTTGGAGGGGTTTTCCGCGTCCAGGGCTGTTTTGGCTGCCTGCAACTCCGTTAAAGCACAAGATCATTCCACCTTAAGCTTTGCAGCAAACGGGATTTTAACAATTCGGCAAGAAAATCGTTGTAGTAATCATTTCGTACAATGACTTTGTATTCCCGCCCCTCATAGGGGTAAAATAATACATCTGTATAGATCTGGTTCATATTAAAAAAGTCCATGACCAGTCTAAACTGCTCCAAATAACGATCATCCAGTATTTTGATACTAAAAACCACATCCGAGCCTTCGCTCGTTTCCTTGATGCTAATAATATTGGAATTGTAGGTATATTTCAGCATATATTTACCTCCATCGAATGAGTTGTACAGTTACGAGACCATTTAATTTGATCGTTTTTTCTTTTATAACATAACCAACTGCTGGTAAATTAAGCATCGCAGCTAATCAAATACAAAGCGCCAACTGCAGGCTCCATCCGGTAATGAACCGGGCGGGGCCTCACTTGCGAAAAACAAAAATATTACAAGAAAATCACAATCCATTCCCCTGTTCAGCATTTTTGCAATCGCTTACAATTGGCGAAGGCCGTTAACCATGTGAAGGAGGGATGGACATTGAAGCGAATGATGCAAGGCTTGAAATCAACTGCCTTAGGCATAGATCGGGCCATTGAGACGTTTGCGGTAAGCGCCGTCGCGCTCATGACGCTGATCGTAACCGTACAGGTCATCACACGCAAGCTGTTCGGATTTGTATTTTTCTGGTCCGAGGAGCTGACACTGCTGCTGCTGATCTGGTTTTCGTTTCTGGGCATCGCGATCGGCTTCCGGGAAAAGCTCCATTTGGCGATGGATGTGATATCAAGCAAGTTATCCCGCGGGGCTAATCGGGTGCTGGATATTGTAATCGGCCTCTCTACGTTTGCCTTCGGCCTGTATTTAATCAAATACGGCTGGGATTTCACAAAATTGATGCATCCCAACCGCATGTCCGCGACGGAATGGCCCAGCAGCGTCATGTATGTCGTGATGCCGATCACGGGAGTGCTTGTGTGTATCTACTCGCTGCTGCAGCTGCTCGGCATCGATATCGTTCGGCACAAGGAGCTTGACGAGGAGTTGATGGAATGATAACAACCGCCATTATTGTGCTGACGGTCAGTTTTGTCGTGCTGATTCTGTTCCGGTTTCCCATTGCCTTGGTGCTGGCTTTATCCTCCCTGCTGACAGCCATGACGCTGAACATTCCGCTTGCGGTGATCGGCCAGCGCATGATTCAGGGCATGAACTCTTTTTCGCTGCTCGCGATTCCGTTTTTTATTCTGGCAGGTCAAATTATGAGTGAAGGCGGACTTGCGCTTCGTCTCATCAATCTGGCGCAGCTTACGGTAGGGGCGATTCGCGGAGGACTTGCCATGGTGAACTGTGTTGCCTGCATGCTCTTCGGCAACATCAGCGGATCGGCCGCTGCGGATGTATCCTCCGTCGGATCGGTCATGATCCCGATGATGAAGAAGAAAAATTACGATGCCGACTATTCGGTCGCCGTCACCTCGGCTGCGGCCATTCAAGGGGTCGTTATGCCGCCCAGCCATAACATGATTTTGTACGCGCTCGCAGCGGGCGGTGTCTCCATTTCCAGCCTCTTTATGGCCGGCATTGTGCCTTGTCTTGTTCTGCTTGCTGCACTGATGACAACTTCCTATTTCATCGCCCGCAAAAGAGGTTACGCCAAGGGCGAGCCTGTCCGCTTGAAAGAGGTTCCGAAGATCCTGAGGGACGGATTCCTGTCGATGATGACCGGGGTCATCATTCTGGGAGGCATCTTCACCGGCTGGTTCACCGCTACGGAAGCGGGAGCGATCGCTTGTGTGTATGCTTTTATATTGACATTTTTCATATACCGTGATATTCCGCTTTCCCGGATCAAAATCATTTTCCTGCGCACCTTCCGTACGGTAGCCATGGTGCTGTTTCTCATTTCCGCCTCCAATGCCTTTGCCTGGGTTCTGACCTACCTCAAAATTCCGACCATGCTGACCGACCTGCTGCTGGGCATTTCGGACGAACCGTTCATTATTTTGCTGATCATCAACATCCTGCTGCTTATCCTTGGCGCACCGCTGGATATGGCCCCGCTGATTCTGATTATGACACCCATTCTGTTCCCGGTCGTGACGGCGCTTGGCATGGACCCGGTTCATTTCGGAATCGTTCTGATCCTGAATTTGGGCATCGGTCTGATTACCCCGCCTGTCGGTACGGTATTATTCGTAGGCTGTGCGATAGGCAAGGTTACGATTGAAGAGGGAACAAAAGCGCTGATTCCGTTTTTCTTCGTGATGGTGGCTGTTCTGATGCTCATTACGTATGTACCGTCCATATCCATGTGGCTGCCGAATTTGGTGAACGGCTCTTAGTCCTGTAAAGGTAAGATGTGTGCACGAAATATAATGAGAGGAAGGTCCTTATATGATGAAAAGACAAAAACGAACAGGCCTGCTGTTCGTCCTGCTTGCCGCCGCTGTATCATTTGCCGGTTGCTCTGCTGGAGGAGCCGAGAACGAGAATGCAGGGGCTGGGGAGCAGGGAGGCGGCCCAACATACAATTTCCGGCTGGCCGAGACTCATCCGGCCGATTATCCGACAACGAAAGGCGACATGAAATTCGCGGAGCTCGTGAAGGAAAAGTCAGACGGACGCATCACGATTGATGTATTTCCGTCCGCCCAGCTAGGGGAAGAAAAATCGGCCATTGAACAGGTGCAGCTTGGCGCTATCGAGTTCACCAGAGTCAGCACCGGACCGATGGCTGAATTCAATAAGGATTTCGGAGTATTCAGCCTGCCGTACATTTTCAATGATGACAATCATGTATGGAAATTCCTGCAGAGCGATGCGGGAGCAAAGCTGCTGGACAGTCTTGAATCCTCAGGCTTAAAAGGCCTTACGTATTACAGCTCAGGTTCCCGCAATTTCTATTCGACAAAACCGCTGACGAAGCTTGAGGATTTGCAAGGAATGAAAATCAGGGTGATCGAAAACAAGCTGAATATCGAAATCATGGAAGCGCTTGGTGCAAATGCAACACCGATGGCCTACGGGGAAGTATACAGCGCGCTGCAGACCGGCATTATTGATGCGGCAGAGAACAACTATCCGAGCTATTATTCAAGCAAGCATTTTGAGATCGCCAAAAATTATATTCTGGACGCCCACCAAAGGGTGCCGGAAGTACTGCTGGTTTCCAAGCAGGTATGGGATACGCTGTCCCCGGAGGACCAGTCCATCTTGAAGGAAGCGGCTGTCGAATCAACGGCTTTCCAAAGGGAAGAATGGGCCAAATATGAGAAAGAGTCGGAAGAGCAGGTTCGGGCGGGCGGAGCCGTCATTACGGAAATCAGTGATGCGGATGCCTGGAAAAATGCCGTGAAACCTGTCATCGAAAAATACCGCAGCGAGTATGGCGAAATACTGGATGCCATCGAACAGGCCAAAGCCGAATAAATAGAGGATATAACACACAGCATGCAGAATCGTTCTACAATCCGGAAGGAATGTAGGGGAGTGCTTGAACCAGATGCCATTCAAACGCCTTTTGCGAACCATCCTGCTCCGTGACCGGTCACTGATGACCAAGCTGACCGTATATTCAGCCATCCTTGTGCTCGTGCCCATGCTGCTTGCCGGTTATATCTCCTTCAGGCAGTCATCGCTGACACTGGAAAGTGAAGCAAGGCGCTACAGCTGGCAGATTATCGATCAGGTAAAGCATTACGTCGAGGATTACTTCCGCGACTTTGAAATCAGCACACTGAAAATCATTAACCATCCCGACACGACAGCATTTCTGCGCGCTTACACGAGCGGCAAACCGGCGGATGCTGAACATGAAAGCAGGGTGCGGAACGTACTGCAAAATTCAGCCTTCTCCCGGTCGGATGTGGCGAACATCTCCCTGATCCTTGACCATGACCGGATCATTGATTCGAATGATCAGCCTGGCATAACATCTGTACGGGATGCGGAGCGGGAGAGGTGGTTTGATACCGTGCCGGTCACGGGCAAGCCGAAGGTGCTGTCACGGGTTATTCATTGGAAAGGCGAGGCGGAGCCTGTCGTGTCTGTCGCCAAACGCATTGCCAGTCCGCAGGATCTCAAGCCGTTTGGCATGCTTGTCATTGATCTGAATTACAGGCGCCTGGAGGATACCGCCCGCAAGGTCCGGCTCGGTCAGTCCGGAAACGGCTACCTGATGATTCTGGATGAAGAGGGCAGATACGTATATCATCCGGACCCGAAGCTCATCGGAACCTTGACGGATTACAGGATCGTACGGCAGCTGCAGTATCGCAGCAGCGGTTCGTTTATTTTCGAGCAGAACGGAAAGCGCCTGCTTACTTTCAGTCGCAGCGAGGGGCTGAGCTGGCATCTTATGACCTCGATTCCGTACGATGAGCTCATGGAGAGCAGAACAAGGATGGCGCATGCCATTTTTGCTACGACCGCCTGGTTTATGCTGATTGCTTTTGTGCTGAGTCTGGGGCTGGCCGCAAGCCTGATCAGGCCGATCAAGAAGCTGCATCTGCATATGAAACGGGTGGAGATCGGCGATTTCAAAGGGCATATCAAAGTGGAAAACGCGGATGAAATAGGCATGCTGACAGCCGATTACAACCGGATGGTGAAGCGGCTGTCCGAGCTGCTGGAAGAAGTATATGTCTCAAGGGTAAAAGAAGCGGAAAGCCATCTCAGGCGCAAGGAAACGGAGCTGCGGATGCTGCAGGCGCAAATCAATCCCCATTTTCTCTATAATGCGCTGGAGACGATCCGGGGCATGGCACTCGCGGAGGAGCGGGAAGAGATTGCGGATATGTCCGCCGCACTGTCGCGGCTGCTGCGCTACAACGTGAAAGAAGATCAACCTGTCGTCACGGTCCGTCAGGAGCTGGCTGTTGTGGACATGTACCTGCGTATTCAAAAGTACCGCTTTGATGAGAGACTGGAATACAGCTTTCATCTGCCCGATTGGGTACTCGAGCAGCAGCTTCCCAAATTCACCCTGCAGCCCTTGGCGGAAAATTGCATCGTGCACGGTCTGGAACCAAGTACGAAAGGAATAAGCATTACCATATCCGCACACCGCATCGGCAAAACCTATGTGCTTGCCGTTGGCGATGACGGGCCGGGCATGCCCCCTGAGCGGCTGGAGAGCGTTCGCCAAAGTCTGGAGCATTCGAACCCCCGTTCCTCTGGTCATATTGGAATTGATAACGTAAACCGCCGTATTCGCTACTTGTTTGGAGAACAGTTCGGACTGGTGATCGAGAGCAGGCCGTCAGAAGGGACCACTGTTCAAATGATTCTGCCTTATGAGGAATCGAAGCCATTCCATGAAAAGGGATGGAGGGAGGTATGGAATGACCTATCAGATTCTGCTGGTTGAGGACGAGAAATGGGTCAGGACTGCGCTTCGCAAGGTGATCGAAAAAATCAATCTGCCGTTCGCTGTTGTACATGAATCCCCCAACGGGATGGAAGCTTGGGAATGGCTGGAGCGCAGTCATGCGGATATTGTGCTGACGGATATCCGGATGCCGGTTATGGACGGTTTGACACTGCTTAAGCAAATCCGAAATAAAGGCAAAGGCAACACGGCGGATATTATTATCGTCAGCGGCCACGATGAATTTGCTTACGCACAGCAGGCGATACGGCTTGGCGCCTTTGACTATTTTCTCAAGCCTGTCGAAGCGGAGGAGATGACGGAATGCTTCCGGAATTGGCTGCAGCGTCAGAAGACGGCTGCTTCCGTCTCAACAATACAGCAGGCTGGGGAGCAGTACCGAACGCCGGTTGAGCAGGTCATTCACTACATCGAAAGCAACCAGCGGTTTGATCTGATGCTGGCTGAAGCTGCAGCACTCGCGCATCTGAATCCCAGTTATTTCTGCAAGCTGTTCAAGCAGCAAAAAGGTGTGACCTTTACCGACTATATGACATCGGTCCGCATGCGGGAAGCCGCCAGACTGCTTGAGCACACAGCCCTTCGCATCACGGAAATTGCCGACAGGCTCGGATTTGCGGATGCGGCTTATTTCAGCAATACGTTCAAAAAAGAGACGGGGACATCTCCCAGCGAATACCGGAAAAGACTGCATCCTGCCTGAGAGAGGAGTACATGAGTATGAGGGCTTTTGGAGTATGGGAACAAGCGGAGCCGGGAGTGAAGCGTAAAATTTTTGCTCCCGGTACAGAGCTGATGATGATGGAGGTGCACTTTGAAGCCGGAGCGGAGGGCTATCAGCACAGCCATCCTCATGAGCAGATGAGTTACTGTATCCGGGGCGAGCTGGAATTTACGGTTGACGGAACGACCCGGCTTGTCAGGCAGGGCGATACCATCGTCATTCCTGGAGGAGCCAGGCACGGCGTAGTTGCCAAGGAAGCGTCGGTGCTGCTGGACTGCTTTACACCGCTCCGCGAGGATTTGTTAAACAGGGAGTAGTTCTGTTGCCTATTAAGATAGACAAGACCAAGCAGCTTCTGCCGCCATACAGAGGCTGCTTTATTTGTGCTGAACCATTACATGTGTAACGATTGACAGGTTCGTATTGCTCATGTTAGCCTTGCCTGTATGTTGGCTATTATCATTCGGGATAGAAGAGGAAAAAGATGGAATCCATAACAACGAATCAAAATGAATCAGCCCCCGCAGTAAAACAGAGAAAGCTGTGGATCGCATTGCTGCTGGGCAGCCTGTCGGCCTTCGGGCCGCTGTCGCTGGATATGTATTTGCCGGCGCTTCCCAAGCTGGCCGACGATCTGCATACGACCGTTTCGCTTGCTCAAATGAGCTTGACGGCCTGTATGCTTGGCCTGTCACTGGGCCAGCTGCTGGCAGGTCCTTTAAGTGATATGCGGGGCAGGCGGGGTCCACTGCTGGCGGGTCTCATGATCTACACGGTGACATCGGTGCTCTGTGTCGTGACGAGCAATATCTGGCTGTTTCTCGCGCTGCGCTTCATTCAGGGATTGGCAGGAGCCGCCGGTATCGTCATTTCACGCGCGATGGCGCGGGATATGTATGAAGGAACAGAATTGACCAAATTTTCTTCCATGCTGATGCTTGTCAATGGCGCAGCCCCTATACTGGCCCCGATTTTCGGTGCGCAGGTGCTGCTCTTTGCAGATTGGCCGGTGGTCTTTATCGTGCTTGGCGTCTGTGGGCTTCTGATGCTCATTTCCGTATTTGCGGCCATGAAGGAGACGCTGCCGCCGGAGCGCCGCTCAACAGGCGGCATTCGCGGGACGTTCACAACGTTTGGCAATCTGATGAAGGATCGGGTGTTTATGGGCTACGCTCTGACCCAGGGCTTCATTATGGCAGGCATGTTTGCTTATATTTCCGGTTCCCCGTTCGTGCTTCAGGGCATCTATGGCGTATCGCCGCAGATTTACAGTGTTATTTTTGCAATAAACGCGCTTGGCATTATTGCCGCATCCCAGATTACCGGGCGGCTTGCCGGTAAAGTGGAGGAAGCGAAGCTGTTCCCGGCCGGGGTGACGCTGGCTGTGATCGGAGGAATTACGCTGCTTGGTGTGCTGGCGGCGGGAGGGGAACTGTATTTGGTGTTACCACCGCTGTTCCTTACGATCGCAAGCGTCGGAATTGTGAGCACATCCGGCATGACGCTGGCACTGCGCAATCATGGGCATAATGCAGGCAGCGCTTCAGCGCTGCTCGGACTGCTGTCTTTTATTATCGGTGGAATTGCCGCTCCGCTCGTCGGTTTGGGGGGAGAGGAGACGGCCCTGCCGCTCGGCATCGTCATCGCAGTCTGTGAGTTGGGTGCCGTTCTCTGCTACACAGGCATGGTACGCCGAAAACGTTAAGTTCAATTGGATGGAAAAAGCATGAAACCCCGATTGGCCCTGGAGGCTGCTCGGGGTTTTGTTTTGATTACGCTTAGATCACTGCATCTCGTAGAACTTCGCATATATTCCGTTCTTGGCTATAAGCTGCTCATGTGTGCCTTCCTCGGCAATGCCTTGCTCCGAAAGCACCAAAATACGGTCTGCATTTTTGATTGTGGACAACCGGTGCGCAATGACAAAGGTGGTACGGTTTCTGGCCAATTTTTCAAAGCTTTCCTGAATCACTTTCTCGCTCTCATGATCCAGGGCGGAGGTCGCTTCGTCAAATATAAGAATGGACGGGTTTTTCAAGAATACTCGTGCAATGCTTAAACGCTGCTTTTGACCGCCGGACAGCTTTACTCCGCGCTGGCCGATATAGGAGTCATATCCATCCGCCAGTCCCATAATAAATTCATGTGCATTCGCGTGTTTGGCGGCTGTAATGATTTCTTCATCTGTCGCGAGAGGCTTCCCGTACAATATGTTTTCTTTAATCGTTCCTGCAAATAGATACACATCCTGTTGAACGACCCCGATGTTGTCACGCAGCGATTTAAGTGTGGCGTCTTTTATATTTATGCCATCTATTTTAACAGCACCTTCACTGGTGTCATAGAAGCGGGGGATCAGACTGCAAAGTGTCGTTTTACCAACACCGGATGAACCAACAAGCGCTATATATTCACCTGGATTTGCCGTAATGTTGATGTTGTGGAACACATAATGCGAATCGTCGGCATATTGGAAACCTACGTTTACAAATTCCACCTTGCCCTTTACATTGCTCAGCACAACTGCATTATGCTTATCCGTAATGTCCGGCTCAATAGCCATCATTTCCGTAAAACGTTCAAAGCCGGCAATCCCGTTTTGCAGGTTGCTGTTGAAGTTCATCAGCCTTTTCACAGGATCAATCAGAGTATTGATATATAATAAAAAGGTAATCAGCTCAGTCAGCAGCAGCTGGTTATAGCTGATCAGAATGGCGCCAACGATTACAGCCGTGATGTTCATAAATGAAATGAAGGCGGTTACACCATTATAGAACAATGCCTCGGCCCAATAACCTTTTTTCCTGCTTTGCAAAAAACCGCGGTTGCTGCTCCTGAACTTTTGCATTTCGATGTCTTCGTTGCCAAAAGATTGTACAACCCGAATTCCGGAAAGGCTGTCTTCAACTTGCGAGTTAATGTCAGCCATACGCTCCTTATTTGTTTTGAGCGCGTTTTTCACTTTTTTACTATAGTGATGGGCAAAGACAAACATAAAAAATAAGATAAAGAAAATAGTTAAAGTGAGTGCCCCATTAATATTGGCCAAAATAATAAATGAACCCACGATTCTCGTTAAAGAGATCACGAGATCCTCCGGACCATGATGGGCAAGCTCCGAAATATCGAACAGGTCTGCAGTGATCCGTGACATTAACTGGCCTGTACTTGTATTATCATGATACCGGAACGACAGCTTTTGCACATGCCGGAACAAATCGTTCCTCATATCGGACTCCATCTTTGCGCCCATGGCATGGCCAAAATAGTCGGTGTAGAAGTTGCTGACATACTCCACGGCCATCAGAAACACAAAGATACATGCCATTTTTATTATTAATTCCGAATCGATACCATCAGGGCTTATTGCGGTTTCGGTTACTTGATTAATCAGTATAGGGTAGACGAGCACCACTGCCGAAGCCAGCAATGCAAAGAACAAGTCAGCGATCAGCTGCTTTTTATAAGGCTTGTAGTAAGCTGAAAACTTTTTCAGGTTTTCCAAGAACTACTCCTCCAATATACGTTTCGTTTTATCATTTCACTCTTCTCAAAAATACGGCGGTTTATGTTCACAGAATTTGTAAATTTATTCATAATAATCCCTCCAGTCATTTTGACTCCATGGTAGCATGTCAACACCAAGGAGACAATTAAACAATTTATTATACTGCTGTTTTGGGCAGATGATGTTTTAACATGAACTAGCGGAAATAAGGTCTCAGCAATGATGCCAATATGATTGGATGATCTTCACCAAGCAACCAACTCCCACCTGGGATTGATGGGAGTTGGTTTGCTTTGCTCAGGTTTTTTTTGTGACACTTTAAGCGCTTAATTCATATTCAGACGGGGCCTGGAAATCGGAACTGCTTATAGGCGGTCCGGCTTGAATGGAACCGGCTGCGCCGTTGATTCCTGGTATATAGGTGGATGTGCCTGGAGTGAAAAAGTAATTTTTCATATTGTTGCTGTCCCATTGGTTGTTCCCGTCATTGAATGCAGCCTCAAGTTGGGACGAGGAACCGATATCCAGCGTAATTTTGGCATAACCGCTGATTTCGGAGTCCGACATTTTAATGCCGGGCACATCCGTCCATGCTCCGCCTGCGGGGCGATAGTGAATATAAGGGGTGTTAAAACCCTTTTTGTAGTAGATGGTGACTGAATTTACAGGATTGCCCCCGCCGTCGTCCGCAGGATTTGCATGCTTGATTACATAATTTTTGAAGCCGCTCATTTCGGCAGTTGGCGAGCCGTCATTGTTTACGATGTTATTAATACGCAGCAAGGTGAAGCCATTGTAACCGAACCTCGTTATTTTTTCTTCGATTTTCTGGAAGCCGCTGCCGCCGGTCGGGAGCGCATTTTCCCCGTTTAAACGGACGCCCTTGGCGTTCGCAATGGAAGAAACGGTATCCACCAAGGTGGACGGCAGGGAATAGTTGGGCGCCGTTCCGCTGTCATACATCTCCAGAGCGGTAAAGGTCAGATCCAGATCTGTAACTTTGAATTTTTGGATCAGACGGTTGTAATCATAATAGCCGCCTGCATGCTCGGCGCTGTGAGGCATGGACGGATTGTTCATTTGCCAATGAATGCCCGAGATTTTGGCTCCGATGCGCACGCCGAATACGGGGTCAAAGTTCTTGTGTGCCGCAGCTCCGATCACGCCCAGATGATTCTCCAATACACTCTGGTACCATGAAAGAAAATCCTTGCCGTACGTGATGTTGTATCCGCCCCCTGTATAAAAACCGTCGCTGTCGGTGGGAGGGCTAATCTGGTTCATACTGGTGAGGTTCGTTCCCCAGGCGGCATTGATTTTTTCAAGTGAACCGTATTTAGCGGTCATCGCCGTACGAAAAGCAGACTTAGCGGTTTCCGTATAGACCTGGAACTTGCCGCGGGCGGGATAGCTCCAGCCTGCTGCGGGATAGTAGGACGGGTAGCGCAGCTCGCCGGACGGCCCACCGCTCAGGTAAATTTTCGGAATCATACTTTTGTAAGATGAGAAGTTCTGGGCAAAGGAAGCATACAGCTCATCATATTGCTTGCCGATGCCGCTCCAAAAAGGAGAAAGGGATTCATTGTTCACATAACCGCTTTCATCCTTGAACTGCATTTCGTCCGCGCTTCCTTTGCTCCAAAGCCAGGAAGGCAGAGGGATGTTGCAGTCATCGCCGACATTGCCGCCGCATCTGTGGGTAGAGATAATTGGCACCCATTTTAATCCGGCCTGTTTCACTGTATCGGCATAGGTCTTGTAATAGCTCCAGTCAAACTGATTGTCACCCGCACTCTCGACATATCCCCACCAGACGTCGGTTGTAATGGCATACACACCGTTGTTCTTCAGCGTTGCAAGCTGATTTCTGAACGAATTCCAATCTGTTACTTTGGCGAGCGGTCCCATAACGGACACTTGAAAATCGCTCGCCACCGCTGCCTCGGCTTTGCTCCCGAAAGATCCTGTAAAAACTGTAATGCCCAGAATAAAGCTTAGCAGAAATAAACCGACCTTTTTCCAAATACGGGCCTGGGAGTGCAACATCATCATCTCCTTTTAATGAGAAATTTTTATTCTTATGCAAACGCTTGCACTATTATTTTAAAAGAGTTTTTCCGGCAGTGAGATGACTTTATTGCCCAAAAAAGTGGAATTAAATGACATGTCTGCTCAAAGTCATTCGCCAGTCATATTTTTCGATGGCAATGTTCAAGTTATTGATTGCTTTGCACGTTCAGGGATTAGAGCTTCTAAAGATATTTTTAAATGTAAATTAGGGTAAACGCCGTGTAGATAGCAGCCTCCTCACCATAGTCTATTGTGATACATGTGAATTCGGGGATGCAGTACGCTTTTGAATGGAAACGGAAATTCAACACGAGGGGGCGATGATAGGTGAGTACACGGCACAGTTCCATTCTTTTGTTAAATGATGCTGGCCGGAGCTTGAAAAAGGCACGGCGCCTTCTGGTAGAAGGGAAGTATAAACGAGCGAAAAAAAATATTGTAAGCTCGATGACCCTGCTCGGTCATGTGCTCGTGAAATTAGACCGTTTCACGGAAGTCAGGCACAGAGTGAACATGGGAAGAGTCAAAAATGAGTAGACCGAAACGACCAAAATACAAGAGTCTAAGAAAAATAAAAGCATCGATGAAACTGCTGCGGGCCGCCAAAAGATTAATAAAACAGAGAAGAACAAATTCGGCTGGAAAAGAAGTCGCCGAATCTCTAATCTACCTTAATCAAGCATTAAAGTACATCGATAAACTTGATGCTGCAAGACGCAGGAAAGGAATCAGGAGAACCAGAATCATTGAAGTCTTGCGTCCAATCGAGGTAAGACACGGCTCAACCAGACCAGCAAAGGTAACAGACTCAACTGGGGTGACGGGCAGCATCAGACCGGCAGAGGGGATGAGAGTTGCGGATTCAAGGATCGAAGCTGAAGAAATAAGAGGAATCGCTCCAACCGGCGTTACGGGAGATCCAGTGGCGACTGGAATGACTGATGCCAGCGGGGTGACAAGCGATCCTGGGGCGACCGGACCTACTGGCCCGACTGGACCAACGGGTGAAGCGGGATCGACGGGGGCAACGGGACCAGTTGGTGATACGGGCACAACCGGGGCAACCGGACCTACTGGATCGACGGGACCAACAGGCGCGACGGGCGCAACTGGAGTTACGGGAACGACGGGAGACACTGGAGCAGTAGGAGCCACCGGACCAACTGGATCAACGGGTGCGACGGGAGATACGGGGCCGACGGGAGACACAGGAGCCACGGGGACAACAGGCACGACGGGAGCGACTGGGTCAACGGGCTCGACAGGGGCGACTGGACCAACTGGCGAGACTGGAGAAACTGGCGCAACTGGGCCGATGGGACCGACAGGCGCAACCGGACCAAATGGACCAACGGGTGCGACTGGAGATACAGGGCCGACCGGAGTGACCGGAGCGACGGGAGCTACTGGACCAGTTGGTGATACGGGCGCAACCGGGCCAACGGGACCGACCGGACCGTTGGGTGCTACCGGAGCGACAGGAACGACAGGATCTACGGGAGCCACTGGAAGTACGGGACCGACTGGAGCAACTGGAGTCACCGGACCGATTGGGCCAACAGGTGATGTTGGAGCAACCGGAGCAACAGGCGCAACCGGACCGTCGGGGCCGACTGGACCATCGGGCACCACCGGATCAACAGGGCCGACTGGACCACCGGGAGATACGGGCCCGATCGGAGCAACAGGAGCGACTGGGCTGGCGGGTGCGACTGGGTCAACAGGCGTCACTGGAGATACAGGGCCGACTGGACCAACAGGAGCAACTGGACCCTCGGGTGCGACCGGATCAACAGGGCCGACCGGAGTGACCGGAGCGACGGGAGCTACTGGACCAACCGGCACGACAGGATCTACGGGAGATACGGGACCGACCGGAGTGACCGGAGCAACAGGCGCGACCGGAGCGACGGGGACCACTGGAGACACAGGCGCCACTGGAGATACAGGGCCAACCGGCACGGCTGGGCCGACTGGGCCAACGGGTGCGGCGGGACCAACAGGCGTCACTGGAGATACGGGAGCGACCGGACCAACAGGGGCAACTGGATCGACGGGAGCCACTGGAGAGACCGGCTCACCAGGCGAGACGGGGGCAACGGGACCATCGGGCGCCACCGGATCAACAGGGCCGACTGGACCACCGGGAGATACGGGCCCGATCGGAGCAACAGGATCGACTGGGTCAACAGGTGCCACTGGAGATACAGGGCCAACGGGCGGGACTGGATCGACGGGAGCTACCGGACCAACCGGGGCAACTGGACCAGTTGGTGATACGGGCGCAACTGGAGCGACCGGACCGTCGGGTGCTACCGGATCAACAGGGCCGACTGGATCACCGGGAGATATGGGCCCGACCGGAACGACAGGAGCGACTGGGGGTACGGGGCCGACGGGAGACACAGGAGCCACGGGGACAACAGGCGCGACGGGAGCGACTGGGCCAACGGGCTCGACAGGGGCGACCGGACCAACGGGCGAGACTGGAGAAACTGGGGCAACTGGCGCAACAGGGCCGATGGGACCGACAGGCGCAACCGGACCAAATGGACCAACGGGTACGACTGGAGATACGGGGCCGACCGGAGTGACCGGATCGACGGGAGCTACTGGATCAACGGGCGATACCGGACCAACAGGGCCAACGGGACCGACAGGACCGTCGGGTACGACCGGAGCGACAGGAACGACGGGAGCCACTGGAGATACGGGCGTAACGGGACCAACAGGCGCAACGGGAGCCGCTGGAAGTACGGGACCGACCGGACCAACTGGATCAACAGGCGTAACTGGAGATACGGGACCGACTGGAGCAACCGGATCAACAGGAGCAACTGGGGGTACGGGGCCGACGGGAGACACAGGAGCCACGGGGACAACAGGCGCGACGGGAGCGACTGGGCCAACGGGACCGACAGGGGCAACTGGATCGACTGGACCAACAGGACCTTCGGGCGAGACTGGACCTACAGGGCCAACAGGGGCGACGGGAGCCACTGGAGAGACCGGCTCAACGGGCGAGACGGGGGCAACGGGACCATCGGGCGCCACCGGATCAACAGGGCCGACTGGAGACACAGGCGCCACGGGGACAACAGGCACGATGGGTGCGACTGGGCCAACGGGCTCGACAGGGGCGACTGGAGCAACCGGTGCCACCGGGCCGACTGGAGATACGGGAGAAACAGGTGCTACGGGGGATACTGGACCAACGGGCGGTACCGGACCAACAGGGCCAACCGGAGCAACGGGACCGACCGGACCGTCGGGTGCGACCGGAGCGACAGGATCTACGGGAGTCACTGGAGATACGGGCGTAACGGGACCAACAGGCGCAACGGGAGCCACTGG
Source organism: Paenibacillus terreus (assembly GCF_042138595.1). Classification (NCBI taxonomy): domain Bacteria; kingdom Bacillati; phylum Bacillota; class Bacilli; order Caryophanales; family Paenibacillaceae; genus Paenibacillus; species Paenibacillus terreus. Next base: position 169,328 of record NZ_JBHIRX010000004.1, on the reverse strand, counting down.
AAGTACGGGGCCGACGGGAGCAACCGGAGCAACCGGAGCAACAGGCGCGACCGGAGCGACCGGGGCCACTGGAGACACAGGCGCCACTGGAGATACAGGGCCAACCGGCACGACTGGGCCGACTGGGCCAACGGGTGCGACGGGACCAACAGGCGTAACTGGAGATACGGGAGCGACCGGAACGACAGGAGCAACTGGGGGTACGGGGCCGACGGGTGAGACTGGATCAACAGGCGCAACCGGACCGACGGGGCCGACCGGACCAACAGGGCCAACTGGACCCTCGGGCGCGACCGGATCAACAGGGCCGACCGGACCAACAGGAGCAACTGGGCCGACTGGATCGACGGGCGCGACGGGAGATACGGGGCCAACCGGACCGACGGGGCCGACTGGACCAACTGGCGCAACCGGATCAACAGGAGCAACTGGACCCTCGGGTGCGACTGGACCAACAGGCGCAACTGGACCCTCGGGCGCAACCGGATCAACCGGATCAACAGGCGCAACCGGACCGACGGGGCCGACTGGACCAACAGGAGCAACTGGACCTTCGGGCGCGACTGGATCAACAGGGCCAACCGGACCCTCGGGTGCGACCGGACCAACAGGGGCAACCGGACCGACGGGCGCGACTGGATCAACAGGCGCAACCGGATCAACAGGCGCGACTGGATCAACAGGAGCAACGGGACCCTCGGGCGCGACTGGATCAACAGGGCCAACCGGACCTTCGGGCGCGACCGGACCAACAGGCGCAACCGGATCAACAGGCGCAACCGGACCAACAGGGCCAACCGGACCTTCGGGCGCGACCGGACCAACAGGGCCAACCGGATCTTCGGGCGCGACTGGACCGACGGGGCCGACTGGACCAACAGGCGCAACTGGACCTTCGGGCGTAACCGGATCAACAGGGCCGACCGGACCCTCGGGTGCGACCGGATCAACAGGGCCGACCGGATCAACAGGCGCAACTGGACCCTCGGGTGCGACTGGACCAACAGGCGCCACCGGATCAACAGGGCCAACTGGACCTTCGGGTGCGACCGGATCAACAGGGCCAACCGGATCGACGGGTGCGACCGGATCAACAGGCGCAACCGGACCGACTGGACCAACAGGCGCGACTGGATCTACAGGAGCTACCGGGGCGGCTGGACTTTTTAGCCAATTTCAAGTATCCGAGAACTCGCCAAACACTACGGGGAGTTCAGCAATTGCGTTGACCGCGACCCCAACAACATTAAAAACGATCACAATAACAGGAGTTACAGCAGGAACCAGGGTTTGGTTAACCGGAATTGTCGGCTGGCAGTCAACAGCGGGTGATTCGGCCATTCAATTACAAATCCTCCGAGGAGCAACTGTTATATTTAGCATCAATCATCATGCAAGCGCAAATAACACCTTTGTTAACAGCAGTGCCAATCATGTAGATTTGACTCCCGGTACAGGAAATATTAGTTATTCACTAGTTGCGTTGACGGTGACAGGTACAGCGAATGCGATCGGAGCCATCACTTTTACGGGTGCTTTAGTATAACGCTGCAATGTCAAAGAGTAAAAGTATGTTTACTTGATGTTTCTCAGGAAGAGATACGCTTGAAGCTTTACGTAAAAAAAGCCTCAAACAAGAGGCTTTTTTTTTACGTATTCACGTAATAGAGCAGCGTGATAGACAGCACGTTCGACAATAAGTAGAGTGTTCTTGAAAAGCTCCAACACAGAATGATAATGTAAGAGTGATCTGAATTACAGCAACAAATCTTGCCTTTAAGATGGGCAGAACAAAAGAAAGAGAAGGCGAAGGAGAGAGAGGTTATGTCTAAAATAGAATTTGGGATTGTCGGCAGAGGATGGAGGGCCGATTTTTATTTACGGATCGCGAAAGCGCTGCCACAGCGATTTGCTGTTCGGGCAATGCTTGTCCGGGACGAGGAACGCGGACGAGAGATCGAAAACGAATGGGGCGTAAAAACCTATCGTGATATGGATACTTTTGCATCAAGCGGATCGCTTGCTTTTGCGGTCGTTTCTGTTTCAAAAGAGGCCGTTCCGCTTTGCATACTGGAGCTGGCGGAAAGGGGGATTCCGGTCTTGACGGAAACACCCCCGGCACCGGATATCCCGGGTATGATTGCCCTGTACGAGTCGCTGCGCGAGCTGAAAGGGCGTGTACAGGTGGCCGAGCAATATTTGTATCAGCCAATGCATGCCGCACGCATCTCCTTTGTGAATTCAGGCAAACTGGGTGAAGTTTCTCAGGTGCAGGTATCGGCTGCTCATGGCTACCATGGCATCAGTCTGATCCGGCAGCTGCTGGGGATTGGCTGGGAGAAAGCCACCATCCGGGGGCAGCGGTTTACGTCCAGGATCGTGAAAGGACCGGGCCGTAACGGGCTTTCGGAAAGTGAAGAAATTGGCGAATCAGTTCAGGATATTGCAACACTCCGCTTCGGTGACAAGCTCGCCCTGTTTGATTTTACCGGGGAGCAGTATCGTTCATGGATTCGCAAAAACCGTGTGGTCGTACGCGGAAGCCACGGAGAAGTGACGGACGAAACGTTCCGGTATCTGAGGGATTTCCGGACACCTTTGTACGGTGAGTTCCGCAGAGTCGATACAGGTCATAACGGTAACCTGGAAGGTTATTACCACCGCGGAATTACAGCCAACGATGAATGGATATATGAAAATCCGTTCGTTCCCGGGCGTCTGTCCGACGATGAGATTGCCATTGCGACAAGCATGATGAAGATGGGAGATTACGTGCAGGGCGGACCGCCCTGTTATGATTTGGAGGAGGCGCTGCAGGATCAATATTTATCGATCATGATGCAGAGGGCTATCGAGTCGGGGGAAGAGGTTACAACAACAAACCAGCCATGGAATGTTTATACATAAAAACAAAGCAGATGCCGCATTCTACATTTGTCAAAATTTAGCGAAGTGGAGTGCGTGTATTGACCCAATCAACCAAGGTAAAAGTACGAACCATTGGCAATCTTATTGTGTTCATCATAAAAATGTCTGCAGCTTCCGGAATCGCATGGGAGATTGCAAAACTGGCTGGCTCAAAGCATCCTTACCTCGCGCCGCTGTCGGCTATTTTATGTCTGCAAACGACTATTTTTCAATCCATCCGTTTCTCGCTTCACCGGCTGCTCGGGACTGTTCTCGGCGTTGCATTGACCTTATGGGCCGCCGACAGGATGGCCTTAAATGGCTGGACACTTGCTTTGCTGCTTGCCCTCGTTTCCGCAATTTCCTTGCTGATCGATAGGAAAGAAAGCGTTATTCAACAAGTGGCGTTAAGTGTCTTGCTCGTTTTTGCGCTGCAAAAGCAATCAGACCATTACGGGCTGGACCGAATCCGCGACACGTTTATTGGTGTTGCCGTTGGACTCGCCGTGCATATGATCATTTACCCGCCGAATCTGGTCAAACAGGCGGACAGCAGGACGCTTGTTTTAATGAAAAGTTTATCGGAGCGGTTCACCGAGGCGGCTGCCTGGATACAGAACGGATGTCCGGAAGATCAAAAAAATGCTGTTCAATCAGAGCTGCAAATGTTTCAAAAAAAGCTGTTCCAGGCAGAAAAACAAATGGAGAAGGCAGATGAAAGCACCAAGATCAATCTGACTGCACAATCTAGCCATTCTTTGCTGCAGAATAATCAAAATCGAGTCGCCTTGATGAAGCAGGGAGCTGACTGCTTGGAAAGAACAGTGACTATTGCTGCAGAATGGAACTCCACAGGAACGCTATTGGAACCCGAGCGAAAACAATGGGCCAACTTCCTAAGAAGGATTGGCTCATATTGGAGCAGCCCAACCCCGGAAGCGGCTGATCTTTCCGCTGCCTCGCTTGAGCCGCCGCCAATGCAAATTGAGCTAGACGAACTTCAACGATATTCAGCAGCAATATATACCGAAACGTCCGCTTTTCTTAAGCAGCTTCATCGATTGTCTTAATTCCCGGCATTCCATATTGGAGTGCCTTTTTTCCGTTCAGGAGCATAACGAATCTTCCTGGTTCGTATAATTCAGTATTGTGGAAACTGCACAGGATAGCCTTCGAAAGGAGCGGGAGCTTTGGAGGTGATCGGTAAAAGTGTTCCGAAAAAAGAGTCATGGGATAAAGTGACGGGGGCCGCTTTATATACGGGGGATCGTACGGATACGCGCATGCTTCATGCCCGGATGGCAATCAGCCCGTACGCGCATGCGCGGATTATCGGCATAGATACGGTTGAAGCCAGGCAGGTACCGGGCGTCCGGGCCATTTTGACCGGTGCGGCCAGCGATGTTCTTACAGGAGAAGAAATCCGCGATCGGCCTATCCTCGCCAGAGACCGAGTACGATTTTACGGAGAAGCCGTGGCTGTGGTGATCGCCGATACCGAAGTGCAGGCCAAACGCGCGGCGGATTCGATCCGGGTCCGATATGAGCCGCTGCCGGTGGTGAACTCCCCTGCGGATGCTTTACGGCAAGATGCTCCGCTCATTCACGAAAGATTAGCCCAGTATGAAAAAGCTCAAGGGGTTATACCGATCCCTGGAACCAACATAGCCTGTATAAACAAGCTTCGCAAGGGTGACCTGAATGAGGGTTGGAGAACGAGTGAAGTGATTATCGAAAATTCAGTTTCATTTACGCCATCGGACCATGCGGCGATGGAAACGCGGAGCGCTATCGCAGAAATCAGGCCAGAAGGCCACGTACATATCGAATCATCGACTCAGGCCCCTTTTGCAATCAAGAAATACCTGGGCAGGTTTTTCAATATTGATCCCGGTTGGATCGTGGTCACCGCTCCGTTGGTCGGTGGCGGCTATGGCGGCAAGGCTGCCATTCAGCTGGAGCTGATCGCTTATTTGGCCTCACGGGCGGTGGGTGGCCGCAAAGTCAAAATCATCAACACACGGGAAGAAGACATGCTGACCTCGCCGGGACATATCGGGCTTGACGCCACGATCAGGCTGGGCAGCACGCTGCAAGGCAAAATCATCGCGGCCCATATCGTATACCGGTTTGACGGCGGTGCCTATAACGATAAATCAAGCGACGTTGCTCGTGCTGCTTTGGCAGACTGCTCGGGACCATATTCGATCAGACATTTGCATTGCGATTGCTTTACACTTTACACGAACCATCCCTATGCCTCGGCATTCAGGGGATACGGGCATGCAGAACTGACATTTGCGATAGAGAGAGCGATAGATACGTTGGCGGAAAAGCTGGGCATGGACCCCTGGGAGCTGCGGATGCGCAATATCGCTGTCCCCGGCGATACCGCTCCCACCAGAGATATGCTGACTAGCAGCAATTTGGGGGATATCAAAACCTGCATGCAGCGCTTGCATGCGCTTTCCGGCTGGGATGAATGGAAGGTGAGGCAGGTGGATGCGCATAAGATCCGGGCCAAGGGCATCAGCTGCTTTTGGAAAAATTCCTCTTTTGACCCCAATGCCACCTCGGGAGCGATCATTTCCTTCAATCCGGACGGCAGCCTGAATCTGGAAACGGGAGTTGTGGAGATTGGCACCGGCACTAAAACAGTTCTTGCGCAAATGCTGGCGGAACGGATGAAGATGAGTGCGGATAAAATCCACGTGAAATTCAAGGTGAATACCGAAATCACCCCTGAGCATTGGAAAACGGTGGGAAGCCGCGGCACTTTTCTGGCAGGCCGTGCGGTCCTCAAAGCAGCGGATGATGCGATCAGGCAGCTGCTGAACATTGCTGCTTGTGTGCTGAGGGCAGACCCGGACGATCTGGAACTTGGATGGGAGCATGTGTATGTCCGGGCTGATCCGAGTATTAACGTCAAAGTAAGAGACATTTGTTATGGCTACACGTATCCAAACGGAAATTCCATCGGCGGACAAATCATAGGTCGAGGACATTATATCCAGCGGCGAATGAATCATATGAATCCGGTAACCGGTGAAGGTACGCCGGGTCCGGAATGGAACGTGGGGGCCCAAGCTGTGGAAATTGAGCTTGATACAAGGGATTATTCCTACAAGCTCCTCAAAGCGATTTCCGTTAATGATGCGGGCAAGGTGCTGAATCCGAAAGGGGCGTTAGGCCAGGTGATGGGCGCGATGTCCATGGGGCTAAGCTTTGCCAACCGGGAAACATATCTGTTCAGCGATAGCGGCGCCATTTATAACCCTACGCTTCGGGATTACCCACTAATCCGTTATGGTGAGAACCCTGAGTATGTTGTTGAATTTATCGAGAATCCGTGCCTTGATGGACCATTCGGCAGCCGTGCGCTGGGCGAGCACGGGTTGATCGGAATACCGGCCGCATTGGCCAGCGCCTTATCACGAGCCACAGAAGTGCAGCTGAATCAATTGCCTCTTTTCCCGGAAACGATCTGGAGAACAAAAATGAGGGCTGCGAATGATCCCCTATGACTTTGAATATTATAGGCCGGCTTCCATTCATGAAGCTGTCACCCTTTTTCAGCAATTGGACATACAGCGTAAAATGCCGCTTTATTGGTCCGGCGGAACGGAAATCATCACTATGGGCAGACTCAACAAAACGGTAACCGGAGCTGTGATTGATTTAAAAGGCATTCCCGAATGCCGCGCCATGTCTGTTCAGGAGCATAAGCTGATTCTCGGTTCAGCGCTGACGCTGTCCGAGCTTTACGATTCCAGGGTGTTTCCACTGCTTGGAGAGACAGGGGCCGGTGTTGCCGACCGCACCTCACGTAATAAAATTACGTTTGGCGGCAATATTTGCGGACAGTTCATATACCGTGAAGCAGTGCTTCCTCTATTGCTGACCGATAGCGAAGTGCGTATCGCCGGTCCCGCCGGGATCAGGCAAGCGCCGATCGCTCAAGTGTTTGATCGTACTCTTCAGCTACGAAGGGGAGAACTTCTTGTACAATCGGTCACGGATGACAGCTATGCGAGATTGCCCCATATAACAATAAAAAAACGAAAAGTCGCAGCCATCGATTATCCGATCGTAACCATAGCTGCCATTCGCGTAAACTCCGGAATTCGTGTCGCATTCAGCGGTGTGTGCGCTTTTCCTTTCCGTTCCGCAGCCATAGAAGGCCGGTTAAATGAACGTGGAATACCTCTGAAAGAAAGGATTGATCAGGTCAGCACGCTGCTGCCGGCACCTGTCTTAAGTGACATTAAAGCTTCAGCGGAATATCGGGAGCTGATCCTGAAACTTGCTTTGGAAGATTCGCTGAGAGCATTGGGGGCGGAATAAGATGACAGATATGAATCGTTCCCGCATTGTGCTGGATCTGGACGTGAACGGGGAAATGCGGACCGCCACCATCCGTTCTGCCGATCTGCTGTTGGATACATTGCGGGAATCCTTTGGTCTTACCGGTGCCAAACCGGGCTGCCGGAACGGTGACTGCGGTACATGCACGGTGCTCGTCGATGGCCTGCCGATGAAATCATGTCTTATGCTGGCTGTCGAGGCAGCAGGCAAAAAAGTGACGACGATTGAAGGGCTTCACGATACGGAGGTTCAAAAAGAATTTGTGGAAAAGTTCGCTTTCCAGTGCGGTTACTGCACCCCGGGTTTTATTATGAATATCCATGCACTTGCACGAATTCATCCTGATGCCGATCAGACAACGATTACGGATTGGCTGCAGTCCAACATCTGCAGATGCACCGGTTACGAAGAAATTCGTAAAGCTGTAGTTTCGGTACTGGGGCGTAAATGAACATAAACAGGACATATTAAGAACAGGGACTCGACGCCAATCGTCAGAGCCCTATTCTTGTCTCTGCAGGCTTGGTCCGGCTGTTATTCATTGAAAAAATCAGCCTAGCACATAGGTGCCTGCAATCGTGCCGCGAAGCTCCTGAACATCCACCATCGGCGGTCGTCCGTACATGCGGGCATATTCCCGGCTGAATTGGGACGGGCTCTCATAGCCTACACGGTAGGCCGCCTCGGTGGCTTGCACGCTTTCCGTCAGCATCAAGCGCCGGGCTTCCTGCAAGCGCACTGTTTTCTGGTATTGCAGCGGGCTCATCGCCGTGACGCGCTTGAAATGCTTATGAAACGCAGACGTGCTCATATTTACGGATTTTGCAAGCTGCTCGACCAGAAGCGGCCGGTTGTACTGACGATTAATCAGCTGGATCGCTTGAGCGATGTTATGAGCATGGCTGCCGCTGATCGCGAATTGATGAAAGAGCACGCCTTGTTCGCTTTGCAGCACCCGATACAGAATTTCGCGGATGACGAGCGGCGAAATGATCGGAATGTCCTGGGGTGCATCGAGCAGCTGTATGAGCCGTACGAGGGCTTCGAGCAATTCGGGAGACGTCCTGCTCACGGTGATACCGCGGCTGGCTTCCACGGGAATGAGTTCGGGATCATTCATCTCCTTCACGATGTCCAGGATGACGTCGGCGTCGAAGCTGAGCTTCAAGCTTAAATACGGGATTTCCGGGGAGGCTTCAATGATTCTGCCGATGATCGGCAGTTCAACGGAAGTGACCAGATAAGATGAAGGATCATAGCGATAGGTTTCGTCAGCTAACAGAGCCATTTTCGCCCCTTGCGCCACGACGCAAATGGATGGTTTATATACAGATTCCATGGGCTCTGACGGCTGTGCAGCATACATCAGCTTCAAAGAAGGCACGGCTGTTTGATGCGTGCCGTTCGAAGGAGCATGGCGGCTTATCAGGAGCGCCAACTGCTGCAAGGCCTGTTCCATGCGAAGTGATTCATTCGTATTGTCCAATGTTTGCCGACTCCTTTCAGGAGAAGTAATAGTTACTCTAATATTAACGAAACCGAAGAGAATTAGGCAAGGATCGAACAGATATGTTCTAACAGATTCATTCCGGTATTTAATACAATGAATGTGCAAGGTCGAACACGGCGGTAATTGATCGGCCGAAATGAGAAGATAAAGGAGAGAACAATAATGAGTTTGAATGGAAAAGTTGCAATCGTAACAGGTGCATCGCGTGGTATCGGACGGCAAATCGCCCTTCAACTGGCTCAAGCCGGAGCGAAGGTGGTCGTCAACTATTCCTCGAATCAAGGGAAAGCGGACGAGGTTGTAAAGGAGATTGAGCAATCCGGCGGCGACGCCGTTGCCATTCGCGCCAATGTAGGCAAGATAAGTGAGGTAGAAGCTTTATTCTCGGAAACGCTTGAGCGTCTCGGGCACGTGGACATTCTGGTCAATAATGCCGGCATTATGGAAACCGTGACGATCCCTGACGTGACAGAGGAGATGTTTGACCGCCATTTCGAGATCAATGTGAAGGGAACTTATTTCGCCTGCCAGCAAGCGATGAAGCATATGGCACAAGGCGGGACGATCATCAACTTCTCGACCTCTGTGTCAGGTGCGATGCTCCCGGGGTACAGCGTCTACGCCGCAACGAAAGGGGCGGTCGAGCAGTTGACCCGTCAGTTGGCCAAGGAATTCGGTCCGAAGGACATCATCATTAACTGTGTTGCGCCTGGACAAGTGGCGACTGAGCTGTTCCTGAACGGCAAATCAGAGGAGCTGGTTAATTCGTTCCGCAAAATGAACGCGTTTGGAAGACTCGGGGAACCGGAGGACATCGCTAATGTGATCGACCTGCTCGTCAGCGACAAAGCCCGTTGGATAACAGGACAGACGATTCGTGTAAACGGCGGGTTTAACTAAATATCCCGGAAAGTGCATCTTGCAAAAGGACAAAAGACGGGCGAACCGTCAACGCGGAAGAAAGCGTTGGCGGTTCGCCCGTTTAACTAATTAATTGTTCAACTTCACTTTAAAGACATCTCCCGCATTGCCGACAAATACGATCAAACCGCCTTTTGGAAGGGTTACGGAATGCTCAGAACTTACTCTTGATAAGTGTACAACCGTTCCGTTTTCGTCATAGACGGCGAAGCCGCCGGTTTTTGAAAAGTCAACAGTCATCGTCTTATTCGCCGTGCTTTCGTCTATTTTAAACCATTGCGCAAATCCATTGGACGATACTGTATATTGGGATGTTTCCGCAGCAGGCAGCGGTTTAATAGCATCCTCACGAATAAAGTGTTGATCACCCGACTGCAAGTACTCCGAGTTATCTTTTTTGTAAAAATTCAAATCAAATGTATCTCTCCCGTTCATCACAGGTATTTCGACGGCATTGACAGCATGGTTTTCATCTACAATTCTAGTACCGCTGGCATAACCTGTATCAACAGCTATATTTTTTATTAAAATTGCTGTAGGCACCAAATAAAATAGTGAATTTATTTTTTCATCCAGGGCATAGTATTTCTTATTATTTCTATCTCCCCATGCCTTTTTCACAGAATCATTTACAGGGTTATCGTCCAGCTTTTGATATTCATAATACACCGCTTCAGTTTGACCCAAACCCGGGAAGTCCAAAAGCACATTCGCTTTGATATAGGTTTTTCCATTGGTTTGTTTCTCAAAGCTTACTTCAGCACTGCCGTCACTGCTGGTGAAGCGGCTGTTGCCTGTATAAACATATTTCTGGGCTGGTATCATGTCACTCATCAGACCAGGCAGCTCAAACTCCCCGTTTTGAATATTCACATGTATGGTTGCACCAACGGTTCCGTATAAGCCTGAATTAGCGGCCAAATCTGCGGGCATATCCACTTTTACAGGAGGTGTAGCTGTTTTTGGAGGAGTGATATCTTTAATAATGCCTTTCTCCTTTAAAACCTCCTGCAAAATATTAGAAGCAAATATCGTATCATAAATTGAAGATCCGCCGGCAGAAATGACTGCTATTGACAAATGATGCTCGGGTAAGGAAATCAGGGCAGAGTGGTACATTATGGTATCCCCGCCTTTGTTTAAAGCAGTGATGCCATAATCACTGAACGGAGCCAATTCAACCGCATCCCAGCCGAGCCCGTAATTATAAATATTTCTCTCTTCAGGAACCCAGACTCCTTTCCGGTATTCGGGACTTCCCATGGCAGCCGCCGATTGCTTGGATAAAATATCCGGCTTCTGGCCCATTAAGACTTCAGAAAATTTGGTCAACTCTTCTGCTGTAGAGTAAAGACCGCCTGTCCCGAGAATATTGGGATTTTCAACAGGCAGGGGACCCTCAATTCCAGGAAAATATGTTTTGGCCAGCTGCTGTCTGTCAAATGAATCAAGCGGTGTTTTGGTGAAATTTAAATTCAACGGTTTACTGATATGAGTCGCTAGGAATTCGCTGTATGTCAACCCACTCACACGTTCAACCAGAAGTTCCAGCAGCTGAAATCCGTCATTGGTGTAAACGGAGTATTCACCAGGGTTCGATTTTAAACGCTCAGACTGCAGCTTTGCCAATAGCTCATCATGCTTTTCTGTGGAATTGTCATCGAATAACATACTGTTTTTATAATGGGAACCATAAAGACCTGACGAGTGATTGAGCAGCATCCGCGGTGTAATCTGCTTGTATCTTTCATCCGCCATTTTAAAATCCTTGATATAGGTCGTAAGCGGCTGATCAATATCGACCTTGCCGGCATCAACCAGCATCATCGTTGCGGCAGCTGAATACATCTTGCTGACAGAACCAATGGCATACATCGTATCTTTATTAATGGAATCATCGGCTTCCTTGCCATTTACTCCTGCGCTATCGGATAAGGTAATTGCACCGTTATCCAGTATGGCATATTGAACGGAACTAACCCCATAATCGGATATGAGTGCCGCAGCCAGCTTGCGGGCTTTCTCTGCAACCGTATCATCATTGCCTTCGGCCGAAGCCCCAGAAGCCCAGGGCACCTGCAGCAGCACAAGCATTACAGCGATAAGTGTAATCCCTATTTTTTTCAATTTCTTTTTCCTCCTTGTATGCTCTTAAATGAATAGCTGCTTTCAGCATACATTCAACAAGGAGCAGGAAGGGCAAGAAGACCCTCAAACGCAAAAAACAATCCCCAAACGACAGAAGGCTTAGGGATTGTTCGTATGAAAAGGCAGTACAACCATGTTATTAAATACTTTATTTTTCACCTCAATCGTCATGTTCCCGCCGTACTTATCACATATTCTTGATATATTGGTCAAGCCAAGTCCATGAAATTCCGGATTTGCTTTTTGGCTCTGCAAAGGGGCGGCCTCTTTTTCCACATGATTGAGGATGTGAAGGAAGAGGGCAGACTCATTGGAATGGATTTTAATAAGCATATACCTGTCATCCGCGATTTTGATCTTTTTGGATGCTTCTATCGCATTATCCAGCATGTTGCCCAAAACGACACATAAGTCGTACCGTTCAATATGAATATCTTGCATGGCTAAACTGAGTTTTGTATCTATTTTAATGCCGTTTGCCTGTCCGATATTCAGCGTATTCGTAACCAGGGCGTCGATCACCAGATTGCCAGTATTCACTCTATGATAGGCGTCTTCAATTTTATTTAATGTAACTTTAATGTGCTCACGCGCCTGTTCGAGCTCGTTTCTTTTGATACATTCCTCGATATACAAAAACTGCTGGTTCGTATCATGAATGATTCTTTTAATGTTTTTAAAGCTGTGCACCGTTTTCTCATAGTTGGCATCCTGATAATCCATCTGATTTTGCAGTTGGGCATTCTGGTGAATCAATTGGAATTTCTCTACAATATTATCAAATATATATACAATCAATATATTTAATAACAAAAGCCCGAGAATGGATATGAAATAATACATGTTTTTTTCACTATAAAATGACAACACATTGCCCTGGAAAATGCTCACCAGCGGAACGATCAGAAATAACAGGTAATAACGGGCATGGATGGGGAAGCTTCTTCGTTTGGCAATCAGGCGTATGATCTGAACAAGAGGAAACATAAAAATGCTGCTGATCAGCGAAATTTTGGAAAACAGCAATCGTCCTTCTTTCATGTTATGCAGACTGCTGAATATAACTTCCACATCGTATAGCATATAAGAAGATATAAAGTTAACCAGAGTAAACAATACGGCGTAAAGTGTTGAGAAAATGATCTTTAATTTTAATTCCACATGATAAGCTTGAGCCAGAGTGAAGATAATCATTAATGCACAAATGGAAGAGACTATAGCAGGCAATTCGATACATAAGTACAGCAAATCCAGTATCCCGAAAATAAGCAGATACACCATACTGTTGGCCTTCTTGTTGGACTTGCCCAAAACCGAATTATAATAATAATTCAGCTGCCAGCACATGATGAGTGAAACAAGAAAATTCAGCAGCAATAATCCGTAATCCATCATATCAACTCATCTCAGTGACCATAAATTTGGTATAGGTATCTTTTACTTCCTTGATTTTCGAGCGCCCTATGGGCAATTCCATTGCATTTGACATGAATACCTTGCCTCCGGCAAATTTTTTGACATGAAGCAGATTGATAATAATGGAGCGATGAATTTGCAGAAAATGAAAATCCTTGAGTGCTGAAGCATAGTTCGAAATAATGCCTTTGCTCTCATAGGTTTGATTCTGGGTTACAAAATGCAATTTATTTTTTATCGTTAAGCTTTTGGCAGCTTCAATGGCAATAATCTCATCATGTTTTAAAATCACTTCTTCATAAGCGGACTTAATGACAAGAAATTTTTGATCCAGAGATTGAAAGTACTGATGCAGCTTTACTATTTTTTCTTCAAAAATATGGGGTGCTACCGGTTTGATTAAATACTGATAGGTCACCACATCAAAGCTTTCCAGCATATACTCAGGGTAGCTGGTCAAAAAAATAATTTGCTCATCCACGTTCTTCAAGCTCCTTATTTTTCTGGCGGTTTGAATGCCGTTGATGCCATTCATTTCAACATCCAAGATTAAAATATGGAAGGAGGGGTTATTGTTCTCATAATAGGCAGCCAGTTCTTCTCCGGAGCTGAACATCTCAATTTCAAAGTTTAAATTCGTCTTGACCGATAATGAAATCAGCATATTTTTTACAAGCTCTCTTTGCTGCTGCTCATCATCGCATATGGCCACTTTATACATGAATGGGATACCTTTCTAATTTCTGTTTTTTTAAAACCGAAAGTCAACTCACAGTGTATGATAGGATGGATTAATTGTCCACTTTGTATCCATACGTTCAGAAGGAGATAGGGAGGGGTCAAAAGGAGGGAAGAGGATTGCTGCCGTAATAATTATTGAAAAAGGACGCCGGTATACTACCGACGCCCATTGACTTCCTGTATGTTCATTTAACATGTTTCCGTGAGAAGTCCCCTTCCTCTGAGCCTATACTTCCGAAGCGAGTTTTGTTCGAAGCTTATTCAGGAAGCAGCGCTCACAAAACTTTGAGTAGGGGATGAATCTCGGTTAGGCGAAGCCTAAATGCACTTGTCTATTGTATAAGGCTCGTGCTTTCTAGTCGAGTAATTGTATGGTATGATGGGAATATACGTTCTCGTCAAGGCGGTAACCCTTCGCCCCGATGTAAAAAAAGAAACTGTGGAAAGAATATTTCTGGTTGTAAAGTTACTGTCTGATTACCGTGGGCGGCGCGCCTCTGGAAGTATGGAAAACCTATATTGAACATCCAGGGAAGGAGGTGAAAGTGGAGTGATTCGCTGTGTCAAAACCGCATTCCGAACTTCCAAAGCCGATCTGGACCGACTGTTTGCGTGCAACCGGATTTCCGCCGAAGTCTGGAATGAGTGTCTGTCCATCGCCAAGAACTATTTTCTGCAACACGATGGAAAATGGATTGGACAAACCAAACTTCAAGCCGCAATAAAAAATAAGTTCCCTCTGCATTCACAATCTATACAGGCTGTTTGTCATAAATATTTGTTTGCCCGTGAGAGTGCAAGGCAAGCGAAGAGGCAAGGCCTGAAGACCAAATACCCCTATAAAAAGAAGAAGGTTTTCAACACGAAATGGGTAGACCAATCGTTCAAAATCGAGGGCAACACCATCCAATTAAGCTTAGGCATCCAGAACGGTAAGCGCCAACAACCGATTCAGATCGTCGTGGCTGACTTGCCTGATGCCGAGATCAAAGAAATCGAACTGGTGTATGACCGAAAATTGATGGTTTCTCTTTGCTATGAGGATGGGGAAGAGGCCAAAGTCAACGAGGGCAGCGAGGTTGCAGGTGTGGATTTGGGAGAGATTCACTCGATCGCGGCAACAACCACCGCAAACCAGTCGATCCTGATCACGGGAAGAAAAGCCAGAAGCATTCATCGGCTTCGCAACAAGAAACTGGCTGAAATCCAGAAGCGGATGAGCAAATGCCAAAAAGGCAGTCGGCAATGGAAAAAGTACAAGAAAGCCAAAACCTACATCCTCAGCAAAAGCGAACACCAACTCCAGGATGTCATTCATAAAACAACCAAGCAATTTGTGCAGTGGTGTACGGAACATGGCGTCAAGGAAGTCGTGATTGGCCAAGTGGAGGGTGTCCAACGCCATACGAAAAAGAAGAGAAGCAAGACTGTCACGCAAAAGTTATCCAATTGGAGCTTCGGCAAGATCCGGAAACAACTCGAATACAAGCTTGAAGCCCATGGAACAAGCGTGAAACAGGTGGATGAAAGCTACACAAGTCAACAATGTCCTTGTTGCGGTAGAAGGAAAAAAACTTCTACAAGAAACTATACCTGTTCCTGCGGCTATAAAGAACATCGGGACGTACATGGAAGCAAAGGAATATTGTCCAAATATCTGCATGGAGACATCCGATATTTGGGCGAAACGAAAACGATCAAGTATCTACGGATCGCGTAGTGTAGCGAGAAGTAGTAGACGGTGAGTTCCCACCCACTTGCAAAAGTGTTGCTTACTGAACCACCCCGCTAGATTTCCGCTGCTGGCAGCGAAAGCAAATAGCCAACCTATTTGTTTGCAGAAAGTAACGGTGTGGCTGGTAAGAAACCCCTACTTCTAAGACAAGCGTAAGTAGGGGAGGTTCATCAGCACGCTTGTTCACTAAGTTCACACTCCAATGTGTAGAGTATATTACAACATGATCATATATGAGTTTTGTAAAACGGGAGCGCTTGATTTGTTAGGGGAGGGTAATTCTTGAATCACACGCCACTTTTTCAAAGCGAACATATGTGCTATTATAAGAGGAACAACGGCATATTTCGTCTATGGAGGGTGTACGATTGACTAAAGATGAAACTATTGAATACTGTCTGTCATATCCAGGCTCTTATGAAGACCACCCTTTTGGAGAAGAGTGGACTGTAATGCGTCACAAAGGAAATAAGAAAATATTTGCGCTGATCTTTCATCATGACGGTCATTTGTGTGTCAACCTTAAATGCGAACCCAGTCGCGCAGATTTTCTGCGCACCCTCTTTAAAGAAGTGACGCCAGGATACCATATGAACAAAGAACATTGGAATACTCTTATCCTGGATGGCGAACTACCGGAGCAAGAAATTCATGAAATGGTGAACCATAGCTTCGAATTAACACGGCCAAAGATTAAAAAAAGAAAGCAGGTAAACTCAAACAGCGCGCACCAATAGAGAATCGGTGCGCGCTGGAAGTTTGATCTTTTTTACTTGACCGTTTTTATAAAGTAGACATATCAATGACAAAACGATAACGGACATCGCTGCGCAGTACACGCTCGTATGCTTCGTCTACCTGGTCTGCGCGGATGACCTCGATTTTAGGGGCAATTCCGTGCTCCGCTGCAAAATCGAGCATTTCCTGTGTTTCACGGATACCGCCAACAAGTGAGCCTGCAAGGCTGCGGCGACCCAAGAGCAAGGAAAACACGCTGTATTTACTCTGCTCGGCCGGTGCGCCTATATTTACAAGGGTTCCATCTACGCGAAGCAGGGATAAATACGCATCCATGTCAAGGTTGGCAGACACCGTGTTCAAGATGAGGTCGAAACGGCCAGCCAATTCAGTGAATGTTGCAGGATCGCTGGTGGGCAAGTAATGATCCGCCCCAAAACTCAAAGCTTCCTCTTTCTTGTTTGCAGAACGGCTCAAGACCGTTACCTCAGCGCCCAGTGCGTGGGCAAATTGGATCGCTACATGGCCAAGCCCACCCATTCCGAGAATGGCTACCTTTTTACCCGGACCAGCGTTCCAATGCTTCAATGGAGAGTAGGTCGTGATACCTGCGCATAGAAGAGGGCTTGCCTCATCCAGCTTCAGCGAATCCGGAATGCGGATTACGAACCCTTCCTTAACAACGATTTTTTGACTGTATCCGCCATAGGTTGGATTGCCATCGTAATCCAATGAACTGTAGGTCTGTACTGCGCCCTTTGCACAATACTGTTCCTCACCCTTGAGGCAATATTCACATTCTCCGCAAGAGTCAACGAAGCAGCCAACGCCAACACGGTCGCCGACAGTAAATTTGGTAACCTCTGATCCCACCGCTTCAACGATTCCGGCAATTTCGTGCCCTGGAACCATGGGGAAAATACCGCCGCCCCATTCATCATGGGCGTTGCTAATATCAGTGTGGCAAATACCGCTGAACTTAATATCAATCAGGATATCGTCTGGCCGTAATTCCCTGCGCTCTATAGTTGTTTTTTCAAAGGGTGCTTTTGCACCTGGAACACTCAGAACATGAGTTTTACACATAATTGTTGTACTCCTTTTATTTTTCTTATTCAACCCAGCGGATCACGTCAGTCGCTTCTCTTCTTGTCTTAGGACGCGGAGCTTTGACACGGTATCCGAACGCAGCCATCACGCTGATTCCGTACTGATCGTTTTCCAGCAGCCCTTCTTCGCGTAAAATGGCGTCCACTGCGTCTCTATCGAAGCCTTCGATCGGGCAGGAGTCAATGCCGATGAGGGCGGCACTGGTCATCATGTTGCCGAGAGCAATGTAGGTTTGCTTGGAAGCCCAATCAAACAGCGCGCGTTCCGACTCCATCAGCTTGAAATCTTCTTCCTGGAAAGACTGGTAGCGGCCCATCATGTTTTTGACGTTCTCCGCAGGGATTTGCTTGACCCCGGTCAATTGCTGCCAGAAGTAGTCGGACTTGTAGCTTGCATCTTTGCGCGCCAAAACTAATACGACATGGCTGGCTGTAGGCATATGCCCTTGTGCTCCCCAACTTACAGTGCGCAGCTTCTCACGCAAATCCGCATTCTGGACAACGACAAACTTCCAGGGCTCAAGGCCAACCGAGCTTGGAGAGAGCCGGGCCGTTTCCAGAATGAAATCAAAATCTTCGACGGAAATTTTCTTTGTTGGATCAAATTCCTTGGTGGCATGTCTAAATTCGAAGGCTGCCAATACGTCTTCTTTTTTTATACTGTGGTTCATTAAATCCAGCTCCTTTAATATAAATCGGCTACAGGGAAAAGTCCCAATAACGTTCTTGCCGTGGAATCAATCATAGTTTAATTCCGATGTCCTCACAAGAACGCACATTGTTGTGCGATAGTGTAATAGATGTAATCATGGGAGCTGCTCTTTACCTATTGACAATTGAATGAAATTCATATATCTTTATATCAAGATAATTAAACATAAAACATTTTCCGCATTCTACATTACTATGAAAGAGGGGCATTACCATGATCCAAATACTCGATAGAATCAATGAGCTGAGCAGAAAACAGCGTGGGGAAGGGCTGACTGAACACGAGAAGTCCGAACAAGCTGTACTGCGGCAGGATTATTTACAGATCATTCGGGGGCAATTTAAAAATACCCTGTTAAGCGTATCCGTCGTCGACCCTGAAGGAAATGATGTGACCCCAATGAAACTGGTTGAGGAAAAGCTGGCGCAAACAAGCGAGGCCAAAGCCGGTAATGACTGAGTACAAAATAAGAAAAACGTCTATCGACGTAATTCACAGAAGACAGACCGCGTTTAGCGGAAGTTTTTCTTGCGATCATAGAATTGTTCAGCTCTGCTGAAAACTTATAAATTCTATGATCTTCAAAAGGAGGGGTCAGCCAAACAATGGCTGATCCTTTTTTGAATTGTTATTAGAGATTTCGCTCCAGAAGCTTGCCTACCTGTTCAGCCATAACCTGGGGAGAATAAGGCTTTTCGTTCTTGAACCACCATTCCACGATTCCCACAATCGCAGAGGCGAAAAACTCTATAACAAGATCTGAATGAAACTCTTCATTTCTGCCTTCCGTTTGGCAGCTATCTTCATGAAGGACACTGACGACGAGCTCAAGGAACCGGGTCCGAAAAAAGGGAGCGCCTTTGCTGGCCAGCATCGTTGAAAAGAACAAATAATGCCGTTCAAAATATTCAAACCACAAGAGCTCGGCTTCAACATACTCCAAATCCGCTGAGGACAAGCATATTTCCCTTAGCTCATTCATATGAGCTTCAATCAGCTTATCCAGCAAATCATATTTATCTTGATAATGCAGATAAATGGTTCCTCGGCTCACATTGGCACGGTCGGAAAGGTCCTGTATGGTGATCTCATCAAAGCTTTTTTCGGTCATCAGTTCAATGACGGCTTTCTTCAGCGCTTCTTGCGTTTTAAGTATTCTTCGATCCACTTTAGGCATCGCAATAACACCAAACTTTCCTGAAATAGTGTACAATGGACTTTAGCTTATTTAGCTGCATGTTTTCAGCACTTTTTTTTAATAATAGACACAAATCCAATACTTAATCAAGTATTATGATGTGCAGGGAAAACATATAACAAATTTCATATTGGAGGAGTCTTAATGAGCCAGCGGTTTCGCATCACCAGGTCATTTCAGGAAAATTCAGTGGAACAAACCATAACTTTGGAAGAATGCAAGGATTACTTTGCATCCAAGCCCGATTTTACATACTCAACGGTGTATACGGTGTCAGGGCCTACTAGCACAATGTCCATCGATGGAGACTTTTTCATGTGGAGCCACGGCGATATGAAAATTCCTTTTCGGCATTATATGGGGGATCTGTATGTAGCCATTTACGACGAAGCGGTCATCCCCAAAATGATTGAAGTGGCAAGTGATTTGAGGGCTGATTTGACAGAAGGTTAAGCATCATAAAAAAACAAAACCATCCTGGAAATTTCAACGTTCCTGGATGGTTTGTCAGGTCATTATGCTGTTAACTTCGCGTACGCGACAAAGAACACCATGATTTCTCCTACGATTGCATAGCTAGGTACATGATAAATCAAGTCAAACGTGATAAAACAAGCGATGATCCCCACGAATACCGCCCAATGATAGGGTTTGAGCCGCAGATGTTT
Source organism: Paenibacillus terreus (assembly GCF_042138595.1). Lineage (NCBI taxonomy): Bacteria > Bacillati > Bacillota > Bacilli > Caryophanales > Paenibacillaceae > Paenibacillus > Paenibacillus terreus. The sequence continues at coordinate 149,160 of NZ_JBHIRX010000004.1, read as the reverse complement.
GTGCCTGTACCGGTGAAATACCAAAGATGTAGAGAGAAAGTACAGCAGCACAGATCCAAATACAAAAATCAGCATAAATGAATAATCCAGCTGCTCTAGATAGAGCAATTGAATGGAAGCAGCGATCATGCTCAAGGATAAATAGACGAACAGGTGACCATAAATGATCGTTTGCCCGGCAGTTTGTATGTCTTTGCTCACCTTGGTTTCTATATTGTCAAAATACTGCCACCACATTGCAATGACTAGCAAAGCTGTAAATACAATAAATAAAACAGATGACATCTCCCAGTTGTTGAACTGCAGCACAGCAAGGATGCTGATCACGGATTCACCTAAAAGAATGAGGGTAAACAGGGCAAAACGTTCAAATAAATGATGCGTATTGATTGGTGTTTTCACCAGATGCCGGCGTCCAATCAAGGGAAGTACAATGTCTACGGCAATTCCCAAATACAAAATGGCATACCGAATCCAGGAATCAAAAAAAAGTGAAAAGGTGGATATCAAGATTCCGAACAAAAAGTGCTTGCCCAAATAGGAAGCCGTCACTTGTTGATGAGCGGCTTTTGCTCTGTGTGCCCAAAAATATTGGATGGCTGTCAGCGCTCTTGAACCTATGTATCCAATAAAGAAGGGGATATAGTATTGATCAAAATCAGGGGACAGACTCGCTGTCATGATTAACACAAAAAACAGCTGCAGGATAATTAGTATCCTCTGAATGAAAGTATCCTGTCCGAATCTGTTGATAAAGAGCGTTTGTCCCACCCATCCCCACCAGATCGGAACAAAAATCAAAATAAATTTAAACAAATATTCCATGGGAATGATTCCATGCTCTGCATGCAATAAGACATGTGTTGCTTTTGAGACTGCTGCTACAAACAAAAGATCATAAAATAGCTCCAGCCAGGTGACCTTTTTCTCAGCCATTCCTTTTAAACTCCCCCTCAGTTGACTTGACATATGTTCATCGTGAACAATCAATCCATTATATCAATTTTTGTGTAATGGTCTATAAAATTATTGGCAATTAAAGATTGATCGTCAGCTTCAGCCCTGGTTATTATGTTCAGCTTCTTCCGACTGCTGCGATTGTAATCGAATATCTTCAACAGTATTTTGATAAGTCTCTCCCCAATTCCTCATCGACAAAATGACCGGTTCCAACGTTCTGCCAAATTCAGTAAGCGAATACTCCACTTTAGGCGGCACCTGTTTATAAACCTCGCGATGAATAATGCCATCCCGCTCAAGCTCACGGAGTTGCAGTGTGAGCATAAATTGCGTAATTTTCGGATAGAGACGGCGAAATTCATTAAATCTTCGCGGACCGTCGATCAGATGATACAGAAGCATTCCTTTCCACTTCCCACCGATCACATCCAATGTAGTTTCAATAGGACATCCGCGTCCTTCCATACCCGAAATGACATCGTTCTTATTCTCTCGGTTGCCCACAGCCCTTATCCCTCCAATAGTTCTATTTTTAATACTATATAATAAAATTCTGCGTACTTTTCAGAATTTAATATACATTATAATATCAATCCGTAACCAACACCATCCATTTGGGAGTGGGGAATACAACTACTAAGAGAGAGAAGGGTACAAAGTTATGAATTTGAAAGGATTATTAATCGGTTTACTTTTTACTGTGTTATATTCATCGGGGGCTATTATAATGAAAATCGGCCTGCTGTCGGCGCCTCCATTAACTTTAGTAACAATGCGTCTGCTTATCGCTGGCCTGCTGCTGCTTATTTTTATTTACGGATTTAATAAAAGCAAATATCCCCTGCCTAACAAAAGGGAATGGAAAATTTTGTTCTTATTGGGTTTATTGAACACCACGTTGTTTCTGGGCCTCGGCAGCTTATCCATTCGAACGATTTCTGCCGGGATATTCAATCTCTTTCTCCCCATAAGTCCTTTTGTGTTTGCTCTTTTTTCCTTATTTTTCATGGGCACACATATTCGAGCGAAAGAATGGCTCGGTATGGCGGTGTCCGTCATCGGACTTTTCATTGCGACCTACCCGTCATTGGCAAATAGTCACGCCACGCTAGCCGGTATTTTGTTCCTTTCCTTTGGAATGATCTCCATGGCTGTCGGAAGTCTGGTTTACAAAAAGGCCAACCTGCAGCTGCCCAATCTTGTAATAAACGCGTGGCAGGGGTTCATCGGCGGTATTTTTCTGTTGATCCCAACTTTGTTCTTGGAGTCGGGAACACCGGTCCATCTGGATCTTCATCTTGCAGTATTTCTTCTTTGGTCAGTTTTCGGTCTCTCGATTTTCAGTATGGGCCTCTGGTTTTATTTGCTGAAGCAGGATGCCGTCAGAGCGAATAACTGGCTGCTTTTGAATCCTGTCACAGGTTATATTCTGGCTGCCATCATACTGGGTGAGCCCATCACCTGGTACGCCGTTATAGCTACCGTTGTTGTGCTTCTGGGATTATACCTGTCGGGAAATTTTCGCACAAACCGTACAAAAGAAAAGGTCACTGAACCAGCGAATTAACAAGGAACTTCCTGCATATTCACTTTGCCCCCTCAAACTTGGAGCGGGGCTTTTGCGTTACCAAACCTAAGTTGGCATTGAAATTTGACACTAATAGATTACAAATGTAGTATTGAAAACAGATTACATACGTAGTCATTCTTCAGAAGAGGTTGTACAAGATGGAAGGAGGGGAGGAGCAGCATGTTTTTTTCCCTGTTGGTTACAAGCTTCATCGTTTCTTCTATTTCCGCCGCCGGAATTATGCTGATCAAAACCGTCTTCCGCAAGCTGCTGACTGTGAAGTGGCACTATAAAATATGGTTTGTACTGCTCGCTGCATTAACGGTTCCTCTACTACCGGTTCATTTTTTCCATTTCGGAACGTATTTTTCCGGCCTGGATGGCATTTTGCCCAATGGAACAGGTGTTGCTGTTAACGATTCGGGAGATCTGGTGACCGCGAATACAAATTGGCTGCAGGACTTTACGGTTTCAGTAAATCGGACCGCTCCGCCGTTTCTTCAGACCATAACAGCCGGAATTTGGACAGCCGGGATGCTCGTTTTTGCTATAGTGACCATGCGCACCTGGCTTAAAATCAAAGACTTGAAGACCGGTTCCCAGCGGGTAACAAATCAAGAGGTTTTAGAATTGTTCGAGCAGTGCAAGGGGCAGCTGGGCATCGATAAAAACTTGGTTGTTCTGGAATCACCGTTGGTCAAATCGCCGATGATGGCCGGTTTGTTCAAGCCGTATTTTGTGTTTCCGGCCGGATTTTCGGACTGGCTTTCTTTAGTTGAAATCAAATATATTTTCCTGCATGAATTGAGTCATTTGAAAAGCAAGGATAATATCACGAATTATGCGATCGTGGCATTTCAAATAATCTACTGGTTCAACCCTTTTGTTTGGATCGCATTTGGAAGAATGAGACTGGATAGGGAAATCGCCTGCGATATCGCCGTGCTGCAATTACTGGATGACCGCTGCCATATTGAATATGGCCATACGATTATCAATTTTGCGGACAGAGCGTTACGGCCCGCGAATTACTCCCTTGCAAGTCAGCTTGTCAGTCCAGCCAGCCAGCTCAAAAAACGCATCGAAACGATTGCGAGCTTTCGTCCTGAATCAAAAGGGCTAAAGTTCAAGAGCATTACTGTAGTCCTGCTTGCAGTCGCCCTGGTTGCAAGTCAGCTTCCGGTCGTTTCAGCGCTGGCCCGCGACGGCGATCAACGTTATTCCTTTAACGAAGAGCGTACCGTCTATGAGGATCTTGGCGATTATTTCTCCGGTTATGACGGAGCCTTTGTATTATACGATATGCATGCGGATCAATATCACATCTACAATGAACGGAAAAGCACATGGAGGGTGCCGCCTGCTTCCACTTACAAAATTTACAGCGCTTTGATCGGTCTGGAGTCAGGCGTTATTTCGAACAAAAATTCCACGATCGCTTGGAACGGCCAAAGGTATCCATATAAGGAGTGGAACAAGGATCAAAATTTGTTTACAGCGATGAAGAGCTCGGTCAACTGGTATTTCCAGTCGATGGAGAGCAAGCTTGACCACAGCGTCTTACAGGCATATGTGAAACAAATTCATTACGGGAACGCAGATATTTCCAGCGGGCCGGGTACGTACTGGCTGGAGTCTTCTTCGTTAAAAATATCGCCGGTTGAACAGGTGCAATTGCTGAAGGCAATGTATACGAATCAAATCGGATTCGGGGAAGAACATATTCAGACCGTGAAGAATGCAATCAAGCTGGAAGAAGAGGGGGACGCGGTTCTTTACGGCAAAACAGGTACAGGCGCTGTAAATCATAAAAATACGAACGGCTGGTTTATCGGTTTTGTAGAGAACCATGGGAACACCTACTTCTTTGCAGCGAATATCCAAAATGCGGATCGCTCAAACGGAAGTACGGCGGCGGATATTACATTAAAGATTTTGCAGGATAAGGGTATTTATGGAGATGGGAAGTGATGGAGATGTCTCACCAGGTGCCGCGAATATCGGAAGCGGAATGGGAAGTTATGAACGTGCTGTGGGAAAAAGCTCCGCGAACGGCAAGCGAGGTGATTCACGCTTTACAGGAAAAGACGGATTGGAAGCCAAAAACAATTCGCACTCTGTTGGATCGGCTGGTCAAAAAAGAGGTGGTTGGCGTCAACCAGAGTTATAAGGTGTATGCCTTCATTCCGCTGTACACGCAAAACGAATGTCAAATCGCCGAGGCGAAGTCTTTTCTCAATCGAATTTATGGCGGGACAATGAAATCGATGCTCGTTCAGTTTTTCGAGGAGCAGTCGATAACAGAGGAGGAGATGAACGAGCTGCGCACCATTTTGCAAGAGAAAGCCAGGAATCACCAGCCTTAGAAGATAGCGTAGGCCCGCTAAGTCTCCTTAAACAAGTCGCATTTTTTGCGGCTTGTTTATTTTTTAAGTCTATATCCGCGACCCGATCGTTATCAGCCGCCCAGTGATATTACGAATCTGAAACAGTTCCCGGCCAAGCTCGTTCGAGTCATTGCGAGGTACTCCAATAAATAAGTTTTATCACCCTGAAAAAATAAAAACTTAACATCCATTGTAAATAATAGTTGCCAATTCGTTGGCATTTCAATTAATATGTTGAACTAAATAGTGGTGCATGGTTTGGATTGAGTATGGAATTTTTACAATTTGATGACGAAGGTGGATGAAGATCGTGGCCCATAGTTCAACGCTGCAGCAAGCAGAAGTGACAGCAAACAAGTATATCCAGAATGTATATGAAGCTGTAGTTAAACGAAATCCTCACGAAAATGAGTTTCACCAGGCGGTTAAAGAGATTCTTGAATCGCTGGTTCCTGTTATTGCCAAGCATCCGAAGTACATGCAGCATGGTATTTTGGAAAGAATCGTTGAGCCGGAAAGAGTGATCACCTTCCGGGTACCTTGGGTAAATGATCAGGGCGATGTGCAAGTAAACCGGGGTTTCCGCGTGCAGTTTAACAGCGTTCTCGGACCCTACAAAGGCGGGTTGAGATTCCATCCTTCCGTAAACGCAAGTATTATCAAGTTCCTCGGATTTGAACAGATCTTCAAGAATGCGCTTACAGGTCAGCCGATCGGCGGGGGGAAAGGCGGCTCCGATTTTGATCCGAAAGGTAAATCAGACGGGGAAATTATGCGGTTTACCCAGAGCTTCATGACGGAACTGTACAAATATATCGGCCCTGATACCGACGTGCCTGCAGGCGACATCGGTGTAGGAGCCCGGGAGATCGGTTATATGTTTGGTCAATATAAACGAATTCGCGGCGGCAATGAAGCCGGTGTTCTGACGGGCAAGGGAATCGGTTACGGCGGCAGCCTTGGCCGTACGGAGGCTACCGGTTATGGTACGGTTTATTTTGTAAACGAAATGCTGAAATCCAAAGGTTTGCATTTTGAGGGAAGTACGGTTGTCGTCTCCGGTTCCGGCAATGTTGCCATTTATGCCATGCAGAAAGCCACGCAGCTGGGCGCTAAAGTGCTGGCATGCAGTGATTCGAACGGTTATGTCTATGATCCGGACGGGATCAAATTCGAAACGGTCAAACATTTGAAAGAAGTGGAAAGAACACGGATCAGTGAATATGTGCAGGAGCATCCGGGTGCTGTTTATGTGGAAGGCTGTGAAAAAATCTGGTCCATTCCGTGTGATATCGCACTCCCGTGTGCCACACAAAATGAAATTGATGAGCAGACAGCTAACATATTGGTTGCGAACGGTGTCAAGGCTATCGGAGAAGGGGCCAATATGCCTTCCACTCTTGAGGCCATTGAGGTATTCCACAAAGCGAATGTGCTGTTTGGGCCCGCCAAAGCCGCAAATGCGGGAGGGGTCGCTGTTTCCGCCCTTGAAATGGCGCAAAACAGCATGAGATACTCCTGGACCTTTGAAGAAGTGGATGCGAAGCTCCATGAGATTATGAAAAACATTTACACATCGTCCGTTAATGCAGCGGCTGAGTATGGCCATCCCGGCAATCTGGTCGTTGGGGCGAACATTGCCGGCTTCACAAAAGTGGCGGATGCCATGATTGCACAGGGCGTTATCTGATTCATTCAGATTTCGAACACATTTTACATTTGCTCAAAAGAATGATGGGTCAGCCAAGCTTAATTGGCTGACCCATCTTGTGTTTATGATTATAGAGTTTATAAGTTTTCAGCGGAGCTGAACAACTCTATAATCTCAAGAAAAACCTCCGCTAAGTGCGGTCTGTCTTCCTTGAATGTACGTCGATAGACGTTTTTCTTACAGGATCGTTTGCAGAATTTTGACGATCTCTTTTTCAACAACGGAATCGTCCACAGTATCCAGATATTCCGGTTTAAGCAATTGATACTGTTTCATTTTGTAATAATCAAAAATGGCCTGCTTCAAGGTAACATCATATTGAATAGAAAATGCCGGCTCCATGATGCGCCGCAGCACAGCGTCATCCTGCACCATAGACAATACGGCATTCATTCTGTTGAAAATGTTCTGATCCATCCCCGCTTCAAAAAAAGCCTGTAAATTTGTGTTTCTGTTCTGCTGCGCAGCAGCAAGCTTCTCAAAAAGAGGAGGATAAAATTCCTTGAGGTCCTGCAGGAATATGTCAGATAGATAGATCACACATATCAGCGATTGCAGAAACGTTTTTTGAAACCGTTCGATATAAGAAAGGGAATCATCTTTCACCACATCATCAACCTCTGCCAGGAAGTTAATGGAATAATCTACAAGCTTCTGGATGATTTCATCTTTGGATGAAAAATGCTTATAGAGTGTCACTTTGCTAATGTCCATATATTTTGCGATTTCATCTATTTTAAGTTGACTAAACCTGATTGTTCTTATAACGGGTTTAATTTTCTGCAGATACTTTTCTTCGCTTACGGGTTTTCTCACCGATTGAAGCCTCCTTCAAAACTCATTATTCCTATTATATCGAAAATTGCTGATAACTGAAACCAAATTAACATAAAAAAAATAATTAACTATTTTATATAATATAGTTTACTTAGTTAACTTTTCGTACTATAATCTGTCCTGTAGCAAGTATCCTATACCGGAAAATCAAAGGAGGAATTATAAGTATGCGTATTTTCGTAACAGGAGCGACAGGTTTCGTCGGAACCGCCGTTGTCCGCGAACTGCTCGGGGCAGGGCATCAGGTGGTCGGGCTTGCCCGTTCAGACTCATCCGCTGAGGCTTTAACAGCAGCCGGCGCGGAGGTACACCGTGGCAGCCTTGACGACCTCGACAGCCTTCGCAGCGGTGCGGCCGCAGCGGACGGCGTTATTCATCTGGCGTTTAAGCATGACTTCTCAGATTTCGCCAACGGGCTCAAAGCCGATTTACGTGCAGTGGAGGCAATGGGAGATGTACTCGAGGGCACTGGCAAACCGTTCGTTAACACCTCGGGTACATTGATGCTCGCTTTGACGCTCCCAGGGCAGCTCGGAACGGAAGAAGTCCTGATCAGCTCCGATATACCTCGGGGCGCATCGGAGAACACGGTTATTGCGCTGGCTGAACGCGGAGTGCGGTCATCGGTTGTCCGTCTCTCTCCATCCGTGCACGGCGTAGGAGATCAGGGCTTCGTGCCGACCCTCATTAACATCGCCCGCACCAAGGGGGTTTCAGCCTATGTGGGCGACGGCTCCAACCGCTGGCCGGCTGTGCATCGTCTCGATGCGGCTCGTCTCTTCCGGCTGGCGGTGGAATCCGCGCCTGCAGGATCACGGCTGCACGGGGTCGGCGACGAGGGTGTGCCATTCCGCGATATTGCAGAAGTCATCGGCCGCCACCTGAACGTACCGGTGGTCAGCATTTCCCCCGAGGAAGCGGAAGCCCATTTCAGCTTCCTTGGCTCCTTCGTGCCAGCCGATAACCCGGCGTCAAGCGCACGGACCCAGGAGCTTTTGGGCTGGCGTCCAGAGCATCCAGCACTGATCGCGGACCTTGAACAGGGCCACTATTTCAGCAAATAAACAACAATTAAAAAAGCTGACCAGTCGGTCAGCTTTTCTACATCACTTTGATCATCAGACTGCCTTATCAATTTTACAGTTGAAATATTCGGAGATACTTGGTCACTGCTTATCTTTTATCTTTTTGTCCTCCGTTTTGCCGTCAGCTTCCATCTTACCGATCTTATCCGTCTGGCTGTCATACTTAATTTGTCCGATAACTTCCGTTTTGTCCTTAGCTTCCGGCTTACCGGAACTTTTCGATTGACTTTCATACTTCGCTTTGCCGATAACTTTCGCTTGGACACCACATTTCGTTTTGCTGTTATTTTTCGTTTTGCTGTCAATCTCCGTTTTGCTGTCACATTTCGTCCGGCCATCACTTCATGGTATATTTTCAAATACTCATCCGTCATTTTCTTGTTCGTAAACCGGTTGACTACATACTTCCGAAGGGCGGAAGGTGCCGGGTAGTCTGGGCGTTTAATCTTTTGAATCATTTCATCCACCGAATTGCATATCAATTGAGGAAAACCGGACAATACTTCAGATACAGCCCCTTTTTTCAAGGCAAGCACGGGTGTACCACATGCCAGCGCCTCGACCATGACGAAGCCGAAAGGCTCTTCCCACAAAATTGGAAACAGAAGACACTGGGCATGCTTCAACAGTTTCTGTTTTTCTTTTCCGTTCACTGCCCCGACAAAGCGTATTTTCGGGTTCCTCGCTATACGGGGTTCAACCTCTTTTTTAAAAAAAGAGGGGGCTTTTATCGGACCGGCTATTATTAAACGTTTTCCCGTCTTTTCGGCAATATCAAGGGCCTGCAATATGCCTTTATTACGGATGATCCGTCCTAAAAACAGCAGATAATCGTGTTTTTCGGCACTATATTCGTACTCGTCAGGGTTGATGCCGTTGTAAACGCAGTATCCGCGATTGTTTCCCATAAGCTGCCGCGCTCTCTTGCTCACATAAACAGGATGTTCAACCTGCTGTTTGACGGGGAGGTGAATAGTACATACGGTAGGCACGCTCGGTTTTCTCAGCCCAAGCGATGAGCGGAAGGAATGGTCATGAATGACGTCAACGTCTCTGGGAAGGCGATTCAAAACAAAATCGGCAAGCCCCTCATGTGTCAGATTTGCAGGATAGGTGATGAGCTTGGCTCTGCTTCTGCTGCCAGGCGGAGCAAACAGCGTAATATCATGGCCGCGCCGCACCAGCTCCTCGGTCAATTCATAAACAGCCTTTTCTGTCCCTCCTTTATGGGAGGGAAGCGGCTGCGCACTCGGAGATATGACCTGAACAATTTTTAACCGCCTTTTCGAGTCCGGATTAGAGGTCATTAAGACCGCCCCTTTCCGATGGGGCATAAATTTGAAAATAGAATTTCTTTGGGATTCATGAAGGCAACACGCTCCTATTGGTCGTTGGGAAGCATTTTTTCCCGGATTACCATTCATCTCTTGGTCTTAAAATATATGAATGGTTCGATTAAAATGTTATTACTGGAAGGAGGCGGAGCTTCTGAAGAGGGTCGCCGGGAACATTCGCCCTACAGGAGGTACTGTTCGGTCTGGAGCATGGCGATGATGCCGCGTTCCGCAGCGGGCTGACGAGTGTAAATAATGGTAACACTTAAGCGTTCCAAGCTTATAAAAATCCCAATTTCTCAGCATATATTGAGAGATTGGGATTTTTCGTTTACATCATGCAAAAAGGGCTTGCACATACGGGGCATTTCATCAAATTTTAATTGTTATATTGTTTATTTGCGCCTCAAGAATATCGTATAATGCTAATTTATAATTGATTTTATCCATATTATAGTAGAGTTCTTTGATTTTCTTCTCAATATCTTTTTTGTGGTTAAGCATCATCATTTTACGTTCAGAAATTGTTTGGTTTCCCTCTTTATACAAAGATACATACTCCTGAATTTGGGCAATGGGCATTCCTGTTGCCCGAAGTGCGGTAATAAAATCAATCCAGCTTAGATCTTCTTGGTCATATAGACGTTTTCCATTTTCATCACGCTTTACATGAGGAAGCAATTGTTCACTTTCATAGTACCGAAGTGTGGAGGCAGATATTCCTGTTATCTCAGTGACTTCTTTAATGCTTAGCATGTTTTTCTCTCCCCGCTTTCATTAAAGTAAACTTTAACATAGTTCCAAACAATATTGACAATAAAGAACGTAGGGAACAATGCTCATATTCGCGGTTAACCGATATAGAGCCGAAGCCTATTTAATTATACTTGATTTATCTTAGAAAAAAACACCCTTGACTTCAAGTTCACTTTAACATTTATGCTGTAAAGGCAAGCAAATTTCAAGCAAGGGAGTAGAGATAACATGTGTAAAACACGCGTACTTAGCGCCCCAGGCGTAAAGATGCCCTTCGAAAAGACCACGATGGAAAGGAGAGCATTGCGGCCAGACGACGTATTAATCGATATTAAGTTTAGCGGAATTTGCCATTCAGATATTCACAGCGTAAACGGTGAATGGGGGGAGGGGATTTTCCCGATGGTTCCCGGTCATGAAATCGCCGGAGTGGTGGCAGCAGTAGGCCCTGAAGTTACGAAATTTACAGTTGGTGATCGCGTTGGTGTGGGCTGCTTTGTTGACTCTTGCGGAGAATGCGAATATTGCCTTAAGGGTGAGGAACAGTATTGTACAAAAGGCGTAGTGCAGACCTATAATTCACTGGACTACGATGGTAATCCAACCTACGGCGGGTACAGCCAAAAAATTGTGGTTACGGAAAGGTTTGTAGTCCGAATTCCAGACGCTCTGAAACTGGACGCAGCAAGTCCGCTGTTGTGTGCAGGGATCACCACGTATTCTCCCTTGAAGCACTGGAATGCCGGTCCCGGTAAAAAAGTAGCCATTTTGGGCGTTGGAGGGCTGGGCCACCTGGCAATTCAATATGCGCATGCCCTTGGAGCTGAAGTAACGGTCCTGAGCCGCTCCATGAATAAGAAGGATGAAGCACTGAGCCTGGGCGCAGATCATTACTTTGCAACCAGCGATCCGGAAACATTCAAAACGCTCGCCAGCCGCTTTGATCTTATTCTAAACACCGTGTCTGCCAATCTTGACGTTGATGCCTACTTATCGCTCCTTCGCATAGACGGTACCCTTGTCAATGTCGGCGCACCAGGCACACCTGATCAGTATAATGTGTTTTCCTTGCTAACGGGCCGCCGCAGCATCGCCGGGTCCCTTGTAGGCGGGATTCGCGAAACTCAAGAAATGCTCGATTTCTCGGCGGAGCACGGCATCGCCCCTAAAATCGAGGTCATCCATGCCGACCAGATAGATGAAGCCTATGAGCGGGTGCTCCGCAGTGATGTGCGTTACCGCTTCGTTATTGATGCATCCACGCTGTAAATCATAAGTCATTTCATTTTGCACTTTCGCGACTGAAAGATAGGTCAGCCAAGCCTGATTGGTTGATCTATCTTTCGGTCATGTTATAGTATTGCATTAGAGGTGGACCATGAAAAGAGCAAATGCTACTCTAATGAAAGAAATCAATTTAAACAATGTGCGCCAGGTGATGAAACGAGTCGAAACAGCAACCAAACCACAGCTGGCCAAACTGACCAATCTGAGTGTAGTTACAGTCAATTCCCTTGTGAAGGAGCTCCATGATCTTGGAGAGCTATTTGAAGATGAGATCGTTCCATCGAACGGGGGAAGACCCGCGCTTACCTATCGTTATAATTATGACTTCAGTCTCGCGCTCGTCATTTATATCAAGGAGAAACAAGAACAGGAGCTTGTTTCCGTAACAGTCGTGAATTTGGAAGATCATATTTTGGTAAAAGAAGAATACTTAATGCCGGTTTTTAACCGGCAGCACTTCTATGAAATTATCGGTCATTTCCTCACACTGTATCCTTCCATTAAAGTGATTGGCATAGGCATTCCCGGGCAGGCAGTCAATGGAGAAATAACCGTGACCAGTCATCGGGAGCTTACGGGTGTTCGTATGATTGAGGAAATTGAATCCCGATTTGGATTGCCTGTGATGGTGGAGAATGACGTGAATGCTGCGGTTATTGGATATTGTGCACAGCAGGAAATGGATGACGGACAAATAGTGCTTGGCATCTATTTCCCCACAAAATACCCGCCCGGGATGGGGATTTATCTGGATGGAAAAATAGTCAAAGGCAAAAACGGCATGGCCGGTGAAATCAAGTTTCTCCCCATGGATCTGGATTGGAATGGCGGGATGGACAAGGCAACGTTTGCGGGTACGGTATGTCAAATCATTCAAACCGTCAATGCCGTTCTCGCGCCGGACAAAATAGTGATCTATCAGGACACAGTGGAGGCAGATACCTGGAATCCCGCATGGGATTCTTATCAGATTCGGCAGCCCATGCCGTCCTATCCTGATGTGATTTTGCAGCAGACATTTCAGCAGGATTTTGAAGCAGGCATGCGCTGGCTGACACTCAAAGAATTGGAGCCGGCTCTGTCCCATTTCTGAACCACGTGGACCCCGACCTGATTCGTCATGGGACAGGGTTCCCACAGGGTCCACTTTGAATGGGCCATGTAACACGGTCTGGATGACAAGTCGAGCAGGTCATAAGTGACTATCAATGCTCTCCAATGCTTATTAAACTTTGCAAACGCGCAGCCGTATCCGTTGAAGCAGTATAAATCATGATCTTCAGATCAGGGTTGGTTGGCGGTTGCAAGGTTACATGTTCAAACTCCATCACTCCGATACGAGGATCGTACCGCTGTTTATGGCGATCTGTTACGACTTGAACGTGATGCAGCGGCCATATCTCGCGAAACAGCCGGCTGTTCTGCATAAATTCCTCAATAAGCTCCTTAAATCTCATATCATTAGGGAAGTGCGCATAATCCGCACGAAACTGTGCAATTAAAATTTGTACTCTGGCTTCCCAATCCTGTATGTCTGATCCTGGCCCGGCGCCTGTCAAAAGATGTCTCATCCAATTGAGCCTCTGCTGCATATGAGTTGAAAATGACGGTAATCGGAAAACTAGCTCAGCTGCTTTGTTCCAAAGCAGTATATCCCAATACCTCCCAATCACAAATGCCGGATGAGGTTCAAGAGCTCTAATTGTCCGTTCCAAGCCTGCATTTAATTGCTGATCTTCTGCTTTCTCCTGTTGAGACGGTCTTGCAAGATGATGGAGATGGTGACGTTCATCTTCAGTCAATCGCAGCGCTTTGGCTATGTTGTTCAGTACATCCTCCGACGGATTGACACTTCTGCCTTGTTCCAAAGAGGTGTACCATGATGTTCCAATATGGGCAAGCTGGGCTACTTCTTCCCTTCGCAGCCCCGGGGTCCGCCGTCGTCCATAAGATACTAATCCTACATCTTCCGGAGAAAGACGTTCTCGACACAAACGCAAAAATTCACCTAATGAACCTCTGGAAGAAATCTCTTCCACTTATAATTCCTCCTTATCCTGACACTCCCAATCCTACGATAAACGCAGGAGGGAAGCTGTTTGCACATTCTATTATACTTCCCGTATAACATCAATAAAACTTGGGAGGACTGAAAGAATGAACGTTTTTGTAACAGGAGCGACAGGTAAAGTAGGAAGCCGTTTTGTTCCGCGTATGTTACAGCGTGGTCATCACGTTAAACTGTTAGTGAGGGACACTGCAAAAGCGGATTGGCTTCACCAGCAAGGGGCTGAAGTTTTAGAAGGCGATCTTTTGCAGCCGGACAATTATGTTGGTGCTCTCCGGGGCACTGATGCTGTGATTCATTTGGCAGCACAGTTCCGAGGGGTAGACGAGCATACCACCAAAATCTCAAACTTCGATGGCAGCATAGCCCTGGCACACGCTGCGTTACAGACGGATGTTCCGAGGTTTGTTTTTTCCAGCACCAATAATGTATACGGTGCGGGGGATCATTCGAGACCAAACCGTGAAGATGACGAGCTGAGGCCTGCCTATCATCCTTATCCTCAATCGAAAGCCGATGCCGAAGAGGCGCTGCTGCAGCTTCATCGTGAACAGGGATTGGGAGTACGCATCGTCCGGCTTCCATTTGTTTATGGCGAACGGGATCCTCACATCACGGAAAGTCTGCCGTTTTTTCGTAATTGGAATCCGGCCAAACGAATCCATATGGCACACCATGCGGATGTAAGTCAGGCTCTGATGCTTGCAGCTGCCGCACCAGGTATTGACGGCCGAATCTACAATGTTGCCGACGATGCGCCGATCTCCGTTGCGGAGCTGCTTCAACTTCATAATAGCGAAATTTCGCCAGATGCGCTGCAGCAGGATTTTCATCCATGGGACCAGGTTGTCGATACAACACGGATCAGAGAAGAATTAAATTATCGACCGATTTATCCGTCGTTCTATTCGGCAAGAGATGCAGGTGCAATTTGACCGTCAATAAACGGTCTTTTACAAAAAGTTCACCAAAACGGAACCCTTTGATTCGATTCAAGGGGTTTCGTTTTGCCATTCTGTTGATTGACTTCTTGACAAAGATAGAAAATGCTGCATACTTAATAAATATACTTTATAAAATAGATTTACAAAGTTGCGCTTTTAACACTTCGACGTAGGAGGACATGTATGAATCAAGCGTTAAACAGTCATCAAACTTATTTATGGCGTATCGCTATTTATTTCTTTTTTGCACTGCCCGGATATTCCATGGCATCCTGGGTATCGCGTACGCCAACGATTCGGGATGCGCTGGGAGCTTCAACGTCACAAATGGGCTGGATTATTTTTGGATTGGCCCTGGGTTCTATTATCGGTCTCTTGAGTGCCAGTCATCTTATTGCACATAAAG
This sequence comes from Paenibacillus terreus, assembly GCF_042138595.1. Lineage (NCBI taxonomy): Bacteria > Bacillati > Bacillota > Bacilli > Caryophanales > Paenibacillaceae > Paenibacillus > Paenibacillus terreus. The sequence goes on along the minus strand of NZ_JBHIRX010000004.1, from coordinate 133,815 downwards.
GCGGACGTTTTGTTATGGCTGCCGGGCTGGCAGTCAGTACGATTGGACTTGTCATTGTAGGTATTGGCGGCTCATGGCTGATTAACGGTATCACGGTATTTTGGGGATTGGCAGTCTTCGGCTTCGGGAACGGGATATGTGATGTGGCCATGAACGTGGAAGGGACGGCAGTTGAGAAAGCTGTCCAAAAATCGCTCCTGACCGGCTATCATGCCGCGTTCAGCGTGGGTACGCTGCTTGGCGCCGTCGCAGGATCGGCTGCGATTAAAGCTGGTATACCGGTAACTGTCCATATGGGGCTTGTCGTGGCTGTTATCTTGTTATCGGTGATATTTTTAGTGCGGCTCGTGCCCGCGGGCACCGGGAAAGAAACTGGCCAGGATTCGAATGATCCGCCAATGAGTGCCAGAGAACGCATGGCCGTATGGAAAGAGCCGCGTACGGTTCTGATTGGCATCATTGTGCTTGGCATGGCTTTTGCGGAAGGCTCTGCAAACGACTGGCTTCCGCTTGTCATGGTGGACGGATACAAGGTTACGCCAGCCATGGGTTCATTCGCTTTTGGCTTATTTGTGGCCGCCATGACGATTGGCCGCGCAGCAGGCGGTATGCTGCTTGACCAGTTCGGCAGAGTTGTCATTCTGCGGGGATCCGCGCTTTTTGCTATAGCTGGACTGCTCATTGTTATATTCGGGCAGAGTTACGCTTTTGCAACGGTTGGGATTGTGCTTTGGGGACTTGGCGCAGCCTTCGGCTTTCCAGTGGGGCTGTCCGCGGCTGGAGATGACCCGCGCGGAGTAGCAGCAAGGGTAGGCGCAGTATCAACAGCCGGCTACCTCGCATTCCTTGTCGGACCGCCTTTTTTGGGAGTTATCGGCGAATCGGTCGGCCTGCTTCGTGCCTTAATTGTTGTGCTTATCGCTGTAACCATCGCTGGTTTGCTGGCTCCAGCGGCAAAGCCTATCGGGCTTGGAAAAGAAAATAATGAAACGAAACTTCCTCATAATTTATAAAAACAAAGAAAGCGAATATCAATAAAGCAGGGGGAAGGTGATAAGGATGACACAGCGCGATCGAGCCTCCTCTCCCAAAACATAGGGTAAAGGAGTACAACCATGAAGCTTTTGGTTGAAGAAAAAAGTTTTTATAAAGCCTTCTTCAGTCTGACTTTGATCATCGGCCTCCAAAACATCATTACAATAGGAGTCAATCTTTCGGATAACCTGATCCTTGGTGGATATAGCGAGACCGCTCTCTCGGCAGCAGCGCTTGCCAATCAGGTTCAATTTATCGCAACATTTCTGATCATAGGCTGCTCGCAAAGCGTCATTATTTTGGCATCACGCCTCTGGGGCGCCAAAGAGATACATTCAATTCGAAAAGTCGCGGGCACCGGTATGGCAGTATCTCTTTTGATCAGTTGTCTCATGTGGTTTGTGGCCATGTTTTACTCTTCAGGGCTTATATCAGCACTAACTACAGATGAGGTTATTATCCAAGAAGGGGCTGCGTTTTTAAGGATCATTTCATGTTCATATGTTTTTTTCGCCATCAGCAATATTTTATTGGCTACGCTGCGCAGTATGGAAATTGTAAAAATTGGTCTAATGGTTTCCCTCTGTACTCTGGTTATTAATGTCACTCTTAATTATTTATTGGTTTATGGGTATTTGGGGTTGCCTGAATTGGGGCAAAACGGGTCGGCCATAGCAACATTTATTTCACGTATTATCGAAAGTATCATCGTCATTACCTATATGTTAAAAGCCAAACTAACTTTGCGACTTCAGATAACAGATTTTTTGAAGCTGGATATGTCGATTCTGAAACCGTATGTAAAAATTGCTTTTCCCATCTTATTGTCCAGTCTGTCATGGGCTGGGGCCATGGCTGTGCAAACTGGAATTCTGGGTCATATGGGGACTGCAGCCATTGCAGCAAATAGTGTAGCAGCGACGATCTTCCAGTTTGTTACGGTGATAACCTATGCTTCTGCAAGCGCTTCAGCGGTAATTATGGGGAAAACAGTAGGCGAGGGCAGTTTGGAAAAAGTTAAGGCTTATAGCAAAACGCTTCAGGTACTATATATTTTGATTGGTGTAGGCAGCGCTATCGTATTATTTATTACAAAAGATTACTTCCTTATTTTGTATTCCATTTCTGATGAGGCAAAAAATCTTGCGGTAGCGTTTATGACCATACTATCCATAACCGTGATCGGAACGTCTTATCAAATGCCGGCATTATCGGGGATTATTCAAAGCGGCGGAGATACAACATTTGTGATGTATAATGATTTTATTTTTATGTGGCTATTCATATTGCCGTTATCTTTAATAGCAGCATTCGTATTTGATTTTTCACCCGTCATCATCTTTATCATTCTTAAGAGTGATCAGATCCTGAAATGCTTTGTAGCGATCGTTAAAGTAAATCGATTCAAATGGATAAAAACAATCGAGCATCAGAGCTGAGATATATCATACAGTAAACTTCGATTTGACCAGTACAATATTAAATACATTACGGAGGATTTATATGATTAAACTCGTCGTAACTGATCTGGACGGAACTTTTCTGAATAACAAAGGTACATTTGATACGGAATTATTTAAACAGGTGTATGCTGATATGCAGAAGCAAAATATTGCTTTTGCAGCATGTACCGGGAAGCAGTGTGAGCGGGTAGAGAAGCTGTTTGCAGAACATGGCAAAGGCATTTGGATATTGGGGGACAGTGCGGCAAAAATAAAAAAAGACGGAAAGCTCATAAAGGAGTTTACAATTGACAATAATTTGGCACAAAAATCCATTAGCATCATCCAGCAATTTGATCCGGAAATCACCATTATTGCTTGTACAAGCGAAGCTGCTTATGTGCTTACGGCAATAAATGATGAGCTTTTCAACATAGTTAAACATTCTTATGAAAAAGTGATTAAAATGGACTCGTTTCACCAGATTGAAAGTAACTTTATTAAAATTACGGTCTTCGACCCGGAAAGCAGAAGCTCTGAGCTAAGAAAATATATTGAAATTACATTGCTGGAACAAATCTATATTGTAGATTCCGAGCCCAAATGGCTGGATATTACGGCTCTTCATACACATAAAGGGGAGACGGTCAAAACACTTCAGAGCATGCTCGGCGTAACCTTTGAGGAAACTATGTCTTTTGGAGATGGGGAAAACGATGTAGAGCTCATGAATATTGCCAAGTATAGTTTTGCAGTTCGCAACGCATGTGAAAATACCAAGAAGGCGGCAAGTTTTATTACAAAGTCCAATGAAGAAAATGGAGTTCTGCTCACTATACAGCAACTAATGGATCTGCAAAAAACAGATGTCTAACATAAGAAAAAATGGAGGAGGGGGGCGGCCCCCTCCATAGTAATAGGCGGCTGAATGATAATCTGGCGTTCGTTATAACCAGTCAGTGCAGCGCTTTGCGCACCTAAGCGGTCGCTTTATTGTCGGATTTAAACATCATCCGTTTACAGCGAGATCAAGCAGGTCTGCGGCAACTTCCTTTTGATCCTCGGGAATGGTATGCATCCATTCCCGAAGAGCCGACTGCAAACCACTCACAGTCACCGTCTGTGTCTCCACGATCCTCTGAAGCTGCGGCGGCAGCTTCAGGCCTTCCTGCTGACTGATGTCAGCCGCCATGCCGACAACCGTGGAAAGCTGGCATTGGCGATGATCGTCGAGACTGCAGGCCTTACCCAATTCATATACTTTCTCATTGTCTGGTTGACTCATACGATTGGCCTCCCCAGGCTTTCAGTACATCCCTGCGAAATCTTGAGTTCAGTTCTGTCGCTTCCTTCTGAGCGAGTTCCAAGGTCTCCGCATCCGGATCTCCATTGACTCTACGCGAGATTTGAGCATAACGGGCTGCCACCCATTCAAGATCATCCGGTGTAACCATGCCATTTATAAGTTTATGGCGCGCTTCACGGAGCTCAGGCAGCACCTGTTTAATTTCCTCACGCATCTTCTCGTCTAACTGCTGCAGATTTTCAGGGGCGTAACGAATTCTTTCCAATCCGTTCGCATGCTCTTCCGAACGCTCAAGCCGTATTTGAACTTCGGGATGCTCTATACCGTCTGCCCTGGCGAAGCGCAGCGCTTCTTTGAGGGATGCCGCTATTGCTGTCAGCTCTGGTACGGGTTCGGCCAGCTTTTGCTGAATAGAGGAAATAGCTTCTGCATACTTGGCTAAAACTTCACGGTCTTTCTCCGGAGTGGCGGCCAGCTTGTCCGGTGTCAAATCATACTCCAGCAAAGCGGAGATCTCTTCCCGGGCTGTCTCTGCATCGCCCGCCTTGAGCGCGGCAGAAACCGCCGACAAGTGGGCTCTGGTACAAGGGATACAGCCCACCGATACATGCATGTCCGGCGCATACTGGCTGTACGGCTTTACTGGCTCAGACAGGCTCACCGTTTCCGTTGAGTCGATGTAATTTCCTCTTTCCATACTCATTGTTAGCCTCCTTCATAGATGTCGGTCTCTTAACAAAAGCTCTCGTAAGGATGTCTGCTTAACGTCTTCACCAGCAATTTGAATGCCGCTTTTATCTGCGCAAGCCCCCCTGTCTATCGTGAAGTAATATGAATAGACGGAGGTTCCGTCGTATTCCGAAACTGAGCGGCCTTTTGGCCTAATATGCCAACTTGGCCGTGTAGCTTTGCGTACCCACTTTTCATGGGCCGCTGTTGTCGTTCAATGTTGAAAATTTGAATAATTTTGATCTAAGAAGAATCTACCAGGGATTATTTTCCACGTGAATAGGTAATAAGACCCAATTATAATAAAGTTTTACTTTGCAGCTAACGTTATGGTTTAATGCGGGTCATCTCGACGATTTAACAGGAACTATGGAAATGAAACGCAGAAGCCAACAATGATTTACGAATTACTTTTATAGGCGGATAATTGGTGATGTTGGTTAATGAGAGGAATGACGGTGAGCAAAACATATGTGATACGGCAAAGAAGCCGCGGAAATCGCGGCTTCCTTGGTTCAGGTGCCAAGGGAGGAAAGATACCATAAGCTATAAACGGCCAGCATACAGCTCCACAAAGGCTGCAACATGGCGGTCACCGGAAATCACCGTAATGTAGTCCCGTTCATTCCCGGATAAACTCGACCTGATCGATATCCGCCCATTGGGAAGGGGAGGAGTTGGATACGTAAAATCCGATCGTCGCTTTGCCGGCTGTCACTTGAATATTCGGAATCGTCACAGGCGTCCATGAAGTCGTAACCGGGAAGGCCGTTTGCAGCGTGCTGCCTCCATAATCCTTCACTTCCATAACGCAGCTGTTCTGGCCGCCGCTGCTGCGCAAGCGGGCCCGCATGGTATATGTACCGTTATCCAGACCGGTGACAGTCTGGCCGACATATGCGGTTGAAGGGCCGCTTGTGCCCGCGAGTCCGACAAAGTAGGAGCCTTCCGCCGCGGGCAGCCCGACGCCATCATTTGCGCCATGGATAAGAATGCGGTTGGGGTAATCGTCCCCGTACGTGGTCCAGCCCGCCACATTCGCCGTTTCAAAGCCGGGATTGTTGACAAGATTCGTCTGTGATGGGGTCATGGCATACCCAAAACGCAAATAAATGCCGGTCGATGGATAATTCGCGCTGGTAACGGCTGCAACACGGGTAGAATCGATGGTCATCAGGGCGTTCCAATTGGCGGACTTCGTATCGGAGACCGGGAATACATTGTATTTATCCTGCCATGTCGCGCCGTTATCGGAGCTGATCATCGTATGCATCGAGCTATAGGCATCTCCCGTATTAGCGCTGCTTTCATCCGTCTGGAAGGAGGCCATAAGACGACCGTCAGCGAGCTTCACGACGAATGGAGCGCCGGCCTTTTTGCCGCTGCCTGCCGGCACGTACAGTGTTTGGCGGGGACCCGACCAATTAAAGCCGTCCGGCGAAATTTTATATTTGATAACAAAAGGGTGGCCGGGTACATCCGAGGCTTCGAATACGGTGATATAACGACCGTCCTTCATCCGCGTGATGACCGGCATGCCGTCGCGGGAGCCGGCGGCGACTCCGTCGCTGACTGTGATACGATTGTCCCAGCCGCTTCCGTTCCACGTCTTCATGTACAAATTTTGCAGCCCGGTCGTTCCGGCCGTGGCAGGACTGTCATCCGCATACAACACAACGATTTTGCCGTTGATCATTTCCAGGTGCGGCTCCCACAATCCCTTAAAGCTGTCGGCGGTCGAACTCCCGATCAATCCGCCCGGCAAATCGCTCCAGGTGCGGCCGTTGTCGGTGCTTCTGCGAACGTTCAGCTGAGTTTCATAGGTTGAGCCTTTCTGCACAACCAGCCGGTAGGCCAACCAAATTTCGCCGTTCGGCAGCTTGAGCATTTGGCCATTCGCCGTATTGCCGCTCGCATTGGAGACGACCGTGACCGGTTCACTCCAGGTGGAGCCGCCGTTTTGCGTTCTGGAAACCGCAACGCGCGTATTGCCTCCACCGGCGTTGGTGTCGAAGGATACAAGCCACTCGCTCGGCGAAAGCATGAGCATCCTCGGGTACCATGCGCCTCCTGAAGGCGGAGTGAAGATGGCAATCTGCTGCGAGGGCCACGCTATACCGGATGATGCGGCGTAAGCCGCCGGCAGCGGAATTGCCGTTAAAGCCAGCGCGAGTATAACGACAAAGGAAAGCGGTTTAAACCATAAGCGTTTGTTCCGTTTCATATGCAATGTACCTCCCAATCTGATTTAGAAAACGCTTTCTAGATTGAATTGTATCGAGTCGGTACAAAATAAGATATACTAAATTTAGGATATTTTTAAGTCTTTAAGCCGTTTCTTCAAAACACGAAACGGAATAACCCTCGGTCTGGACTTGGTTCGGACCGTTTTTCATATTTACAAGCGGAAAATCATCTTATAATAATATGATTATGATAACTTTCATCATAAAAGTGCGTGTTCAAAAAGTCAGGTTTTCAGCACCGAGAAGATTGGATGAAGATAGGGACTGAGGAGCGGAGCGTACTTAGGGTACGTGAGCACCTGAAATGTTTCCGAAGGAAACATGCTTCGTAAGCATCAGCTTAGGCCCGGCTGAATTCAAGATTCGATGTCGAGTCCGCTCCCTGACTTCCTTCGTGATCAAAAGATGACTTTTTGAACTACCTCTAAAAGGTGGTGGTGGGCGTTGAAATCATTGCCGTTATACAGAAAAATCCAGGAAGATATCAAGCGGCTGATCGCCATTGGCAAACTGCGGGAAGGCGACCGGGTTCCATCGGAGAAGGAATTGTCCGAACGTTACCGTGTCAGTCAAATTACAAGCAAAAACGCACTGATCGGACTGAGGGAGGAAGGCCTGCTTGTGCGGATCCAAGGCAAGGGCACGTTTGTCATGAGCAGACCCGAGAACGCTTCCACGCTTGAGCAATTGGGCGAATGGACTGCAGGTCCGGGCAGAAGCGGACGTATCGGGCTGGTGCTGCCAACGATGAAAACGAAAGTGGACCAGCGATTTCTGGACTATATCGAGAAATATGCAACGGCTGCAGGTTATGAGGTGATGGTGAGAATTACGCGCGAGTCCCAACTGGAAGAGACCAAGGTAATCTCGTCTTTTTTGAAGCAGGGTGTAGACGGATTGATTATTTTCCCGGTTGAAAACGAGACGTACAACGATTCCATTCTGCGTCTGTCGCTGGACCGTTTCCCTTTTGTCCTGATCGACCGTTTTTTGAAAGAGATCAAGACCTACAGTGTAAGCTCAGACAACGTAAATGGCACAAAGGAAGCGGTGAGGCATTTGTTCGACAAAGGCCATTCGGCCATTGCGTTCATTTCGCCGGAAATTACGAATACGGTAACCGACGAGAGGGCTCAAGGGTTCGAGCAGGCCTTCCTTGAACGCGGCTTGCCGATCGACAAAAGCTTATGGTGTCTCCTTCCATTGGAAACGATTGCATCGGGTCAATCCGTCGTTAAGATCGCAGGATTTTTAGAAAACAACCCCGATATTACCGGTGCCGTTATGGCCAATACAGAGCTGTGCAGAAGCGCCTATGAAGCGGCAGCTGCAATCTGCAAGCGGGTACCGGACGATCTGGAGTTGATTAGCTTCGATCCGCCGGAGCTGCCAAACGTACCGTTTGTCCGTCAAGACGAGGAAGAAATGTGCCGGCTGACCGTAAATCTGCTGATGGAGCAGATCGAAGGGGGATACGAGGCGAGAAGGATCGTGGTGCCAGTTATGCTTGTAAAGGAATTTTCCAATTACACATGTGATAATTGACTAGGTAGTCAATAACTGATATTGTAGTTAAAAAGGTGCGTATGCAATAATTCTGTGAGGGAGGTGATACTTAAAGAATATAGAACGTATTAAATTTTTTTAGGATTTTCTTGACTGTAGATTCAAAAAGCTGCCGTCAACATACAAAATATATCTGGAGGTTGTTATGACTAACTCTAATTCCGTTCAGGCTTTGTTCCAGCCATTTTCAATCAATAATATGACTCTGTCCAATCGCGTCGTGATGGCGCCGATGACCCGGCAATTTTCTCCTGAAGGTGTGCCTGGGGATGATGTAGCCGCCTATTACCGCCGCAGAGCGGAAAACGGAGTCGGACTTATTGTGACCGAAGGCACGATCATCAATCATCCGGATTCGTCCAATCAGGAAAATGTGCCACACTTCTATGGGGAAGAGGCATTAAACGGCTGGGCCAACGTAGTGGCTGAGGTACATAAAGCGGGCGGACGGATCATACCGCAGATCTGGCATATGGGAGCCCGCGGCCATGTCGGCGATTATACGGAAGCAGAAATTGCCGAGATAGTGGAAGCTTTTGCGCAGGCGGCAGCCGATGCGAAGCGGGTCGGCTTTGACGGGATCGAGCTTCACGGTGCGCACGGATATTTGATTGACCAATTTTTCTGGAATAAAACAAACCCTCGCACCGACCGTTATGGCGGTGATTTGGTGGAACGCACCCGCTTTGCGGTGGAGGTCATCGAAGCTTGCCGCCGTGCCGTCGGACCGGACTTCCCCATCGTGCTGCGCTTCTCGCAGTGGAAGGGCAGCGACTATTCAGCCAAATTGGCGACAACGCCGGCTGAACTGGAGCAATTTCTGGCACCGTTGACTGCTGCAGGAGTAGATGTTTTCCACTGCTCCACCCGCCGCTTCTGGGAGCCTGAATTCGAAGGTTCTGACATGAATCTTGCCGGATGGACCAAGAAGCTGACAGGGAAACCGACAATCACCGTTGGATCGGTCGGGTTGGATAGTGAATTTATGGCTCTCTTGACCGAAGGAAAGGGAGCGGGTACTACCAACATCGATGGCTTGATCGAAAGACTGGAGCGGGGAGAGTTCGATCTGGTAGCCATTGGTCGGGCATTATTGGCCGATCCCGCCTGGGTAAGTAAAATTCGTGATGGCCGTATCGACGAGTTGAGTCCATTTTCGCCCGATGCGCTGAAAACACTCTATTAAGTTCCGCGCAAGGACAGTTAATGAGTCAAATAAATAGTGAGAAGAGCTGAAATTTAATGATTATTATTGCTGGACATGTATACGTAAACCCGGATGAACTGGAGGCATTCGTATCTGAGGCACGTGCGACCATTCCGGATGCTCTTGTTGCTGATGGTTGTTTATTCTTTTCCTGCGCCATTGACGATCCTGAAGAAGGCAGTATGATCATGCTGGAACGCTGGCGTGATCAGGAAGCCTTAAGCGCATACCTGGCTACACCTAAGGTAGAAGCACTTTTTGCAAAATGGGGCAGCAAAATGAGGAATGAAGTGCGCAAGTTCGATGCTTCCAATGAACGGGCACCGATGGAAGTATGATATCAGATACGCTGTAATTTTAACATCGCCAAATTGCTGGCGATGTTTTTTACACTCAGTCACGGATTTCCCGATTCGGTTTACCCGACCTCAATTCTGCGGGAGTTCAGGGCGGGCTTGCCTCTTGTTTCGAAGTGGGGTATTCTTAAACAAACATAGAACGGATGGAATAATTTGAGCAGAAATGCAACCCAGGATGCTCACCACCGTAATAGAGGTTTGAATGAATGTAAAGAGGGGAATTCATGGAAGCATTGCGCACTTTTTTTGCCCAGACCTGGGTTCGAAGAATCTCGTTTTTTCTGCTTGTCGTTGTGCTGTTGTACAGTCTTCGGCATATGCTGAATCTTTTGCTTCTCCTGTTCCTCGTCACCTTTGTCATGGGACGCCTGCAGGGATTCATCACCAAGCAATTGAACCGCCTTTTTCCCGTTTCGCCGACCGTCGTCGTCATCATTTTGTATGCGCTGCTCGTGGCAGGGCTGGTCACCGGCATTTCAAACTACGTTCCGAAGCTCATCCGCCAGGTTAGTGACGTGATTAACAGCATCACCCTTTTTCTTGCCACTCCCAACGACAATCAAGTCATTCAGTGGCTGATCGATGCACTCCATAAAGGGGATGTCAAGTACGAGGACTATCTGGGAAATGTCATCGACTACCTTGCAAAATTGGGCAAGTGGCTGGAGATCATCCTTTTTGTCATTTTCCTCAGCTTCTTCTATTTGCTGCAGCGGAAGAAAACCATTGCCTTCACGGAAAAATTCCGCACAAGCAAAATCAGCTGGCTTTACAAGGAATTCGAATATTTTGGCCGCAAGTTCACCTCCTCTTTTGGCAAGGTCATCGAAGTACAGCTGCTGATCGCGCTGTTCAACACAGTGCTGACAATGATCGGACTGTGGATTATGGGATTCCCGTATTTGTTCGCTTTGACGATCATGGTGTTCCTGCTTAGCCTCATTCCGGTAGCGGGTGTAGTCATTTCGTTCATCCCCATCGGTATCATCGGGTTCCAGATCGGCGGCATAACACTTGTCATCTGGACGGTCGTCATGATTCTGGCCATTCATGCGCTTGAAACGTATTTTCTCAATCCCAGGCTGTATGCACACAAAACAAAGATCCCGATGTTTTACACGTTCATGGTCCTTATCTTTTCCCAGCATTATCTGGGGATTTGGGGACTCATCATCGGTATTCCTATCTTTATGTTTTTCCTGGATCTGTTCGAGGTTGAACAATCGGACGCGAAAATTTAAACCAAACGAAGGAACCATCCCAGGATGAAAAATCCAGCAGGGTGGTTCTTTTTTTCTTTTGTCTACCGTGTCATCATTACAAGTGGGGGCGATCAAGGATGTTTCAGGATTTCAAGCTTGTCGGTGACCGCCCGGTCGCGATACAAGTGAAAGAATACGTCAAACGTTTAATTATAAAAGGGGCGCTTCAGGCGGATCAGAAGCTGCCTTCCACACGGGAAATGAGCGATGTGCTCAAGGTGAGCCGCAATACAGTCATTGCAGCCTATGAAGGCCTTGAAGACGACGGATTTACGTATGCGATTCCAGGAAAAGGGAGTTATGTGGCTGTTATGTCCGGCCAGTTGGCTCCAAATAACGGAGGAGCTGATGGCTCCGCCGCCGCATGGCAGATCGACTGGAAGACAAGAATGAACGAGTATGCCGTATCGGCTGTAGAACTGGATATGATGAAGCAGGGCATTCGCGCCAAAAAAGGAACCATCTCGTTCACAAGCATCGCTCCGGATGAGCAGCTGTTTGATCTGGGAGATGTAAGGCGCGCCTTTCTGGACCGTATGGCCATCGAAGGGCAGGTGCTGCTCAACTATGGCTATGCCAAGGGTTACAAACCCTTGATCGATTACCTGATGCGTTATATGGAAAATAAGGGTGTCGATATCAGCGGCAAGGATATGCTGATCACAAGCGGGTTTACAGAGGGCTTTGATATTGTGCTGTCGGCATTGCGCCCATCTGCCCGCCGCGGAGCGGCAATTTGTGAAAATCCGACCCATCATACAGCGATCAAAAATTTGAAGCTGCAAGGATATGAGGTCACTGGCATTCCGATGGAGCGCGACGGTATCGGTGTGAATCAGCTTGAGGCGGTACTGCAGAAGCAGCCGCACCGCTTCGATCTGGCCTATTTAACTCCGTCTTATCACAATCCTACTGGCATCGTCATGTCGCCCGCGAAACGAAGCGCGGTGATGAAACTGATGATGCGTTATCAGATTCCAGTGATCGAGGATGGATTCAACGAGGAGCTGCGCTACTCGGGAGCGCATGTTGCGCCGCTAATAGCAACAGCAGGGCAAGGGAACGGGGTCATCTATATCGGCAGCTTCTCCAAAGTACTGTTCCCTGGCTTGCGCGTGGGCTGGGTGCTTGGAGACCGGGCACTGATCGACCATCTGGAAAGCATTAAGCGTGCACGTTCCATTCATACTTCAACACTTGATCAATCCGTATTATATCAATATTTGCTCAACGGAAACTTTGATAAATATATAAAAAAAGCACGTATGGAATATAAGCGCAAATATGAGCTTGCGAAAGCATGCTGTGAAGCGCATCTCCCTGAGGCACGGCTGTCCGGCGACGGGGGCTTGCATTTGTTTCTTACCCTCCCGGAAGGCGTAGATACACGCCGACTGCTGGAAGCTTGCACAGATCAGGGGGTTATTTTCACACCAGGAGACAGGTTTTTCATTCAGGAAGGCGAAGGGACGAATACATTTCGGCTTGGTTTTTCACGAGTAACAGATGAACATATCGAGCGGGGGATTCGGATCATCGGCCAACAGGCGCGCAGCTTTCTCAAGGCATAACGGGAAACGCAATCCGCGGCCGTACAACGATAATTCAAGAAAAATGAGGTGTCATCATGAAGATTGGCGTTATTATGGGTGGGATTTCCACTGAGCGTGAGGTTTCGCTGCAGACAGGGCAAGAGATGATTCATCATTTGGACCGCAGCCATTATGAGGTCGTTCCAATTGTGATCAATCAGCGGGCGGATTTAATCACACAGGTTCAGCAGGCAGATATCGATCTCGCGCTCTTGGCGCTGCATGGCCAATATGGCGAGGACGGCACGGTGCAGGGAGCGCTGGAGACGCTGGGCATTCCATATACGGGCAGCAGTGTCCTGGCCAGCAGCCTATGCATGAATAAGCAGCTCTCCAAGATGCTGCTGAAGGCAGCGGGTGTGAATACGCCTGTGGGCCTTTACTGGCAGGGGATGGACGATTATGATCCGCAGGCAGTGGAGCAGCTGGGTTACCCGGTTATAGTAAAACCGAATATGGGGGGATCCAGCATCGGCATCCAGCTTGTGCAGCATGAGAAAGAGCTGCTGCCTGCTGTGAAGGAGGCTAGCCGTTTGGATCAAACGATCTTGATTGAGCCCTATATTAAAGGGACAGAGCTTACCTGCTCGATTGTGGATGGCGAAGTATTGCCAATCATCGGCATTCGCTCCGCGCATTCTGAATGGTTCGATTATAAAGCAAAGTATGAGGACGGCGGAGCCGAGGAGAAGGTGATTCAGCTGCCTCCCGTTATTGAGCAGCGTGTGCGCGAGGCGGCACTGGCCAGCTATCGGCTGCTGCAGTGCAAGATTTATGCAAGAGTTGATATGATTTTGTGTCAGGATGTACCTTTTGTACTGGAAGTAAACACCTTGCCGGGAATGACCGTGAACAGCCTGCTGCCGAAGAGCGCAGCTGCTGCAGGAATGACTTTTACACAGCTGCTGGATCGTATTATTGCCAGCTCGCTCCATGAACGAAAACGGGAGTGGGGGATGGTGCAATATGTTTAGTAAAGAGGGAAAAGGCCAGTTTTTGTCCTCTCGTGTACGGGAGATTCGGCCATCGGGAATTCGCGCTTTTTTTGATCTGAATGCGGCTGGCGGAGATACTATCGCCCTTGGCGTCGGAGAACCGGATTTCGTTACACCGGAAAGGGTACGTGAAGCTTGCATCCAGGCATTGCGTGAAGGTCAGACGAAATATACCTCAAATGCCGGGTTGATGGAGCTGAGGGAAGAGATTTCGGCTTATTTTGCCAGCAGCTTCGCTCTTTCCTATGACCCTGAGCAGGAAATCATCGTGACGGTGGGCAGCAGTCAAGCCGTTGACCTGGCGCTTCGGGCCGTGATCGATCCCGGCGATGAGGTGCTGATTCCGGCGCCAAGCTATATTGCCTACGAACCGATCGCCCATCTGCATGGCGGTAACATCGTGGAGGTGACAGCTACGGCCGAAGAGGGGTTCAAGCTGACCCCACAAGCGCTGCAAGCGGCGATTACGCCTTATTCCAAGGTTTTGATGATCAATTATCCGTGTAATCCGACCGGAGCAGTGATGACAGAGCAGGATTGGCTGCCGATTGCAGAGCTCGTTATCAAGCATAATTTGGTGGTCATTTCGGATGAAGTTTATGCTGAGCTGACTTATGGGAGAAAACATGTCAGTATCGCATCTTTACCGGGCATGAAGGAGCATACGATCGTCATCAGCGGCTTTTCCAAAGCGTTCGCCATGACAGGCTGGCGGGTAGGTTATGCCTGCGGCCCGCGCGAGCTCATCGCAGGCATGCTGAAAGTCCACCAGTACACGACCATGTGCGCTCCTACCATTGCACAGATCGCCGCGCTCGAATCCTTGCGTCACGGCCTTGCTGCCAAGGATGAGATGATGGCGAGTTACAATGAGCGGCGCAAGCTGTTTGTTGCCGGCTTGAATGCCATCGGTCTGGCCTGTCACGAGCCTGAGGGGGCTTTCTATGCCTTCCCGTCCATTGCTTCGAGCGGTATGTCATCCGAGCAATTCGCTCTGCGCCTGTTGAAAGAAGCGAAGGTGGCAGTCGTACCGGGGCATGTCTTCGGATCGGGGGGAGAGGGTTTTATTCGCTGCTCCTATGCAACCTCGCTTGTCGACTTGGAGAAGGCCTTGGAGCGGATGGGAAAATTTATGCAGGTGATGCAGCCGGTTTGATCCGGCTTGCTGCGTCATCCTTCCATTCATTGTTTAGAAAAGGGCAAGATCGTATAATTTAGATAGTTTCCGGAAAATGAACCGAGCTTGCAGCAGTTTATCCAAAACGTGAAAGGAGATGTTTCGTTCATGGGACTGGAAAAGATCTTGGATGACATTGAGCGCAGAGGCGAACAAAGAGGCAAGCAAATCGGTGAGCTAGAGGGCAAAGAAGCCGTAGCTAAACAGTTAATCATGATGGGCATGGATAGTTCATCTATTGCACAGGCTACCGGATTTTCTATCCAAACCATTGAAGAGTGGCGTAAGCAAGCACATTAAATTCCGTTTTTTTGGAACGGTTTTTCTTTTTCGTATGGCATTGCGATCATCAACGTGATTGCTTTTAAGAAGTACATGCAATCCAAAAGAATAATCCGAAAGGGAAGAAACACATTTTAAATCCGACTGGAGAAAGTCGGATTTATTTTTTCACTATAACTCATATACGAGACTATTAGTTAGCGTTCTTTCTCCAGGATTCCCGTTATTCTAGTACAGATTTATCCGTCCCGTTCCCATACTTCACGCTTTCATATTGGAAATCTATTTACCACATTTTCGAATAAGTTTCAATAATATTGCGAAAATAATATATTACGAATTTTTGTAATTGACCTATGGAAAATAATGCTATAAAATTGGAGTAAATGGTGTGAGGTGGGGGTAGTGATCTTGGATGATTTATACTTAGAGGATCTAAGAATTGACTCCTTAGTAGATTTATTAAAAGCTGCTTACTCTCTTGAGGATTGGGGTAGAATGATTGAAATTGCTGATAAACTTCTTCTATCAGCCGAAATGGTGTACTCAAAACAGAAAAAATCAATAGATTCAGGGAAACGCTACATTTATTTAGACGGGAAGAGGCACATTGTTTATTATTTTGGATTTAGCAAACTGATGAAGGGAACTGCCTTTGAAAAAATGGGAAGATACGCGGAAGCACAAGAGTGTATTAAGTTTTACACTGATCTCTCTTGGCTGGATGATGGAACAGAAGAGGCTGAAAAAGAGATTAATATTTTCAAAATGTTTGCTAAGGGCAATAGCCTTACTGTTTCACTTCTTGACGGTAAGCAGGAATATCTTGCCCCCTATGTACAGTACATTGAAGAATCCAGAATTGAAGAATTGTTGCCTGGCTTGGAGACTATCCTAAAGTCAGGAATTGACCATGGTTTCTCCGCGAATGGGGTTCTCGATCGATTTAAGAACGACATTGAGAAAGCTATTGAGATCTGTAGTAAAAAAGGTGAAGCTATTTATGTAGCAAAATTCTATTATAAGCTTTCAATCTACTATTTTAAAACTGGGCAGTATGAAGCTGCATTACATAATACATTGAAAGCTTTAGAAGCTTCTGGTAACTTTAACGATGTAATAGTGTTTAGAAAAAGTGTAGCGTTATTTGAGTCGCTTCGGGGCTATGCAGGCGTAGATCAGCAACAACGATACGTAGCCCTAATGAGCAATATTTTAAAGGAGGAATTGGAAAATGAAAAAAATACTTTTATCAGTGATGATCACATTCGGGTTAATTAGTTTAGTGGTCCCCGTAAACACTAACACAGTTACAACCAATTCTCATGGTGTTGGACACTAAACCTTATTAGACACCAATGAGAAAACGGCTCTTCGCTATAGAGCGATTTGACATGTAGCCTCTGCGGGCATGAGTACTCGCGAAAGTCGCGAAGCACAAGGTCATCGCGATGCTAACCAGCTTATCAATGTCCGCCCCTCCATATAAAATCGCAGGCTATTTTACCCATATCGAGTAGCGAGGAAGCGAGAAAACCAACGGATGAAAAATTGTAAGGCTATAAAATCGAAGCAAATGGTGCGAGGTGGAGGGAGTACATTGGATGATTTGCATTTAGACGATTTAAGAATTGATTCTTTAGTTGATCTTATACGGGCATCTTTCTTCTTGGAAGAATGGAGTAAGATGTTTCAAATATCGGATAAACTCCTTCTATCAGCAAATAAAGTATACTCGAAACAAAAAAAGGCTTTAGAAGCTGGTAAACGGTATGTTTTCGATGATCGTAAAAGGCATATCGTCTATTATTTGGGCTATAGTCATATGTCAAAAGGCATTGCCCTTTACAACATGAAGAGATTCGAAGAATCGAAAGAATGCATCAAACAATATATTGATCTATCTTGGCTAGACGACGGCAGCAAAGAAGCTAAAGAGGAAGTAGAATTCTTTAAATTATTCGCCAGAGGCAATTCGTACACAGTATGTTTACTTGAGGGGGAGCTTGAGGTTTTAGATTCTTATGTACAATTTCTAAAAGAATCAAGGCCAGAAGAGCTCTTTCCCGGATTAATTACAATTCTTGAAGCAGCATTAAGACATAATTTTAATGTAGATGAAGTTATTCAATCCTTTAAGACAGATGTTTTAAATACAATCTCTTACTATGAAAATCAGAATAATATGACAAGGCATTTAACGAAATACTATCATAAAATGTCTCTATATCTCTTTAGAGAGGGTAACTATAAAGAGGCGGTACATTACACATTAAAAGCATTAGAACTGTCTGATAAATTTAATGATATGGTATTCGATAAAAAAAGCACTGCTCTATTTGAAGAGGCTTCGGATTTGTTGGCTTTAGTGGGAATGGAAAAACTAACCATACTGGTCGTTTCGCATTTATTATCCAAAAATCACATAAAATGATGTATATTGCTGAAAAGTCCGATTGTTTAAAACGTTTTGTAAGCAATTATACTTTGGATTGTTGCGGTTAAAGCTTTATATATTTGATCCTTGGAATTTGTGGAAAGTAGCATTTCACTTTTTTAAAGACATCTTCGGTTATTCGGAGATGTATTTTTGCGTAGGGATGTTGAAACTTAAGAAGCCGCATTCAAATAGAGGCCTTTCTTTGACAAACTAACTCAGTTGCAATTGACCCATGGAAAATAGTGCTATAAAAACTGTCGAATAAAAATACTCATAGGTTGGATGACCGATGTGGACCTCTACCGTCTATATGGACGCTATTCACTATAAAGTCAAACAGGATGGAGCCATTGTGAACCAAGCGGCCTATATGGTCATTGGCATTGACCTGGTCGGCAACAAGGAAGTGCTGGGCTCACAAATGGACGGACGCTGGAGCACTAGAGTTCGTTTCTCAATGCATACAGCTGCAAAATTATCCGGTCGAGCTTCTCCTTAATCAGGATCTCCTCCGCATATCGGACAGGAATGCCCTCATATCCGTAATGAATGCCTGCCAACCCGCCGGCAATGGCGCCAATCGTATCGGAATCTCCTCCTAGATTAGCCGCCTGCTGCACAACCCCTGCAAAATCTGATGCATGAAGTAAAATATGCAGTACCCATCGGAAGGTATGTACCACAAAACCGCTTGGCGGGCAATCCGGATGTGCTTCAATAATACCTTCGTATTCACTTCCCGCCACCTCGGCCAGGATGGCTGCTCTTAAACTTTCGCCCTGTAGAAGGCGGTGAGCCATGCGATTGTACATGATACAGGCCTCGGAACATCTTGGATCATAATGTGTCATTCGTGACTGAATCACCGTCACACGCTCCATGGCCACCGTGTCCTTGTAGGCCAGTGCTGCCGGCAGACATCGCATAAGGGAACCGTTCCCGCCGCTTTGCCCTAAATCCATGTGCGCAATAAAGGCCGCCTCAATCCAGTCTCCCTCGTATTTTTCAAAAACATGACGAATGATATTCCCTATGTCTTTGGGACGCGATTGGTACCATTCCACAAAATAACGCCCAATCGCCTCCACCGGGTCGTCAGGATTTTCGAGAATCCCTTCCGCCACGCAAAGCGTCATCATGGTATCGTCGGTCACTTCGCCTGGTTTCAGGCTCCATACCCCTCCGCCGATGATCTCTGTCAAATAGCCGTATTTCGCCTCAATTTCCCTCGTACTCATAAATTCCGTCGTTCCGCCGAGAGCGTCGCCCACTGCCAATCCGTACAGCCCACCCTTGATACGGTCCATAAGTTTAATATCCATGCAGGCACCTCATATTCTCTTCATTTTTAGAAAGACCTCGCCAGGTATCAACAGGCTCGAAGAATTACACTACAATTGTTCAACCAGCCTGCAGGTTACCAAAAGTGTCCAATGCCGGAATTATCGACGTACAACCCTGCTGCGGCACTGCTCAGGCCTAACTCCGTAGGTTTTGGCGAAAGCACGGTAGAATGGGCTGGTACTTGAATAGCCCAGGCTGAGAGCGATATCCGTAACGCTTGTTTGGCTAGTCCGCAGAAGATGCATTGCCTCTCTCATTCTGAGTTTCAGCACATATTGATAGGGGGTTTCACCTGTTGCGGATTTGAATAGACGAATGAAATGGTATCGGCTTTGCATGGCGATCCCTGCCAATGTATCAACCGAAATTTCCTCCCGATAATGACTGTGAATATAGTCAAGTACTTGATGCAGATGATGACCCTTGCCGGTATCCGGTTTGGTGGATGCTGAATAACAAAGAGATGGAAGCTTGCTCCCGTTCATCGTGGCAGTTAGATACTCGATCACCTGTATTTCCGTTTGCTCCCGAATCAACCGGTCGCATGGATCGCTTCCCATAAGGGCAGCCGTCCAATTGCAAAAATACCGATTCAGCTGCATCGGATCAAACTGCTGCTTCACCTGCCATTCGACTGCTGGACCCAGCTTGGAGCTGCCCATGCCTTCCTGCCGGATTTTAAAGATAAGCAATCCAGTGGTACCAGCGGCAGTGAAGGAATGATGTTCACCGGGATGCTGAATCAGCGCTTCACCACCATTCAGCCTGTACTCCTTGTTCTCCTGTGTAAATTGGCAATTGCCATGTACAGGCATAGTAATTTGATATTCGGAATCATGCGCATGAGGCTGATTCGTAAATTCCCCGTCAATCCGCCACAACTCTAGCAACGGTGTTGTGATTTGTACAATCATTGTCTTCACCCGAACACCATTGTATCATAAATATCCGGCACTTTTGGTCACTGATCGCGCAACAATTCTGATGACGAGCCCGCTTGAAATCGGGTAGGATGGGGAGAAATCTAGAAAACGAAAAGGTGATCGATATGTCCCGTCTTTCTGTAACAACTACAGCAAAACATGCTGTCAGCACTACGCTGTTAGGCGTTAGCGCAGCACATTTGTTAAATGATCTAATGCAGAATACCGTTCCCGCCGTGTTTCCCATGTTTCAACAGTCGATGAAGCTCAGCTTCACCCAAATCGGCTGGATTGCTTTTACGCTTAATCTGACGGCATCTATCCTGCAACCACTTATCGGAGCTTATACAGATCGACGGCCGAGCCCTATAATGCTGCCTCTCGGCATGGTTTTCACACTGCTTGGCATGGCAGGACTGGCGCTTTCGCCCAACCTGACCTCGCTCATCTTATCTGCTGCGTTCATCGGGATCGGATCTTCAGTCTTGCACCCCGAATCTTCACGTGTGGCCCATTTGGCTGCAGGCAAGGGGAAAGGACTGGCGCAATCGATTTTCCAAGTAGGCGGAAATGCCGGACAAGCGCTTGCGCCACTACTTGTCGCTTATATTGTTACTCCGCGTGGTCAAGCTGCCTTCCTCTGGTTCACGCTGCTGGCAGCAGCAGGATTCGTCATTCAGTCATATATTGCCCGCTGGTACAGGTCACGGCTGCTTATAGAACAAGGTACTGAATTGAAATTGACCGCTCCGAGTGTTCGGACAGCCCGCTCGACAGGTTATGTTTGTTTTGTTGTCGGCGTACTTCTTGCTCTGCTCTTTTCCAAGTTCGTTTATTTGGCAGGTATGACAGGTTATTATGCGTTCTATTTCATGGAACAGTACGGCCTTTCCTTAGGTCGTGCACAGGCTGCCCTGTTCGTTTTGCAGTTTGCAGGGATGGTTGGAACCCTGCTAGGCGGTCCTTTGGCGGACCGGTTCGGCCGCAAGCAGGTCATCTGGTTTTCCATTCTTGGCACAGCACCATTTTCCTTGCTGCTGCCCTATGCCGGACCACTCGGTGCCATCCTGCTGTGCGTGCCTGTCGGCGCTATTCTGATGTCAGGATTCTCGGTCATCATCGTTTACGCGCAGGAAATGCTGCCAGGGCGGGTCGGTATGATCGCCGGCTTGTTCTTCGGGCTTTCCTTTGGTTTGGCTGGTCTCGGTTCCGTCGTACTGGGCTGGCTGACGGATCAGACCAGCGTAGAGTTCACGATCCATCTCTGTTCCTATTTGCCGCTTCTCGGTATTTTCGCGTTCCTTCTGCCAAAAGACGAGAAATTGATAAGTGGTTAACAGTCTCATGAGAAATACTAATCAAGCGGAAAGGAACAAGAGCTACCGGAAAAGATATCGCCATAAATTCACATTATGAAATGAATTAGAGTGGTATAGCGGGTAAACCCCCGTCTCTATAACTGGCAAGCCCCCACTTAGTGGACATTGAAAAAACATCTAGGCTGCAAACTGGCGCCGGTACTCTATCGGCATCAGTTTTTTAATTTCCGCTGTGGCCGTCTTTGGTTGTAAAACCGTATATATTTCTTGATTCTTCTTTGCGTTTCCGCCAGATTTCGGATATCATTTGGATAGAGACCTTCCGTTTTAAGATGCGAGAAGAAGCTCTCCATGGAGGCGTTGTTCTAAGCAATTGCCTCGGCGAGACATGCTGATTTGGGCGCCAACCTTTGGCAGCATGTCGTGGTAAGCGTGAGACGTGTACTGGAAGCCATGGTCGCTGTGAACGATCAGTCCGGTCACGTCTTTTTGCTTGGCAAAAGCTCGGATAAGAACACATCGCTTCGAAAGTCGCCTGAATGGCGCTTTTTTTGTTTTAAGGTCATATATGTCCCCTGGTGTCTGCGCCCACGCTGCAAGACTTTTAAACTTTGTGTTGCTCCTATGAACCAGATCAAGTCTTTGATGATCTAATTGAATAGATAGACTTGAGAGGAAAGGGGAGGCCTGCGTGGATTTATCAGAGAAAGCAGATCTTGCAAGACAAGGGGATAAGGAAGCTTTCGTGTATTTAGTACGAGCTGTCCAGCAAAGTCTGTTTGTCATAGCAAGATCAATCGTGAAAAACGACGAAGATTGTGCGGATGCGATGCAGGAGACCATTACTAAAGCTTTTTCTAATATACATACTCTGAAAGAGCCTGCTTATTTTAAAACTTGGATCATTCGGATTTTGATCAACGAGTGCAACAGGATCATCAGGAAAAAGAAGCGGGTATACCCCGTCCCTTATGATATGAGAAAGACATCATATCAGGGTGATTATGAACAAATCGAGCTGTTTGAAATCATTGACGAACTGGATGAACCGCTTCAAATCATCGTGACGCTTTTTTATATCGAGGATTTATCGGTCAGGGAAATATCTAAAGTACTCGAAGTTTCCGAAGGAACAGTAAAATCACGTTTATTCAGGGCCAGACAGCAATTATCCGAGCTCGTTCTGCCAGGGAAAGGGGGTGCCAGATATGAATTATCATGATCCGGTTGACCGCGAGCTTAAACAATTTTTCAAATCCAAAACACAAGACTTGGTCATCCCTGATGCTGTACAGTTCGCTGTGGGGAACACGCTTTCCTCACTCTCTGAGCAGAATATGAAAAAGAGAGCCCCCCATAAACGATGGAGATGGACGGTGGCAGCCATAGCCCTCTTATTTCTCCTCGGTACGGTTTCAATCTTTACAGTGCCGACATTTGCCGAAATGATCAGGTCTTTATTTGCCAAAGACAACCCGGATACCGGGCTGCTGCGGGCACAGGAACTGGGATTGGTGTATGATCCGCATATTAAAGTGAAGGATAAAGGTTACACGCTGGTGATTGATGAAGCTGTTGCGGATCCCGCCCGAGTGACGATTGCTTTACAGCTTTTTGATGAAAAAGGAAAGCATGATCGCGACAAGCTGATCCTTAGCGATACGAACAAGATTACGATCAAAGATGATAAAGGAAACACAGTAGACAGCATGTACGATATGGGATACACACATGATTTTTATTATATGGTTGCTTACTTTAGCGAGCCGCTGCAAACAGACAGTATTACGATAGAAGGGAATATTGGATCTCTTGGAGAATGGAACGAACCTGCAATAAAAGGAAATTGGGACTTTAGCTTTGAGATGGATATGAAAGAGGCAAACAGGCAGACCAGAATTGAGGAACTGACAGGCAGCTACACAACACCGCATGGCATGACTGTCACATTAAAAAGGCTGACGAGAATGGTGCAAGGTGTACGTCTCGAACTGGAGACCGAGCTTGATGAAACGGCAATGACAAGATCCCCAGGGGATCTATGGGAACAGCAGATGCTGAGCTTTCATTTCGAGACTCTGGAGGGAGAAGAAATTCATTCAGTAAATCCGAGAAAAGGGGGTTACATGGACAGCCTGATGACCTCTGATCATA
Organism: Paenibacillus terreus; assembly: GCF_042138595.1. Taxonomy (NCBI): domain Bacteria; kingdom Bacillati; phylum Bacillota; class Bacilli; order Caryophanales; family Paenibacillaceae; genus Paenibacillus; species Paenibacillus terreus. The sequence continues at coordinate 110,437 of NZ_JBHIRX010000004.1, read as the reverse complement.
CCGTGATTGGGAAAGGAAAAATGCGTTGGAGTTATACTTTCAAGTACCTCCCTGAGCAAGAAGCGTACCGATTTGTCCTGGATGGATACTCAATCGCGGAAATGGACGGCAGCAGGATTTCAATCCGGCCGTCGGAGCTGACGAATCCCAAAGCTTTCAAACTATTGGAGGATAAAGTGGAACTGGTTGGGACCTCGCTTGAGAAAGCGCAAAAGGGTGATGGCTTATATGAAACATCTGTCTCATTTTACGGAGAAATGGAAAATGAAATAAGCCATGATGAATGGAAAGCCTACGATTCAACAGGCAAGCAGTATGATGTAAGTATGAGGGGGACATCAACTGTTGTAAATTCTTTGCCTGATCGTTGGAGGGAGGGGCTTATCGCCATGGGGGATCGCAGCACACAGCAGCCTTACGAATTCCGGATTACGGGATTAGACGAGATTCCGGAGGAGCTTACCCTGGTAAGAGAAGTGGTGGATAGACGCTATAAAGACCCTGATTGGTCAATATTGCTAGAATAGCAGAATCTGACCATCGTTTGTTTGGAAAACTCCCGACAGAAAAAGCGCCGGCTCACGATGTTATCATGAGACAGGCTCTTTTTCGATTGATTCCACATATACGCTCAAATGGAGTCTCTGTTAGGAACAATATTTCAGTTAAATATTGTTGAAAGTCCCATTTTATAAAAGAAATATAGGGCGAGCAACGAAAACAAAGATAGATCGTTACTCCCCCATGATTATTTTTCTGCATCTTTACTATACAAGTATATAAGCCAAAAACCAATTATAAATAGAAGAAACGGAATCGCAAACCACCATAAATGAATATTAAAGATATTATATCGAAAGGCTCCACTATTGATGTCAGCAGAACGTTCTACTGATTTAAGAGCTGAGATCAAGAAACCAGTACATAATATTATCACTGAAGATAAAATGGATGTACATCCGAGAAATAATTTGAGCATTTATGGACCTCCTTCTGGAAAGAAAACATAACTCTCCTACCTGAATAAACAGGCAGGAGAGAGATTGTTTCATTAAAGATTAGAAACTATACGAAAGGTTGGTTGTGTTTGTTGAGTACCAAGTACTTCCATTAGAATAAACATTTTCATTTCTGAACTGATGACTTGCAGAGAATGAAAGAACTTTGTTTGTTGCTTGGATTAAGGCACCATGCCCCTTTGTGAAAGTATCAGAGGCAATAGCATTTCCATTATTTTTATAAATGTATTCAGTGGTTAATCCTGAAGTTTTGCTTCCAGTAGACTCTAATTTTACACTAGAAGTCCCATTCCAAGTATAATTGAAACTCAACTCAATACCTGTAGCACTTGCTGAGATTCCGACTTGAAATTGATCATTACTATCCAAACTAAGGCCAGTAGTGTTTGGTGACCAGTTTATCAATGAATTGGTACTAGAATTCGTTCTAATGTTGGATTTATAGCCCGTTGTCCAAGTAGCATTGTCATTATCGGCCACACCAGCAGGATAAATCTGTGAATCAGCTAAAACATAAAAGTGAGTTCCTTTACTGTTGGCATAAAGTATATAGTCAGTTACGGCTTTGCCTGCTACATAGTTAACTTTAGAACCACCAACTACCGTATAGCTGCCGTTAGCAGACAAAGTTTTTCGAATACTCGTTAGTATATCACCTTGTTCAGCGGCAACACTGACATTAGCAGGTGAAACGGAGCCTTTAGAGAAAAGATCATCCATGTCATCTTTAAAATCACTAATAAATGATTCTTGATTGTTAGTATTTACATAAGATTTAAAGGACTTAATTTTGTTAACAGATTCATCAATTGGTTCGTCATTTTGTAAGACTGTTATCTTACCATTGGCATTATAAAGTGCTATTAAGGTGGTCTTTGTTGGCACAATAACGTTTTTCTCACCATTGATGGTTTCTTCTTGTTCATTTAATATAGCATCAGGGTTGATTTCCTTAAATTCATCATCCTCTAAGAATAGAGGTATGTTCATTGGTTGAAAAATATTCTGATAAAGTGGAAGCTTATCAATTTCGCTACCTTCAAAAACAACTGTATTACCAGGGGTACTTAAGTGGGACTCAATAGTATAAACAGAATCAAAAACAGAAGTAATCGAGTTGTCTAAATTATAGACCAAAGTGTCTTGGTTGTTATCAGCAGCGGAGGCTGTTTGCAGATTCATAGGTGTTATCAGCGCTAATAACGATAAACAGAGTATCGATTTAAAGATCGATTTTTTCATTGAATTTCCTCCATTTATTGTAATATGTCGGCCGACACAATAATAATACCATAATTATCAAATCATTCAACCATAAATTACAAGATTTCACAAAGAAAACGATATCATATGGAAATTCGTAATAAATGTACAATTTATGAAGAATGGAGGACGAGGGAGGGGCTTATCGCCATGGGGGATCCCAGCACACAGCAGCCTTATGAATTCCGGATTACGGGATTAGACGAGATTCCGGAGGAGCTTACCCTGGTAAGAGAAGTGGTGGATAGACGCTATAAAGACCCTGATTGGTCAGTATTGCTAGAATAGCAGAAGAAACGAACTCTTTCCTACCCGGAAAAGGATTCGTTTTTTCCTTGTCATGAACTATGACAAGATGTTAATTGCTTGGAAGGGATTAGTAATTTTATTGATAAAATAAATATGAAGATGATCAGGTAATAAACATAAGGAGATAAAACTATGGCAGAAAACAAATTACTAAGAATGGACAATGTTGGCATCGTTGTAGAATCCCTTGATGACGCAATCTCTTTCTTCGAGGAGATTGGCTTGAAGCTCGAAGGGCGGGCTACCGTCGAAGGTGAATGGGCTGGTCGTGTAACCGGGCTGGGTTCACAAAGTGTAGAGATTGCTATGATGGTTACCCCAGATGGCCACAGCCGAATTGAACTTTCGCGATTTCTCACCCCACCTACTGTATCAGATCACCGAACTGCTCCTGTAAATGCCCTCGGTTATCTACGCGTTATGTTCACCGTTGAAGACATTGACGAAATGGTATCCAGACTCACAAAGTATGGTGCTCAGCTCGTTGGCGAAGTGGTTCAGTATGAGGACTCGTATCGACTCTGCTACATTCGTGGAAATGAAGGACTTCTCATCGGTTTGGCGGAACAGCTCGGCAATAAATAAGCGACGTTAAGCTCAATAAGATCGTAAAAATCAACATCAGGATTTAACATAGCCTTCCTTTTTAGAGTATTAGTTGAACCATTCATGCTGTCGCTGCTGATTGCGGTATTGCAAGGGCGTTAAAGAAGTGATCTTTTTGAACTGCTTGCAAAAGTAAGCAGCGTCGGCAAAGCCGACAAGGGATGCGATTTCCCCGACGGTGCGACGCTCTTCTTCCAACAGCTTCATTGCTTTTTGGACTCGGATGGAGAGCAGCAATTGCAACGGGCTCAGTCCGTATTTTTTCTTTACAGAGCGAATGATATGGGCCGGATGAAAGGAATACTGCGCTGCAAGCCGGTTTAGATCGAAAGCGTCCTGATAATGCAAAGAAAAGTAATCAAAAATTTCATCCGCCAATTCCTTTTCTTTTTCGTGTTCCCGTAAATCGCAGAAAATCGTCAATATTTTCAGAAATAACTGCTGGTATTCGATTTGGGATTTTGTTGATGAATAAAACAGCTTCTCATTATGATATTTATCAATTTTGACCTGGGAGATGCTGTCCATATAATTCTTCAACATTTCATGCAGGCTGTCGTCAATCCGTCCGTATTGGGGAAGCGAGATATAAAATACATCTTTTTTATAATATTTCGTTTTGTTCATTTTGTAATCCACATGAGTAATGGGATTCTCGGAATAGAAGAAATCTCCCGTCGTATAGAAATGAACCCAGGAGAAGGTCGTGTCGGAAGTGCAGGCTTTGTAGCCTTTATGCAGCTTACCGGGGGTCAAAATTAAATATTGGCCAGGCTCAATCGTATATTTGCGCCCATCTTCTTCCAGATAAAGAGCTCCTGAAAAGACAAAGATCAAGTCAAAGGTATGATCAAGAACGCGGCGTTCATGAAGATCTCCTCTCCGGAACAGCGATATTCCCCCGACGATCAGATGAGGCAAGGGAGGACAGGTGAAATGGATATATAGCAATTCTGCCACCTCAAATCAATTTTATTATATAAATCATAGCATGGAAACGCTGTCACGATCAATAAATTCCAAGCAAAAGCCAAGATTGCGGGTATTACCCACCAATCGAAAAAAATAAAAAAGCTAATAATGTTATATTTCCGATGCCAATAATATTATATTTTTTGTTTATTTCAATGATTTTAATCCCCCTGCCAGGGTGGCATACTTGTATCTATAAGACGGTCCGCTTAAAAAGTTTAACGCTTTCATTCAGTCGACGGAATGAGCCCTGACATCAAAATTTACTGGGGGGGGAAGAAGGGTGCAAGTATTAAAAAACTATAAATTCTCGATTATACTGCTTGCCGGTGTTGTACTTGGCGCGATCGCAGGCACGATTATGGGCGAAAAATCCGCTGTCCTGCAGCCCTTTGCCGATGTTTTTCTGAACATGGTATTTGTGATCATTGTGCCGCTGGTGTTTGTATCCATAGCCGGTTCTATTGCGAGCATGACCAATTTGAAAAAGCTGGGTAAAATTTTGGGCATTTTCTTTTTGGTGATCGTGGTTACGGGTATCATTACTGCAGTCTTGGCATTGATCACCGGTCTGATCTTTAATCCGGCCCTGAACGCCGAGGTCAGCTTTGGAGAGGCTGTTAAGGAGCAGGCGGCTTCATTTGATTTTGTTGGGCTGATAACTGTAAGCGATTTCGTTGAATTATTGTCCTTGAAGCATATGATGGCTCTGATTGTTTTTGCAATCTTGTTCGGAATTTCCGTAAGCTCTATTGGAGAAGAGGGGGCTCCTGTTTCCAAATTGCTTAATAGTTTATCCGCTGTGTTGAATAAAATCGTTTCTATTGTTATGCATTACGCTCCTGTGGGCATCGCCTGCTACTTCGCAACACTGATCGGCAAGGTAGGCAATCAGATTGTGTGGTCCGTTGCCCGGGCGTCCGTTATTTACGTGGTATTTTGTATCTTGTTTTTCATTCTGTTCTCCTTCTTGGTCACGTATTTTGGTGGAGGCAAAACCGGAATGAAGCGTTTTTGGAAAAATATTTGGCTGCCGCTGACCACAGCGATGGGAACCTGCAGCAGTACAGCTTGTATTCCCGTGAACAGACTGGCCGTAAATCAAATGGGCATTCCCGATGAAATCGGTGATATTATCGTGCCGCTAGGCGCAAACATGCATAAAAATGGTGTAGTCGCCGTACAAATGATCAAAATTCTCTTTATGTTTGGGATTTTCAATATGACGATGGGCACGGGAGATATGGTCAAAGCCGTTCTGGTAGCCTTGATCAGCGGCATTATTGTGGGCACGATTCCGAGCGGCGGCTTTATTGGTGAACTCTTCATCTGTACCGCCTTCGGCTTTCCGATGGAAGCGGTTCCGATCCTGGTTATTTTGGGAACCATTACAGACCCGCTGTGCACGATGGTGAATGTAACCGGTGATCCGGCCATTAGCATGGTGATTTCACGGATGATTGAAGGCAAGAACTGGATCAAGCAAAAAATAGGTGCTGTGTCACAAGCGTAAATACAGAAAGGCGGATGGGAGATGGAACTGGGGCAAAACGCCGCCGGATCGGCAAAAGCAAAAGAGATCACAGAACTGGACGGCAATGCGATTTATTTGGGAAATTTGAATACAGTAGAAGCAGATTTGAATCTTCCGCTGAAGGGCAAGTACGGTTCAACCATTCAGTGGGAATCGAAAGAGACGCTATTTATAAGTCATTCAGGCAAGGTTACCAGACCCACCTTTGGGGTAGGCAACCGGAAAGTTGCCCTTGTCGCAACGTTGACATATGAAGGAGTGGTCACCCGCAAAATCTTTGAAGCAACGGTCCTCCAGGAAGAATATAAAGCAAAGATCGTTGCGGTAAATCCGTTAAACGTGCGCACGAACGTTGGGAATCAGCCGGAGCTGCCAACTGTGGTCATTGTGAAAAATGATACCGGAGGTTATACGGTGACCCAGGTTTCCTGGGACCCGATCCATGAGGAAGATTATAAGCAAACGGGAACTTTCTCAATCCATGGGCAAGTAGCCGGAAGTCCCTTGAAAGCACTGGCCACGATTCAAGTGGTGGATAAGGCTGAGGAAACGGCCGCTTTTACCAAGCGGGTCCAAGAATTTAATGGGCACGACGTAAGGCTGGAAAAGGAAAGCGAATTTGCAGCGGCCATGGACCGTTTCCTGCAGTATGTGCGGTCTGTGGACGATGACCAGATGCTGTACAATTTCAGAGCAGCGGCGGCTTGCGACACCCAAGGTGCGCAGCCGATGACGGGATGGGACGCTCCGGAATGCAATCTGAAGGGGCATACCACCGGGCATTACCTTTCCTCTCTGGCGCTTGCTTATCATGCCACAGATTCCGGACTGCTGGGGAAAATTCGATACATGGTAGCAGAATTGGGGAAATGCCAAACAGCCATGTTTGAACAGAGGGGCTATGGCCGGGGTTTTCTGAGCGCGTATTCGGAAGAGCAGTTTGATTTGCTGGAGCAGTATACGACTTATCCGGAAATATGGGCTCCTTATTATACGCTGCACAAGATTATGGCCGGACTGCTGGATTGTTACCAGCTTGCGGGGCAGCAGGAAGCTTTGGATATTTGCGATAAGCTGGGCCAATGGCTCCACAACCGCTTAAGCCGGCTTCCGCGAGAGCAGCTGAATAAAATGTGGTCCATGTATATTGCCGGAGAATTTGGCGGAATGAATGAGGTATTGGCCAAATTATATGCCATCACCGGCAATGAAAATTATTTGATCACAGCGAAATATTTTGACAATGAAAAGCTGTTCCTCCCCATGAAGGAGAATGTGGACACACTCGGAAATATGCATGCCAACCAGCACATTCCGCAGGTGATTGGAGCGTTGAAGCTGTTCGAGGTTACAGGCAACAAGGATTATTTCGAGATCGCTGAGAACTTCTGGACGATGGTAACACAAAGTCATATTTACGCCATCGGCGGCACCGGAGAGACGGAAATGTTCAGAGAGCCTGACGCTATTGCCGGTTTTCTCAGCGATAAGACGGCGGAAACCTGTGCGAGCTATAATATGCTGAAGCTGACCAAAGAGCTTTTTCAATTTAACCCGAACAAAACATATATGGATTATTATGAGAAGGCGCTTTATAACCATATTCTCGCCTCGGAGAACAGCCAGAAAGCGGAAGGCGGAAGCACCTACTTCATGCCGCTCGCGCCCGGATCTGTCAAGAAATTTGATACACATGAAAATACCTGCTGTCATGGTACCGGTCTGGAAAATCATTTTAAATACCAGGAATCCGTCTATTTCCATGATGAAGACAGACTGTATGTCAATTTGTATATTCCATCACAACTGGATTGGAGCGAGCAGGGGCTCAGATTGAGACAGAGCCGGATTCAAGGCAGCCTGGAAGCGATCCGTTTTTATATGGAGGGCGGTACAGAATCGACCATTCTGTTCAGAATTCCCGATTGGGTATCAGGGCCCATTCAAGTCAAGATCAACGGAGAACCCCTTCGCGATCTGGAGTATGAGCATGGATATGTAAAGCTGCGCAAGGTATGGGAAAAGGATGAAATCGAACTGACGCTGCCGTGCTCTTTGAGACTGGCGAGCGCTCCCGATGACCACTCCCTTAAAAGTCTCGCTTATGGACCGTATGTGCTGGCGGCAATAAGCGGGGAACGGGATTATATCTCCTGGTCATACAGCGAGCAAGAATTTCTGGATCAAATCATTCAACAAAAGGATGCCCCTTTGACGTTTGTTCTTGATGAGACTAAGTTTGTTCCCCTGTACCAAATTCAAGATGAACGTTATCATGTGTATTTTAAACTTGCCCGCTGATTACCTTTATTGAAGTCTGCTGTGTTGAACAAAGCCGCAAAAGGCCGCTCCCGTCCTTCTTGGAAGGGTAAGTGGCCTTTTGTCGGTTCCTTCTCAACTTATTCATCTTCAGAAGGCCCGGATATGTTTTCAATTGCTCCTCAGAACGCATCTATGATGGTTATTGTAAATCCTTGCATCTATAAGAAGGCGCCCGCTTCAACATCCGTCAATATAAGAACACGGGGATGGACCTGCAGAAATGATGCCGGGCATTGCGGCGTGATGGGCCCATAAATTGCTCTTCGAAGAACTTCCGATTTTTCCTTCCCTTTGACAAGGAGCAAAATTTGTTTTGCATGCAGGATGGCCCCAATTCCCATCGTAATGGCATGTGTCGGAACGTCTTCCGAAGATGCAAAGAAGCGTGCATTGGCCGCACGTGTTGATTCATGTAGAGTAACGACATGAGTATTTCCGATCAGTTCGTTTCCCGGTTCGTTGAATCCGATATGACCATTGTGACCTATCCCCAACAGCTGCAGGTCAAAAAACGGCGATTTTTCAAGTAAAGTGTTATAGTATGCAGCGGATTGGTCGGGATCCCCCGAATTCCCGTCCGGAATAAACGTATTTAGCGGATTGATATCCACATGCCGAAAGAGATGCTCGTCCATAAAGCGATGATAGCTCTGCTCATGGTCCTTGGGCAGCCCGACATATTCATCGAGATTGTAGGTAGTTACCTGGCGGAAAGAGAGCAGCCCCTTTTGACACCTTTCGATCAGTTTTTTGTACACTCCAATCGGCGTGCTTCCTGTAGCCAATCCTAAAACCGCTTTTGGGTTTGCCTGCAGCAGACCGGCGATGATCGCCGCCCCTGTTTCGTTAAATTCTTCCTCATGGTTTACTTTAATGATATTAAACATGTTCACTCCTCCTAATGTTATATATTGTGACCTAACTACGTTCACCTCACGATTCTTATGTAAAAAAAGTTAACTTAGAAAAGCGAAAAACTATTGAACTCAATGTAACACGATGATATGATGTATGCAATACAAAATACAGAATATTGTATATTGAGGAGGTGAGACACGAGCCATGATTCAAGGATTGAACTCTAAAAGCAGCGTGGTATTAAAAAATCTTGCGGAAGAACTTCTCTTTATTGAACTGGATACCCGAATTCCCAGGATTGAGGAGTTATCCAATAAATATGGAGTAGGCCGCGGAACGATCCAAAATGTTTTGAAAAAGATGGAGGAAAGCAGCTGTATTGCTCTGGAGTCCAGAGGGCATCTTGGCACCTTCCTCCGCCATAAGAACATGGATTTGCTTCTTCAATGCTGCGGGGTCAGCAGCATCATCGGCGTCATGCCGCTTCCATATTCCCGTAAATACGAAGGGTTGGCTACGGCGATGCACGCAAGCTTCGAAAAGTTTGGCATTCCTCTGCATTGTGCATTTATGCGGGGAGCGACCATACGCTTGGATAATGTCATTGACGGCAGATATGATTTTGCATTGGTGTCCAAATATGCCGCCTTGTCAGCCATCCAAAAGTCTGACGATCTGATGATTGTAAAGGAATTCGGAAACGGCTCTTACGTTTCCCGCCATGCTGTTGTTTTTGCTGAGGAAACAAGCGGAATCCAGGATGGGATGAAAATCGGAATCGACAGCTACTCCATCGACCAACAAGTGCTGACGAACCTGGAAGTGAAAGACAAGAATGTCGAGTTTATTAACCTGAACTATATGCATTTGCTGGAGCATTTAAAAACAAAATCGATTGATGCGATGGTTTGGAATGTGGATGAAATCGACAGCAGTTCATTTTATTTGACTGAACTATCTTCTGCTGAAGCTTTGGAAATGGACAAGGAAATGAGTCAGGCCGTTTGTGTCGTAAACAAAAACAATCCCAAAATGGAGTTTATGTTTAATCAGATATCCACCGATTATGTCATGCAGATCCAGAATCAGGTGGAGCTTGGCACACTGATCCCTAAATACTGACAGGAGTGTGAAGAAAAGTGAGTGATTTGCGGGAAAGGCTTGATATTTTATTTTCAACCAGCACCATAACCCCAAGCGCCATGAAGCTGTGTGAAGCAACGATTGAAAAATTTATACATTCAGAAAATGAGAAGGATTACAGGAAGCTGATTACCCACTTGGCCATGGCCATCACACGAGTAGAGCGGGAAGAAGAACTGACCGCTCCTCCGGAGGAGATCATGCAGGAAATCAGACAGTCTTCGCATTTCCCTCAAGCTGTTGAACATGTGAAATGGATCGAGTCACAGACGGACATAGTACTGCCTGATGAGGAAAGACAGTACCTGATTATGCATTTTGTAAACGCTTCACATTAAAAAACATTCAGAAAAGAGGAGAACAACATGAAAATTGTTATTGGCGGACAAGTAGAGAAGAAAGAAATCGAGGCTTTGGTTAAACAGCATGGCGGGCCTGACGTGGAGGTCATCGTGAAATCCGATTTGGAGGCTGCAATGGCACTCAAAATGGGACAAGCCGATTATTACTTGGGTGCTTGTTATACCGGAGGGGGTGGTGCTTTGGCTATGGCGATTGCAATGGTAGGAAAGTCAAATTGCACGACGATTTCCATGCCTGGGCAGCCGCCGACACAAGAGAAGGTGGATCAAGCCATCGCTCAAGGTGCGAATGCATTTGGATTTACCGCTGACCATAAAGAGAAAGCTGTTGAACTTGTGATGAAAGCACTTACTAAGTAGGCGTACTTTTAACAATTAGGGGGACATCTTATGCTGGAAGCTTTGTTATTAATCGGGCTGGGCATTGTGACTGCCATCATGGCCAATCTGGGGATCGCTGTATTTAATGACGGTCTTAGACCCATTGTCCCTGAAAATCTAGAAGGGAGGATGAGCCGGAAGGAACTGGGCGTCACCGCTTTTGCCATGAGCTTTGGACTCGTGATCGGTTACGGTATACCCATTTCGATATCAGGCAGCATTTTGCTTATTCATAGTATTCTGCTTGGAACCGATATCATCGGATTGGCTTTTAAACGCGGAAAGCTGAGTACAGCCGCTGCCGGTGCGCTGGGCGGAGTGTACGGGGCAGGCATTTATTTCGGGCTCCAGGCAGTTGTTAAAGCCTTTGAAATGCTGCCGCTCAATTTTATTGACGGATTTAACAAAATTGGCGAGCCCGTCGTTGTCTCCTTTATGGTATTTCCCGCCTTGGCGATTGCGCTCCAATTCTCGATCAAAAAAGGGATTATCGCCTTTCTGGTGGCGGCATTGGCCAGACAGCTCGTTGTTTTCAGCAATACCAAACAGCTTATTCAAATTGACGGCACACCGGTTGTTTTGAGCCCGGAAGGGATCGCGCTTATTGTGGGAATGGCGTTTTTAATCGCGTTTGCGATGAAGGAAAAATCCGAGGATCAGAGCCTTTCCATGCTGGCCTCCATGTTCACGGACCGTGTGGCGCGAATTAAAAAGTTCTCATGGATCGTCATGATCAGCGGCGGATTAGCCGCTGCGGCCACCCATCTCCTGCTCATCGCCGGCGATCCAATCTCACTTAGTCTGCTGGCGGACGGAAAAATTTCCGAAGGCGGAATTGCCGCCTTGGCTAAAGCCATCGGATTTGTCCCCCTTATTGCCAGTACGGCAATCGCTACCGGTGTTTTTGGCCCGGTCGGATTCACATTTGTATTCGGGGTAGGCATATTTTCACCGAATCCGTTGATTGCTGCACTGCTCGGCGCAGTTGTGATTTTCCTTGAAATTCAGCTGCTGTCCAAAATGGCCAAATTTCTGGACAGGTATCCGGGTATCCGCGCTTCCGGTGAAACTATTCGGACTGCGATGACCAGAGTGCTTGAGGTTGCGCTTCTAATCGGTGGGGCCAATGCGGCTAATGCCATTGTTCCGGGACTCGGATATTTTGGAATTGCCGGCTTCTATCTGTTGAATGAAGCAGCAGGACGTCCGATTGTTCGGATGGCTGTAGGACCTGTGGGAGCTATTGCTGTCGGTATCCTGGGTAACATTCTGGTTCTGCTGGGAATGTATACACCGCCACAGTAAGGAGAGAGAAAGGAGAGAGAGAATGTACATCCAGACTGTACTTGGACAAATACAGCCGGAAGAGCTTGGCATTTGCGCCTGTCACGAGCATCTTTATGTAGACCTGAGCCGGATTAAAAAAAACGAGGACACCTGTCTGCAGGATACGGGACTTGTATTGGATGATTTGCAAAGCTTTTACGCCTACGGTGGCCGTGCGATTGTCGAGGTTACCAATGACGGAATGGGACGGGATGCAAACAAGCTTGCCGAGATCAGTAAAACCGCAAATATCCATATTATAGCCAGTACCGGATGTTATAAAGATCCTTTTATTCCCGAGGAGAAGTTGCAGTGGAACCGGGATCAATTTGCCGAATGGATGATTCGGGAAATTCAGCACGGCATTGCGGATACGGGAATCAAGCCCGGAGTGATCGGTGAGATCGGCAGCAGCCTCAACGAATTCAAACCAATTGAGACGGAGTTGTTTCACGGAGCCATCGCAGCGGCCAAAAAAACCGGTCTTCCGCTATCCACACATACGACGCTTGGAACCTGTGCGCTGGAGCAGATTGAGCTGTTTACCAGAGAAGGGATGCCGCTGAATCAGATTATTATCGGTCACCAGGATCTTAATGAGCAGGACGAAGTGGTTCTGGAGGTGCTGAAATCAGGAGCTTATGTGGCGATGGATACGATTGGCAAGGAAAACTATCGCAGCGACAAGGCTCGCTTGGAATCCATATTGAAGTTTATTGAGCGCGGTTACGAGGACCAACTGCTGTTATCGACCGATCTGACCCGAAAATCGCACCTGCGTGCGCTTGGAGGACAAGGCTATGATGTGGTACTGCGGGTCTTTGTACCTTCATTGCGAGACCGGGGGATAACGGATGCAGTCATCAACAAGCTGCTGGCAGCCAATCCACAGCGGGCATTCAGTATTAGAAAGGCTGGTGACATCTTGGCATGAGATATGAGGAATCGGTATTGAAAAACCGCTCGATGGAGCAGGCGCAGCAGCTGCAGTTTAAATTGATTGATGAAATTACTAAAGAGTTCACAGACAATGATTTTTTTCAGGTCGGAGATGTGGGGCTGCATCCGGAGTACCACAGACCGCTGGTTACCGCCCGTGTTGAAAAGGTACTGGCCCAAACGTTTGGCGGAGAACATTGTGCACTGGTACGGGGAAGCGGTACTGGAGCAATTCGGGGGATTTTAAGTGTGCTCGTTGAGCCGGGGGATTCCGTGATCGTCCATATGGCCCCGATGTACACTACGACCAAGGAAACCTTTCGTTTGATGGGACTGCAGCAGTCCACTGCGGATTTCAATGATATGAATGCTGTGGGGGAGCTGCTTGAGAAAGATCGGAGCTCCAGGGTGTTTTATGTACAGCATGCACGGCAGCAGCCAACGGATACGTACCAGCTTCAGGACCTGATTGCGTTTGTTAAAAACAAACGGCCCGATCTGCCAATTGTGGTGGACGATAACTACTGTGCCATGAAAATGCAAGGGATCGGTACGGAATATGGGGCGGACTATTCAACATTTTCAGGATTCAAGCTAATGGGCCCCCAAGGAATCGGCGTCATTATTGGCAAACGGGAAGGGATCGAGAAGCTGCATGCCCGCAACTATTCAGGCGGCGGACAGGTACAGGGATACGAAGCGCATGAGCTTCTGCGCAGCATGGTGTTTGCCCCCGTCATGCTGGCGATTCAAAACGAACAGGTGGAAAAGCTGTGTCATCGTCTGGCAAGCGGAGAAGTTGCAGGAATCAAGGAAGTTTATATTACGAATTCACAGTCGAAAAACGTCATTGTGGAGCTGGAGCAGCCGCTCGCATCAATGATTATTGAACGTGCTTCCCGCTATGGCGCGGCCACCTATCCAGTAGGGGCGGAATCCCGCTTTGAGCTGGTGCCGATGATTTATCGGGTGTCGGGGAGCTTTCTGGAAAGTCAACCAAGGCTCAAGGAGTACGGTCTGCGCATCAATCCGATGAAAGCCTCTGCAGACACGGTTATCCGCATCTTAGAACATGTTCTTCAGGAATTTAGGGGGTAACTGAATGTTTGTAGATATGACTTTAAAACGGAATGAGGGGTTGATCCGAGCGGCAATGCTCCTTCACCAGAGGGGGGAGATACCGGCCAATACGTATGTGATTGATGCGGATGGGCTTACGCATAATACCCGCGTGCTGTCCGAAACGGCGGATCGGCATGACATGAAGCTCTATTACATGACCAAGCAGATCGGGCGTGGCGGATATGCCGGAAAGCTGATTGAACAAAACGGGATCAAGCAGGCCGTGGCCGTTGATATCGATGAAGCTTACGCCCTGTCCGAAGCTGGATGCAGCATCGGCAATATCGGGCATATCGTACAGCCCGGCAAAAGCCAATGGGGGGATGTTCTGCGTCGACTCAAGCCCGAGGTGATCACCCTGTTCTCTCTGGAACGGGCCGTCCAATTGTCGCAGGCCGCTTTGGCGCTCGGGCATGTACAGGATGTCATACTGAGAGTCATCCGGCCCGGCGATGCCATTTTCCCCGGACAATTCGGGGGATTTCTGCTGCATAAGCTTGAGCAACTGCTGCCCGAGCTGCAGAAACTTAGGGGAATCCGAATTGTGGGTGTGACCAGCTTTCCTGTGTTGCAGATCAATGCGCAGAACACGGATTTTGATTTCACGTCGAATCTGGAGACACTGCTGGCTGCAGTGGAAACCCTTGAATCGCACGGCATTGAGGTAAAGCAGGTGAATGCCCCCAGTGCAACAAGCTGTTATACGATTCCGCTGCTGAAGCAGCATGGGGTTACTCATGGCGAACCTGGCCATGCGCTGACAGGCACGACGCCGCTGCATGCTTACAACGATCAGCTAGCCGAAATTCCAAGTATCGTCTATGTATCGGAGATTTCCCACATGGACGATGAGTACGCATATACAATTGCCGGTGGCTTTTATGCCCGGTCTCATATGAAACTGGCCTTATATGGTTCAACAGCGAATGAGATTACGACCCAGAAGGCGAAGGTCAGCCAAATTTCCGTGGGAAATATTGATTACTATGGTTGTTTGGAGCGGGAGCTGCCGATGAAGGTGGGGGATACAGTAATCTATGCTTTCCGTACGCAAATTTTTGTAACGAGAGCTCATGTTGCTTATGTAAGAGGGGTAAACAGCCTCAGACCGGAAATGGTTCATTTCCAGAAAAGAGGGATTTAACATGGGAAAACTCACCTTGCTCGTACTGGATGGGTTCGGTATAGGAGCTATGGCAGATTGTGAGTCACTCAAACCTGAAGATATGCATGCCAATACGTACAAACACATCCGGGAAACGGTATCGTTGAAAATTCCGGTACTGTACAGTTTGGGACTTGGCAAGCTGGTGGATGATGCCGGCGAGCCGCTCGGCGCTTACGGCCGCAGCAATCTGGCTCATCATGGGGCCGATACCTTTATGGGGCACCAGGAGCTGATGGGCAGCAAACCCGGCATGCCTGCCAAACGTCTGATGTCAGAGGTTGGTCCTGTGCTAAAAGCTGCGCTTGAAGCGGCCGGGTATCGGGTGGAGGCTCCGATTGCGAGCGCAACAGTTTTGCTTGTGGAAGGCGCTGTCGTTGTGGGGGATAATCTGGAATCGCAGCTAGGCAACATTATCAACGTGGTAGGCGATCTGAATCTGCTGGCCTTTGAAGAAATTGTGAAGATCGGAAAGATTGTCCGTGCCCATGTGGATACAAGCCGGGTGATTGTGTTCGGCAATAAAAAGACAAATATCAACGTCATTTTATCGGTTGTACGGGAAAATCATCCGGGCCAATGGGGTGTGGATGCGCCAAAGGCCAATGTTTACGGTAAAGGCTACCAAGTGGTGCATCTCGGCTATGGGGTCGATTTCGAGAAACAGTTCGCTTATATGGCGGAGAGAAACGGAATACCGGTGTATCGTATCGGAAAAACGGCGGATGTCATTCAGGCTAACGGGTTCAGCGATCCGGTTGTGGAAACGAAGAACGTCCTGACCACATATCGCCGGAAGTATCAGGAAGCCGAGCATAATGCCGTCTTTCTGGTCAATGTGCAGGAGACTGATCTTGCCGGGCATAAAGAGGATTGCCTCTGGTATAAAGAGGTACTCGAAGAATCGGACCGGTTTCTGGAGACCTTTATTCAGGAGCTGGGGGATGAGGATATGCTCATGATCACAGCCGATCACGGCAACGATCCTACCATCGGTCACTCCAATCATACGCGAGAACAGACGCCGATTCTGATTACAGGAAAACAAATTCTGCCTGTATCCATAGGAGAACGGAATACAATGGCTGATATTGCAGCCACGATGGCGGAATATACAGGTATTGGAGCGCCGGAATACGGAATAAGCTTTCTGCAGATGATCAAAAAACGGTAGCTTTGCTCTGCGGATTCAGGAGTAAATATGCGCTCGTTTCCATCAGTACCATGATGCCAAGAAAGGACCTGCGGCGGCTGCGAGGTCCTTTCTTGACATCAACACATTCGGCCATTAGAGGACCCGAAGTAAATGGTGGCCTTTGCGGCCTTTGCCGGATTGGAGCCCAAAAAGGCTCAAGCATCAGATGACTGATTTAGTAAGGGAGGAAATTTTAATATGTTAGACTCGGCTCTTGCGGCACGGCTGCGTATCATCGTCGGAGATGCCCACTTCCGGGATGACAAGGAAGCATTAATAACCCACTCCTATGACGGAACCCCTATGCTGCAGGCAATTCCGGATGCAGTGGTCTATCCTGAAAGTACGGAACAAGTTTCCGCTATTATGGAAGCGTTATCCTCTTACAAGGTTCCCCTGATTTCCAGAGGGTCTGGTTCCAATCTATGTGGCGGAACCGTTCCGGTGCAGGGCGGTGTCGTGATGGTGATGCATCGGATGAACCGGCTGCTTGAACTGGATACGGAAAATTTAACGGCCACGGTTCAACCGGGTATGATTACCGCGGACTTTATTCATCATATCGAATCCTCGGGCTTGTTCTATCCCCCGGATCCGAGCAGTATGCGCATATCCACGATCGGCGGCAATATCGCTGAATGCTCCGGAGGTCTCCGAGGCTTGAAATACGGTACGACCAAGGATTACGTGATCGGATTGGAGGCCGTACTTGCCAATGGTGAGATCATTCGTACTGGCGGAAAGCTGATGAAGGACGTGGCAGGATACGATTTAACCAAGCTGCTGGTCGGCTCCGAGGGCACACTGGCGATTATAACGGAGGCGACGTTAAAGCTGATTCCTCCGCCAAAGTGCAAAATGACCATGCTCGCCATGTTCCGCGACTTATATGGAGCAGCCCGCACTGTATCCGCCATTATCGAATCCCGGATCATTCCGGCAACCCTGGAGTTTATGGACAATCCGACCATACGTGTCGTTGACGATTTTGCCAAACTGGGGCTCCCGCTGGATATGGAAGCCATTCTGCTGATTGAACAAGACGGCGACCCCGAAACCGTAGCAAGAGATATTGAGATGATTCGCCAAATCTGCGAGCGCGAGCAGGCGGACTCGATTCAGGTTGCCGCCACTCGGGAGGAAGCGGAGCGGCTGCTGACGGCAAGGAGAAGTGCCTTTACGGCACTGGCGCGACTGCGACCGACAACCATTTTGGAGGACGCTACCGTTCCACGCTCCAAAATTGCCGACATGGTTCTGCGGATCAATGAGATTGCCAAAAAATACAATGTTATCATTGCCACCTTCGGTCATGCCGGTGATGGGAATCTGCACCCTACGGCGACAACTGATGCCAGAGATACAGAAGAAATTCATCGGGTGGAGCAGGCTTTCGAAGAGATTTTTGCAGCTGCTCTTGAACTTGGCGGTACCATTACCGGTGAGCATGGAGTAGGCGTGGTAAAAGCTCCGTTCCTTGAGTGGAAGATCGGCGCTTCCGGTGTGGAGCTCATGAAGGGGATCAAAAAGGTGTTTGATCCCGACAATTTGTTAAATCCGGGCAAGGTTTTTGCCAAGCAAACTCGGAAAAGGGTGGTTATCAATCATGGCTAAACAATCCAACACTCACCCCAGCCTGGACAATAAACCACAGATCAACCACACCAATCCCTTGTCCCGCACCTTGCTGGAAAAACTGGATTACGATCAATTAACCAATTGTATGCGCTGCGGTTTTTGTCTGCCGGCTTGCCCTACGTTCAGGGAAACCGGGGTTGAGCCGGAATCGCCGCGCGGGCGCATCGCTTTAATGAAGGCCGTAGTTGACGGGATGATGGAGCCTGACGACATGTTCCGTGATCAGATGAACCACTGTCTGGGCTGCAGAGCCTGTGAGCCGGTATGCCCGGCAGACGTTAAATACGGCCAGCTGATCGAGCAGGCCAGAGACGCGATTGAGGATCATCCGAACCACTCGCTCTCGGTCAAGGGAATGCGCAAGCTGTTTTTTAAAGGCGTTTTCCCGCATCGAAACCGTTTGAAAGTACTGGGCGGAGCAATGAAATTTTATCAGAAATCCGGTTTAAGACGTGTTGCAAGAGGAACCGGAATGATGAAGCTGTTCCCCCGCCATCTGCAGCAAATGGAGAGCATTCTGCCGGACGCCACCTCTAATGGAGTTGTGGAGCAGCTCGGGACCGTCTACCCGGCCACAGGCACTCCCATTGCGCGCGTCGCTTTATTCAGAGGTTGCATTATGGATGTGATGTTTGCCGACACGAATTGCAATACCGTTAAACTGCTGTCGGAAGCAGGGTTTGAGGTTGTCATCCCTCCAGAGCAGGTCTGCTGCGGCGCTCTTCATGCCCACAGCGGAGAAATGGAGCAGGCCAGAGATTTGGCAAGAATTAACGTCAGGGTATTCAAGGAGTTGAATGTGGATTACATCGTTTCCAATGCGGGCGGCTGCGGCGCATTACTAATCGAATATGATCATCTCCTGCAACAGGATGTGGCTTGGAAAGAACAAGCATCCTGGTTTGCAAGCAGGGTTGTGGATATCAGCAGGCTGCTTTTGGAACACGGAAGGCTGCCAGCCTTTGCCGAATCATCGGAGTCAAACAGCGAGCCTGTCATCGTAACTTATCAGGATTCATGCCATTTGCGCAATGTCATGCATAGCGGCGCAGCCCCAAGAGAGCTCATCCGTCAGGTGACCAACGTTACTTTCGAAGAGATGAAGGAAGCGGATCGTTGCTGCGGATCGGCCGGAATCTACAATGTGACACAGCCGGAAATGGCTGGTCAAATCCTGGAGCACAAAATGGAGAATGTGAACGCAACAGGAGCACGATACTTGTTAACCAGCAACCCGGGCTGTTTGCTCCAAATGAAGCTGGGTGTAGAAAAGCACGGCGACAGCAAATCGATGGAAGTCCAACATGTGGTTGATTTTTTATATGAGCGATTAGCTAAAACCAAGGATAACTAAAGTTGTTTAGTCGTGTTTATGGGGATGACCGCTCTATGCTTGATTCTGGGCATTGTATGCAGCCGGGGTGTGGGGACGCTATATCGCCGGTTGGATGCCGTGGAATCATGTGCGGACGATGGCTTCGATTGCACAGTACCGGATTCAATTATTTTTGTTTTTAACTCCCCAATCACATAGCTGTTCCATAATAGGTAATAGCGATTCCGCTTTTTCTGTAAGACTGTACTCGACTTTAGGGGGAACCTGCGGATACTCTTTCCGGTTCACCATACCATCTGCTTCCAACTCTTTAAGCTGTGAACTCAATGTTTTGAAAGTGATGGCTCCTATTTGTCTTTTCATATCATTAAAGCGAACGGGCTGCTTTTCTGCCAGCAGGTAAAGAATAAGCATTTTCCACTTACCACCAATCACTGACAATGTATAACCAAAAGGTGTTTCTTGAATATTACCTTCTCTTTTATAATCAGCCATACTCATATTTACACTATCCTTCCGGGTAGTACCTGTCAAAAAAGTGCGTACTACATTTTAATTTGTGCTCAGTTTATACTAACCTTACTTTGAAGTAAAGGAGAAAACAAAATGGCTAATGTCAAAACCTATAATCACGATCTTTGGGATCACGGCATCACCCAGGGTTACAGGGTTAACGGCACCATCTACATTTCCGGACAATTTTCCCACGATACGGAGGGGACTTTCGTGGGCGAGGGCGATATCGAGGCACAGACCCGGCAGACGCTGGAAAATCTTGATCGTGTGCTGGCGGGATTTGGTGTAACGAAGTCGAACCTCGCTTATGTTGAGCTCTATCTGACAAACGCGCCGGAGCATTCCGAGCAAGTCATCCAGATGTTCAAGGAATACGTGGGAGAACACCGGCCAGCCGGCAGTATGATCGGCGTGACATACCTGGCGTTCCCTGAGCAACTGGTAGAAGTCAGCGCCGTCGCACACACGGGCTAATTCGGCCGCTGCGGTCGACACAGCGTAGGGCGGTCGGGCTGCAAAAGGCTTGAGCTTTGAGAAGGCGCGGCCGCGATTGGCGCGAAGCGCAGAAGGGGTGATCGGTTTCATTATCATGCAAGAGGACAAAATATAGTTGCTCAAAAGGCCGCCAGTAAGGCGGCTCTTTGTCTTGCTGCCCCAACGGCTGCGTGTGAGATTTTGAAGAAGGAACATTCGCGTTAATTTGCCAGTCGTATTGCGCCCCAAAGCCGGTCAAAGTTATGTTCATTTATTGGGCAGCAGAGAACTTGCGGGAGGCTTCCCGATATGCTGTAGGGGACAAGCCTCTTTTTGCCGTAAATTGTTTTATAAAATAAGTGTCATACTCAAATCCGGTAGCACGCGCAATTTCATTCAAGCTCATGTCTGTATGAGTCAGAAGATCCCCCGCAACCTTCAAGCGGTGCGACAGTAAGTAAGCCATTGCCGTGCACCCGCATCTTTCCTGAAACATCTTATTGAGAGAAACGCGGTTCAAGTACGCGCATTTCGTTAAATCTTCCAGGGTGATTTTGTCGGAATAATTTGTGTGTATATATTCCAGAACTAAATCAACAGGGGATCGTTCGCTGTATCGGTTCAAATCCTCAAGCATCCCCAATATTTGTATGAGGTATTTTTTGATTCTGCATGCCCAGAGTGCATCGCTTTGTGCATACACTTCTGTGCCAAGCACAAAAAACCACTCAAATAATTGTGGATATGCTTTCTCGGTTATACGCGGTATCCCGGTGCGTGCAGGAGACTTACGAAACAGCGAAAGACCTGTTTGTATTTTCAGATTGGTCGGAAAGTAATCTTGTGTTTCAGAAAGGGGGGTCGAATCAAGAAAATCCGGATGAAAACAAAACGATGATGCCGAAACGTTATGCTTATCTAAAACTTGTAACGTATCCTCTGCAGACAAACAAAGAATAGCGGGTGCTGAAATGGTGACCGGGCGTTCGTTTAATATCCCTTTTATACTTCCATTCGTAACAAAAGCCAGAGTCAACCGCTCCGGGTAGGGAAAATGAGTAAAATCCTCGGCAGCTACAAATTCAATATTTACAGTTCTGTTTTTATGGCGGTCAATTTGCGGCATGGTTCTCACCTGACAGATAGTATAGTTAAATGCTTCACTTATGATAGTGTATCACAAAAATTCAAGGGATATAATTTGGATGAAGACAAAGAAAGGTGGTTATGATGATGGCAATGAACATCGCAATTAATGGTTTTGGCAGAATTGGCAGACTCGCATTTCGACAGCTTTTTGATACGGAAGGATATAGAGTTGCAGCCATCAATGATCTTACAAGTCCGCAGATGCTTGCGCATTTACTGAAGCATGACACAACGCAGGGGCGTTATGACGCCAAGATTGGATATAGCGAGAACAGCTTGACCGTGAACGGTGTGAATATTCCGATCTATGCCGAAAAAGATCCCGGCAGGCTCCCGTGGAAAGAACTGCAAATTGATGTTGTTCTGGAGTGCACAGGCTTTTTCGCATCCAAAAAAGCGTCAGCAGCACATATTGAAGCAGGCGCCAAAAAGGTACTGATATCCACCACCGCCGGGAAAGATGTTCCGACCATCGTTTTTGGGATCAATGAACACACGTTGACTAAGGACGATACCATTGTTTCGGCGGCTTCCTGCACGACGAACTGCCTTGCGCCAATGGCGTATTTCTTGAACGAGCTTGCACCACTCAAAAAGGGCTTTATGACCACGATACACGCCTACACCAACGATCAGAATACGCTGGATGGTCCTCACGCCAAAGGCGACTTGCGCCGGGCGCGTTCCGCGGCGGGCAACATCATCCCAACCTCAACCGGGGCAGCAAAAGCAATCGGGCTCGTAATCCCGTCCCTGGATGGCAAGCTGGATGGAACATCGCAAAGGGTGCCGGTTATGGCAGGCTCATTGACAGAGTTGACAGCAGTGGTGGGCGGCTCCGTGACAGCAGAGCAGGTTAATAAGAAAATGGAGCAGTCCCAATCGGATGAATACGGATATACAGATGAACCGCTTGTTTCGTCTGATATCATCGGTATGACTTACGGCAGCCTGTTTGACGCAACCCAGACGAAGGTAACGGAGTTAGGAACAGATACGCTCGTAAAAATCGCTGCATGGTACGATAATGAAAATTCCTTTACCAGCCAGATGATTCGTACCGTAAAATACCTTGCAGAATTATGATCTTTAGCGGACGACATAATCGAACATATAAGCATAAGAAGTCGCCTTCAGGGCTGCTCAACAGTAAAGCAGAATATTTCACTCATTGAATGACAAGGCACTCTCATTTTTCAGGAGAGTGCCTTGTCTTGTTGCAACGTCTCCTGATGAAAAAAGAATATCAGTGGTTTATTATTATTGGAGAGGGAAAAATGGTTAACAGATGTATGGGACAGAGCCCCATTTTTTATTCAATGAAGTGAACAGTATTCCTAAGGAGTGGTGAAAATGGCGCGTGTTTTATTTATTAATGGCGGCTCAGAGGGACATATCAATCCGACGATTGGAGTTGTGCAAGAGCTTGTTTCGCGCGGAGAAGAGGTGGTGTACTTTTGTATAGAAGCTTTTCGGGAGCGTATTGAGAAGACGGGAGCTTCAGTACGAACATTTGATGATCAGAAATTTATAAAAGCCTTTATCTCGGGCGGAAGAAATTACTTGCTCGAAAGAATCAACGGTCTTTTACTTACGTCAGATATCGTCATACCCAGCGTGCTTGAACAGATCAACGGGGAGCATTTTGATTACATCATCCATGATTCCATGTTTGGTTGTGGACGTTTGCTGGCTCAGATTCTAAAGCTTCCTGCAATCAACTCCTGTACTTCTTTTGCGCAGACAAAGGAATCATTCGATACGATGTTGGAACAATTCTCTACAAATGTCCCTGCAGAAACAGTTAAACCTATAACCGATCAATTTCAAAGCCTGACGGCAATGGTGAAAGAGAAATATGACGTGGATATCCAATCTCCTTACGAAGTGTTCTGTAATCCTGCTCCGCTTACCCTCGTATATACAACAAGGGAGTTTCAACCTGATGGAGAAGCATTCGACCAAACTTATAAATTTGTTGGCCCATCGATCTCTTCACGACTCGCTCAAGAAAACTTCGACTTAACTGCAGTCAAGGGGAAAAGCCCCATTTACATTTCACTGGGCACCGTCTTTAACCAGGCCATTGATTTTTATAAGCTTTGTTTTGAGGCGTTCGGGAACACGGATCACACGATTGTTATGTCTATTGGCAGCAAAACCCAAATCTCAGAATTAGGTGTCATTCCTGAAAACTTTATCGTAAAAAATTATGTGCCGCAAACTGATGTACTGCAATACGCTGAATTATTCATCACACATGGGGGAATGAACAGCGCCCATGAAGGTCTCTATTGCGGGGTACCGCTCATTGTAATCCCGCAAAGCGCGGATCAGCCGATCATTGCGGAGCAAGTCGCCAAGATCGGGGCAGGCATGAAATTACAAATGCAAAGCTTGACTGCAACTCAACTGCGGGAAGCCGCGGATCATGTGTTAAACCTGCCATCGTTCAAGCAAGCTGCTGCAAGTGTTGGGGAATCCTTTCGAAAATCAGGCGGGTATCATCAAGCCGTCGATGAGATTTTCGAATTTTCAAGGGGAACATGTTAAAGGTTTTACCTTATACTTTCTGGAATCTTCAAAAATGCCCCTGACAGCAAATCTATCCGCTCTGCTGTCAGGGGCATTATTTATTTTTCAACAGAATGTTTGGACAAAATGAACGCTTTGCCCGAGCGGGTCATACTTTTTCGCATTTTGCACACTGGCCAATCCTTGGGTTTGAAAGTTTTTCCATTTTCATTTGATCAATCTGGGCCTGCCAAACGGCTAAACTTGTCGAAGATAAGCGAAGCTACCCAGCTTTCATTACATTTATAGGCCATAAGACCTTATAATGGCGATTCAATTAGTCATGTTTAGAAAATGTCTAGGGCCATATGGTACGATTTAATAAAATCGGAGAGAGGTCTGGAGTGAGATTGTAATTGAACAAGAATTATTTCGAAGAAATGCACAAGCTTGGTCATGACGATGAAATGAGATACAGACTTCTGATTCGGGGAGTCAAGCTGTTACTGGAAGATCGCAAGCGAGAGCGTCATAAACTAACGCAAATTCTTGATTCTCGTAAAAGAAAAAAGGCCATGCAGGCCGCAAAGTGGATTGACACGACACCAAATGGTGGCCTATAATCAAAGCCTCTCTAAATGGTGTCCAATTATTGATAAGCCAAACAACATAAACCGACTGCATGTAATTTGCAGCCGGTTTGTTTGCTTAAGGCATTTGACTACAAGCAGGAAATCAACATGATTGGGAGGGGAGTTAAGCATGAGCGAATCGAATCAGGAGTATATCGTTATCTCGGGTGCGAGGGAAAACAATCTTAAGAACGTGTCCTTGCGCATCCCCAAGCGAAAAATCACGATCTTTACCGGGGTATCCGGATCTGGCAAGTCATCGATCGTCTTCGATACAATTGCCACTGAATCCCAGCGTTTGCTGAATGAAAACTTCAGTACGTTTGTCCGCACCTTTCTGCCGCGTTTACCGCAACCGGATGCGGACGCGATCGAGAACCTGAGCATGGCTGTCATCGTGGATCAGAAGCGGCTTGGCGGCGGCTCCCATTCCACGGTGGGCACAATTACCGATATCTCACCCATTCTCCGTCTTCTCTTCTCCCGAGTGGGTCAGCCCTATGTTGGAGGGGTGAACATGTTCTCGTTCAATGATCCGCAAGGCATGTGTCCCGAATGCAACGGGATCGGCCGCAGCTTGTGTGTCGATATGAGCAAAGCGGTAGACATGTCCAAGTCGCTCAACGAAGGAGCAATTTTGTTGCCAGGCTATTCGGTAAACAGCTGGGAATGGAACATGCTTGTACAGTCGGGAGACTTCGATCTCGACAAGAAGCTGAGCGATTATTCGGATGAGGAACTGGAGCAGCTACTGTACGCCAAGGCAAGGAAAGTGAAGATGGATTTCGCCGGAAAGGCGACGAACATTACAGTGGAAGGCGTCATTGAGAAATTTACCAACAAATACATCAGGCAGGATGTGAAAACAAAGTCCGAGCGCACACAAAAAACGGTTGCGCCGTTTATCTCCGAGGGCTCTTGCTCCAGCTGCCACGGTGCAAGACTCAGCCAGGCTGCGCTGGGCTGCAGGATCAACGGACTCAATATTGCGGATCTGTCCTCTATGGAGGTAGGGCAGCTCATTCATGACATACGGGAAATTGACAATGCTGCCGTCAGGCCGATTGCCAAGTCTCTGACAGAGCGGCTGCAGCATCTGGTGGATATCGGACTTGATTACTTGACGCTGGACCGCGAGACGGATACATTGTCCGGCGGCGAGTCGCAGCGTGTCAAGATGGTGAAGCATTTGAGCGGCAGTCTGGTGGATGTCACTTATATCTTTGATGAACCCAGTGTTGGTTTGTATCCCCGTGATGTACACCGGCTGAATGAGCTGCTGCAGAAGCTGCGCGACAAGGGCAATACCGTGATCGTCGTCGAGCATGATCCCGATGTGATCAAGGTCGCGGATCATATCGTGGACGTCGGGCCACACGCCGGCAGTCGCGGCGGGTCCATTGTGTACGAAGGAAACTATGAAGGTCTGCTGGAGGCCAACACGCTGACAGGCAACCATATGAAGCGCCCGCTCCATTTGAAGCATGATTGCAGGCAGCCATCCGGCAAACTGCTCATCAAGGATGCCACATTGCACAATCTGCGAAACGTGAGCGTAGATATTCCAACAGGAGTGTTGACTGTCGTTACAGGTGTCGCCGGCTCGGGCAAGAGTACGCTGATTAATGAGGTATTTCTCAGCCAGCACCCGGATGCGATCGTCATCGACCAATCGGCGGTTGGTGTGTCAACACGCTCGAATCCCGCAACCTACACGGGCATTATGGATGATGTGCGCAAGGCGTTTGCTTCCGCGAACAAAGTGAATCAAGGGTTGTTCAGCTTCAATTCCAAAGGAGCTTGCGAGAACTGTCAAGGACTGGGCGTTGTATATATAGACCTTTCATACTTCGACAGCGTGAAGCTGCCATGTGAAGTATGCGGGGGCAGACGATTCAAGGAAGAAGTGCTCGCGTATAAGCTGAACGACAAGTCCATTGCGGAAGTGCTGGAGATGACGGTGGAGCAGGCCTTGGAATTTTTTGAACAAAAAGAGATCGTGCGCAAGCTCCAGGCAATGAGTGATGTGGGGCTGAACTATATTACGCTCGGCCAGCCGCTCAGCACGCTCTCGGGCGGGGAATGCCAGCGCATCAAGCTGGCAAGCGAGCTGCATAAGAAGGGCAGTATCTATGTGATGGACGAGCCGACGACCGGCCTGCACATGTCGGATATCGGTCACCTTCTGGGAATCATGAACCGCCTTGTGGATGCCGGCAATACGGTGATCGTCATCGAGCACAACCTTGAAGTGATCAGCCAGGCGGATTGGATCATCGATATGGGACCGGACGGAGGCAGCAAGGGCGGCCAAGTCGTGTTCGAGGGCACACCTGAACAGATCATTCATGCGGAGCAGTCGATTACGGGAAGATATTTAAAGTAATTATTATCATAAATAGATCACTTCATGATATCTAGTGCTCATCAAGTGATCTGTTTTTTACAAGTTGGGTTTAATGGCGGAACGACGCAATAATGCTCTGTATAAAAAAATGTTCTTGACTGTCTCAGAGGAGATTGGAAAGCGGATATTGCGGCAACCGACAAAAACGAGATCCATATGATCCATTTGGCGGATATCCTGACAGAAGGTATTGTCAAACAATTTCCTGGAAAATTTTAAATAGAACACACCAGACGCTGCAAAGCAAATTAAGCTATTTATACTCGCCCGAAAGGTGACTATAAATAGCTTTTTTAATTGGTTAATTGATAGGATAGCAATGCAAAAGGTCCTGAAAAAAATAATCGCCGCTCGCTTCTTAAGATGGAAGCAGAGCGGCGATTATTTATGTACATTCAAGGAAAAAAGGTTTAATTTGCTGTGAGGCTGACAGATCTTTACGGACAGACCCGTAAAATAAAAAAACTTGGCAGATAAGCCAAGAAAAAAATAATTGAACACAAAAAAGCGCTATGTTATAATCGGTAGCGCAATTGATAAATTATGTAGAACTGGTATTATAATTACTTTTCCTAAATTTATTGTACACCAGTGGCCTCTGATTTGTCAATGCTCTTTTTTTCAGACCAAATAGAAAAGGAGTGTGTCCAAAAAACCATGGAGGAGAAGGAATGGAGGACAGAACAAGAACGGCTGCATGAGGTTAGGGAAAAGCTGAAAGCAAGGATTGATGAGCTGGAACCGAAGGTTGCCGGACTTCACGATCAGGCTGCTGAGATTCGCAGACGGTTCTGGGAAGAAGTTACGGTCAACACGGGCTCGGACGAAGAATTCGAAGAAACATTCTATACGATCAAACAGCAAGCCGCGGTGTTAGCCGAACGTGAGCGCAGCCACCGGCTTCTGACGCAACAATGGAAGAGCTTAAATCGGCTGCTCCCATCTCCGTATTTCGGGCGTATCGACTTTCTGGAGGACGGCCTGAACCTGAGCGAGCAGATTTATATCGGCGTCTCTTCCTTCGTTGACGAAGATGGATTGAGCTTCCTGGTATATGATTGGCGCAGTCCCATCGCAAGTCTCTACTACGACCATTCCCCCGGTGCGGCTTCTTACGACACGCCGGGCGGGCGGATCATGGGTACGATGGAGCTGAAACGGCAGTATCAGATTCACGATGGTCAAATCCGCAATATGTTTGATGCGAGCGTAACGATCGGTGACGAGCTGCTCCAGCAAATGCTGGCCAAAGGCGCAAACTCACAAATGAAGAGTATCGTATCCACCATCCAGAAGGAGCAAAACGCCATCATCCGCAACGATCATAACCGGCTGCTTATCGTGCAGGGGGCAGCTGGCAGCGGGAAGACTTCCGCAGCCTTGCAGCGCGTGGCGTATTTGCTCTACAAACACCGCGATTCGCTTAAGGCTGATCAGATCGTTCTTTTCTCGCCGAATCCGATTTTTAACAGTTATGTGTCCTCCGTCCTGCCCGAGCTCGGCGAGGAGAACATGCAGCAGACGACTTTGCAGGAATATCTCGAATATTGGCTTGGTTCATCCTTACGTCTGGAGGATCCCTTCGATCAGATCGAATATGTGCTGACCGCACAATCAGCTCCCAATTATGAGGCTCGCCTGCAGGGGATGAAATACAAGGCGTCGGAGGCTTTCTCGATTGCCCTGCAAAACTATGCGCACTGGTTGGGGCGGGAAGGCATGCTTTTCAACGGCATCCGGTTTCGGGACCGTGATCTGATTACCGCAGAGCAGATGAGATCACAATTTTACAGTTATGATCCCTCTTTGCGCTTGGCCAATCGTGTCGAACTCCTGCAGAAATGGATTCTGAAGGAGCTGGCACAACTGGAACGCAAAGAACGCAGTGCGTCCTGGGTAGAGGAGGAGCTTCAATATCTCGACAACGAGCAATATGCGGAGGTTTTCGGCGAGCTGCACAAGGACAGGGAAGTCTTTGATATTGCCGAGCGTTACGCCGCAGTTCACGAGAAAATAAGCAACAAGCGCAGGGGAGATGAGGGCGATTTTAACTTCGCCGAACGGGAAGAAGAATTGCTCAGCCAAAGGATCGTGAAGGCAAGCTTCAAACCGTTAAGGCAAAGCATAAGGAAATTTTCGTTTATCGATGTCCAAGGCCTGTATGCCCAATTGTTTGGTGATGAAGCAGCATACCGGGAGAAGACGAATGAGGCCGAGATCCCTGTTCGATGGCCTGAAATCTGCAAGCAAACCAAAGAAAAGCTGGTCCGGCACGAATTATTTTACGAAGATGCGACTCCGTTTTTGTATTTAAAAGAATTGATCGAAGGTGTACGGACGAATACGGAGATTCGGCATGTTTTCGTCGATGAGGGGCAGGATTATTCGCCGTTTCAATATGAGTATCTGAAAAAACTGTTTCCTCGTGCCCGCATGACTGTGCTCGGCGATTTCGGGCAGGCGATCTTTATGCAGGCTACCAACCTGCAGGAATCCGATTCGCCGCTGTTTCGGCTTTATGGCGAAACCGAAACAAGCTTGATCCGTCTTGTGCGCAGTTATCGTTCAACGCGGGAGATTGTGCAATTTACGAAGGAGCTGCTCTCTGACGGGGCGGAAATCATCCCCTTTGAAAGAAGCGGACCAAAACCTGTTCTTGTTAGATTGGAAGGCGGAGAGAAGCGTGACGCGCAATTGTTGAAAGACATCGCGGCACTTCAAGCCGAAGGCTTCGACTCTATTGCCGTCATTACGAAGACTGCGGCTGAGAGCCGCGCAGCCTTCGAATCATTACAGATGAAAGGAGGCGAAGCATTGCAGCTCATTACGAAGGAGACACTTGCCTTTGAGAAAGGAGTAATGGTTATTCCCGTATACCTCGCCAAGGGGATTGAGTTCGATGCAGTTTTGATTTATGAGGCTTCACCTCAAGCTTACGGCCGGGACAATGAACGCAAGCTTCTGTATACGGCATGCACGCGGGCCATGCACCGGCTTCATCTGTACACGACGGGTGATTGGTCACCGTTCGTGCAGGCATTGCCTGCGAATTTATATGAGATAGCAGCCTATTGACGGATCGGGAGTGACCATGATTTCCATCCAAACACAGCTCGATGAGCAGAAAGCAGGGAACTATGTCAACTCCCAAACAAGCAAAACCGCTGGCAGCTGGCGGGGACAATCCGGACCCGGCGATGATGAGCCACTAATCGCGAATCTGCTCCGATTCGTCCATATGCAAATAACCTTGACAGTTATTCTGCCGAGGTTATTTTTTTATGGGGCACCAGTAACAGTTTTGTATACCATTGTTAGCCGGTAACTATCTTGTACCGGGAGCAGGCATATCGACCCCTCGCACCCTGTGTCTATGTCCGTGATCGAAAGTAGTATAAAAATCATAGTAATGAACATGTCTTCCATCACCCACAGGAATCGCAGGGCCTGAATAGGCTCTGTAATGATGAACATGACCGTTCTCGAATAATACATAACCTTCCGTATAATGGATATGACTTCCGTCTTCGGTTGCAATGGCCGGTGACGTTACATCCAGACACTGATGAACATGCCCGTGGTCAACAGATGTATAGTCCACTGAACCATGAGTATGACCGGGAACAAAACCTGTTACGGAACTGTCCTTTGATATCAAATCACATCAACTCCTCATCATGATCTTCATTTATACTATGAAATGGGTTCTTAGTTGGGCACTAAGAATGTCGTTCATACTGTGTGTCTATCTATCTCATGACGATAATGGTTCTGAAAAGAATCTGCCCGCCTGATACACCTGCATAAATTCTTCTATAGAGAATACTATGATAACAATCATGACTTTGAATGAGGTGAAATATGCTGGGTGGAGGCTATCTTTATTTCAGAGGGAAAGATATTATGAAAGTTCAATCTCATTTTCATGAGGCTCCTAATTCCTTTACATATGAATTTTGGGCGAAGCCTGCAGCAAAAATTATGCTGCCTCCCCAGAATGCAACTGGTGCAGAAGGGATGCACGGTC
Organism: Paenibacillus terreus; assembly: GCF_042138595.1. Lineage (NCBI taxonomy): Bacteria > Bacillati > Bacillota > Bacilli > Caryophanales > Paenibacillaceae > Paenibacillus > Paenibacillus terreus. Next base: position 79,228 of record NZ_JBHIRX010000004.1, on the reverse strand, counting down.
AGAGATATGTCATCGGTGCTCAAAATACAGGCGACGTTAACCATGCCGGAGTAGGCGTTTCTGTTGGCATAAATGGGGTTACTGTCTTCGAACATACAATAAACCATTTACCGCCGGTACTTGTGTATCCCACAGAAATTCAAGACTGGGTCCACATTGCGGTCGTTTATGAAGAGAAGACGCCTCTTTTGTATATCAACGGGCAATTGCTTAAAATAGGGCTTACCAGCAATAAATCGATAGTCTATCCATGCGGAGTTTTTGGAGCTCTTCCACCATACGGCTATTATACCGGCGCTTTAGACGATTTGCGCATCTGGAAAACAGCCCGGAACAAGGAGCAGATCGCAGCTCTCATGCATGTGGAACTGACTGGTGCTGAAGACGGATTAGTCGGATGCTGGTCCTTTAATGAGCAGACTCCAAATACTGCGTTGGATTGTACGAAAAACAGGTATCATGGAACACTTCAAGGGACACAGCACCGTGTCCGGCATACCGTTGGAGCATTGCGCTGGCAGGGAAGTTATCCAAAGTTTATAACGAACAATCTTGATTACTTGGCACGATATTATTTCACCGATGGCAACAGTGAACAGATTCAGCAAATTGTACGGAATACGAGATGGAGCGGTTATCAAACAGATGTGCTTATGATGTTCAATGTATATCGTTACGATTATCTTCAACTGTATGCTCCTGTAGCAAATGCATTGGCACGGCAAGGACGATCTGTCGTGCTTGCCGTGCCCCGGGAAGAAGCCAATGAACGATTAATTTTTCACCATAATGTAGCCATCAAAACGCTGCAGGATATATCGGCTTCCCAACAAATCCTGCAGCTGGCGAATCAATACTACAAAGAGCACCTGGCCCCGGCACTATCCCAGTGGTTTCTTGGCGAAGGCGTACCGACAAAATATCAGATACATCTAGAACAATCCTACAGGCAGTATGCAATTGACTTTATGACCATGACGGCCTTATTGCATGAAATAAAACCGAAGATTGTTTATGCTCTGCATTTTATATCTGAATCAGGATATCTCGACGCTATTCGCAACATGGGTGAACAAAATCCAATTCGTATATTCCTTATGCAGCACGGCTTTCTATTCGGGGATGAAGTCGATAGTCATGATTTTAAAGGGGCCGACCAAGTGCTGTTATGGGGAGACTATCATAAAAGGTTTCTGGATCATAAAACCGACGCACGAGCATCCATCTCTGTTGGAAATCCGAAGCTGGAATATGTGTATGAGCAGTTTAAGCTTAAACCGAATTGGACTGCTGCCCCTAACATATCGAGAGTTTTGTATATTTCCTCCGATTCGCCTCAGCGCAGCATGAAAAGTAGAGAAAACCTGGAATTAGCCATAGAGGCGTTCAATTCCATATCCGGAATTGAAGTCACCTATAAATTGCATCCTGTGGAGAGCATAACTGATTATAACGAATATGTGAGCCAAAATCGGATTGCCCAACAGCAATTATCTACACGGCATATGAACGAATTATTATTGGAAACGGATCTTGTGGTCGGAGACAATTCCTCCTCCGTATTTGAGGCTGCGGCTTTGGGGATTCCTGTCATACAAATATTTCTTCCTCACCACAATGAGACTCATCTCGTATTTACGCGCGCCGCATCAGCCCAAACCCTTAACAGTATCATTCAAAAAGTAATTACGGATTCTTCATATAGGGAAAGTTTGCTCAATAACCAAAAGCAATGGACGGATCAAATGTTCGGAGAAATAGAGGGCAGTACACAAAGGGTCGTCAACACCATCATGAGATTTCTTTCTTAATTGCTTGTATTGCCCCGATAAATTGCTGTGCCCTGGCGTGCCAAGTATGCGCAGGCACCCATTGAGCTGCCGCATTTGCAATCAATTGCAGCTGGTCGGGCTGCTCTAACAGTCTTCCGATTCGTTCGGAAATGTTTTGATTCCGGTACGGGATCAGCAGAATGTTCTTTCCATCCTGAAAATTCTCATCCAAAAACTGGTTGGAGTCGGTTAAACTAACCGCACCTGCCTGCATGGCGGTAAAAATACGCTCATGTGCGCCGTACACAAGATTAGCTAATACATTTAAAACGATCTTCGAATCATACATGTGAGCTTGTAGTGTTTTAAGGCTTACAGGCTCACGGTATTTTATATTCTTTCGGTTCGGAAACTCCCTTGGATTGTCCGTAAAGATAGTCATCGGCAAGTCACCCAACATTTCGACGATCTCCAGCCTTCTCCGTCCTCGAATATACATATCCACTTTCTGCAGAAGTTGAACCAGCCTGCTGTCTTGAGTGTAATTAAACGGGAGCCCGTGAATCCGAAATGTTTGTTCGCAGATCTCCAGGAGAGAATAATCGTATTGATACATAGACCGTTCCGCGATCTCGTCTAATATTGCACCGTATTGAAGATCCTGCTTCCACCATTGCCGCTGTTGATCAGGACTTAAGGACGTACCTGCGAAGAGCAGATCTATGCTTCGCTCACTCATGTCTTTAACCGGTGTTGTCGGCAGCTTATTCAGTGCCGGCTGCGGAGAGAATAGCTTTAGTGAACTGTTATTAAAATACTTTTCGAGATAGCGAATATGTTCCCTATCCACGCAGGCAATGATAAGTTGTGACAGATTTCGTTCGAACGGGATGCGATCAACGTGGAACATGGGATGGTCGACCAAATAGCACAAAAAGGGAACGGGCAGCAGACCTGCATATAAACTGCCGCGAAGCTGATCGATCCCGTGGCCGTTCATTCCAACAATTAATTCAAGGTCCTGCTGCATGAGCAAGTTATCCAATTTTGATTGTGCAGTGGGCTGAAGTAGATCGATCACTTCGACAATATAATCCGACTGTATCAAAGCTTTTGTCAAATCAAAGGCGAAATGCCTGGTGGCATCATAAGCGCTGGAATGAATAATTACCCCGATACGACCTTTATTAAAGGTACGGCCAGGCACCCAATTTGCCCCGAGAACATGTGCAATATCACCATTAGCGACCTGATTGGACTCCACAATCCCGTTTCCATCGTCAAATCTCCAATAACCGGCTAGACCCGGCTCATCTCCTTGCAGCTGGCTATGCATGGATAGAGCAATTTCCTGCTCCGTCCGTGCAACATTCCACAAACGAACTTCGTCGAGTCCCCCAATGAAAAATCCATAGGGTGAAAGTCCGCCGAATGCGGCAGAAGCATGCACGCTTGCTATCGCGCTTGGACCGCCTACTTGAACCAGCTTTCCATTTATATAAAGATATGGGACTCTCCGACTGTAGACGACCGCAATATGCGTCCATCCGGAAATGGGAGATGGATGGACCAGCACAGCAGGTAAATGGCAGTAGGTATGCTCATAGATGGAGACACCGTTCGTGCCCACGGAGACGCCTATTCCGGCTTGACCGGGATGAAGGCCGTGCCCGGGAGCGATCACGTAACGTTTACCGCTGATACCGTCTGTGCCACTTAAACTCGGAAGGTCGATATGATGCTCGGCCGCCGGGTTGACCCAGAATTCATACGTAAAATCATTGTAAATGTGCTCAAGAAAGGACTTCGCCTTGATGGTATCTTGAAAAGAGAAATAATAGTAACCTGCTCCCATCCAACTGTACAAGCTATTCCCTCCACAACGTGTTAGAATCCGTGAACGCACATCCCACAGGTGATTCATAGTATGTAATGCACAAATACCGGGGGAGGGCGTAATGACAATGAATTCAGAGAGGATATTAGTAACAGGGGCTGACGGTTTCATTGGTTCCCATCTGACAGAAGCGCTCGTGAGGGAAGGCCATCAGGTCAGGGCCTTTGTGTTCTATAATTCGTTTCACCAGTGGGGCTGGCTCGATGATGTTTCACCGGAGATACGTGATGAGATAGAGGTATACTCGGGCGATATTCGTGATTACCAGACTGTCAGGGAAGCCATGCGCGGGATGGAGACGGTGTATCATTTAGCGGCGCTTATCTCGATCCCGTATTCATATCAGGCCCCGGAATCTTATTTGGACACGAATGTGAAAGGCACCTTTCAGGCTCTGCAAGCAGCCAGAGAGCACTCTGTGAGCAGATTCATTCATACTTCTACAAGTGAAGTGTATGGCACAGCACAGTTTGTTCCCATTCATGAGCGTCATCCTCTACATCCCCAATCCCCATATGCGGCTTCCAAATCCGGTGCAGACCAGATTGCGCTTTCTTATTTCCATACCTATCAATTGCCAGTCACTATTGTACGTCCATTCAATACGTACGGCCCGCGGCAATCGGCAAGGGCTGTCATTCCGGCCATCATCACGCAAATCGCCAGCGGCAGCGGGAACATTCGATTAGGGGACCTGACACCAACCCGAGATTTCAACTATATAAAGGACACGGTCAGCGGTTTCATCGCAGCGGGACAGTCAAAACAGACCATCGGTGAAACAGTCAACATCGGCAGTAATTTTGAAATATCCGTCGGTGATACCGCCAAGCTCATTGCCGAGGTCATGAATGCACAGATTGAGATTAAGCAGGATCCTCAGCGAATCCGCCCAAGCTCAAGTGAAGTGCATAGATTATGGGCCGATAACAGTAAGCTGAAGCAGTTAACCGGGTGGGTGCCAGCCTACGGCGAAATAGAGGGACTCAAGCGGGGGCTTGCGGAGACGGCGGAGTGGTTTACGAATCCGGCGAATTTACAGAGATATAAACAGGGATTGTACCAAATATGAGAAAACAGGCCGATATCGCACAAGTTCTGAAAGCGATCAACCAAGTGATTACAATGAAGTCGTCTGCAGTCCCCCTGCACGAGCCCCTTTTGGGAGGCAATGAATGGAAGTATGTGAAGGAGTGTCTGGATTCTGGCTGGATTTCCTCGGCCGGCCGCTATGTGATGGAACTGGAAGAGCGGATTAGAGAGTTTACAGGTGTAAAGCATGCGATAGCTGTAAATAGCGGGACTGCTGCATTACATGCGGCACTGCTGGCGGCAGGAGTCTCCGGCAATGACGAAGTACTGCTGCCTGCTCTCACCTTCGTGGCAACGGCTAACGCGATTCAATACTGCGGAGCGGTGCCCCATTTTGTTGACGTTGAGGAACGATCGCTCGGAGTGGATCCACACAAGCTGAGAGCGTATTTACAGGATATTGCTGTATTCAGCCAAGACCGCTGGATAAACAAAAATACAGGCCGCCGGCTCAAGGCTCTGGTTGTCATGCACACATTCGGTCATCCTGCCGATATGGAGGCGCTTATTGCACTGTGCGAAGCCTATTCTTTAGAGCTTATAGAGGATGCGGCACAGGCGCTGGGTTCGTATTACAAAGGGCAGCATGTAGGCGGATTGGGGAGAATCTCAGCGATCAGCTTTAACGGGAACAAGATTGTAACTACAGGAGGCGGAGGAGCCGTTCTGACAAACGATGAATCGCTCGCCTTGTGGGTAAGGCACGTTACAACAACCGCCAAGCTGCCGCATCCATGGGCATACGAACATGACCAGCTTGGATACAATTACCGGATGCCAAATCTTAATGCAGCTTTAGGCTGTGCTCAATTGGAGCAGCTTCCTGATTTTATCGCAAGAAAGCGAAAGCTTGCACATGCTTACAAGGCTGCTTTCTCTACTGTACTGGGGGTAAAGCTGTATACTGAAGCAGGTTATGCACGCAGCAATTACTGGTTAAACGCCCTTATCCTGCAGGAGGCAGACCGTGGGGTCCGCGATGAAATCTTGAAACAAACCCATGCACAGGGACTCATGACCAGGCCATGCTGGAACCTGCTGCATAAATTACGGGTATACACGAACTCACCAAGAATGGATCTTTCGATCTCGGAGCAGTTGGAACAAAGGATTATTAATCTTCCGAGTAGTGTAAGCTTGGTAGCCGGAGAAAGGGCGTAAGGAGAGCTGGCATTGAAAATCGGTGTAGTAACAGGTACTAGAGCAGAGTACGGACTGCTTAGGGGTTTGATGAGTGAGGTTCTAAAAGATGCGGATTTAACGCTTATGACCTTCGTAACAGGAACACATCTATCTGCCAAGTACGGGCTAACATTTAAGTGGATCGAAAGGGATGGTTTTCACATTCATGCTCGCATTCCGATAGACTTAGCCGATAATACGCCTTTGGGAATTGCCTCGGCCATGGCGCAAGGAGTGAGCGGTTTATCCGCCGCTATCGCCGAAGCAAGGCCCGATGTCATCGTCATTCTGGGCGATCGCTTTGAAGCCTTGGCCGCCGCGCAAGCAGCCATGCTGCTGAATGTGCCGATTGCTCATATTCATGGCGGGGAGATTACGGAAGGTGCAGTCGATAATGCCATCCGCCATGCGATTACGAAGCTGGCGCATGTGCACTTCACCGCCGCCGAGCCTTATCGGCGGAGAGTCATACAAATGGGGGAGAATCCAGCCACCGTGTTCAATGTCGGTTCGCTGGGGGTTGACCATATCCGTGAATACGTACCTGTTAGCCGTTTCCAGCTGGAGCAGGCCTTGGGCCAACGTTTGAATGAGCCGTTTTTTCTGGTTACTCTTCACCCGGAAACACTGAATCCGCAGCGAAACGAATTGCTTGTTCGTTCACTCATTGAAGCTTTCGAACAGTTCCCGGAAGCTTCCAAGGTGATCACGATGCCTAATGCGGATGCAGGCAGCCAGCAAATCAACGAGCTGCTGCTTGACTATGCCCGACGCAATCCGAAGAAAGTAAAGTCGGTTCCTTCACTGAATGAGCTATATCTGAGCGCAATGTATCACTGTACAGCGGTCCTTGGCAATTCGTCCAGCGGTATTATAGAAGCTCCCGCGATGCAAAAGCCCTCTATTAATATTGGTGACCGTCAAAAGGGAAGGCTTCGAGCGGATTCCATTCTTGATGTGAACATCAATGCAGCCGAGATTGCAGAAGCCATCCGAACGGCGATGTCGGATGCTTTTCTTGAAAGGTTGAAGACGATGATGCCGCCATATGGCAGTGGACGAACCGCTTTTACGATTAAAGAAATCATCAAAAAGACTTCCCTTCAGCCGCTTCTAGTCAAAAGCTTTTATGACCTGGAGGTGAAGAATTGAACAGAACCTACATCATTGCGGAAGCGGGGGTTAATCATAACGGCTCTTTGGACAGGGCAATGGAATTAATCGATGCGGCTAAGAGCGCAGGAGCGGATGCGGTTAAGTTCCAAACGTTCAAGGCTCTTCAAATCGCAGCTCCCTATGCGATGAAGGCTCATTATCAGCGGCATCAAACCGGCGGTGACGAATCACAGCTTTCGATGCTGCGAGCGCTTGAGCTAACTGAAGAAATGCATGACCGCCTGATTGCTTACAGCATGGAAAAAGGTATTGATTTTCTCTCGACCCCCTTTGATCTTTCTAGCGTGAACTTACTGGTTCATAAGTATAATCTTCCGCGCTTGAAATCATCCTCGGGAGAAATCACCAACGCTCCCTTGCTGCTTGCTATGGCAAGCTCCCAAAAACCGATCATTTTATCTACAGGCATGTGCTTGCTCGGCGACATTGAGGCTGCGTTAGGAGTGATTGCTTACGGATATTTAAATTGGGCGGCGAGCGGAATCAGTCCATCGACAAAAGCATTTCAAGAGGCTTATCGTTCCGATGAGGGTCAACTGCTGCTTCAGGAACGAGTTACGCTTCTGCATTGTACAACAGAGTATCCTTCTCCTGTCGGGGAGGTTCATTTGCGCATGATGAATACACTCGCTTCTGCTTTTCATTTGCAAGTGGGTTATTCTGACCATACGCTCGGCATCACCGTGCCGATTGCCGCAGTTGCAAGAGGAGCTGCAGTGATCGAAAAGCATCTAACATTGGATCGCTCCCTCCCGGGACCGGATCATGCGGGCTCCTTGGAGCCTGAGGAATTCTCAGCTATGACGAAGGCAATTCGCGAAGTGGAAGCCGCCCTGGGCTCAAATGTGAAACGACCATCGGCAGCAGAAATCGTAAATGTCGAGGCTGTTCGGAAGAGTGTAGTGGCTGCCAAGCCGATTCTTACCGGAGAACCTTTTACATCAGAGAATCTTACCGTCAAGCGTGCCGGCACAGGAATTTCAGCGATGCGCTACTTTGATCTGATTGGCAAAACGGCAACACGTGACTACGAGCCGGATGAACGAATTGAAGGATGATGGCTCATTGAAAAGGGGTGGACATGATGCATGGGAATCAGCTGTGGAATAAAGCCAAGCAGATTATTCCCGGCGGCAATCAGCTGTTATCCAAACGAAGCGAACGGTTCCTCCCTGATCTGTGGCCTGCTTATTACAAGCGTGCAAAAGGCTGTGAAGTATGGGATCTCGAGGATAGGCATTACTACGATTTCGCCCAAATGGGAGTGGGAACCTGCATTCTAGGATATGCAGATGACGACGTCAACGAAGCGGTACATGAAGCCATGCTTCATGGTTCGATGTGTACCTTAAATTGCTATGAGGAAGTTGAACTGGCGGAGAGATTAATCGCCTTGCATCCGTGGTCCGAACAGGTCCGATTCGCACGAACCGGCGGAGAAGCCTGCGCAATTGCCGTTCGGATTGCCCGGGCTGCGACCGGTAAAAACAAGGTAGCGATATGCGGATATCATGGCTGGCATGACTGGTATTTATCTGCGAATCATGCGGACACGGACCAGCTGGATACGATGCTGCTGCCTGGCTTAGCGCCACGGGGAGTCCCCCGTGACTTGAAGGGAACCGTACTGCCGTTCTACTATAATCAGCTTGACCAGCTAGAGAAGCTTACAGCTGAACACGGAAATGATATCGGCGTGATTATAATGGAGCCCAGAAGAGAGACGGAGCCTGCTCCCGGTTTTTTGGAAGGAGTCAGAAAAGCGGCCGACAAGATTGGAGCTGTCCTGATATTTGATGAGATCACGTCCGGATTTCGTATGAATGTTGGCGGAATTCATCTAACCATGGGAGTAAAGCCGGATATGGCTGTGTTTGGCAAGGCACTTGGCAACGGATTTCCGATTACTGCCGTGCTGGGAACCAAAGCGGTGATGGATGCTGCCCAGGAGAGCTTTATCAGCTCCACTTTTTGGACCGAGCGAACCGGATACGCAGCCGCCCTGGCTGTGCTGACGAAAATGGAAATGTTAGACGTGCCATCGCAATTAATCCGGGCAGGGAAGAGAGTGGCGGACATCTGGACCAGCGCTTCGAAGCTGCACGAGATTCCCGTGCAAATTTCGGGCATTGCCCCGCTGCTGCACGCTGCATTTCGTACAGAGTCCGCAGAGGCGGTTCAGACCTTATTTACACAGGAAATGCTGGAGAAAGGCATCTTGGCAGGAGCTTCTGTGTATTCGACCTTGTCTTATTCAGATGAAATATTAGATTTATATGAAGCACGTCTTCATGAAGTTTTCGAGTTGCTTAAGCAGGCACTGGCGACGAATTCGGTGATGCAGAGGTTGAAATCTTCGATTGCCCATGCAGGATTTAAAAGACTGACTTGAGCAAGGAGGGAGGGAAATGGAAGAAGGCAGCGATAAGCAGGGGCCATTGAAGAAGCATATGCTCACACGGCGATCCACCATCAGGGAAGCCTTGGAAACGATTGAACGGACTGGGGAAGAGATTGCTTTAATAGGCGAAGAAGGGAAGCTGTATGGGATTGTTACCGACAGTGACGTTCGCAAGGGCATGCTTAAAGGAGCAACCATGCAAGATCCAGTTGATCGTATAGTCAATAAAAGCTACATTTATGCTTTTAATGACGAACCAAAAGAATGGGTCTGGCAGCGGATGACCGAGCTTCATATTCGTCAAATGCCGATCATTAACCGGAGAAGGGAAATCGTCGATCTACTGCTCATGAACCGCCGCACTCCGTCTCCCGAGATGTCAACAATTCCTGTATTGATCATGGCCGGCGGCTTGGGCACGAGGCTGAGACCGCTAACGGATCAAACTCCAAAACCGATGGTTCACGTAGGCGGCAAGCCGCTTTTGCATACCTTGATTGAGCGCCTTCAACTGGAAGGCTTTCGGGAGATGATCTTGTCCATTCATTATCGCAAAGAGGAAATTCAGCAGTATTTTGGAGCTGGTGAAGCCTATGGCGTTCATATACATTATGTTGACGAGCAGAAGCGAATGGGTACAGCCGGGGCGATTCGATTAGCGAGTCAGCTGCTTCAACAACCTTTCTTAGTGATCAATGGTGACATCATGACGAAGCTGAATTTTCGCCGATTTATGAGCTTTCATTTACAACAGCAGGCATCGCTCACGATCGCATCCGTTCCTTATGAGTTCCGGGTACCATACGGAGTCATTGAATCAAACGAGGCGAGGGTCAAGTATATAACAGAGAAGCCGCTTTATCAGTTCCTTGTAAGTGCTGGGATGTATTGTGTGAATCCTGGCCTGATACATTATATACCTGATAATGAATACTTTGATATGACCCAGCTTATTGAAGCCGCATTGGCGAACAGTGAGCCGGTTGTTCATTTTCCCATTCATGAATATTGGCTGGACATTGGCAGAATGCCAGATTACGAGAAAGCCAATGAAGACTATAAGCTTATTTTCGAAAAATATGATTCCCAAAGGTGTGCAGACGATGATCGAGGGTAAACGAGTCCTTGTGATCGTACCTGCAAGAAGCGGTTCCAAGGGATTGCCAGGCAAAAATATGATGTCGCTTCTTGGCAAACCGCTTCTTGCATGGCCCATTGAAACGGCTCTCGCCTCCCGTTATGTCGATAGGGTTGTTGTATCTACGGACAGTGAGAGTTACGCCTCTTATGCAAGAAGCTGTGGTGCACATATTCCGGTGCTGCGACCCGCATCGCTGGCTACGGATCAAGCCTCCAGTTCGGATGTAGTTGTCCATATGCTTCAACAGCTGGCACAGGCCGGCGAGTCATATGAGATACTGGTACTCCTTGAACCAACCTCTCCATTAACGGAGGCCAATGATGTGGATCACGCGTTGGAAAAGCTAATCCATTGTGGGCAGAGAGCCACTGCGATTGTCGGTGTTGGAGTCATAACGGCAGCCCATCCGGAATTTGCGATGGCTATCACGGACCAGGGATATCTTAGACCCTATCAAACTATATCAAGACAGCCTGGAAGAAGGCAGGATATCACGCCACTGTATCATCTTGACGGTTCTTTATACATTTCATATACATCCTCTTTTTTACAGCACCGAACCTTTTACCATGAACGAACCCTTCCTTTCATTATGCCTAAATATAAGGCACTTGAGATTGATGACTGGGTTGATTTCATTTGCGTGGAAGCTATTCTGGCGCATAAAAACAAGTGGACTAATGGAGGAACCTGCGATGCATGAAGATCAATACATTTCAGCATTGAAGAAAGACGGCAGCTTTGTCATTGACAAATTCAATTCGTTTGTCGGGTTCAAGTCGGAACAGCAGAAGTTTCTTGAGCAGATTCTTGAAGAGAACAACGTACAAATGGAGAATGCGGCAGACATAGCCTGTGCAAGCGGGGCTTTAACCTATTGGCTCAGTAAGAAGTATCCGGAAGCACGCTTCACGATGGCCGACCTGAATGACGATTTAATAGAAGAGGCCAAGAAGGTGAATCAAGGAGATCAGTTTTCGTATTATGTTCAGAATATCTATGATCTTTCCGAGCTAAAGGACAATGAATACGATGCAACCTTTTGCTGGCAAACGCTGCTATGTCTCGAGAATCCTCAACAAGCCTTGGAAGAATTAATACGGATTACACGAAAGAGAGGGAGAATCTATATCAGCTCCTTATTTGATCCTGTTCATGACGTAGACATCTATGCCAGAATGATTGATCTCACAAGGAAATCCGGCGGGGAGGGCCATTATACCCCATATAATACGTTCAGCATGTCAACAATCCGGAAATGGCTAAGCGCCAAGGTAGAGGAAATAAAGCTGTATCCTTTCAACATAAATATCGATTTGCCGGATATTCATAAAGGACTAGGCACCTATACGGTCCGGCTGGAGAACGGGGAACGCCGTCAATTCTCAGGCAGCCTGCATCTGAATTGGGGAATCCTCGAACTAGTGAAGTAAGGGAGGCAGCCGGGATATTATGTTTCAGTCGGATTGTCTGATGCAAAAGGTGGCCGTCGTTACAGGCGGTACAGGAATGCTTGGCAGTCATTACTGTCAAGCGTTAGCCGCCTCAGGAGCCAAGGTCATTATTGCAGACCTGCATCAAGAAGCTTGTGAAGCTTTAGCAAAACGGATTCATCTTAGCCATCCTTCCTCACCCGAACCAGTCGGTCTGGCTGTGGATTTAGCGGAAGAGGACCATATTCGAGCCTGGGCGCAACGAATACATGAGATAGCGCCAGCGGGTGCGGATATCATCGTAAACAATGCGGCAGTGAAGTCTCCGAATTTCTTTGAACCACTGGAGTCTTATTCCTTAGTGGACTGGAATTTCGTTATGAATGTGAATGTGACAGCGATGTTTCTGGTAGTGCGTGAGCTTGGACCAAACATGGCGGCAAAAGGCAAAGGCAGCATTATAAATATAAGCTCAATTTACGGTCTGGTGGGACCGGACCAACGAATTTATGAAGGCTCTTGGTACGAGGAGCTAGGCGGGCCGATCAATACACCATTAATATACTCCGTATCCAAGGGGGCTGTCATTGCCATGACGCGTTATCTGGCCACGTATTGGGGCCATAAAGGCATTCGCACGAATGCGATAACACCGGGGGGCGTGGCTTCAGGACAGAATACGAGCTTTACTGAGCGATACAGCGCGAAGGTCCCGCTTGGTCGGATGGCTCATGCGGACGAATTAATTGGTGCACTGCTTTTTCTGGCCTCTGATGCTTCCTCCTATGTGAACGGCCATAACCTGATTGTCGACGGTGGATGGACAGCATGGTAGCACTCGAGAAGCCGGAACTCCCAAAACCGATATTCATTATAGGAAGCGGGGGACAGACAAGGGAGACGGTGCAGCTAATTATGGATATCAACCGTGCCCTTCCCCGGTGGGCGATCATGGGATATATTGATGAACGTTTACAGCTCCATGGTGATATCATTTATGGCTATCCCGTCATCGGGAACATTGACTGTTTGCGGGAGCACTTGACTTCAGAGAGCCGAATCATCTGTGCAATAGGCCACCCAAAATCGCGTTTCAACGCCATACAACAGGTGGTGGCAGCAATACCCGAGGCCAGGTTTGCTACCTTAGTTCATCCAACAGCAGTTATCGGAGATGATCTCAAAATAGGGGAAGGGACCATTGTAGGCGCACATGCAGTGCTTACAACGAATGTCCGTATCGGTAACCATGTACTCGTAAACTATGGCGCTACGGTTAGTCATGATTCGGTCATTGAATCCTATGCATCCATACTGCCAGGCTGCAATATATCGGGGAACACGGTAATTGGAGAAGGAGCTTTAATAGGCGCTGGTACGGTGGTCATTCAACAGAAATCTGTCGGACACTGGACAACAGTAGGGGCCGGATCCGTTGTGGTGAAATCAATTCCGGATTTCTGCAAAGCCTATGGTGTTCCGGCTAAAGTGGTGGAGAATAGTGCAGATAGTGAATGACCCGCCTTCCAGTAACAACAGAAGCGGCAGCCTGGGACATGTGAATCTGACGTCCTGGGCTGCCGCTTATTTTTTTATTTAACTCTTCTGCTTCAAGAATATAAGGGATACGGAATATTGACCACAAAAGCAGCGATATTTTTGTACCAATGTATATTGCGATCAGGTGCCTCATTCTTTTGGATAATGGCCTATTTTGCAGCCAGATTCATCTCTGCGCACATGAGGATGAAAGCACCCGCTCCGTGCAGGTCGTTTTCGCTGGTTGGACGGGCAATATAGTGGGCATAGTCGCCGATTCCCGTGCCAATGCAAATGTTGCCGATCACAACGTTGCCGTTCTCGTCGAACTTCAGCGTATCGATTACGCCTTGGTAGCCTTTCCAGGCATATTCCATGTATTGAGCATCCAGATAGCCGAACCGAACGGCTTTGGCAATGGCATGCACATACAGGGATGTGCAGGAGTTTTCATGCCAATTATCCGGGCGGTCGCCTTTGTCGACAACTTGATACCATAATCCGGTAGCAGGATCCTGATATTTCGTCAGAGCGATAAGCAGATCCTGCACAATGGTTACGAGCTTTTCTTTATCCGGATGATCCTCCGGCATGTATTCGAACATTTCAAGCAAGGCGACGGGATACCAGCCGATGGCGCGTCCCCAGAACTCCGGAGCGAGGCCCGTGACGGGGTCGGCCCATTTGGCCTGCTTGGTTTCGTCCCAGCCGTGATACAGCAAACCGGTGACAGGGTCCTTCGTATGCTTCTCCATAAGCAGCGCCTGGAAGGCCATCATGTCAAAATAATCGCTATCGCCAAATGTTTTGGCGAATTGCACGGCAATCGGTCCGGCCATATATAAGCCGTCCAGCCACATTTGATTCGGGCAATGTCCCTTGTGCCAGAATCCGCCGGACGGATTTGTCGGCCAGGACTTCAGCAAGGGCACCAGGGTATGCAGCGCTTTTTTGTACCGCTCGTCTCCCGTCTGCTCGTAGAGGGTGAAGAGAAGCACGCCAGGCTGGATGTCGTCAAGCTCGTCGGACATAAACTTCTTGATGCTGCCGTCCTCCAGGATCTGGCTATCCACCCACCCTTTCATGTAGTCGTACAGCCTCTGTTCTCCGGTCTGGCGCCAGCATTTCTCCATGCCGGACAGGAAAACACCCTGATGGTAGTGGAATCGGTCCGGCGGAAGTTGTTCCGGCTCGAATTTGTTCATCAACGCTTCGCAGGCTTTCAGCGCCCATTGAATGGGGCTCATAATGGATGAAGCAGTTTGCATGCGCATCCTTCCTCCTTGGTTGTTTGTACTCCTATTCTAGCACCGGAATATGTACATGTTTTGCGGAATGTCTCATTTTCTTCTTATTTCTTGCGCTATAATAAACAACAGGTAAGGAAGGAGGAGGGGAGGAGCTTGGGAGATCTATATTTCGAAAATAATACAGGTACTTTCCAGGTATCCCACCGGAAAGCGTTAAGCCACCATATGCCGGTAAGCCATTTTCACAGCACTTACGAAATCTATTACCTGATGTCAGGCAAGCGGGAAATTTTTATTCAAGACCGGACGATTACCATTAGCGAGGGCGATGTCGTCATTATTGCACCCAATATTCTGCACCGTACAACCAATGCGGAGCGGCCGAAGCATGAGCGGCTCATTATCAATATGCATGAGCGGTATTTTTCGCCGGATGGTTCTCATAAGGAAGCGCTTCAGCCTTTGCTGGAACGGGATTATCTGATTATGAACGGTTCCTTGCGCACTAAGGAGCCGATCGAAACGCTTTCCAGAGCAATGATTCAGGAGATGCAGGAACGCGGAAAGGGCTTCGAATTGTTTGCCCGGACACTCGCCGTGCAGCTGCTCATCATGTGCTGCAGGCACTTCCGGCAGCATGATGCGGAGCCTCTGACATCACCAAGTCCCATGCACGAACGAGTGTCGGAGATCGTCCGTTATATTAACGATCATTACATGGAGGAGCTATCGCTTCATTTGCTGGCGGACAGGTTTTTTATCAGTCCTTATTACTTGAGCCGATCCTTCAAGGAGGCAACAGGCTTCTCGTTTGTAGAGTACGTGAACAGCGTGCGGATCAAGGAAGCCAAGAAGCTGCTGGAGAGCTCTTCCATGAAGGTGAACCTGATCGCGAGCAAGGTGGGCTTCGGGAGCGTGACACATTTCGGCCGAGTGTTCAAGACGGTCACGGGCAATGCGCCATTGCATTATAGAAGGAAAGGAGAGACGCGGCATACAAAAAATCAAAGAAGCAATGAAGGATCAGAATAAACCGGCAGCAGTCAAACTGATGCAAGAATATATACTCAGTTTTGAACAAAACTTCTCGGGGCTGGATTATAATGGTGAGTACGTAACGCAATGCTTATATGGAGGGGGATGTCTATTGATCCGTACCTGGTATCGCCGATTGCTGCTGTCCTACTTTCCTATTTTTTTACTTACCGTAACGATCCTGATTTTTGCCTCTTTTGTGTTTATCAATGATATTTCACGGATGGAAACCAGGAAAGCGGACCGCATCTCCACCAGCTATATCGTGGATAATGTAGACCGGACGATAAAGGAAATTGAACTGTCAGTGTTGGCGGCTGCTGAACGAAGTGATGCCTATAAACGTTATTTCAACAGTAATGGCCAGACGGATAGGGGGACAATATATGCGGTTGCCCAGAGCCTGCGCAATCTGACTGACGAAACACCTTACATTCAATCCATCTATCTATATGACAGGAAAAATGAAAGCGTTTTAACAGAGACAGGCCTAAAAGATCTTTCAGGATTTGCAGACGAAGACTGGATTCGCAGTATGGTCTCAGGTTCTTTGCCGGAGGGTTGGCAGCCTGTCAGGGAATACCAGGGCGAGTTCGCTCAGCGTACGCCTGTGCGTGTGCTTACCATAAATAAAGGAATGCCTCTGCCTTTTGGCTCGGAGGGTATGCTTGTCATCAATATCAAAATGAGCGGGATTGAACAGATCGTCGACAGTATGGTCAATGAACAGCTGTCCTTCCTGACGATCCTTGACCGCGACGGACAGACTGTATACCAGGCGCATTCGGACAATGAAGGCGCCAAAAATGGAAAGCAGTTGAACACGATTTACCTGGAAAGGCTTGGCTGGACGTTCTCCAGCGGCATCAAGGCGGGAAATCTGTTCGGCTGGGTGTCTGTGATTTCCTATCTCTGGGTGGCTATTGCTCTCGGAACGGTTGTCTGTGCGATTATATACCTGGTCTATGTTACTCGTCGCAACTACAAGCCCATTCAGGTGATTATGAACCGGATTGAAGGCCACCAAATCCGGACCATGGATCATTCCACTTACAGACCGGACGAAATGAAGCTCATTGACGGGGTGCTGGAAGATCTAATCAACCATATGACGGATTATGACAAAAAGAGCAGAGAAAACCTGCTGCTGCAGCGCAGCAAGCTGTTCACCGATCTGCTGCATAATGAGCGGCTGGACAATGCCGTTCAGCGGATGGAGGAGCTGTCACCGCTCACAGGCGTTCACTCCTCGTCCCGCTTTTCAGTTGTACTCAGCGAAATCAACCGTTACGAGCAGGTATTTCAGGATCGTTATACAAGAGACGACCAGAACACGCTCAAATTTGCCCTGATGAATGTCTTTCAGGAATTGGCGCGGGGGGCGAATTTGCAGGGCTGGGCGGAGTGGATCAGCACGGACCGGGCAGCGATTCTCTTCCTGTCAACCGGGAATGATGAGGAGATGACGGAGAAAATCCGTATCTTCGCCGAGAAATGCCGTTCCTGGGTAGAGCAGAATTTGCGTATCTCCCTCAGCTTCGGTATCGGACCGGTGGTAGCCAGTCCGGATGCAATTCGGGATTCTTACGCGGCAGCCCACAATGTGATGCAGCACAAGCTCTTGATGCACCAAGATATTGCTCTGGTGGAATACGGGGAAGCGCGCCAGCCTCTCATTGAAACGTACAAGTATTTACAGATGATTGCCGAGTTTGTCAAGCAGTTTCGGATGTCAAGCGGTCAGTGGCGGGAGCGGCTGGAAGAGATTTTTACAGCGTTCGAACAGGATTTTCTGCAGGACGATGATATTCGCTCTCTAATCCAGGCCATGCTGCAAATGCTGAGCAGGGAAGTAGCTGTGATGTCGGAGCAGCTGCAGGATGAACTGTCGACGGAAAAAGCTTCGATACAGCTGAAGCGGCTGGAAGAGGCGGAATCCATTCATAAGGTGAAGGGCATTCTGTTTGAATACTTGACCGGTTTATTCCGCACCTATGTCTCGGCCAGCGAAACGAAAAGCTACCGGGCAATGGTCAACGAAATGAAAAATTATATTGAAGAGAACTTTGCCAATTCCGATCTTTCCCTGAAGCATTTAAGCGATCGGTTTCAGGTGTCCGGCAAATATGCCAGCTATCTTTTTAAAACGGAATTTAATATGAAATTTGTTGATTTCGTTACGGAGTTGAGGATGAAGAAAGCCGAGCAACTGCTGCTGGAGACGGAGTATTCTTTAAAGGATATTGCGTTCAAGGTGGGTTACGCCAATGCCATTACGTTTGGCAGAGTATTTAAACGGGTAGCCGGAATCACGCCGGGCGATTACCGCTCTTTGCATCGCGGCCGCCCAATTTCCAGAACATGATACACAAGCATTTCAGATTGAATATGAACAGCTGATCTTATATTAGTTATTTTGAGACCGCATTCCTGCTCGTACTCCTCCGCCAGGAGGAGGCAAACACGAATGCGGTCTTTATTTGCGCCCTTTTGAAAGCGGTTTATTACACGAAAATGGTTGTATGGATAAACAGAAAGTCCGATTGGCAGCATCCGAAACAGGTTTATTGTCAAACCGCTGAAATTCATGAAATACTGTGGGCATCCTGGAACATCACAATTAAAATACGCAAAGGGGAAGGGGATGAAGGAATGGACATATTCCAAGGAGTTCTGAAGAAGGCTGTAGGGCTCGGAATGACCGCGGTCATGGCGATTTCCCTGCTGGCGGGCTGCGCAAACGGGGATTCGGCGGCAGAAGGGAAAAACGGCGGGCGAGTCACGTTGAAGGTTGAAGTGTTTGACCGCGGGAACAGCCCGGAACCGTATACCATTACCAGCAACTATTTGACGAAGCTGGTGCAGGAGCGGTTCGGCGATCCAAATCATATCGATATCGAGTTTGTACCGATTCAGCGCTCTGAGGAGGTTGCCAAGCTGAACGTTTTAATGGCGAGCAATACCGATGTGCCCGATATCGTCTTTACGTATGATTCCAGCGTATTTTACCGTTACGCCCAGCAGGGCGGTCTGACCGATGTAGGGGAATTGCTCGATGA
Organism: Paenibacillus terreus; assembly: GCF_042138595.1. NCBI lineage: Bacteria > Bacillati > Bacillota > Bacilli > Caryophanales > Paenibacillaceae > Paenibacillus > Paenibacillus terreus. The sequence goes on along the minus strand of NZ_JBHIRX010000004.1, from coordinate 60,251 downwards.
ATATGGTCCGAACCTGAAGAAATTTATTGGTGACGAAACACTTTCATTTGGTCAGCTTGATGGGAAACAGTTCGCGATCCCCGGCAAACGGGCGATCACGGGCCGCTATAGCTCATACATCCGCCAGGATTGGCTGGATAAACTGAACTTGCCTGTACCAACGACGACCGATGAGCTGTATACAACCTTGAAAGCGTTTAAAGAGAAGGACCCGGGGGGTCTTGGCAGCCAAAACATCCCGATGGGCATGGCGCTGGCTCCGGCCCAGTTTGAAACCCTGATTTATTCCTTCATTAAGCCGATCAGAGGCGATCTGACTTACGGCCAGCGTTATGAGCTGCCGCTTCATGAGGGCTTTAAGGATGCGATGCAATTTCTGAACAAGCTCTATAACGAAGGGCTGATCAGTAAGGATTTCAGTCTGGATGAAGATAAAACCCAATTGGCCAAAGATATTCAGAACGGCAATGTCGGTTACTGGTCGGAAGACGTAGATGTCCTGTTCTATGCCGATGGCACGCTGGATAACCTCTACAAAAATGTAGAGGGAAGCAAGGTGGTTCCAGTAGATGTCCTAACCAACCCCAAGGTTGAAAACAAGCATATTAAATCCCGCTATGCCTCGAACGGCATGTACATCATGATTCCCAAAAGCAGCAAGCGTGCCGTGGAGGCGATTAAGTATTTGGACTGGATGGCCTCAGACAATAATCTGATCGATATGTACAGCGGCGTTGAAGGTGAAAATTATGATCTGGTCGGTGGCATTCCGGTCGTTAAAGCCGATGCCTCTCAGGAAGTTGTGAACCGTATTTACAACGCCGGCGACATGGTCATCATCTCCAACGGCAAAAACATCGGAGATCAGGCTACCAACGAAAAAGCATGGGTGAGCGGCTTCCCGGAACGCAACCAGGAAATGCTGAAGCAATCGATCGCGATCGCAAACACCGACACGATCGGCCCTATCGTCTTCGGTAAGCCGATCGAAGCCGAAGCCAAATATGGAACCACACTCAATGATAAACTCTCCGTGATTATTGTGAAGACGGCAATGGCCAAGCCGGAGGAATTCGAAGCGGTTTACGAGCAGGAAATGAAGGATTATATGTCACTGGGCGGAGCTGAACTGAAGGAAGAGCTCGAGCATGCGCTAAAGGAGCTTCCGGCTCAATAAACTAATAATATGGGAAACCGGTGGGGCGGGGATGCCGCTTCACGCGGTTTTTACCCACAGGAGGAAAACCGAATTGAGCAAAGCGACATACTTAAGACGGTATTGGCAATTATACGCGCTGCTTTCGCTGCCAATTATCTATTTCCTGCTATTTCGTTACGGTCCGATGTATGGTGTGCAGATTGCTTTTAAGGATTTCAATCTGTTTCAGGGAATTGGAGGCAGCGAGTGGATCGGATTTGACGCCTTCCGCGAAGTTTTTGGAATGAGAGAGTTCTACAGCACCCTGCGCAATACCTTTATGCTGAATTTTCTGGATTTGCTCGTCTCTTTCCCGGCTCCGATCATCCTGGCTATTATGCTGTATGAAATCCGGTCGGTATGGTTCAAAAAAATATCGCAGACCATTTTGTACATTCCCCATTTTATTTCCTGGGTGATCATCGGAGGCATCGTTTATCAGTTGTTCGGCAATCAGTCCGGTATGGTGAACGGTGTTCTGGAGAGTCTGGGGCTCGCACCAATCCCGTTTCTGACCGAAAAAAATCCATGGCTGATCACTTATTTGTTCACAGGCGTCTGGCAAAGTGCCGGCTGGGGAACCATCCTCTACCTGGCAGCGCTGACTGGCGTTAACAAGGAGCTGTTTGAAGCTGCTGAAGTGGATGGAGCGACAAGGCTGAAGAAAATCCGTTATATCACGCTTCCCAGCATCAAACCAACCATTGTGACACTGCTGATCCTTAATCTCGGCAAAATGGTCAGCATCGGCTTTGACCGTCCTTACATTATCGGAAATACAGCTGTGCGCGAATATTCCGATGTGCTTAGCACCTTTGTGTACCGGATCGGTCTGGAATCCGGTCAATATACGCTGGCTACCGTAGTCGGATTGTTCCAGGCCGTGGTGGGACTGGTGTTCATTCTCGGCTCCAACTATATTTCGAAAAAAGTGACCGGAGACGGTATTTTGTAAAGGTTGATGTTTTTCTTATCAAGAAGGGAGTGAGTGCAATGAGTGAACGTACCTCTAACCGAATATTCGATATCGTTAATATTATGTTTGTGGCCTTGTTCGTTTTGTTCTGTCTGGCTCCGTTTTTGCATGTAATTGCCGTGTCGCTCAGCTCAAACCGCGCAATCACTTCCGGAGAAGTTACACTTTTCCCCGTAGAGTTGAACTGGAGTGCGTACATTAAAGTATTTTCCGATAATGCCATGATCCGCTCGCTCATCTTCACGATTGTTCTGACGGTTGCCACAACGCTGCTGTGCATGCTCTTCACGATCGCGGCTGCTTATCCGCTGACCAAAAGAAATCTCAAGGGCCGCAAATTTTTTATGTACCTGATCATTATCACAATGTTCTTCAGCGGCGGCATTATTCCCGAGTATTTGCTGATCCGCGATCTGCATTTGCTCAATTCGGTCTGGGCGCTTATTCTGCCCGGTCTGGTCAGCCCCTTTAACCTGATCATTCTCATTTCCTTTTTCAACAACATTCCTCCCAGCCTGGAGGAATCTGCTGAAATCGATGGCAGTTCCCATTTCCGCACATTGTTGAGTGTTGTAGTTCCGCTGTCCATGCCGGTTATGGCCACATTGGCACTCTTTTATGCCGTAGGACGGTGGAACGGCTTCCAGGATTCCCTCATGTATATTAACAACCCGGACCTGTATCCGCTGCAGCTTAAGCTGTTCCAGATGGTGCAGAACAACATGGTTTCTGAACTGACGCAGCTGGAAGGTGCGAACCGGACCCCGCTGACGCCGGAAAGCCTCAAAGCGGCCACGGTCATTTTCGCCACGGTACCGATTCTTCTCGTTTATCCGTGGCTCCAGAAATATTTTGTCAACGGGGTTATGCTTGGTGCCGTCAAAGGTTGAACCGTGAGCAAGGCGTGATCGAAAGGAGTACACCGTGATGGAGGACAAAGGAGCCTTCTCTTTTTCAACATGCTGGAACGTTAAGCGCCATGCTGTTGGCAGTGAGATGGTGCAGGAAATCAAAACTCTCGGCTTTCGCCGGGTGGAGCTGAACTACAATGTGACTAAGGAAATGCTGGCTGACATTGAGCCGATGATTGAGCGGGGGGAGATTGGCATATCCAGTGTCCACAACACCTTCCCGCATGTTCCGGACCCCGATTATGGAACGGATTCCGTGCTGCTCGGCTTTGAGAAAGAGGAGAAACGCCAGCGGGCGATTGAACTGCTGATGAGATCGGCCGAATACGCCCAGCGCTACGGCGGCGAGGCCGTTGTTGTGCATCCCGGTGAAGTGCCCTTTCCGAATGATATCAGCAAAGAGCTGGAGCAGATCTATAACAGGCAGGGCCGAGATTCGGAAGAATTCCGCAGCAAATGGGCGGAGCTGATGGGGCGGAGGGAGGCTTACAGTGCAGGTTATGTGCAGAAAATTATCAAGAGCCTCGATGAAGTATGCAACAGAGCAGCCTCCAAGGGCATAGACATCCGCTTGGGTCTCGAAACACGCTCCAAACCACAGCAGATTCCGACACTTGCGGAAGCAAAAACAATTATAAAGGCTTTGAAGGGAGCGCCTGTCGGCATATGGTATGATACCGGTCATGCCATAATGATGGATCGGCTGGGTCTGTACGACAGTGTGGGAGAAATGGACGATCTGATGGATGATATTGTTGGTGTCCACATTCATGAGGCCATTGGCCTCTCCGACCACTGGTGCCCCTATGTAAATAGTAAGAACAAGGATTTCTATGACGCTTATTTGCCGATGATTGAGCGGGCGCAGGTCAAGGTGTATGAACTAAAGGCGGCCTGCCGGCCGGAAGAAATCCATGAAAGCCATCGGCTGCTGGCTGCCAAGCTGGCGCGCAGAAGGCAATCGGGAGGGAATGACAATGTACAAGAAATTGGTGGAAAGTAATGACAGAGCGGTGGAGATAGGGCTATCCCGGCAGGTGCTTGATCCGCAGAGCCGTTATTATGGGGGGACACTTGATCCGGGTACGGGCATTGCCTGGGTTAATCACACTACAGGCACGCCAACGGACATGTGTTATTGGGGGGCTGCTCTGGTGAATCCCGATTCTGCGTATTACCGGGATGAGCAGCTGCTGGCACGGCTGCTGCTGGCGACGGAGTTTGTGCTGCACGCACAGCATGAGGATGGTGCTATCTCGCCTGGCTGGACCAACTACCATTCTCCGCCGGATACGGCCTTTGTTATCGTCGGCTACGCTCAGCTGTACCAATTGCTGGCACAGCAGGAGTGGGTGCCACTGCAGCCTGTGCTGGATAATATGCTGCTGTTTCTTAAACGAACCATTCCCGTCATGCTTACGGGGGGCGTGCATACGCCAAATCATCGCTGGGTGCTGTGCGCTGCACTTGGTTTTCTGTATAAGCTGTTTGGACTGGAAGAGGCTGTTCAACGGGCGGATCAGTGGCTGGCTGAAGGGATGGACATTACGCCGGACGGTGAATGGACGGAGCGCAGCAACGGGATTTACAACGCAGTCAGCGACATCATGCTTATTCATGCCGCACGTTTGCTGGATCGGCCGCAGCTGCTCGATCCGGTCCGCTTGAATCTGCACATGATGGTATACCTGGTCCATCCTTCAGGAGAGGTCGTTACCGATTACTCCGGGCGGCAGGATTTGGGAAGCATTCACGATCTGTCTGCGTATTATTTGCCTTATGCCATTCTGGCCCGTTGCGACAAGAATCCTGTATTCGCGGGCATGGCTGAATGGGCCGGCCGGTCGCTTGCTGATCCGGGTGTCTGCTCCGTCAACGTGCTTGTACGCATGCTGCTGGAGCCGGAGCTTCAGCAGCCGTTTGAGGCAACGGAGGACCTTCCCGTGAAATACGAGAAAATACTGAATGGTGATTTTCTGCGGCACGGCTATTTGCAGAATATGGAGGCCGCCGGCCATCAAGGGCGAATCTTCCACAGCCGTTTGCATACCGATTTCGGCGCACCTGTTGCCCGCTACAGGGACGGCGGTACCAGTGTGACGCTGATTACGGAGACGCCTTCTTTTTTTGCTCTTCGCCATGGAGAGGTGAGACTGCTGGCCGTGCAGCTGGCTTCTTACTTTTACCCGGGATTTGTGCCGATGCAGGAAATGACTAAGCTGCCCGTAGGATACCGTCTGGCAGGAGAGCAAAAGAAGGGATATTACGGCCCAGTCGAAGGAGCGCTGCTTCCGCCGACATCCGGAACGCCGGTAAGCCCTTGGTATTTGCTCCCACACCATATCCGCCCGCTTACTCATGAACAAACGTTCCGTGTGGAGGCGGAGGTTCAGCGCACTGACGAGGGCTGGACACTCCGGCTGCATGGTGATGAGCCAGGGGAAGTCATGACACAGCTTTCCTTCATTTTTGGAAGGGAAGGGAGCTTCACTTCGGGAGAACTCCGGCCTGTAAGAGAGGACTGTTATCTCTGGAGCGGTGGCAAGCTCCGCTATGATTGCGGCAAGGACTGGATCGAACTGACAGGGGGCGAGCTGGGCCATCTGGCTGCCACGGTGCGCGAGGCGAAGCTGCAGGATAACTGCAAGGCAGTGTTGGTCAACTTTCTGACCCCATTCGACAAGACCTTTACCATCACTCTATCTCCAATTTAATCCCCCCTTACTTTTTTGACAGGATAGCTTACTTTTGTTTATGTCCTAAGTGGAGGAATCCCGTTACAATACAAATGTAAGCGATTACATAAAAAGAAGGGGAGGAAATTCATTCATGCTGCATATGAAAAAGTGGGCAACCCTGTGCTGCCTGACCCTGTTATTGTTCGCTACAGCCTGTTCGGGCGGAACCTCCGGCACATCATCCGGGTCCGGTGACAAGGATCAGGGAGGAGGCACCAGTCAAATCGAGCTGCGCATGACGTGGTGGGGCTCGCAGACCCGCCATGATCTGACAACCAAGGTCATCAAGCTGTTTGAAGAAAAGCACCCCGGCATTACGATCAAACCGGAATACTCCGGTTGGGACGGCTATTTTGACAAGCTGACGACTCAGGTCGCCGGCTCTAACGCCCCGGACATCTTGCAGATGGATTATGCCTTTTTGACCGACTTTGCCCGGCGCGGTGCGCTGCTGGATCTGACTCCTTATGCGGAGAGCAAGGAACTGCGCACCGAAGAGCATGACAAAAGCATGCTCAAGGCCGGGACGGTTGATGATAAGCTGTACGCCATCACGCTTGGCGTGAACGCCCCTGGCGTCATTTACGATGCCACGCTGTTCAAGGAGCTGGGCATCGAGGAACCGAGAGAAAGCTGGACGTGGGAGGACTTTGGCAAGATTGCCGCCAAGATCGCGGCTGCCAAGGGCGAAGGCTTCTATGGCTCGGTGGACATTTCAGGAACGACGAACATGTTCGAAATTTTTATCCGCCAAAAGGGCAAGGGGCTGTTCGATGGAGGAACCATGACGGCTACCAGCGAGGATCTGCAGCAGTGGTTTGACATGTGGGCTGCGCTCCGCAAGAACGGTGGAGCCACGCCTGCCGAAGTAACAGCCTCCACGACCAGCGCGCTGGAGACACGGCCGATCTCTGTCGGGACGGCTGCCATGGAGTTTACCTGGTCGAACCAGCTGCTCACATTTCAGCAGGTCAACAAAAATCAGGACCACAAGCTGGCGATCCAGGTCATTCCCCATGGTGTGGGTGAAAAGCAAATCGGTGAATACTTGAAGCCGGGCCAGTTCATCTCCGGTTATGCCAAAACGAAGCACCCCAAAGAGGTAGCCATGTTTATCGACTTTATGGTGAATGATCCGGAAGCAACAGCCATTCTGGGCTCGGAGCGCGGTGTTCCCGTCAACTCCAGCGTTCGTGAGCAGCTGCAGCCTTCGCTGTCAGACGCGGAGAAGGAGATTTTCAAATTTATCGACCTTGTGTCACAACACTCCAGCGAGATTGATCCGCCATACCCGCAAGGATATTCCGAAGTGGATTCAAGCTTCAAGACCGCAAGCGAACAGATCGCATTTGGTCAGGGCAGCACTCAGGACGTCATTGCACAGTTCATTGAAAATGCCAAGGCCGCGCTTGCCTTAGGGCAATAACCGCTTGCATGCGACCGAACTTAAATGAGCGGGGAGGTAGGTTTTAACATGAGTACAACACAGGTCAGCCATACGCGAGCCGAGCGTGTGGCGGCCCGGGCGGTGAAGCGGAGATATGCCCACAACCGGGCAGCTCTCCTGTTCCTGGCTCCGTGGCTGGTTGGTCTGCTGCTGCTGACACTTGGTCCCATGGCTGCCTCATTATACATTTCGTTTACCGAATACAGTATCCTGACCGCCCCTGTGTGGGTCGGTCTGAATAACTACATTACGATGTTTACTTCAGATCCATTGTTCATCCAGTCCCTAAAGGTTACGTTTACCTATGTTGCCGTTTCCGTACCGATCAAGCTGATCTTCGCGCTGCTCGTGGCGCTGCTGCTGAACAAGGGCATTCGCGGGCTTGGCATTTACCGTACCGTATATTACATTCCTACACTGCTCGGCGGCAGCGTGGCCATCGCCATGCTGTGGCGCAAAATGCTGGGCGGTGACGGCTTGCTGAACGGGCTGCTGGCCATGATCGGCATCCAGGCCCCGGATTGGGTTGCCAACCCGAAATATGCCCTGTATTCCATCGTGCTGCTGTCCGTGTGGCAGTTCGGTTCGTCCATGATTATTTTCCTGGCAGGCCTGAAGCAAATTCCACCGGAATATGAGGAAGCTTCAGCCGTGGACGGAGCGAGTCCGGTCCGGCGATTCTTCAGCATTACCCTGCCGATTCTGTCACCGGTCATCTTCTTCAATCTGGTCATGCAGCTGATCACGTCATTCCAATCGTTTACGCAGGCCTTCGTCGTCAGCAATGGCAGCGGCGGCCCCGTCAATTCAACGCTGATGTACTCCCTGTACCTTTATAAAAAGGGATTTTCGTTTTATCAGATGGGTTACGCGTCCGCGATGGCATGGATACTCGTGATTCTGATCGGCGTGTTTACATTGCTCGTGTTCCGCAGCAGCAGACTGTGGGTGCACTATGAGGACGGTAGAAAATCATGATCGGACAACGCAGCTCTACGGCATGGATCGTCACGAAGCATGTGCTGATTTCGGCCATTGCCTTTGTCATGCTGTATCCGGTGCTCTGGATGCTCGGCAGCTCGTTCAAGCCGGGACATATGATTTTTACGGAAACATGGTTTTGGCCGAGGGAATGGAACTGGAGCAATTACGTGAACGGCTGGACAGGGATTCAGGGCAATCCGTTCTCCCGTTTCCTGATCAACTCGGTTATGCTGTCGCTCGGGGCGGTGCTGGGCAATGTCATCTCCTGCTCCATGGCCGCTTATGCCTTTGCCAGACTCGATTTTCGCTTCAAATCGATCTGCTTCGGACTGATGCTGATGACGATTATGCTGCCGCATCACGTAACGCTCATTCCACAGTACATTCTGTTCAACCACCTGGAATGGATTAATACGTATCTGCCGCTTGTCGTGCCGAAATGGCTCGCAACGGATGCCTTCTTCATTTTCCTGATGGTGCAGTTCTTCCGCGGACTGCCCAAAGAGCTGGACGAAGCGGCTACGATCGACGGCTGCGGACTGGTTAGCATTTACACCAAGATCATCCTTCCGCTCGCTTTTCCGGCACTGGTGACAACGATGATCTTTACCTTTTTGTGGACATGGGACGACTTCTTCAGCCAGCTGATCTATCTGAGCGATGTAAGCAAGTATACGGTACCGCTCGGTCTTCGCCTTTTCCTGGATTCCAGCTCTCAATCCGACTGGGGACCGATGTTCGCGATGTCCATTCTTTCGCTGGTGCCATGCTTTGTTGTTTTTATCGTATGTCAGAAATACTTCGTGGAAGGCATCGCAACCTCCGGGCTCAAAGGATAATTCCAAGACGAAGCGAGGGATACTGCATGAGGAAACGAAGCTGGTCCTTGTTCATCCGCCAAAAGCTGCAGCAAAGCAAGCTCACCACATTGATGGTGACTTGCTTTATTGCGTTTAATCTGCTGCTCGTGTCGGTGATCGTGTGGCTTGCCTACCAGTCGTTCGCTACGGTTACGTTTACGGAGATCAGCAAGGCGCGCCTCGCCCTGCTCAATGAGAGCACACGGCGGGGCTTTGACTTCATAACAAGTGTGACGGGGACGGCCTACTCCCTGGCAAGCAACCGCGAGCTGTCAAATCTGCTGGATACGACGGGGGCAGGAAGACTGACACAAATTCACCAGCGGCGTGAAGCCGCCAAAATACTGGAGCATACCTTGGTGGTAAGCGAAGGCATCACCTCCGTGGAGCTTTACACCGATGCCTTTAACGGCGTGACCGTAGCGACGGCAGACCGCATCTATCCCGTAGATACGATCACTTCCGATCCATGGTTCGGCACATTGGAGCAGGCGGATGCAGCCTGGGTGCCGTTAAAGGAGAATGCATCGGGCCATTCGCTGATCGGATATGCCCAGCGCATTTTCGACAGTCACGGAGGCACGGTGGCCTTCGTTCTGATCCGTTTAAGCCGAGAGGACATCATTAGCAGGTTTGCCGATCTGCCGCTTGTTCTTGATGGACAGGTTCTGCTTGTGGACACGGCGGGCAGCCTCATCATGCAAATGGGTGAAACAGAAATGGCGGAGACGACTGGCAGCTCTGACGGCTCGTCGTACCCGAAAATGGCAGTTGGCAGGGAGCCGGAACCCGTCATTAATCAGGCCTGGCTTGAGGAACACGCTGCGCGTGGCGGGGACGGATTCGAGGTGGTCTCCGGTCCGGGCGGTTCGAGGCTAGTTCTCTATTCCCGGCCTGCGACGCTGCAGTGGCGTCTCGTACAAATCATTCCCGTACATACGCTGCTTGCTCCGGTCAAAACAGCAGGATGGCAGGTACTGGGGGTTGCCGTTCTGGGGCTCATGTGCTCGGCCGTGCTCGCCTGGCTGTTCGTGCGCGGCATTGTACGGCCATTAAAGCAGTTAATCCATCGGATGCGGCAGCTGGAAGGCGGGGACTTCGATACACGCATCGAGCTGTCCTTCACCGAGGAATATGCCCATCTGGCGAATGGTTTTAACCATATGGCATCCCGGTTGACCGGGCTGATGGATCAGGTTCGCGAGGAGAGCCGGGCGAAGCGGGAAGCGCAGACCGGCTTGCTGGAGGCGCAAATCAAACCGCATTTTCTGTACAATACACTGGACATGATCCATTGGCGTGCCATGGATTATCAGGCACGCGATATCAGCCGCATGATTGTGCAGCTGAGCAAGCTGCTGCGCATCGGATTGAGCGGGGGCAGGCTGTTCATCCGGGTCCGGGATGAGCTGGAGCATGCCCGCTGTTATGTCAGCATTCAGGCGGAGCGTCTGCCTTTTTCCATTGATTACGACGAACGGATTGATCCGCGTGTGCGCGGCTGCTACATTCCGAAAATCATACTGCAGCCCTTCATTGAAAATGCCGTCATGCATGGTCATCCGATTGAGGGAGTGCTCCGCATTCGGGTGGAGATGCAGGCGGATGTTGGCGGTCCGCAGGGTAAAGTGATCATTCGCATCACGGATAACGGGCAGGGGCTGCCGGAGGGATGGACGCTGGAGGAAGCCTGCGGCATTGGTGTGCGTAATGTGCATCAACGCATTCAACTGTATTGCGGAGCGGCCTATGGTGTACTGCTGAGGTCTGCCGACTCGGGCGGTGTGGAAGTAACCATCACATTGCCGCGCATTGATCATGAGGAGAAGTTGAAACTTTGGCTGGGTGGTGAGAGCGCATGAAAACCATCATGCTGGTGGATGATGATCCGCATATGATCCGGGCGCTGACCGATCACATTGACTGGTCATCTCTTGGATTGCGCATCGCAGGCACGGCTTCAAGCGGTACCGATGCGCTGGAGCTGTTCCGCCATGTGCAGCCTGATCTGGTAATGACGGACGTATATTTGCCCGGCATGACAGGGCTTGAGATTACACAGACGCTGAGGCGTGATCATCCACATCTGCCGATTATCATCCTGAGCGGATATGACGAATTCGAGAATGCCCGTGCGGCGATGCGCTGGGGAGTGAATCATTTTCTGCTGAAGCCTGCCGAAGTGGAAGAGATTGAGGCCGTGCTGCGCGAAGTGCTGCTGGAGCTGGATGTGCGTGAGCGGCACGAGCGGCTGGAGCGAACCTACAGGCAGGAGATTGGACGAGTGCTTCCCTATTTGAGAAAACAGATTTTGCACGAGCTGCTCACCACGCGCTATCGTCAGGATGAGCTTTCCCCCGAACGCATGGATTACGTGGGACTCCGCAGGCCTGAGCACGTACGTGCAGTCAGCCTTCAGCTAAACCGTCCTGAATTTCTGACACGGATGAAGGAGCGGGACTGGCAGCTGCTTCGCTATGGGGCAGCGGACATCATCCGGGAGACCGTACAGACATTCGTGCACACGATGGCAGGTGGCCAAATCGAGGTGCTCGATTACTCGGACCGGGTGTTCGTGCTGGTGCTGCTTGAGGATGAGCATGTGACTGAGCCTTTGGAGCCGCTGCTTCAGCGAATGATCGACCAGGTATTTACGTATCTCAAGATGGAGATGAGCGCCGGTATCGGAACCCGCAAGGCTCATCTGTGCGAGCTGATGGATTCCTATCTGGAGAGCCGGGAGGCGCTTGAAGCGGCTGAATTCCAGGGAGGAAGCCGTGTGTACTGCTATGAGGCGTCCGGGTGGACTGAGCCGTCAGCTCCCGATTATTCTCTGTATCTGCAGCAATGGAATGAAGCTTGGGCCGATATGCGACCTGATTTGGCAGAAGAGGTGTGGCAGAGGATTCGTGCCTTGGTGGAGGAAGGGGGAGGTACCAGCATTCAGGATGTACAGGTGGTGGCCGTGAGCCTGTTCGACACACTGATCCATAGCTGGAACCGCCGCTACCCCAGACTTGACCCTCCGCTGGCCATGAGTGAATTTCTGAAGGGCATTCAGCTTAAATACACCCTGCCGGATCTGATATGCTGGATCGACGGTATTATCCAATGCTGGCTGGAGCAAACGCGGAAAGAGACGGCCGAGAAGAAAAACAACAAGCTCGTAGCCCGGGTGAAACAGTATGTGGAAGAGCACTATGCGGAAGAGATCAGCTTTGAGGCCATCGCGCGGGGATTATATGTTCATCCCAAATATTTGAGTCAGCTGTTCAAACGGGTAACGGGAGAGAACTTCGTAAGCTATCTCAATAAATACCGGATTCAAAGGGCGATGGAGCTGCTGAAGTCGGGACATTACATGGTGTATGAGGTGAGCGAGATGACGGGATTTCGGAATGCCACCTATTTCAGCCAGGTATTCAAGATGCTTACCGGAAAAAGCCCGTCCGAAGTCAGCTAGGCATGGTTTATGGGGGATGCTGTTTATCATGAAATGAAGCGCTTAACCTTCAGGATAAGCTTTAAGCTTAGAAGGATTAAGCGCTTCATCATGTTCAGATTTCATAAATAATGTAAAGGGTTTAAAAAATATGTTTGACAACGAAAATGTAAGCGATTAAAATCACTGTATACATTGTATACAACGTATACAAAAAAACATGCGAAGGGATGATTCCTGATTAAAATCATTGATACTCACATGCATTTGGGTCTTTCCAAGTTTTCGGGAGTGAGTACAACGGAAGAGGATCTGATAAAAGCAATGGATCAGTTCGAAATTGCAACCGGTTTCGTCATGCCTCAACCAACATTGGAGAATGTTTTCGATGTCCATACTCGCATTGCTGACATGATGGAAAAGTATCCAAAGCGAATTTACGGAATGGCCAGTCCGGACCCTTGGCTGGAAGAAGAGGTCTATGTAAAAGAAGTAGAGCGCTGTATCAAGCAATTTGGATTTGTTGCAATCAAACTGCATCCGTTAGGGCACAACATCAGCCCGTTATCCAAACATTGCGACAAAATTTACGAAATGGCTGATCAATACCAGGTTCCTGTTTTAGTTCATACTGGTACAGGAAATCCTTTTTCTTTGCCCTCACTGATGATGGATCCGGCTAAGCGTTATCCAAATGTCTCTTTTATTCTCTGTCATGCGGGATTTGCTGTGTATGCGGATGAAGCACTGGTCACGGCAAAGTATTGTGAGAACATCTATCTTGAGCCATCATGGTGCCAAACTTATATGACGCGAAAGATGATTGACCAAGTCGGGGTGGAAAAAATCATAATGGGCTCCGATCATATCAGCAATATTCCAGTGGAGCTGGCCAAGTATCACAATATTGGTTTAACGGATCAGCAGTTAGAAGCTATTTTTTATGAAAATCCCAAACGGATATTCAGACTGCATGGCCTGGAATAGTGGCATCAGAGAAAACCGGTATAATGATTATTTTAAAGAAGTAAGTCGAATGATTAGAGGGGAAACGGATATCTTCGCACTAAGTTTTGTTTCGCCAGAAGGGAGTAATCAACATGGGTAAAACCGTACTAAGCATCGAAGGAACGGATTTTTATATCAATGGCAAAAAAGTGTATGAAGAAATCAAGGGCAGCCGGCCGGAAGCACATGGCCTGTTAATGAACGCCAGATTTATTCAGGGAATCTTCGATGACAGTGAAGACCCAGGCCGCTTCCATCGTTTCGGGAGGACATTTGATCCGGAGCGGAACACAGATGATTTGATCACGGCTCTTCCGGAATGGTACGCGCACGGTCTCCGCGCATTTACGGTAGGACTGCAAGGCGGCGGACCTTGTTTTACATTGTTCAACGAGAAGTTACACAATAATCCCTTTGGCGAAGACGGCACAAGCCTGGATCCTGCATACGCCAATCGGTTGGACCGCTTAATCCGTGCGGCTGATGAGATTGGGATGGTGGTCATCGTAAGCTTCTTCTATTTTTTTCAGGCGGAAAAGTTGAAGAATGGGCGTGCCATATTGGAAGCAACCCGTACGGCGTCACGCTTCCTCAGGCAAGGCGGATATACGAATGTGATCATCGAAATTGCCAATGAGCATGATCTGACCAAGAAGCATTCCTTGCTTGAATATCCCGAAGGGATCGTAGCTCTATTGGAAATAGCGCGACATGAATCTGGCGGACTTCCTGTAGGGTGCAGTTCAACCGCCAGTTTTATTAGCGAAGAAGTGGCAAAAGAGAGCGATGTTGTATTCTACCATGGAAATGGCCGTACCAGGCAGCAATACTATAATGATGTTTGCCAGCTTAGGAAATGGGCCCCGAATGCTCCGATTGTTTGTAATGAGGATTCCCAGGCTGTAGGCAATATGGAAGTGGCGGCTCGCCTGCACACATCATGGGGCTATTATAACAACTTGACCAAACAGGAGCCGCCGACAGACTGGCGGATTACAGATGGAGAAGATCGTTTCTTCGCACACCGCATGGCCAAAATCATTGGAATTTCGCTGCCGGAAATCCCTTTTGAGCAGCAGTTTTATTTGCAGGGTCTGGAAAAAGAGATCACCCTCGATGGAAAGCGGTGGATACGATTGGCCAGCTTATATCCGGAAACGATCGATTATGTAGAATTTTTCCGGAACGGTCAATTGGAATATCAAAGTTACGATGAGCCGTTTTTGATGAACTTTGTATTCAATTGGTATCAAAGCCCTTCGCTCGAAAAACCGGAGGATACGGAATGGAAGGCCGTTATACATCTGAAATCCGGAGACGTGCTCGAAAAGAAAGTGCTTCTTAAATAGAACAGGCACAACCTTGGATAACAAACCATACTAGGAGACGAGGAGAAATAGAAAATGAGCAGATACAATATTTCCGTGCTGGCAGGAGATGGTATTGGCCCTGAAGTAACGGAGGAGGCATTAAAGGTATTACGCGCTGTACAGCAGATGCATGGCACTTTCGATCTTGAATTTGAAAATAACGGAGCGAGCTCCGGTCAATTTCTGAAGATGGGGAAAGCCATGACCGAAGAGCAGTTTGCTCAATGTAAATCAGCCGATGCCATGCTGATGGGTGCAATAGGATTGTTCGAAGCCCGCCATCAGGATGGTAGGGAAGTCAACGGGGACGTAATTTTCCGGCTGCGTTTCGATCTGGATCTGTATGCAGGCGTTCGCCCTGTGAAGCTCTATGAAGGAGTACCCGGCCCGCTTCGCGATCAGGGAAAAGGAATCGATTACGTAGTGGTTCGGGAAAATATCGAAGGTTTGTACGCATCGCGGACAGGAGGCTGTAATGTCCGTGACGAGATAGCAACAGATACCATTATCATTACAAAGACCGGCACGAAGAAGATTGTCGACTATGCGTTCCGCCTGGCATGCAAACGGCAAGGCCGTCCGGTGGACGGCAAATCGATGGTAACCTGTGTGGATAAAGCCAATGTGTTGAGCTCTTATGCCTACTTCCGCAAAATTTACGACGAGGTTGCGGCAAATTATCCAGGTATCGAAAAAGACTATGCTTATGTGGATGCCATGGCTTTCTATCAAGTTATTCAACCTTCCCAATACGACGTGCTGGTTGCCGAAAATATGTTTGCAGATATCCTGTCCGATCTTTCTTCAGCGACCATTGGCGGACTCGGACTTGCGCCTTCGGGTGACATTGGCGACCGTCATGCAATGTTCCAGCCTTCGCATGGCTCGGCGCCGGGAATCGCAGGCAAGCAAATAGCCAACCCCATTGCCACCATCCTGTCTGGCGGGATGATGCTGGATTGGCTGGGCGAACAGCATCAGGATAACAGCTTAATTCAAGCAGGGAAAGACATTGAGGCAGCAGTGGCGGCGGTATTGAAGGAAGGAATTATTCGCACGGGAGATATTGGGGGCAAATCCTCGACATCGGAAGTGGGAGATGCGGTTGTTCGGGAATTAATCAATCAGCATGAGGAGGCACAGCCGTGAAGCGTCTCCAAGGAATCATAGTAGGCTCAGGACATTTTGCCCAAATTCAAATGGACGCATGGGCACAAGTTAAGGGCGGCGTGATCATAGCAGTTGTCAGCCAGGATGCGGAAGGAGCGAGAAGGCTGGCAGAGGCTCATCAGATTCCCCATTGGGGAGCAGACTCGGATATTGATGAGCTGATTCATAAGCTAAAACCGGATTTTCTGGATATCTGTACTCCACCGGATTCTCATTTTAAATATGCCAAAATCGCTGCAGATCAAGGGATTTCGGTGTTATGCCAAAAGCCTGTTGCTCCTACTCAGCAAGAAAGCGAGCAGCTGGTGCGCTACTGTAGAGATAAGGGTGTGCCAGTCATGATTAATGAGAATTGGCGCTGGCAAGGTTGGTACAGAGAAATACGCAAGATCATTGATTCGGGGCAGCTTGGACGCCTTTTCCGGGTATACTTTTCGATGCGTCCCGGGGATGGGTTCGGCCCATCTCCTTATCCGCTGCAGCCTTATTTTAAAGACATGGAGAAGTTTCTTTTATATGAGACCGGGGTGCATTGGATCGATACTTTCAGGTATTTATTTGGAGAAATCGAGAGCGTGTACTGCCAGCTGAGAACTTGGAATCCTTTGATAAAAGGTGAGGATGACGCGATTGTGCTGTTCAATTTCATCAATGGGATGACAGGCATATATGATGCCAATCGGGTGGTTTATACGGCAGAGGTTCGCCCGCCAACCTATGGCTGGATGAGCCTGGAGGGCGAGCTTGGCAATTTGCGGCTTGATGAAAACGGCCGTATTTTTATTACATTGCGCGGCGAGACAGAGCAAGAGCATGCTTATGATATTCCTGATGGGTGGAAAGGCGGCAGCGTAATTTCTGCTCATCAGCATTTTATCGACGGATTGCTTTCAGGGGACAACAATTATTTTGAGACAGAAGGCGAGAAATATATGATCTCCCAACGGATCGTTTACGCATGTTATCAATCAGCTAGTGAACGGCGAGTCGTTTCTATTTCTTAGGAGGTATCCATGGGGAATTGGAGAGAAAAGCTGGAAATCAGCATCGTTCATCCCGGACTGTGGCCGTCTTCCGCTTCGGATGTAAAGGAATGGGAACACTCTGTTCGTTCGGTGCTGGAAGATCCATTCTTCGAACGAATTGAAATAGCTCCCATTGCCGATCAGCAGCGCAGACAGCAATTTAACGAATGGTTGCGCATTGCCAATATGAAAGCCACCTATTTGCTGCAGCCTCTTATTTTCGGTAACGGATACGATCTTCAATCTTCGGATACCGGAGAGAAAATGCTTGCGGTAAACCGAATCATTGAGGCTATGGATGAAGCAGTTGAATCGGGGGCAGATCGCGTAGCCGTGATCAGCGGTCCGAAAGCTCCGCAAGAAGACACCGAGGCTCAATTGGATCGGCTTTGCGATTTGCTGCTGCTTCTGGATCAGGCAGCAACAGAGCGAAAGCTTCAGCTTGATTTGGAATTATTCGATACGGATGTAGACAAAAAAAGGTTGTTTGGTGACAGCACAATGGCAGCAAAATTGATGGGGCGACTTGAAAAACAAACAACAAACCTTTCACTGCTTGTTGATTTGAGCCATGTGCCACTGCTGCGGGAAACCATTGAGGATACTGTCTTCAATACAAAGACATGGTTGGGGCACGTGCATATCGGCAATTGCTCCACTAAACGGGATGATGCGCGATACGGAGACAAACATCCGTATTTCGGTTATCCCAATGGTTGTCATCATGTAACCGAGGTAACCCGATTCCTGCAAGCACTTCATGATGTCGGCTATTTAACCCTTGAACGTAAAGCAGGCCTGGGCATAGAGATCATGACAGCGGTTGATGAAGAACCCGGACTGTTGATCGCAGGCGCGAAGCGTACGTTGATCCAAGCCTTGCAGAATATTAAAGTCGATGGCCGGAAGGGGGTGAGCTGATATGAGTTCGTTGCTGCTGGCTTTTTATGGTGACGATTTTACCGGGTCCACAGATGCCATGGAAATGCTGGCAACACGAGGATACCGCACGATATTGTTCCTTGATCCGCCTGATCCGGATGAACTGAAAAGGAATTATCCGGATGTTGATTGCATTGGCATCGCGGGAATAAGTCGTTCCTTGCAGAGTGAAGAGATGGAGGAAGAGCTTGTTCCGATCTTTGAGCGTTTGCTGGCTTATCGGCCATCTGTTGTTCACTACAAAGTCTGTTCGACATTTGACTCTACACCACAGATCGGGAGCATTGGGCGCGTCATAGACATCGGGAGAAGTTGTTTTACTAATCAACAGGTTACGCCGGTTTTGGCCGGCGCACCTCCACTAGCCCGGTATACGGTATTTGGTCAGCACTTCGCCGCGGCCGGAGATGCCATTCATCGGCTGGACCGTCATCCCATCATGTCCGTTCATCCGGCTACCCCCATGGATGAGGCGGATCTTCGGCTTCACCTTGAAAAACAAACGGATCTTCCGATCGGGTTGATGTCCGTTCTTGATCTGGAAGGCGGTGATGAAGAAGTTTGGCAGCGCTTTACCGACAAGAAGGACTCTGTCATATTGTTCGACTCGCTGAAACAAAGTGATACCATGGCTGCCGGGAAGATTCTTTGGAGACTGGCCCAAGCCAACACGCCACTCTTTGTAGTCGGTTCCTCCGGGGTAGAGCATGCATTGACCGGAGTATGGGAGTCGATACCCGGTTTAAAGCGTCCTGTCCCGGATTATACTGTCAATCCTGCAACCACGGATGAATCCAATCCAATAGCAGTACTCTCTGGCAGCGCCTCTGATATTACGAGAAAGCAGATCGAAGCCGCAGAGAAGGAAGGGTTCGTTACCATACGTCTCCCGTTAAAGGACCTTTGGAATATGGATACTGGCGAGATTGCTCTGGAAAGCATGTTGGACACAACGGAAAAACTGCTAAGTGCAGGCAAAGACGTTATTCTGTATACCGCAAAAGGTCCCCATGATCCTTCAATTCCGGAGATGAAAGAAACTCTGAATTCCACAGGAATCCAGGCAGATAAAAGCGGGAAATTGCTTGGACAATTACTGGGGCGAATCATGAAGGGTATTATTACGCGGAAATGCACACGAAGGTTTGTCGTTGCCGGCGGGGATACTTCCGGATTCGCAACAAAGGAGCTTGGAGTCTCTGCAATGGAAATAGCTGCTCCGGTCGCGCCGGGAGCGCCTTTAAACCGATGCTATTCCTGCGATCCCCTTGTAGACGGATTGGAGCTTGCTCTCAAAGGGGGACAGCTTGGACAAGAAGATTATTTTTTAAGAGTGAAGAAAGAACTTCTATAAAGGAAAAGATGAGAAGGAGGTGAGAACGATCAGTACGTCATGGCAAGAGATTATTAATGTTGGACAGTATATGATGACCTATGGGCTGGCTTGGGGAAATTCGGGCAATATAAGCAAGCGCATTGACGATGACACGATGCTAATAACGGGATCTGGCACATACATGGGACATCTGGATGAAACGGATCTGGTTAAAGTGACGATATCTTCAGGATGGTATGATGGGGGCGGGAAGCGGCCCTCCAAAGAAATCCCGATGCATGCTGCAATTTATAAGGCACGTCCCGATGCCGGGTTCGTGATTCACTCTTCTCCATTCTGGACGACTTTGGCTGCGTGCTCAGACTTACAGATCGAAAGCAAGCTGTTTATCGAGAGCATGTATTATGCTGAACGCATCGCCTATGTGGACTATTATCATCCCGGAAGCAGGGAATTGGGGGCAGCTGTCGGGGAAAATGCAAAAGAAGCTAATGTTATTATTCTGAAAAACCACGGGCTTATCGTGTTTGATACTTCTATGCAGGAAGCCCGGATGTGTCTTGAGACCATCGAAATGACCTGCAAAATGGCTGCCATTACTAAAATGACAGGCTTGAATCCTGCTGTTCTAGGTTCGGATACAGCAAGGGATTTTCTCGATCATTCCGGATACAAGCCTCCCCGTTTATGGTAATATGAGTGCAACCATAAAATATAGAAGGATGAGAGCATGAACAATATTGGGATAGTTAAGGATACCCTGGATCAAACCGTGTACTTGCGACTGCGAGAAATGATTATAAATGGCGAATTTCCTCCAGATCAGTTGATTATCCAGAACCAACTGACAGAGACACTGGGTGTCAGCCGCACACCTCTGCGCAAAGCAATGGCGGAGCTGGAGATGGAGGGGCTTCTATACAGGACGTCGAAGGGCTGGTATGCGAAGAAATTTACTCTCGAGGACATGATATCCGCATTCGAGCTGCGTGCTGTGTTGGAAGGTTTGGCCTGTCGACTGTTGGCGCCGGTCATTGAAGACGATAAAATTGTCTATATGCGGGCCATCTTTCAAAGTGCCTATCAAAAGAGGCAAGAACATGACAAAGATGCCTATTATTTAGCCGACAAGAAATTTCATAATTTAATCGCATCGGAAACCAAAGATTTTCATTTATCCAGGTCATTGGAGTCATGCAAAGTTATCCAAACCAGCCTTACGAAAGGTCTATATCGTTCGCCTGATGAGACATATCCTGAGCATATGGCGATCATTGACGCAATCGGGAAGAGGGACGGCGACTTGGCCGAAGAATTGATGAGAAATCATATTCGGGCGACAATCGCCGTATTGAAATCAGGGGATTCCTCTATCTATTTTTAGCTTCCGGCAGAGAAGGGTACGAATGGATTCTGCGGTCATCATTCCAAGCAGCAAACAGGTGCGAAGTATGACATTACTATCCAGCCTTATTTGTTGTTTGGAATCGATTGTCCCGCACTAACCTTTCAATGCAACAGGCAAATCTTGAATAACGTCATATAACAACGGTAATAAGAGTGTAAGAGCATACTAACCTCCTATCCCGAGTGCCTTTTAAAGGTATTCGTATTTACCTAAAATGTAAACGCTTTAATCATAATTCAGGGAGTGAACGTGATGGAAGTAAAGATAAAGGATGAGCTGACCGAAGGACGGGGGATTGGCAATAATCAAAAGATCCCTTTGCTGGAAAAAATCAGTTACGGTCTGGGGGATACCGGTTCCAACCTAATCTATACCGTTATTACTACGTATTTAACCTTTTACTTTACAGATATTTATGGAATTGGTGCCGCTGCAGTTGGTACTCTTATGCTGATTGCCAGAATTGTAGATATGATCGACAGCCCGATCCTGGGAATCCTGATTGATAAAACAAACACAAGATGGGGGAAATCCCGGCCCTGGATCTTATGGTCATGTATTCCTTTCTCCATCGTTTCCATTCTTCTGTTTATGGGCCCTGAGTTAAGCGCCTCCGGTAAAATGGCCTATGTCTATATCTTCTACATTGCAGCCAACGTGTTATATGCAGCAGTGAATAACCCGTTACAGACCATGCTGCCCAGTATGACAAGCAACATTCAGGAAAGAACCGTGGCCAATACCTTCCGTATGTTCGGAGGACAAATCGGCGGATTAATTGTAAACTTGACTCTGCTGCCGCTTGTAGCTTACTTTGGCGCCGGCGATCAGCAAAAAGGGTTCTTCTATACAATGACACTATTCTCGTTAGCCGCATTAATCCTGTTCTTGATTACCTTCTTCAACACCAGGGAACGCGTACAGAGTGTTTCCGGAAATGAGTCTATTCCTGTAAAAGAAGGGTTAAAAGCGATTAGAGGGAACTTCCCGTGGATAGGCGTGTCCTTATTCGGAATTACTTATTACACGATGTATATCATGAAATTGTCAGCAGGTATTTATTATATGACGTATTACATCAACAAGCCTGACATCATTTCCACGGTCAATACGCTTGCGATGAGCTCGCTTATAGGTATATTGGCAATCCCTTTCTTAACGAAGAAATATAGTAAAAAAGCATTGGTGATTACCGGGATTGCTATAAATATCGTGGGCCAGTTCATTATCTATATGGCTGGCGCAAATGTATCTTTAATCATTGCGGGCACAATCATCGGGTCGATCGGTATGGGCTTTCCCGCAGGATTGTTGTTTGTTTTGAAGGCTGATACGGTTGACTATGGTGAGTGGAAGTCTGGTGTCCGTGCGCCGGGAATTCTCATGTCCGCTTCAGGGATCGCCAATAAATTAGGTTCAGGTCTTGGGGCAGCCATTCCGGTTTGGCTGCTTGCTGCCGGAGGTTATATCGCCAACCAGCAGCAAACCTCTGCAGCATTGCAAATGATATCTTTAAGCTACATCTGGCTGCCTATTATTTTAGGTGTGGTAGCTATCCTTATTATGGCCTTTGTCTATAAATGGGAAAAGCCACATGATGCCATTGTATCGGAGCTGGAAGCAAGAAGAGTCAACAACAATAAATAATGCAATAGCAAACCACCAATCCGGTGATATCCCTTCACGGCAGAGAACGAAAAAAGACATCTGGCCAGATGTCTTTAACGCCGCCTCCCGGAAGGGATTTTTTTATAAAAAATCATTCTGCCGATCAGGCTGTCTCCTGAATATTTACAGATCTCTTGCCGGAATTTCCAGAGCGAATGGTGGTGCTAACATTTTGTTTGAAATTTTGCTTTCCCTTCCAAAATTGCACTCAAGAATTTTTTTGACTTTCTCAATCGCTTCTGGATATCTTCAATTTCTTTGATTTTTTGCTCAACCATGTTCTTCTTTACCTCGTATGATAAGTTAAGCTGCTGATTGACCAGCAAACTTAATTCTTCTATGGAAAAGTCCACGGATAAAAGTGCCTTCACATCATCCAGAAACTCAACAATCTCCTCAGAATAAATGCGATAGTTATTTTCATCCCTTTTAACGAATTCGTCCGGAATCAGTTTTTTACGTTCATAGAATCTCAATGTTGATATGGGCAGACCGGTTCGCTTTGAAACCTCATTTATTTTCATCATATGACCTCTTCTTGCTATGAACCTAGGTTCATAGTTCATAATACGGATATGATAACGAACGACATACACAATGTCAAAAAATCTAATGTTATCAAAAGGAGAGATTTTATGTTTAACCATATCCTGAATAACGATTTCGTCAATATAGTCAAGGGACGACGTTCTGTCCGGAAGTATGATGAGAACATTAAAATATCGAAAGAAGAGATGAGTGAAATGATTTCGGAAGCCAGTTTGGCTCCATCCTCCGCAAATATGCAGCCTTGGCGTGTCATTGTGGTTGACACTCCTGAAGGAAAAGAAAAACTAAGACCTCTTGTGCGTTTCAATACATTACAGAATGATACTTCATCAGCCATGTTATTAATTTTTGGTGATACCCAAAGCTATTTATATGCAGAAGAAATTTACAATACGGCTGTGGAACAAGGAAAAATGCCAGCTGAAGTACGAGATCGTCAGCTCGAAACCATACTATCGATGTATCCGGCTTTATCAAAAGAGTTGAAAGTTGAAGTTGCAAAAGTCGATAGCAGTCTCTTTGCCATGCAGTTGATGTTAGTTGCTCGTGCACATGGGTATGATACGAATCCAATGGCTGGATTTGAAGCTGATCAGTTGGCTAAAGCATTTGATTTGGATGAAGAACGTTATGCCCCGGTAATGATTATTTCAATAGGAAAAGCCAAAGAAGAGGGACATGAGTCGGTTCGGTTAGGTCCAGACAAGATTACATTTTGGAAGTAACCATTTGCCGTAATATGAGTGGAAAATTAAAAAAGAACCTGGACAATTTTACCAGGTTCTTTTTGTTTGCATATGAAGAAATACGATGATATAATCAAATCACGACTGCGCATGATCGAATAGACATAAAAGTCGTATCTTACACTTTAATAGTACCACGCCGGCAAATTCTTGTCAAATGTTTTTTTCTCATTTTAATGGTCAGGAGAGATGCAGAATGAGTTCTTTGGTTCTCGGTTTTCAGGAAATGGAAAAAACGCAGCTTATGCTTGTTGGCGGAAAAGGGTTAAATTTAGGGGAATTATCAAAAATTGAAGGAATACAAGTACCAGCAGGATTTTGTGTTACAACCGTCGGATATCAAAAAGCCATCGAACAAAACGAAGCGTTTCAAGCTTTATTGGATCAACTAACCATTTTAAAAGCAGAGGATCGAGAACAAATTGGTGAAATCAGCAGGAAGATTCGGCAAATCATTATGGAAGCAGAAATTCCTTCCGATGTTGTCAAAGCAGTCGCACACTATCTCTCCCGGTTTGGCGAGGAACATGCGTATGCAGTGCGATCCAGTGCAACCGCTGAAGATTTGCCGCATGCCTCTTTTGCCGGTCAACAAGACACCTATTTAAATATCATCGGCATCGATGCCATCCTGCAGCATATCAGCAAATGTTGGGCTTCCTTATTTACGGATCGTGCGGTCATCTACCGTATGCAAAACGGATTTGACCACAGCCAGGTTCATTTATCCGTTATCGTGCAAAGGATGGTTTTCCCGCAGGCTTCAGGGATATTATTTACCGCTGATCCCATTACTTCTAACCGCAAGCTGTTGTCCATCGACGCCAGTTTTGGACTTGGAGAAGCGCTGGTCTCCGGCTTGGTATCTGCCGATGGTTATAAAGTACAGGAAGGGCAAATCGTCGATAAGCGGATAGCAGCCAAAAAATTGGCGATCTATGGACGAAAAGAAGGCGGAACAGAGACTCAGCAGATCGCTCCTGAGCAGCAAAACATTCAAACCCTTACGGATGAGCAAATTTTACAGCTGGCACACATCGGCAGACAGATCGAAGCTTATTTCGGCCAGCCGCAAGATATCGAATGGTGTTTGGCTGATGATACCTTTTATATTGTCCAGAGCCGGCCCATCACGACTTTATACCCGATCCCTGAAGAGAATGATCAAGAAAATCACGTCTATTTATCTGTTGGTCATCAACAAATGATGACAGACCCCATGAAACCGTTGGGATTGTCTGTTTGGCTGTTAACGACTCCTGCACCCATGCGTATAGCCGGTGGAAGGTTGTTTGTTGATGTTGCACCCAGGTTGGCTACACCTGTCGGCCGGGAAGCTTTATTAAATACCGTGGGATCCGACCCGCTCTTCAAAGACGCACTTATGACCATAATCGAGCGAGATTTCATCAAATTGCTACCAAATGATGAAATAGAACCAGCTAAAAGCAATAAAGCTATGCCCTCTGCAGGTGCTCGTACACAAATCGAGAACGATCCTACCATCGTTTCTAATTTGATTAAGAGAAGTCAAACCTCGATCGAAGAGTTAAAACAAAATATCCAAACAAAATCCGGATCAGATTTATTTGATTTTATCCTGGAAGATATTGAGCAGCAATTAAAGAAGATTTTATTTGACCCGCAAAGTACGGCTGTGTTTATGGCTGCTATGGATGCTTCAGCATGGATCAATGAAAACATGAACAAGTGGTTGGGTGAAAAAAACGCAGCAGATACGCTTTCTCAATCTGTACCCAACAATATTACATCGGAAATGGGTCTGGCGTTATTGGATGTCGCGGATGTGATTCGTCCTTATCCGGAAGTCGTTGCTTATTTGCAGCAGGTAAAAGATGATCACTTTATGGATGAGTTGCTTAAGCTTGAGGGTGGGCAGGAAGCCCTTGATGCGATCAATGATTATCTCAGCAAATACGGAATGCGATGTGCCGGAGAAATCGATATTACGAGAACTCGTTGGAGCGAAAAACCAATTACACTTATCCCGTTGATTCTGGGGAATGTCAAAAACTTTGCGCCTAATGCCAGCCAGCAGAAATTTGAGCAAGGGCGGCAGGAAGCTTTGGCCAAAGAACAAGAGTTATTGGAGCGATTAAAGCAACTACCGGATGGTGACCAAAAGGCTAAAGAAACCAAACGCATGATCGACCTGGTCCGGAATTTCATAGGCTATCGGGAATATCCAAAATACGGTATGGTTAACCGCTATTTTGTTTATAAGCAGGCTTTGCTGAAAGAGGCCGAACAGCTCGTACAAGCTGGTGTTATTCATGAAAAAGAAGATATATATTATCTCTCTTTTGCAGAACTTCACGAAGCCGTACGCACCAACAAACTGGATCACCAGATCATCAGCAAACGAAAAGATGAGTATAAACTATACGAAAAACTGACTCCACCACGCGTGCTCACGTCTGATGGTGAGATCATAACAGGTGAATACAAACGAGAAAATCTCCCAGCCGGAGCTATTGCAGGTCTGGCTGTATCTTCCGGAGTGATCGAGGGACGAGCACGTGTCATTTTAAATATGGAAGATGCTAACCTGGAAGATGGAGATATATTAGTCACCTCCTTTACGGACCCTAGCTGGACACCATTGTTTGTATCCTTCAAAGGCCTGGTCACCGAAGTTGGCGGACTGATGACCCATGGAGCAGTAATCGCACGTGAATATGGCTTGCCGGCCGTTGTCGGCGTGGAGAATGCCACCAAACTGATCAAAGACGGGCAACGAATCCGCGTGCATGGAACAGAGGGGTATATCGAAATATTGTAATTGGAACAACAGATTTCTTTTGAGTAATACTTAACTTATAATGGGATAAAAGGTTAGTTCCACCGAGCTTGATCATAGTACATTTACTAATCACAAAATATCAGAAGGAGGTTGAACATCTCCGACCTCATTACATCAATTTATTGTTGGAGAGCTTCAGTTTGCACTGCGGACATTTTTTCAGAATCGTAATTGCTTTGTGTTCGTGGCTCCTTTTGATGTGTTTTTCAGTGAAGGTGAAGATTATAAGTCGCCTGATCATGTCACTCTGCCTGACCTCTCGGTCATATGCTCGAAGGATCAAATATCTAAAAATGGCTGTCTGGGAGCTCCAACGTTAATTATAGAAGTGCTATCCCCAGCAACCGCACTGAAAGATTTTAATGAGAAGTTCAATTTATATCAGAAGTACGGGGTACAGGAATATTGGATTGTCGATCCAGGAAACCGGACAGTTCATGTATATTCTCTGCAGAATGGCAGCTACCAAATACGTAATCTGTATACGGAGCAAGAGATAATCCACTCTATCGTTTTTAAAGATCTGCAAGTGCCCATGAACAGATTGTTTAGTCTGGAATAGTTGAAACTATAAAAGCCATTAAGATCCCATAAGGGTCTTAACGGCTCTATTTTTATCTGTTTAAACTTTTTTCAGGCTGCTGCCCATCGTAATCGAGCGGTCCTGGAAGTTCTCGACGGAAGAACTTTTCTCGTAGAAATGCGGAACGTTTTCCTGTATGCCTTTCCGTGTATAGAACGGATCATCGGCTGTAAGCGGGAATTGTACTTTATTCTCGGTGCTCGCGGATTTGTAGATTCCGAGGATCAGCTCCAGCGTTGCCCGGCCGCTCTGTCCGTCGATGAGCAGAGGGTCCCCATTCTCGATGGCGGAAAACACATTATCGATCTGACCGGCATGCCCTTCATAGGCCACCTCCGGCAGGTTGTCGTAATAGGCTTGAATCTCCGCGGAGAGCGTTGGATTCGGAGTCGGGAATCCGTTATCCATAGAGCTGGAAGCGACCAGCTCCCATGGCGCGGAAATCCGGGCCTCTTTTCCTTGGAAAATAAGCTGCTGCTTTTCGCCATGATGGACGACAGAGCTCGTAATTTGGCCAAGGCTGCCATCGGCGAATTTCAGAATCGCAATCGACAAATCCTCTACTTCCGCATTATCGTGTGAAGTATTGCTCATAAAGGCCAGAAGCTCGGTTGGCCGTCCCATCATCCACAGCAGCGCGTCAATATGATGGACGGCATGGTTCAGTGTGCAGCCGCCGCCTTCCTTTTCCCAGGTTCCACGCCACCACAGATCATAGTAGCAATGACCGCGCCACCAGAAGGAATCAACCTGCGAGTGGACGACAGGGCCTATCAGCCCGCTGTCAAGTACAGACTTCAGCTTCATCATCGGTGTACGGAAGCGGTTCTGGGCGACTACCGACAGAAGCTTGCCGCTTTCGTCCGCTGCTTGAATCATTGCATCGCATTCTTCCAGAGAAGAGGCCATAGGTTTTTCGACCAGAACATGTTTGCCTGCCCTCAGAAAGTTGACAGTCACCTCAGCATGAGTGTAAGGGGGAGTGCACACCGAAACCATATCGATATCCTGGCTAAGCAGTTCCTCGTAATCACTGTAAGCTTTTGCTTCATTAAGCTGGTACTGAGCAATTCGGCTCTCGGCCTTGTCCTTATAAATATCCGAGACAGCAACGATCGTGCATCTCTCCGGAAACGCCAGATAAGCTTCGATATGGGCCCTGCTGATGGCTCCGGCTCCAATAATGGCTATTTTCAACAATGTACCATCATCTCCTCTTCAAGCGAATTACATCTCCTTCAGTGGAATTACTACTAGAATATATGGAAAAAGAGAATTTTTATCGCTCGATTTTGCGGTAAAATGTTTATATCTTGTGGTTATCTTGAAAGGGCGGGAGAACGGATGGTTCAGGATAATTGGTTTCAATACGAGTATCGCAGAACATCAACGGACTATTTCCGCGAGGTGTTTCATGCCCATTCCCAAATGGAGCTGACTTATGTGCATGAGGGCAGGGGGCTGCTCATTATCGACGGAAAATCGTATTCGATCGAGCCAAGTACGCTGCTTGTATTCCCGCCATTCCGGATGCACCGGATTCAGATTCAGGTGACGGAGGAGGAGCCTTTTATACGGAGTGTGCTGGTATTTGAGCCGGCTATGCTGCATGGCTATTTGCACGAATTCCCGAGCCTGAAGAGCTTCTTCCAGCGGTTAACGCTGCAGCAGGCGAATGTTCATCCGGTGATCGCCATGGCGGAGACCGAGCCGTTTGTAACCCTGCTTAAGCAATTCAGTTCAACGATGGGCAGCATAAGAGAGGTGGAATTCGAGGAGAATGTGGGTGTCTTTCTGCTCAGTCTTGTGCATCAGCTTAAGCTAAGTCCTGACGGTGAATCGGCTTTTCTGAAAAAACATCATCATCACGTAGAAGATATCATTAGGTGGATTGAGAAGCATTATATGGAGCCTTTCCGGCTGGAGGATCTGGCGGACGAGCTTCATTTATCGTCTTACCATGTAGCTCATCTGTTCAAGGAATCGACCGGCACGACCATTGTTGCTTATACCCGGGCGACCCGAATCCGGCATGCCTGCTCATTGCTGCGCAAGTCAACCTTGCCTTTATCGGAAATTGGCTACCGAGTAGGGATTCCGAATCCGTCGTATTTCAGTAAAATTTTCAGCGAGATTATGGGTGTAACCCCTCTGACATATAGGCGGCATCTCATCAAGTAACAAGGAACAGAAGGAAAAAGAGATGTCTCGGATCATTTGGCCCGCTTTTTCTCCCTCGTTAATTTATCCTCAATTATGATGACGACAGCTTTGACCGCTGACAAGCATAAAAATTACTGCTTGCAATTTTGAACCTTTCGGTACATAATAGCCTCATGCCTAATTATGAACCGAAAGGTTCAAAAATGAATTGAGAGGAGTTTTACATTTGAATACGACAAGCACAATGAATAAACCCTTGGCCGGCAAAAAAGCATTGGTCACGGGAGGAGCTCGCGGCATTGGCGCAGCAATCGTGAAAAGACTCGCAGCAGACGGCGCATCAGTTGCCTTTACTTACGTCAGCGCACAAAGCAAGGCAGATGAACTGGTACAAGAAATTAAAAGCGCAGGTGGTCAGGCTTTGGCGATTCGCGCGGACAGCGCCGATGCCGGGGCAGTGAAAGGTGCTGTCGAAGAGGCAATCCAAGCATTTGGCGGTATCGATATTCTTGTAAATAATGCCGGCATTGCAAGCTTAACGCCTTATGACCAGTTTGATCTTGAAGAATTCGATCGAATGGTTGCTGTTAATATGAAGGCGGTATTCGTTGCCGTTCAAGCTGCCGGCCCGCAAATGAAACCAGGCGGTCGCGTCATCAACATTGGCAGTGTTGCCGCCGAATTTAATCCATTCCCTGGAAACAGTCTGTATGTCTCGACAAAAGCGGCGGTAGCCGGATTGACACGGGCGCTGGCGCGCGATCTGGCGCCTCAAGGCGTTACAGTCAATAACATTCAACCAGGATTGATCGATACGGATATGAATCCTGCGAATGGCCCCTCTGCTTCAGTCGTAAACATGGTTCCGCTGGGAAGATACGGCAGAGCATCCGAAATTGCAAGTTTGGTGGCTTACATCGCCTCACCTGAAGCCAGCTATATTACCGGGGCAACCCTGAATGTCGACGGAGGCGGGAGCGTTTAACCACTAGCGGTTTCCGTAAGGAGGCCAGATTAACAAGGAACGGGTTATGCAAGCATAATGATCCAGACTGTCATGAGATCGGATGGCCACCGATCTTACCGGGCAGTTTGGATCTTTTCATATTTTCCGAAAACATTGCAAATTACGAGCTGTGTAGTAAAATATCACTTATCTGATTTATGAAAGGTGAGATGGTTATGGCAGCCGGACGTCCGCGGGAATTTGACATTAAACAAGCGCTTGAGCGCGCCGTGGAGATTTTTCGGCAAAAAGGATATGAAGGAGCTTCGTTGTCCGACCTGACCGAAGCCATGAAGATCAACCGTTCAAGCTTTTATGCGACCTTCGGCAGCAAAGAGAACCTGTTTCATATGGCGCTTGATTTATATACAAAAGAAGGGCCGGTTCAAGCTGCAGTGGCTGCGCTGAACGAACTGACAGCTCGATCAGTCATCGAGAAACTTCTTCGTGTAACAGCGGATTCGGTTGTCAATCCCGACTATTCTCCAGGATGTTTAACGGTCAAAGGAGCCCTTGCATGCAGCGAGGAATCCGATCCGATCAAACAATTGTTGACCGATCTACGCATTCAAATCGAAAAAGCGCTAAGTACCCGGTTGGAGCAAGCCAGGAAAGATGGGGATTTGCCCGAGTCCGCCGATGCTGTCGCCCTGGCCCGGTATGTCGCAACCCTCGTGGGCGGCATGACGATCCAAGCAGCGAACGGGGCCAGCCGAGAAGATCTCGAAGAAGTGATCACGATCGCTATGTTTGCATTGTCAGCGTATAAATGAATGGTCAGGGGACAAGAACTTGCAATTGGAGTTGTACAAGCTGTCGGGGTGATCAGGCATCTTCTCTAATATTTTGATTTGCTATGGGTTGATGCCTGGCCGGCACTGCTTATGGGCAGTATGAGTGTAATCTCTCTTGTAAACCTTCCAGGACTTCATCCGGCAATTCTCTGACTTTGATATCCTCACCCAGGAAAAGCAGCCAATTTGTGATTTCGGTTAATTCTTCTGAATGATGAACATTGATAAAAGCCTTTAAAATAGCTGTCGTTTGGTAAGGATTCGTATAGGAAAGTGAAATTTTTAAAGGATGGTATTTTTTGAACTGGGCAATCGCCTTTGGACCAAGCTCCAAAACAAGATTGATGACTTCCTCCTGCTTGCTTAGTTTTTCTAAAATCTTTTTCTTGCTTACTCTTTTCTTCCCAGGATAGGGTTTAACATCAGTGAGATGGTCGACAGGAATAATCCGCCTCTTTTCTTCCTCTAAGTCATAACCTTCAATTAACCATAAGCTTTTTTCCCGATAAAGGTGCAAGAGAACAATGGAATAAGACTTTATTTCCTTTTCCTCCTCGATGGTGACCAATAAATAGCTATCCAAAAGAAGGATTTCGATAAGTTTTTCCAGCATAGGATGGGGCAGGTCTGACAGATCAAGCAGATCGGGATTATGGGGGTTGGTCCCTTCAAAGAGCAATATTTGATTTAAAAGAACAAGGTCATCCTGCTGGCTTTCCGAGATGAGGCCCAGTAATTTTTCGGCTAATGACTGGCGGCTCTTCAGATAAGGGAGCTGTTGATTTCTTGTGGCCATAAAGGCAATAAACAGAGCTTTAATCTCATTATCGGTGAAGCGAACCGTGGGCAGGACAGAGTTGTTCATAACAAAATACCCGCCATCCCTGCCAACTTCAGCGACTAGTGGTAACCCCATGGCTTCAATTTCTCGGATATCTCTAAGAGCTGTCGAACGAGAGATGTTAAATTCTCGCATGATTTCAGAAATGGTAAAGTGGGCGCGGTTGTTGACATAACGCATGATGGTATTAATCCGTTCAACTTTTTTCATCTTGTACCCCTAAACAGGTTCATTTTTTGACATGATTAATGGTTATTATAAACTCATCAAGTGAAAAGACAACATCATTTGATTAATTTTAAAAAAAGGACGGTTTTGAATATGGCAAATTATACTCTTGAGGAAAAAGACAGCTTTATCGTTTTAGGCATTGGAATTGAGCTTAAGAGCGATTACACAGATTATGCCGGCATTAACAAGGAAAAAGCAGACTTTTGGCAGGCGGTGAAAGAAGATGGAAGGCTTGACACTTTAAAGGCCATAGCTGAAAATGACTACATTTTTGCCGTGAACGAAGCGGTGAATAACAAGATGATGCATTATGCCGGCGTCATGACAGAGACAACGCTGCCAGAAGCAACCAGGGTTATCCAGTTTCCTAAGGGGGAATACCTGGTTGTAAAAGGAGAAGGGAAGACGGCTGAAGAGTTGAGTAATACCCTTACTGGCATTGCCTTTGGCCAAGCCTTGCCGCAAGCAACGGATTATGCTTATGTTGGCGGGCCAAATACAACGGTTGAGATGGGGCAGCGAAACGGATTGGTATTTGGCGAAATGTGGATTCCTGTTGTTAGGAAGTAACGCTCACAAAACTTTAAGCAAATGCTTCCGATGTGAGTTTTGTTCGAAGCAGATTCTAAGAAGCAACCCTCACAAAACTTTCAGGAGGAATGAAATGTCCTATATCGTTGATTTTAAAAATGTGTCTACGGTTGGCCTGGAGTCTTCACCAGTAGCTGAAGCGCTGGCTGGTTTACGAGCTAATGAGGCCCGTTACTTTATGAACAAATATAAGCATGAATTTACGGTTGTACCCGCTAGTGAAAGCCAGGAGACCCTTGATTATGTGAACCGAATTTTGAAAGAAGAACGTGATCTTGAGTTTGCGGCCAAACCTTTGGAAACATCGCGTTTTCAAGTGGAAAATATCCAATTTACCTACGTCTTTTATGAGGATGGTCTGGGGCTCAATGTCATGTATACGGTTGATGACCCCAAGAAGCGGGCCGTTGGTTTTAAGCTTTCTGAGGGGATGGAGGTACCAAAGGAGTTAGAAGGGAAGTTTAAGTTTGCCAGGCAGAAGTCTAAACTGGCTGGAACCATTCGGGGCTCGTTTTTTGTAATTAAAGGAGAATATTAAAGTAAGCAAAACAGCGGCGAAACCTTATGAAATTTGGTATCGCTGCTGTTTTGCTTAGCGTCTGGGTCCTCAAATCGGTTCAGCATATTCCCCCTGTAGTCGGGAAGGAATCAGTTGCGGATTCCGTTTAAAGGTGTCATTCGGAGAAGGTAAAACTTCCCTTTTTTATTAATCTTCCCGGTGATGGTGACTGCGCCTTTCTTGGTAAAGACATACTCATTCTGCTTGATTTGCACCGAGTATCCGCTCATTTGAATCCCGAATATGGCCTTGGCCTTGGGTTTGATCGCGGAAAGGGCCTGGTTTTTGCTGAGGACAGGCTTGGCAAACGATTTGGCGAAATCCTGGTCGCTCGTCCAATCCTGGCCGTATAAGTTTTGAATCTCCCATACCTTACCGGTCTTCACACCGATAACGACATGGTTATTATCTTCGTCGTCCCGAAAACTCCAGACAAACTCCTTGTTCGCAGTTTTTTCGCGCAGCACATATTCGAACGGTCGGGAGGTGCTAATGCCAAGCGATTTAAGGGACTGATTTGCTTTATTGGCAAGCTGCGCTTTGACGGAGGCTAAAGAATAAGTCATGCTGGCCGAAATTTGGTTTCCATGATCCAGATCGATGTACAGGCTCTGATTGTTTCCCCAGAGGACCCAATAATTCCGGGGAGAATTATCCTGATATGGGGAGTATACGCGCCAAATGGCTTCCGTCTTGAACTTGTGATCCGTATCAAAGGTTTTCACAAAATCGGCTGTTTTATTGGCGAGGGCTGCACCCAAAATCGTATTCATATCCGAAGACTTGTAGATAATGCTGGTCGATTCCACACGTTTTTTGGCCGGGTTATACTGCTGATTAAATTCGGCATTCATTTGGCCGCTGAGCTTCCCGGAGACAAATAGGGGTTGGCCATTTGAATCGGTATCCTTGCTCGTAAATTCGATCTTGGCGTTGCCAGCTAACTTATTCAGAACTTTTGTCAATTGAGCCTCGATTGCGGGGTCCAGGCTGACGGAAGATGATTGGTCAGTTTGCGCTTCAACAGGCATGGATTGAGGTGCCGCGTAAATCGGGACAGCCGACAGCAGCAGCGAAAGAGCAGCAGCCGAAAAGGTGATGGAATTCCATTTTTTCATATATCGTTTTTCCTCCTGTGGTGTCTGTATCTTAAATCAATGGAAATAGCTGATTCGCATAAAAGGAAAGCTCGCTTTCCGACTGCAAATCACGAAGGAGCGCAAGCTGCAGGAAACGTCTCGGCTGTTCCTGCGCGGATTCCTCCTGGAGCATGGCGGTGACCTCCGCCAATTCCTGCTTTCTCTGGTTCGGCACGGCGATATCCGGAATGATGGACGATATTTTGTGGATCAGCGCTTCTCTTCTCCCTTCGCGGGACGCATACAGCCCCTTGAGATCGATTTGAGCATATTCCGTCATGAGCTCATCGGTAAGAAGGGGGGGACCTGATCGTTTTCTCAATCCCTCCACAAGATCGTCCATTCGTTCAGCAAGGAACAATGCCAACTCTTTTTTATCGATAGGCATGTATCCGAAAAGCAGGTGAAAGGTATATTCCCGGATGAGGCCGCTCAGCATGGCGGTAGCATCCCATTTCCATTGCTCGATGGCCTGCCCGTACTGCCGGGTGAGAATGTCTTGATAATACAGAAACATGCTTCTTCTCATCCTGCTCAGAACGTTTTCGATTTTATCGTTGTTGACGGGAGGGAGCTCGTTATGATCCCGCGAAATATAATAGCCGTGCTCTACGTAAAAATCGAACTGGCAGGCAATCTCCTCCAGGTAGGTTTCTCTTTTGGGCAGCTGCATTTTTCGGATTCGATCGACCGCATCGATCATGTCCTGCTGACGCTTCTCCAAAATGCTGATGTACAGTTCCTCTTTCGAGCCAAAATGCTTGTACAACGAACCCTTGGCAATGCTGCAATCATCGGCGATATCCTGTATGGATGTCGCCTGGTACCCTTTTTCCGCGAACAGCCGAATCGCCGACTGCAAAATTTTCTCCTTCAGCACACTCATCCGTGCCGCCTCCTTAGATGACGTCTAACAAGAATTCATATCAGGCTGAGATATGCTTCCGAACACAAGATTCAGGTCATTATCTCTCAATAAATCGAATCTATCTTACCGCTTTTTTATTATGTCATCCACTACTCCCGATCATCTAAGTCTCTGGAATTGCGGCTGAAGGGAAGCAAGTTGTGTCCCCTGCAAAAGTCATGCGACGACGGCATTGTAGAGCAGATAGAGATGCAGCAGCGCGCAGAAGTAAATACCCCAGACTGTCTTGAACTCCAGTTTCTGCAGAAGCAGTGCGACGGTCATCAGCACCGGAAAAATTAACAGCCCAACATACTTATTAATGAACCGATCGGCATGACCGCCATTAAAATGAATCGGAATGTGAAGGGGACAGAAGCCCATCACGGCAATCGATAACAAAAATGAAAGGATAACGACTGCAGTCATTACCTTGATATCAAAAAACGATTTCATAATCCTACCCTCCAGCATAATCATATTTTCCGGCACCGGGGCCGGCATTGCATAGAACCTTTCAGGTTGCCTCGGACTTGAATGCTTCTGCGAGAACCGGCTTGGGTCTGCGGATAAAGAAGCTTAGGACAAGCCCTGCACATGCGATGCATGCAGCTGCCAAAAAAGTCTCCCTGAAGGAGGCTATGCCGGCTTCCAGCATGCCTTGTTTTACGGACACCTGACTTAGATGCACCGTCATTCGGGAGGATAAATAACCGGTAAAGCCCGCGATGGCAAGCGAGGCCACGATCTGCTGCGACGCGCTGGTCAAGGGAGTGACCCGGCTGACCAAATGACGCGGAGTCGCGTTCAGCACGTGGGTGTTCAATGACATCATGGACAGACCCATCCCCGAACCGAGTAAGAATAGGGTGATCATCATGTACCCCAACGGGGTAGCGGACTGCAGGAAAGACATGGCGAACAACCCGCCCGCAATCAACGTCATCCCGGCAATCAGGGGTGGACGAGCCCCCACTTTATCGAAAATCCGGCCGGCCAACGGCATGAAAATCATTGATCCGGCAGCCTGCGGCAGCAGGATAAGCCCCGTGGCCAGAGGAGAGTAGTGCTTAACCTGCTGAAGCAGAAGCGGAAAAAGAAGCACCGTTCCAAACATGGCTGCTTGCATGATCCACGAGGCCACGATGCCGCGGGTAAAATCCGAAGATTTAAACACTCTAAGCTCCAGCAAGGGCTGCTTTTTGATCAGGCATGACACGATAAACGCTG
Source organism: Paenibacillus terreus (assembly GCF_042138595.1). Taxonomy (NCBI): domain Bacteria; kingdom Bacillati; phylum Bacillota; class Bacilli; order Caryophanales; family Paenibacillaceae; genus Paenibacillus; species Paenibacillus terreus. Next base: position 23,605 of record NZ_JBHIRX010000004.1, on the reverse strand, counting down.
CAAGTGCAGCACCTCCGATGATGAGACCGGACAATGCCCGGCCTGATGTCCAACTGACGCTGCCTTCACTGATGCCGAACGTGATCAGGGCAAAGGCAATCGGCCCCAAAATCATACCTAAAATATCCAAATGGGGTGCTTCATGTCCCGGAAAGGATGGCAAAAATTTGATTCCGATCACAATGCCGAGAATGCCGATGGGCAGATTGATCAAGAAAATCCACTGCCAGCTAACGTATTCAAGGAGCCAGCCGGATAACACAGGACCCAGGGCGGGAGCCAGCAGCATCGGAATTCCGAACATCCCGATAATGGAGCCTCTTCTCTCCGGGGGCGCAATGCGATAAACCATGGCCATCCCGATCGGAGATACCATGCCGCCGCCGAGTCCCTGCAGAATTCGAAAAAGTATCAACTGGGACGGAGTTTGGGCAAAAGCACACAGGACCGAACCAAAGGTAAACAGGCCGACAGAGACCAGAAACACTCGTTTTGCCCGGAATTTATCCGACATCCAACCGGCAAGGGGAATAACGGCGGATAAGGACAGCGTATAGGCAGTTACGGACCATTGAATGGTATGCAGCGTACTGCCAAAATCTTGAACCAGCGTGGGAATAGCGACATTTACGACCGTGCTGTCAAGAATGACCATAAAGGTGCCGATTACGACGGCAAGAAGCGAGGCAACGATTTTCTTCATTGAGAACCCGCCCGGTTCGTGAAGGGTTTGAGCTGCAATATTGTTTGACATTATGTTCTCCCTGCTTTCTGTAAAATCATCGGGCGGAAGACCTTTTTCCCCTTAAAAAAGATCACGCCAACACAAAATGACCAATTAGTTCTTGAAAAAACTACACGGTCATTTTAGAATTATCTTATCGAGCTGCAAGAATAATGTCAAATCAAATCATATGTCATGCGGCCGATCCATCTCATTCATGGAGAGACTTGAAGAGGAGCGATACAACTTGCTGGAAATGAGACTGGAAGTCAAAAAAGCTCAAAACGGAGATCTGGATGCCTTTGTCCGGCTCTTGCGCCGACTGGATTCGCGGATGTATGGCTTGGCAAAGTCCATTGTGAAGCGTGATGAAGACTGCGCGGATGCAATGCAGGAAACATTGTTTAAGGCATATAAGTCGCTAAATACCTTGAAAAATCCGGAATATTTCACTACTTGGATCTTTCGGATTCTGATCAACGAATGCAGCCAATTGCTGCGCAACCGGAAACGAGCCATCGTGATGGACAAACTTCCCGAACCGAAGGAGGTCTTAGCGCCATATGGCGGGGATCATCAGAGGATCGACATTCAGGAGGCCGTTGACCGGCTGGACGATGCGCCGAGATTGGTCATTCATTTGTTTTATTATCAGGACCTGACGATCAAGCAAATTTCGGATATATTGGAGATTTCGGAAGGCGCCGTCAGATCTCGTCTGCATCGGGCACGGGGAATGCTGGCGGGTTCTTTGTTGGCAACCGATTGAAACCTGAGATGATAAGGCAGAACCAGCCGGTTCCTCTAAAGGAGGTGAAATAGAGATGACAAGTCCAGCTGTAACGAACGGAAAGTTTACGCCAGAGTTTGCGGCTTACACCAAGTTGACTTTAGTCAACCGTTTTCTAAATGAATTGAAGGGGAGCCCACAGCCTCAACCTTCACGTTCCATGACCTTTGATCAATTTATGTCAGCACTTGATGATCAACGCGTAATCAATCCAAACTTTGCGCGTCAGACACCGTCTGAAGAAGAGGAGTATAACCGCATTTATCAACAGCAGAATGGTGAGAACGAATTTGCGCGAAATCGGTATGAAGCGATTATGAAAGCTTATCAATGGGGCCTGGTCGACTTGAACGGCGTCCTGATCAAGAAGTAATTAGTTCAGCTTGGCAGACCCCCTGGTTGGGACCAGGGGGTCGCATGTTCATATCTATCAAGCTGCAAAGAAATGACGCAGTTAATAGGGTTTGTAGTTCCAAAGACTCAATACATAGGATCTACCCATTTACTATAATGAGAATGCAAAGAATAGGATAATGTTTCCAAAGATGCGAATTTGGGAAGGGGTAATTTATGGATCCAAGTCAACCAAACGTCAGAAATCTCGATATTCATTATGATCTTCGATTTCTGAGCGAAGAAGCGCAAGAAGGACCGTTTATTTTGAAAGCAGGATCCGCCTCGTATCCGCTTGTCAAGCACAGCAACGATTCATTGAGGGCCAACGGCTTCTCTTCTGAATCGAAAGAACTACATCCTACTCATTATTGCTCCTCCGTGCCTCACGACAGCTCCAAAGTCCAGTTGATCCGCGTCTATGGCCCACCAGACCACCAAGGAATCCCTACGCTCAAAGCAGCAGCCATCTCCACCTCCGCTAGCGGCAAAGTGTTCACTGCAGCCGATACAGCCAAAGCCATCTTATTCCTTAATCCGAGCATTACAGTCCTTACGCCTGACCACTCGGACACCGTATTGAATCATATGGATGATTCCGACGAGCTTCGTCAGATGGTATTTATGCTTGAGCAGCTGAAGGACGGCTGGAATACGCCAACGATCATAATGGACGAGAAAGGACAGCCTGTTCTGGATAAATCTGGAAATCCATACTACACTTACGACCTGCACCCGTACTTGTTAAATCTCACCGCCGGTGCTTCGGTTGGCATCAAAAAGAAGATTTACAGCGATTCTACCCTGCGAGGCGTACGATGGAATGTTCAACAAGGCGTCAGTCACATCCCGGTAAACCAGAGGAATCTCACCGCCTCGACCATAAGTACGGGGGGATATCACTATAACCTGAAGGATGGCGGACCTCAATACGGTGTTTCGGTATCGGTCGATAAACTGACCGATTCGTTCGAGCTTGATCTGAAGGTGACCAATAATTTCATCCGGCATATGTCGGTCTACGCGACTTTCTACAAAGGGGATGGCGTCACTCCCATTGAGATGAATGCGGATGCGCTGCTTGCTTTGCTGAGGGGAGAAAATCTTCTCGAAGTGAAACAATGGATGGATGCATTGGGGGAAGCGGAGCAGCTCCTTCTGGGAACCAAATCGTTGAAATTCATTAGTACCGTCAGCGCGGAGGGGACCTTCCTTGGCATTCCCGTGACGGAAGCTTCTTCCGTGCTCTCCTTCAAATTGCCGACCACCGATCCAATCGGCAAGCTCCGCCTATCCATCGGAAGCCTCGGCAACGGCAACTCACATTCCGACGCTGACCCTAATGCGGCGTGGATCGGGATCGGGGCAACGGCGCTGATGGATCTGGTCATCCCTACCGTATCGCTGATCATGACGGTAGGCACCGAGAGCAGCAAGATGTTCGATACGTTGTTCAAAAAAATCAAATTTATCGCTCCAACCGTCTATTCCATCTATACGGTCGTGAAAGATATCATCAACGACTCAAGCAATACAGGCAATGACGTGAAAAACATGATTACTTCGCTTGCAGACCGGATTGTATCCACACTTCTGACAGGGTCGGAATTTATAGAGGAGCTCGCCGCGATTTTGTCGGCCGAAGAAGTTGAAGAAGCCATTCCCGTCGTAGGTTGGGGACTGAAGGTTTTGGCGCTTGAGGGGACGGTTGCTCAGTTGGCCCAAACGGTCGGCGAGGTCATCGCAGCGCCGAGAGTGGTCGATTTTGAACTGACCGTGACGATGGATGCGTCAATCACGCTTAATGCCCTGGCAGACGGTGGGCAGCAGCCCGAATTCGCAGCCACTGCAGCCTACTACATTGTGACGGCACAATATAGCGACAATACCACCCGCACGTACAGAGGCGATATTCCCGATCCGAAGGTGGCCAGTCTATCGTTCGAGCTGAAGAACGTCCCGGTCGGCGGTAAAGTGACCTTTCTGGCAGCCGTATACTCCAAAGAAGGATGGCTCGTTGGCGGAGGTAAATCGGACTTATTGGATAACTTGCTTACCCCTGGCAAGGAGCGGTTGGTCGCATCCGTGAACGTGAAGCAGATGTTGTATCCGCTCAATGAACAGACCAACTATCGGCACAGCCAGTTGCTGATCCACCAGGATGGTCAATATCTGTGGCAGCAAACCTCTCAACCCCCTTCAGAAACGGCGGCAGATCTCGGAACAGGGGGAACTGGACATGTATTGGAGGGCCTGGCAGGGATCACGCTGAATTCAAATATGGGTCTGTTGGGTTATATTTGGCAGGCATCCGGCTTGAATATTCCGCCTATTGATGGAGACGATGGGGACAATCTGCAGCTGTATGCATTCAAGAACATTACATACGGCCCGGACCCGAATGCCGGCGTCATGAATACGCCTGCAGGCTATAACAAAGCTCCGCTGCTTGCTTACCCGCAGTTTGGCACGGAGGACGGATCTGCCGTTTATTTTTACCTGGACCCGACAGGAGATTCAGTGAGCGGCTTTCACCTTAGGCGGATCAAACCGATCAACGATCCTTCGGTTCCACAGAATAACCCGCATCGGGAATTCGATTTGTCTGCAGGGGAGAGCTGGGGCCGATTCAACCTGCTTCCGACATCGATGGCGTACCATTCCAATGGTTATATCATTGCCGTCGATCCAGCTCACCCCGTCATGCAGATTTTACGGATCCCGTCCACCGGCAAGCCTGACGACCAAGCGCCATGGGCGTTGATCACACTTGGACCTGGCACGAGGGAGGGGCTGCTGCTGCAGCCGGAGCTGGTGGCTATCGCACCGAATCAGACGATCTATATATTGGAAAAAGGCAACCAGCGGATCCAGGCATTCAGCCGCGGGGGACATCCCGTAGCCGCTTTTGCCAACCCTGATCATCCATATTGGATTGAACTGGTGAATCACGATGCTTCGCAGGACATCAAGTACCTCTCCATGAGCGTTGAAATTCAAGGCCACATCTATGTCCTGAGCCAATATGGCAACGGATATGAGGCGGATCAATACTATTTGGATATTTACACCCCTGCCGGAAGTCACTTGCTTACACAGAGAGGCTTGGTCGCTGCGTCGTTGGCGGTTGACCTGTGGCGGAATTTATATACCCTCAATTTCCAGCAAATCAGCCCCCCTCCGGGTCGAACGGAGCCTTCGGTCAGCGAATGGACGCCAAGCACGCCAAGAAAGGATGGATCTGTATGAATCCAATCACGAAATGGACATTGTCCGTAGAGCAATTAGGGTATGCTGGAAGCTATTATCATCAGCTAGGCTATGCAGGCGGCTTGGCAGTCATTTGTGTAGGCACTGACTCCGGCAATCGTTCATATGAAATTTACAACCTGGGCGGCGGACTGGTTGCTCTGCAAGATCCGAAAACGGGATGGTACTGGAATAGCCATTATAATGACAGCATGATGCTGTGGAATAACATCGATCACAACTTTAAGTCCGATCAAATCGGGGACGAGCAGAAGTTCCGGCTTATCAATAAAGGACATGGCCAAGTATCTTTCCAATGTGCTGCCGGCCATTTATCCGGAAAGTATATCCAAGTCACCAAGGGCGGCTGGTACCCGGTCAATTGGGATTACGGAAATGCCAGCGTGGGAATCGGGCAAGAAACGATGTTCAAGGTGGACGGCGATCTCCTGCCTATTCTGATCATCACGAATTCTGCCCGGGATTTGGATCTGTCCGGTGCGAATCTGACCGGGTTGAATTTGGACAATGCGGATCTGACCAATGCAGTGTTGAGAATGGCCAACTTTACCCAAGTGCAATCCTTTCAGAATGCGCAATTCGTCAATGCCAATCTGCAGCATGCTATTTTCGATGGCAAGAGCTTGAAAGGTGCGAATTTTACGCATGCCGATTTCAGTGGAACGAATCTAACGAAGATTTTGCCTTCACCGGCGCAGCTATCCTACGCCAATCTGTCCAAAGCCAATCTGAAAGGCGTCGACCTGTCCAAGTCGAATCTGACGCACGCGAATCTGACCGGCGCGATATTGGACGGAGCCAATCTGAGCGGAGCGGACTTGACTGGCGCAGATCTCACTGGTGCATCGTTGGTAAACACGAAACTTGATAGCGCCATCCTGCATCATACCCGGTTTGACCACTGTGATCTGAGCACGGTTTCCTTCTCGTACCCACCTGACTTCACCCGTGCCGAGGCGGACCGCACCTCCTTCGTGCAGGCTGTCGTGCCTTATAGGCTGCTTGGCCTCAACTGGTCTTATCTTGATCTATCCGACGCCACAATTTCGGATATCCCAGAGGTTCTCGCATCGTTGAACGCGAACTATACGCTACTGCCGAATGGATTGGACCTCAGCAAGAAGGATCTTCGCAACGCTTCGTTCATCGGCAGCCGGATGTATGAGATTCAGCTTCAGAATGCCAACCTGGAGAAGGCACAGCTCATGCATGCCCGGTTGAAAGGGGCAAAGCTGATCAGAGCCAATCTAACGATGGCTAATTTGGACAGTGCGTATCTCGTATCCGAAAGCATGACTCAGATTCATCAGAGCACAAACAAGCGTGAAGCTGCTGTCGTCACCGAAGCGTTCATGATCGACACGAACCTGAATGGCACTTTCTGCGACGGGGTGGACTTCTCAGGTGCACTATTCATGACCTACCCGGGTCTCAATCCCGATGGTAGAGCCAGCGCGCACGGTGCCACCATGAATCTGGCGAAATTCAATAAAGCGGTTTTGATTCAAGCTGAATTGGATAACGCCCAACTGGCTGGCTGCGATTTTGGCAATGCCGTCATGGTTGGCGCAAGCTTCAGGCAAGCACAGTTGATCCCGGCCACGCAGCCTCCCAACCCGGATGCCAGCTTCTATGAAGCGGATATACGCGGGACGGACTGCACCGGCGCCAACATGGATGGGCTTGATATGCGCTCGGCGCAAGTATCGACTGAGCCGGGTGAATTTAACCAGGTGTACAAGGATTATTACGGAAATCCAATCCCCGTTATCCTGTCGTATTCGGCTACTGTACTCGGGAACACAACAAATGGAACCACATGCGTAGACGGTTCTAAGGGGCCCTGCCACCTAAAGTAGATGACCACCTGGGCAGGCGATGAGAAGAAATGACCGGTTTATAGAACCGATAGAAGAGGATGGATCATCAGCCGGCATGGCTCTTCAGGCTTTAGGGATCATCCTGAGTTTGAACAATTTTATTGTGCAACCGGGCGTGGCCGCAAGGGCTGTAGGTTGGTCAACATATTGCAAATAAAACGTATTTCAAGGGAAAACATCGCATATCGTCGGACGACAAGAACATGTACGCTTAAAAAGCCGCCAACGAGGCGGCTTTTTTGCATTAATGATATAGTTCCTGTCAAACCTAGAATAACTTCACATGATTTTTCATTAACGTCTGTTCTAATGTCGATTTTCTCCAACATCTTCTCAAGTTCCTCCCGAACAGGCATTCCCATTGCTCGGAAGTATTTATAATTTCTAACCATGCAATACCGGACTCTGAATACTGTCTATATCCATTTTCGTACCTCTGAAGGAATAGAGAGGACATATGCACTGGATATGATAAATGACAATGTTGATCGGCATCGGTGCCTGGTCAACTAAGGCTATCCAGCATTTAGAGAATGTTTGGTCTCTTCCAAGAAAGCAGATAGTGCCGGTGTAATCAGGGTATCTTTTCGTTTAACAAACATGGTAGTTACTGACGAATACTTGTCCGGTAAGGAGTGGCAGGTTACTTTTCCCCGAGATTCATAATCAGCAATTATGGAATAGGGCAGTAAAGTGATGCCCAATCCTGCGCTGACACAGGCAATGATCGTTTCAAGAGTTCCAAATTCCATTAATTTCACAGGTAACAATCCTTCTTCTTGCAGGAATGTGCTAAGCTTGGCACGGTATGAGCATCCTTTGGGGAAAACCAGCATCGTACGATTTTGTAAATCATGGCTCGACTGTATTAAAGGATGCTTTGGTGAAGTTACAAGAACAAGCGTCTCTTCAATAACTTTGTCTTTCGTTAGATCAGGGTGTTCAATCGGGCCGGAAACAAAAGCCCCATGCAATTCATAATGGAGGACTCCTTGAAGCAGCTTTTCAGTGGGGCCTGTAACTAAAGAAAAATCTACATTCGGATATTTTAAATGATATTGTGTGAAAACAGAAGGGAGCCGAACGGCTGCTGTTGTCTCCATGGAACCGATAGTCAGAGGACCGGAAGGGCTGGAACGGCTTCCTACTGCAGCTCTGGCTTCGTTCATCGTATTTAAAATCTTTTCAGCATATGTGACTAAAACTTGTCCGGAAGGAGTAAGCGTAATCCCTTTCTTGTGACGATAAAATAAAGCTGTCTGGAGATCTGCCTCTAACTGTTGAATTTTGTGTGTAACATTGGATTGAGCATAATTTAGTTTTTTTGCTGTTTTAGAAATACTTCCTTCATGAGCGGCTTGAATAAAAATCTCCAACAAGTGAATATCCAAAGTGCCCCCCCCCTTTACAATACAATCTTCCTGGAGCTATCTGAAATCATGATATATAACATCTGATTTACGAATTATACATGATAGATAAACTGGATGTAAACTGATATAGAATGGAGTCTGAATTGATGAGGAGGACACTCGATGTCTATTCAATTAAGCACTAAGTTCTGTGAAAGCTTCAATATCCGTTTTCCAATCGTTCTCGCGGGGATGGCGGGGTTCACAAACATGGTACCACTGGTCACTGCTGTTTCTAATGCAGGTGGTTTGGGTACCCTGGGTGCTGCTTATATGAGCCCCGAAGAACTAAGAACGGCTGTACGCGAGATCAAAAAACGGACTCATGCACCGTTTGCCATAAATATTTTCGCTCATGTTGGACCTGATCAGTACATAAATTTTGATGCCGTAAACAAAGAGATGCATACCATTCGAGAGTCACTGGGCGTGAAACACCGTGCTAAAGATGAAATACGTACACCCAATTATTTTGAAGAACAGTTTGGCATTTTATTGGAAGAAAAAGTTCCGATTATCAGCACAACGTTTGGATTACTTTCTGAGCATCATATGCGGAAGGCCAAAGCGTTAGGTATTAAAATTATTGGGAATGCAACAACTGTAGAGGAAGCTATTCAAGCGGAGAAACGCGGATGTGATGTAATAGTTGCACAAGGCAGTGAAGCAGGGGGACATAGAGGAACTTTCGATGTATCATCTCAGCCCGCTGGGGCAAACATCGGAACCATGGCACTCGTCCCGCAAATAGTAGATCATGTCCATATTCCGGTTCTTGCTGCCGGCGGAATTATGGATGGCAGAGGGGTCGTGGCTTCACTCGCTTTAGGGGCACAAGGTGTACAAATGGGAACACGGTTTTTGACATCAGCGGAGTCTGGTGCACATGAGGTATATAAACGTGCATTACTTGATAGCACCGAGGAAAGCACTGTCATTACAAATGCATTTTCCGGACGGCCGGCACGGGGAATAAAGAATGAATTTATAAAACATTGGGAAGCATCCAATATCAAACCTCTGCCTTTCCCTACCCAAAACACATTAACGCGAGAGATCAGAAATGCTTCTGCCCGCCAAAACAATCTGGAATACATGGCTCTTTGGGCAGGTCAAGGAACTAGAATGCTAACATCCAACCAATCTGCAGAGGCTATCCTAAATCAGATTGTAGAAGAGGCCCGCAGGATCTGTAGCAGCTTTTGATGTAAAACGGGACTTCTTAAGAGTATTTATTCACCATTTCAAGTAAATAATTTCGAAATTCTTCAACATATGATTTGGGCTCTATGATTTTCAGATTTGTCCCGAAGCTTGCTAAAAATTGAAATCCGATACTGTTTTGCGGAACATGGATTGTTGCCAAGAAAGGTTCAGAATTATAGTTTTCAATACTCTTGCGGCCATACCTTTCAATGAAATGATCTTTTATGCTGGGCGAAATTAACGCTTTTATAGCGACCAGTTCCGGTTGGTAACTTGCTTCATGTGCCTGTTCTAACGAATAATCTCTAGGGTTAAATGTTTTTTCATCCATATGAAGATGATCGATCCGAGATATTTTAAACGTTCTATATCTCATACGATGCAAACAGAATCCTTTCAAATACCAACTCGTTTCGCTAAAATGAAGCTGATACGGCTCGACCATTCGATTCGTTATCATGCCATTTTTATCAATATAATCAAATGAAATTAATCTTCTCGCTAATATTGCTTCCTGACACTTCTTCAAGGTTTGACGAATTTCAGACCGACCCTCCCAATCATAAAATGACAGTTGGATTGAACCTTTCGGAGACAATGGACTAACCATTGCCTCTATTTTTTTTATCGTCACTTCAACTTCTTCGCTAATTAGAATTTGTTCCAATCCGCTCAGTGCAGTTAATATATTCTCCAAGTCCGAGTTGCTTAAAAGACGTTTATCAAACTTGTATTCATCCATAATACCGTAACCACCATGAACTCCGTTGACAGAATAGATGGGGATGTTGGATAAACTCAGTGTTTCCATGTCACGAAGTATGGTTCTTTTGGAAACATTAAATAATTGTGCAAATTCATTTGTTGAAACGACATCCTTTTTCAGCAGGATCATGATGATAGATATCAATCTCTCAACTTTTTCCATATTTGCCCCTCTTTTTCTCTACTTCATGAATAAACAGTGACATACAGCTGTCACCTTTTATCAATTATACTACATGTATAACGAGAAGGAGGTATTGCTTTATGTCAGCTATTGCATATTTAAATTTTGATGGAATTGCAGAACAAGCGATTGAATTTTATGCGGAGGCTTTAAGAGCGACTGAAGTAAAAAAAATTAAATTCAAGGATTTCCCGCAAGATCCAAACTATCCGCTGCCGGAAAATGAGTTAAATATGATCATGGAGTCTTCAATCGAATTCGCGGGCGGGAAAATCATGATGTCGGATCTTCTGCCTTCGATGAAGAGTGTAACGGGCGAGCTCGTTAAAGGCAACAATATACTGATTAGTATCGTTAATGATGATCCACAGACACTGGAAAACTACTTTTCCAATTTATCTGTAGATGGTTATGTTATCATGCCGTTATCCAATACGCCTTGGTCTTCGTGCTTTGGAATGCTGGTTGATAAGTTCGGGGTCACCTGGAAATTTAATAGCGACGCAGATAAGTTTCTTAATCATGTGATTGCAAACAAACAGTAACTTATTCTAAAAAATGGTCTTGCAGCTGCAGACCATTTTTTAATGTTGATTTCATCTTAAATAGGTACATATAGGAACATTTGGATTATATAACATAAACCAAGGGAGCCACTATTATGAAAAATATTCACTCTTCGTTTTTCTGATTGGTGAGGTTGCAAAAATAAATTAAGAAAACAGTTGACACCCTCACTACTCGGTAATACAATGTACGTGTAATAAGTAATACTTAATAGCTTGATTCCCCAAAAGTCATTAAGTAAAAATTTCCCTTGGCACTATGCTGTACTGAATATAAGTCAGACTAAATAGAGGAGGGACGAAATAAAGGAGGCTCCGAACATGGAAAATTTAACTGAAATGCTGAAGGGTTCGCTCGAAGGCTGTGTGCTGGAAATCATCAGCCGCCATGAAACCTATGGCTACGAGATTACCCGCCGACTGAACGAGCTTGGGTTTACCGAGGTTGTGGAAGGCACGGTCTACACCATCCTCATGCGATTAGAAAAGAAAAAACTGGTGAACATCGAAAAGAAACCGTCAGATATGGGGCCACCTCGCAAATTTTACTCACTGAATGAGGCTGGTCGCCAAGAACTTGAACTGTTTTGGAAAAAGTGGGATTTTGTATCATCAAAAATCAACGTTTTGAAGTCAACCTAGCTTCACAAGATATTCCGCAACACCTAAAAAAGGAGGAAAATAATATGATGGAAATGTTCAAAAAAATGATCGGTGATAAAAAAGAGTACAAGATGATGATGGCACGGGTTGAAGCCCTGCCTGAGGATTACCAGTATGTATTTAAGAAAATCCAAAACTATATGTGGAATTTCGCAACAGGCAGCGGAATGGATATGCTCCACATACAGTATGAATTAATCGAGTTGTTCGAAGCCGGTGCGGCGGAAGGCAGACAAGTGCTGGAAATCACTGGGGAAGACGTGGCTTCCTTCGCCGACGAGCTAGTCGCAAATGCTAAAACCTATGTCGCCAAGTATCGTGAAGATTTGAATCAAAGTATCATGAAGCGATTGGGTAAAAAATAAATTCAAAAGATAGTACCGACTGTTCAAAGGGTAACACCGACTGATTAGCTGGCTACAAATGTAAATTGCCGCCATGTTATTCAGTTATATTTTTGGTCTGGTACTAAGTAATACAGGTTATCAGTCGTACTAGATAGAAGGGTATAGGTAATCTAGCTCTGCAAGGTGCTCGACCGTAATTTCCGGAACTCTCAAGCGCCTTGCTGAGCTCCTATATAAGGAGGAAAAAATGATGAGCAATACAGCGATTTCTGTAAAAGGGTTGAAAAAATCCTTTAAAGACAAGGAAGTCTTAAAAGGGGTGGATTTTAAGGTACGGCGTGGCGAAATTTTCGCACTCCTGGGCTCAAATGGAGCAGGCAAGACGACGACGGTCAACATCCTCTCAACGCTGATGAAGCCCGATGGCGGGGAAGTGAGTATTTGCGGCTTTGACGTCCAGCGTCAACCGGAGCATGTTCGCCAGAGCATCAGCCTGACAGGGCAGTTTGCAGCTTTAGACGGTATGCTCACCGGACGGGAAAACCTGATGATGATCGCCAAGTTGCGGGGAGTTTCCAATCCTGCTCAAGTTGCCGACAATCTGCTTGCAAGGTTCAGTCTGACCGATGCGGCCAACCGGCGGACAGACAAGTATTCCGGCGGGATGAAGCGCCGGATTGACATCGCCATGAGCCTGATCGGGGCGCCAGCAGTCATTTTTCTCGACGAACCGACAACAGGGCTTGACCCCGAAGCACGGATTGAAGTCTGGGATACGGTCAAGGAGCTTGCCGGCGGCGGCACGACCATCTTGCTGACGACCCAGTACCTGGAGGAAGCCGAACAACTGGCGGACCGTATCGCCATCCTGCATAGCGGAAGAATCATCACGACCGGTACCCTTACCGAACTTAAAGAGATGCTCCCGCCAGCGAAAGTGGAGTACATTGAGAAGCAGCCGACATTGGAGGAAATTTTCCTCGCGATCATCGGCAAAAAGGAGGACATGTAAATGAAAAGCAAGACAGGGGTATTACTAGGGCGTTTAATGCGCAACATCATGCGCAGCCCGGATACGATCATCACGGTGGCAATTACGCCGATTATGATGATGCTGTTATTTGTCTACGTATTTGGCGGCGCCATAGAGACTGGCACGGACAATTACGTCAATTATTTATTGCCGGGAATCTTGCTGATGGCCATCGCATCCGGTGTCGCTTACACTTCCGTGCGGCTGTTTACGGATGTAAAGAGCGGGCTGATGTCGCGTTTCATTACCATGCCCATCAAGCGCTCGTCGGTATTGTGGGCTCATGTGTTGACCTCGCTTGTTTCCAATGCGCTTACTCTTGTGGTAGTTATCCTCGTCGCGCTCTTGATGGGCTTCCGTTCCAACGCTAATATCCTGGATTGGCTCGCGGTAGCCGGGATACTCGGGCTGTTTACGCTGGCGCTGACATGGCTGGCAGTCATTCCCGGATTGACAGCGGGGTCTATGGAAGGGGCGACAGCCTACTCGTACCCGCTGATTTTCCTGCCGTTTATCAGTTCGGCCTTTGTTCCCACGGAAACCATGCCCAAGATTGTCCGTGCGTTCGCTGAGAACCAGCCTGTGACTTCCATCGTGAATGCGATTCGTGCCTTCTTGTACGGAGGATCTGTTGGCAGCGATATCTGGATTGCGCTTATCTGGTGTATCGGGATCATGGTCATCGCTTACTTTTTCGCCAGTAAAGCTTTTAAACGCCAGTTAGGGTAAGCACACCCCATTGAGATTTTGCATATCCAACAGATTCAAAGGAAGATCAACATTCCTAATGTGCATGGAGGACAGTTAAAATGTATCCCTGGAGAGTGGGCCTACCCCACTCCTTTCTTTTTGGGCAGGGATTATAATCCATCTCGACAGTGAAAAGTTTTAATGGAAGGGGGCTTGATCGTCAGAAAATGGGGTTGCTTTTTTCCACAAAAATGTTAGCGCTTTCTTCGAACCGCAAGCAAGGATACAATTGGGCGAACGGAGTTGCACTGCCTTATTATCCGCGGGCAGATGAAAAATCTTGAGGAGGTATTTTATGCATACCATTACAAGAAAAGCAATTAGTCTGTTGATAGTGCTTGCCGTTATGATCACAAGTTTTTCACCCCGAACTGCTGATGCGACCGAGATTGAGAGCAATTCTATTTCTTCAGTGAATATGACGGATACTGCTGATCCGGCAGCTTTGGCACAGACTGCCGCTGCCCCAGCCACGATTCAAAATTACCCGATGCCATCCATCTATACCGCATCCAGTGTATTTTCATTGAAAGCGGATAACAAAGCGATTCCTGTCATCAGCTATCTGGCTGACTATGACTATGCTCAGTTTTCTTTTTCCGGCACGGTCAATATCGAGGTTACCGCCAATGAGCCGATTACCTCTTTTTCCATCAGTCCACAGGCCAAAAACATCAAGGGTACGGTTAACGGGAACAAGCTGACGTTTTCGCTTTCTTCCTCAACCTATGTGATCGTGAAAATCAATGACTGGAAGAAGAAGATGGTCATCGCCGCAGATCCCCTGGAGACAGATATTCCCCCATCCTCAGGTGCCGGGATCTATAATGTGACAGCGTCGCCATACAACGCAGATAAGACGGGGACATCGATGGCATCAGACGCGATTCAGCAGGCGATCGATGACGCCCATCAAGCTGGCGGCGGCGTTGTATTTGTTCCCGCCGGTGTCTATAAAAGCGGAAACCTGACGTTAAAAAGCAATGTGACCTTTTACCTGGCCGGAGGCGCTGTCATTGTCGGCACAGGCAAGGGGGAAGACTATGTGATTGATTTCCGCAAGGATTCACGAAACGCGGATGGAACATATTTTATTCGTACTGCCGTAGACTCCAGCAATATCACCATACGGGGAAGGGGAACCATTGATGGAAAAGGCATAGCGATGCGAGAGCGAAAGATGCCGGCGCCGCATAAAAATGAAGGGTTCCTGAATAACCTGCTCGTTCCGATCGCAACTACAAATTTTACGTTTGATGGGTTAATATTGCGGGATGCCGGCTTCTGGTCGTTTATGGTTGTTCGTTCCGATCATGTGACCATAAAAAACCTCAAGGGATTCCAGGATTTATACAAAATCGAGAATGACGTTATCGATATCAATGAAAGTCAGGACGTGCTTGTTCAACATGCCATTGGCATATCGGATGATGATACTTTTTCCACCAAAACCTGGCTGCAGACGGGAATGTCCAAAGGGTGGCCGGGAGCGCTTGAACACTTGGAAAATGTCGTCTTTGATGACGCTTTTGCCTGGACGAGATGCGCGGCTTTCAAGATTGGCATGGGAGTAGCCCAGCCGCAGATCGGCGTAACCATCCGGAATTCGTATGTCTATCAAAGCGCCCGGGCATTGCTTGTTGATCATGGTTACCAATATAATACGCTTCCGGAGGAAGGTTACGCCCAAGATATTACTTTTGAAAATATCGATATCGAACGTGTCGGCATCAATCAATTCGGGAACTACTGGCTTGGGGTTTCTACCAGTACTTCCGGTGATGTCAGCAATGTTATATTAAAGAACATCAATGTTCGCGAGACGGGATCTCAGAAATCCAGACTTTCCGGGAATGCCAGTAAGGGCGGAATGGTTAACGGTGTCACGTTCACAGATGTTTATGTCGGAGGCAAGCTCGCAACAAACCTGAACGACTTGAATGTTACCACCAACAATAATGTAAACGGTGTCATTTTTGCCAATTCTACATCCCCTCTATTCAGCGATAATTTCGAAGACGGAAATACGGCGGGATGGACGACTGTTACAGGCGGCTGGACCGTACCAACAGACGGTACGAATAAAGTGCTGTCCAGCGGGAGTCAGACAACCACATCCCTGATTACCGCTAATAGCGGTAACTCATGGACGGATTACACATATGAAGCCAGAATGAAAATGCCCATTACCGATGCAAATGCTGGCATGGTCTTCAGGGTACAGGATGCAAATAATTATTATATGTATCGAATCAATTCATCGAATAAAAAGCTGGAGTTGTACAAATCCGTGAATGGTCGACTGACGTCTGTAACCAGTACTACGTTCACGGCTAAGGAGAAGCAGTGGTATACGGTTAAGGCGGTTATACAAGGGAACAAGATTACCTGTTATGTGGATGGAAAATTAAAAATGGAATGGACCAATCCTGCAACAGAATTGACAGCAGGGGGGATAGGATTCCGGACCACCTCGGCGGGCGTCCATTTCGATGATGCTTTGGTTACGGCACCTGCCCCGATTTAGTAAGTACAGTATTCTGTACCGGTCAAAAAAGAGCCGATCTACCGGTCGGTCAGCGTAAATGGGATCATACGAAGGAGCTGCCCCTAAAGCCATAAAATGGCTGTTCGGGACAGCTTCGTTTTTTGCATTGTCGATCAGGGGGCTGCAGTGACATAATCGAAGGATAGAGATTTCTAACGGAAGGCGTGAGAAGCTTGGACTACCTTCGCAGGCAATCGTTCCGTAACAAACTCAAAGCCGCATTCCTGGCCGTCATCCTGATCTCCGTGCTGATGACCGGAGGGCTGTCTTATTATATTTCGGCTGCCACCCTGGAAAAGAACGCGCTGAAGCTCACGCAGGACACGGTGGTCAGGTCCGCGCAGATCGTGGATGAGAAACTGAACAAGCTTATGCTGATTATGATGACGTTCATGATCAGCCAACCTTTTTACGACATGCTGAAGGATGCCGCCTCCGGGAACACCAGCGGGTATTACACGCATCTGAACGATCTTGACAACGTTTTCTCACAGGCGCGAATCGCCGAACCGCTGATACAGTCCATCTACGTTACTACGCCGATTGGCGAGTTCTATCCTTCCTCCATGAACCGCAACAGGCTCACCACGTTCAAGGATACCTTTCTGTATGACCGCATCGAACAGGAGAAAAAGAACCTCTGGGTGGAGGGCCATGAGGATATGCTCTTCTCCGGCAGGGACCGCGTCATCTCGCTGATTCTGCAGCCGATCTTTGACATTCCGGTCAGCGATGTCTATATTGTCGTGAATATCCGCGAGGACGGCTTCCGCAAACTGGTGCAGGGAGACACCGGGACAGGAGCGTCCAGCTTTTTGCTGAACACTGAAGGCGAGACGGTCTACCCTATGAAGGAGCCGCTGGTCCGGCAGGCGGTGGACTCAGGAAATCTGAGACATATGATGAACCGCCCGGAAGGCAGCCAATCCTTTGAACTGGACAGCAAAGCTTATTTGCTCAATTATGCCCGGCTCGGCATTGCGGATTGGACGATGACCACCATCCAGTCTCAGGCCGGCGTGCTGAAGGACATGGTATATGTGAAATGGCTGATCGCCGGGGTTGCTCTGGCGGCTTTCGCCGTAACAACGCTGATTTCCGGCGCGTTTACCCGCTATCTGCTGAAGCCGCTGCAAGGGCTGCTGAAGGTGATGAAGCGAGTAGAGAACAATGATTTGTCCGCCCGTTTTGAGAGCGGCAGCGGAGATGAGCTGGCGCAAGTAGGCTTCCGGTTTAACCGGATGCTGGAGCAGATTGTGGTGTTGATTGAAGAGGTCACGCAGGCGCAGATGCATAAGCGGTCTGCGGAGATCAAGGCGCTGTCGGGGCAGATGGATCCGCATTTTCTGTACAATACCCTGAACACCATCTACTGGAAGCTGAATTTGCAACAGGTCGGGCCTTCGCAAAAAATGGTCATGTCGCTCTCCCGGCTGTTCCAGCTCGGGTTGAACAACGGCCAGGAAATTACGACATTGGCGAAAGAACTGGAGCATGTGCGCCAGTATCTGGAGCTGCAGTCAAGCTGCTATGAAGGGTTGTTCTCCTATGAGATTCATGTCCACGAGCCGGATCTATCCGCGCTGTCGATTCCGCGCATCATTTTGCAGCCTCTGGTGGAGAACAGCATTCTGCATGGTTTTCGCGACCTGGTGAACGGCGGCCGGATCGAGATTGAAATTGCCGGAAACGGGGAACGCTGGACGCTTGCCGTACGCGATAACGGCAGCGGTATGGACAAAGACCAGGTGCGCACACTCTTTTGGCGGGAATCGGAGAAGGGCTATGCCGTGTCCAATCTGATTCGGCGGCTTCAGCTCTATTACGGGGACAGTGCGGGATTTCATGTAGACAGTACGCCGGAACACGGAACAGAAATACGGATTTCTTTGCCCAGGAAGGGGGAGCATTCGGATGAGCAATCATGAGGCGGTCAGTGTCTGCATTATCGATGATATCAAAAGCATGGTGGACGGGCTGACCGCGATGAACTGGGAAGAACAGGGAATTCGGGTCGCGGGGGTATCAAACAATGGGGAAGAGGGGCTTAAGCTGATCAACGGGTTGCGGCCGGATCTGGTCATTACCGATATACGGATGCCGAGAATGGACGGGCTGAGCTTGCTGCGCGCGGTTCTGGAAGAGAACCGCAGCTGCAAGGTCATTTTGATCAGCGGTTATGCCGACTTCGAATATGCGCAGCAGGCGGTGCAGCTGGGAGCGTTTGATTTTGTGGTGAAGCCTTTTTCAGAGGAAGATATCATGTCGACGGTGCTGCGGGCCAAGGCTAAGATTATGGAAGAGAGGTCCAAGCGCTTAAGCTTGAGGGAAATGGAGAATAAGCTCCGCGAGAGCATGCCGGTGCTGCGGCAGGAATACTTTGCGCTGCTCGTGAGCCACCGCACTTCGTGGGAAGAGGCTTCGAGGCGGTGGGATTTTCTGAACATTGAGCTGGAGCCTCAGGGCTTCGTGGTGATGCTGATCGAAATCGACCGTTTCCAGGAGCATGCTGCCGAGTTGTCCATCCGGGAGATGGAGCTGATCCGTTTCTCACTGCTGAATATCATGCAGGAGACACTGGCCGATTACGCGCGCAGCGTCGTTTTCCGCGCCCATCATGATCGGTACCTGGCCGTACTGAACGATGCAGGTATGTCCAGTCCGATCGAAATTGCCGAGCAGTGCTGCCGGAATATTGAGCGGTATACCAAGTTTACGGTTTCGGTCGGGGTCGGCGGCAGAGTGGAGGAGATCAGCGAGCTGCCGGATGCTTACCGCCAGGCTCAGCGGGCGCTCTCCCATCACCTGTTCACCGAAGGCAATGCGGCCATTATGTACGACGATATTCACCAGAGCGGAAGCCAGGAGCCGCTGGTGCTGGAGTACAAGGATGAGTTGCTGCTGGCCCTTCGTTCCGGGAATGTCGGCCGCACGGGCGCCATTCTATCCACGATTTCGGAAACGGTGCAGAGCCTGATCTCCCTGCAAAATCCGGATTACCTCCTCAGTCTATACGATGAGCTGGCCGCATCAGCCATTCGCACCTTTTACGAGATGGTTCCATATCCGGACATTCAGCCGCTGATCCAGCGATTCAGGGCGGTGCAAGGGACAGCGGGGCTGTCGCTGGCGTCCCTGCAGCGTCAATTGCTTGCCTTATGCACGGAGGGAGCTGGATTGGTGCGCCGGAACAGCTTATCCGAAGGGCAGAGGGTGATTTATGAAGCCATGGACTATATCAAGGGCCGGTTGTCCGAGGAACTCACCGTCGGTGAATGCGCCGCCCATGTTCATCTCAGCGCCAGTTACTTTTCCAGCCTGTTCAAGAAAGTGACTGGGATGACAGTCACCCAGTATATGACCTCGGAGCGCATCCAGAAAGCGAAGCTGCTGTTGGTGGAGGGGGCACAGGTGCAGGAGGTGGCTGCGGCTGTAGGCTATGAGGAGCGCCGATATTTCAGCGAGATGTTCAAGAAGATCACCGGCCAGACGCCATCGGAGTTCAGGGCGGGTTATCACCCGGACCGGCCGGACGCGTGAGGCGCGTGCTATGCAAACCATAGAATTCTGTCCCTGGAGAGTGAATTTGCCTCACTCCTTTTCTAAGTATGAGGGTCCATAATAAATATGAGCTCACAATACCAACGTCAATCAAAAGGGGTAGAATGTATGCGAAAAAAATGGTTAGGTCTCAGCCTGAGTCTCATGCTGGCCGCCGGAATCGCAGGCTGCGGCGGGAACGGCACCAACAACAGCGATGGCGGTGCGGCGAATGGAGCGCCCGGCGGGGACGCAGCGGCTCCCGCAGCCGAAACGGGCACACCCGTACAGTTGAAATACTGGACTGACGACCGTCACGACCAAGAGTATATCAAGGAATTGATCAACAAGTTTAATGAGACGAACGGCGACAATATCCAGGTGGAATTGACGGTGATGTCCGAGAATTACACGCAAAGTGTCGACATTGCCTTTTCCAGCAACCAGGCGCCGGATGTGCTGCGTCTGAAGAGTGCCAATACGTCCGAGTTCGTCAAAAAAGGGTATCTGGCGCCGATTGACAATTATCTTACCGATGACATGAAAACGAAATTCGGCAGCCTGTTGATCGACAATGTCAACCGTTTTGACGGCAAGGTGTACTCTCTGGCTAACACCGGCCTCACCATGCGTCTGGTCTACAACAAGGATCTCTTTGCCAAAGCGGGCATCGAGAAACCTCCAGGATCGCTGCAGGAAATGGTAGCCGATGCCAGGAAAATCACCGAAGTTGGCAAGTCCGAAGGCATCTACGGCTTCGCGCTGAACTTCAAAAATCCCAAGCAGGCATTTGACCGTTCCATCCGGGAGATTCTCTCCCTGAGCGGCTATCAAGGACTTGGCTTTGATCCGAAAACAGGCCAATTCGATTTCGCGCCTTACGCGCAGTCCATCGAATATTTCAAGCAGATGTATGAAGACGGAAGCATTCTGCCCGGCGCGGAATCGCTGGATATCGACCCGCTGCGCGCCCAATTCGCGGCAGGCAAAATCGGCATGTATCTTTCCTTCTCGACAGAACCGGGTGTGTACAAGGATCAATTCCCGACGGAAATCAACTGGGCAGGCGCCCTGGCTCCAACACTGGACGGACAGATCAAGGGAACTTCCGAAATCGTGTCCGCCGGAACCTGGCTGGGCATCAGCGCCAAATCAGCCCATCAGGAAGCAGCCTGGAAATTCGTGCAGTATATGTACGGCGACGAGGTTTTGCAGACCTATCATGAAAAAGGCTTCGGGATTGCCATTGTGCCAAGTATTGTGGAACAGGCCAAAAACCCGGAGATCGGCGGGATGGAAGGCTTCCTGGTCGGGGAACACGACTCGCTCTGGCCTGCTGCGCCAAGCGTAACTCCGGAAGGTTCCACCTATGCGGATGCTTTCTTCAAATATATCCTCGACGGGGGAGATTTGAAAGCGATTACAGCAGATTTGAACGCAAGATACAACACCGCCTTGTCCAAAGCTGTGGAGAAAGGAGAGATTACCGTAACGCCGAACCCTGCTTTTGATCCAAGCAAACCGCAGGGAGAATAACAGGAGGATGGGGCTGCCGCGCACCTCTTGGCGGATACCCCTTTTCTTTTCCTGAAGAGGTTGTTCAAAAAGGAAGGAGGAACGAATCATGAGCTTTAAATGGAAACGGCTGGGGGAGAATGCTCTGTTCCTGATCCCGAGCATCATTCTGACGGCCGCCTTAGGCATCTATCCCCTGCTCTGGATGCTGCGCTATATGTTCTATGATTATGCCGGGTACGGCGATGCGCTGTTCATTGGCCTGGACAATTTCCGCCGGTTGATGCGCGACGGGCTGTTCTGGGAATCGGTCGGCAATACCTTTATCTTTGCCGGAGGCAAGCTGATGCTGACGCTGCCGTTATCCCTGCTGCTGGCGGTTATCCTGAGCGGCAAGCTGCGGGGAGGAAATTTGCTGCGGGGCATTTATTTTATGCCGACGGTTATCAGTACCGCAGTCATATCCGTTGTTTTTTATAATATCTTCAATTCATATAACGGGATGGTTAACACCGTCCTGATGAAGCTGCACCTGGTTTCGCAGCCGATCGACTGGCTCGGACCGAAGCATGCGATGCTCACGGTCATTCTTGTGGCGGTATGGGGTGCGGTCGGCAATTATATGCTGCTGTTTCTGGCCGGGCTGCAGAGTATTCCGCAGGATTTGTACGAGAGCGCGGCCATTGACGGCGCGAACGCCGGAAGACGGTTCTGGAGCATTACACTTCCGCTGCTGGCCCCGGTTGCTCAGATGGTCATCATGCTGGCGATTATCGCTTCACTGAAAGGCTATGAGAGCATTATGGTCATCACGGAAGGCGGACCGATCGGCAAAACCGAGGTCATGTATCTCTATCTGTACAAACTGCTGTTCCCGGTATCTACGGGTTCACCCGTAACGCAGCAGCTTGGATACGGCAGTGCCGTAGGCTTCGCAAGTGCTGTTATCGTCGGTGCGATCACCGGCTTGTATTTCTTCTTGAGCCGTAAAATGAACAAAGTGTATTAGCGTGCAGGAGGATCAGCAAATGAACAAACAGATGTTACCCCAACTGCCGGACGGGAGCGGGAAAATCGCAGCCCGCCCGATTTCCGGTCATGCAGGCAGATTTGTGGCCCGCACGGTCATGTGGCTGTTTTTATTAGCAACGGCGATGCTGACTTTGTTTCCCCTGCTTATGACATTGTCCGGTTCTCTCAAGACCGGCGCCGAAATGATGACCGGCGGCAGCCTGTTGCCGGCCAAGCTGCAATTCGCCAACTATGCGGAAGCCTGGAAACAGGCTAATTTCGCCCGCTATACCTGGAACAGTGCTTTTGTCAGCATTATGGTTACAGCAGGTACCCTGCTGGTCGCTTCCATGGCGGCTTATGTGGTGGACCGGCGCGATTTTCCCGGCAAATCTCTGTATGTAACGGTGCAGGCATCGATGATGTTTATATCCGTCGGCGCCATTGTGCTGCGCCCGCAGTTTGACCTGATGGTGGCGCTGCACCTGAATACCACGCTGTGGGGAGTGATCCTTATTCTGATCAGCGCCCATTCCAGCACGTTTTTTATGCTGCAGGGCTTCTTCAAAGCTATTCCCCGCGAGCTTGATGAAGCGGCAATGGTGGACGGCTCGGGGTTCATCCGCACCTTCTTCCTGATTATCCTGCCGCTCTTGACACCGGGGCTGGGCGTGGCCGGGCTGTTCGCCTTCCGCCATGCGTGGAACGAATACATTCTGCCGCTGGTGTTCACGATGACCAATCCGCAGCTGCAGACGCTCACCGTCGGGCTGGCGAATCTCCGCTACGGCTCTTCCGCGGCCATGCAAATCCATCTGATGATGGCGGGAGCATGTTTGTCGATTCTGCCGATGCTGCTCGCTTATATTCTGGCAAACAAGACGTTTATCCAGGTAACGGCGGGTTCGGTCAAAGGCTAAATTCAATTCCGTATAGAGGTAGTTCAAAAAGTCATCTTTTGATCACGAAGGAAGTCAGGAAGCGGACTCGACATCGAATCTTGAATTC